>VGOW01000004.1 GCA_016875735.1 Chloroflexota bacterium | reverse complement strand
TGGCTTAATTCTTTTCTTCGTGACTCTTCGTGTTCCTTGCCCTTCGACTTCGCAACAAAACTGCGCCGTTGCTTCGCTCAGGGCGCTGGTTAAATTCTTTTCTTCGTGACTCTTCGTGTTCCTTCGTGGATCAACCCCACGGCGCGACGACTTTATCCACGCCCGCCAAGGGCACGCCGGTCATGGCCGAGGCTTCGAGCGTCAGCGCGCGCATATCTTCCGGCTCCAAGTTGTGCACGTTGCTCTTGCCGCACGATTTGGCGATCATCGTCACTTCCATCGTCACCGCCCGCAGAAAACTGGCAATGCGCTCACTGGCCTTTTCCGGATCGAGCCGCAGTTGCAACTCCTCATCCTGAGTCGCCACCCCCACCGGGCAACGCCCCGTGTGACAATGATAGCAATATCCCGGCGCCGTGCCCAACGCCGCATAATCTTCCTCGTACAGTGGCGCGTTGCAGTTGAGAGCGATGAGCGCCGCCGTGCCGAAGGCCACCGCGTCCGCGCCGAGGGCCAACGCCTTCGCCACATCCGCGCCGCTCTTGAGGCCGCCCGACACCACCAGCGACACTTTGCCGTACATGCCGATCTCTTCCAGCGCGCGGCGCGCGGCAGGGATGGCGGCCATGGTGGGGATGCCGGTATGGTCGAGCAAAAACTCCGGCGATGCGCCCGTGCCGCCCTCCATGCCGTCGATCACGATCACATCCACGCCGCTCTTGGCCGCGATCTTCACATCGGCGGCCACGCGACAGGCCGGGAGTTTAATGAAGATCGGCACGCGGTATCCGGTGGCGTCGCGCATCTCTTCGATTTTGATCGCCATATCGTCCGCGCCGAGAAAATCCGGGTGGCGCACCGACGAGCGCTGATCGATGCCTTTGGGCAGTTGGCGCATCTCCACCACTTTGTCGATCACCTTTGCGCCCAACAATACGCCGCCGGTGCCGGGCTTCGCGCCCTGCCCCACCGCGATCTCAATCGCGTCGGCCATGCGCAGGTGTTCGAGATCGAGCGAATAGCGGCTCGGCGTGATCTGATAGATCAACTTCTTCGAGGCCTGCCGCTCATCGGCCAACATCCCGCCCTCGCCCGTCGAGGTGCACGTGCCCACCGCCGTCGCCCCCAACCCCAGCGACACTTTGGCGTTGCGGCTCAACGCGCCGAAACTCATCGAGGCGATATAGATCGGAATGTCGAGTTCGAGCGGCTGGCTCACGAGGTCGGGCTTGCCGCCGCCCAGCACGGTTTTGGTTTCGCAAAACTCGCGGTAGCCTTCGAGCGGCAAGCGAGTCATCGCCGCCGGAAGGAAGGTCAACTGATCGAGTGTGGGGATATTGAAAAACGTCGAGAAGCCGCGAATCTGGTAATGCCCCAGTTCGGCTTTTGCCTGAATGTCTTCGATGGCGTGCGGAGTCCAAACTTTGCTCCGGCCCATCTGCGGAAGTTTTTTCATACTTTCAGCCATGTCTGGCCCTCCCGTTTATCGAAATACCAAAGTTTGCGCCCGGCCACGACCTTCTTCCAATCTCTAATCTCCAATCTCATCCCAACTTCTGCAATGATTGATTCGATCTCATCGATCTCCTCCGCCGTCGGCTTGATGATGACGGCGTCGATGCCGAGTCCGTGGATGTTGCCGCCGACGAAAATGTTGCCTTCGTACAACGAGTCGCCCACGCCGTCGGCGGCGTCCCCCAACGCGATCAGTTTTCCGCGCTGAGCCATGAATCCCGAAAGAAAGCCGATGCTCCCGCCGACGACGACTACGCCGCCTTTCTGCGCCACTCCGGCGCGCGGCCCGGCGTCGCCTTCCACCACCACCGTGCCGCCGCGCAGTGATGCGCCCACGCTCTGACCCACACTGCCGCGCACGCGAATGAAACCGCTGGCCATCGATTCGCCGATGCCCCATCCGGCGTTGCCTTCCACCACTGCCGTGCCGCCGCTGCTGAGTCCGCCGCAGTAGTAGCCCACACTGCCCTTGAAAGTGACATGCCCCGGACCGGGCAATGCCACGCCGAGATTGTGGCGCGAGCGCGGATTTTCGACAACGACTTCCTCGCCCTGCGCCATGAGCGCGCGCAGTTTCTCGTTGAGCGCGCGCGGCGACAGCACATCGACATCCAGCGTCACCATATCACCACCTCGCTTTGCCCGTAGCTCGTTGTCGCGATCTCCTCGCGCAGAACTTGCCGTATCGCCTGCTCTTCGGTCGCCATCACCACCAGTTGTTCGTTCTTGGCCGAGATCATCGGTTTGATCGCCAATCGATCTTTGGCGAGGCCGATCCCGGCGGGGATAGAAAGCAGATAGGTGAACACACCGTCCAACGCGCCGATGGAATAGCGAAGCGCCTCCTCGAACGACTTGCCGTGTTTCATTTGGTCGGCGATGAAAACGGAGATCAGTTCGGAGTCGTTGTCGCTTGAAAACTGGTAGCCATCCTGTTCCAGCAATCGGCGCGATTTGTAGTAGTTTGTGATCTGCCCATTGTGGACGATGGACACATCGGGGAAGGGCCGCGCCCAAAAGGGGTGGCCGTGCGCCACGTCCACTTCGGTTTCGGTGGCCAGGCGGCAGTGGCCGAGTCCATGCGTGCCGGTGAAACTGCGGATGCCATGTCGCGCCGCCACCGTTTGCGCGTCGCCCACGTCTTTCACGATTTCGAGCGAGTGCCCGAACGAATGCGCTTCGACTCCGCCGAGCGCGATCCACGCCGTGGTCACGCGCTCAACGTCAGTGGTCGGCGCCACCTCAAGCCGCACGAAAGCATCTTTCGCGTTGTCGGCTTTGTCCCACGTCGGCGGAGTCACGAACGCGCCGCCTGCATTTTGCAGCTCGGCTTCGATCTCCTTCAGTTTCGACTGCAATCGCTCGCGATTGTCCACGCGCAAACGCGCGATCAGTCGATCATCCCGCCATGGCCCGTAGAGCGCGAAGCCGGTGGAATCGGTGCCGCGATGCCGGAGCGCTGACATCATCTGCACCAGCTCCTCGCCGATGGGGCCGGGTTGGGTAAGTTTCACGCCGCCAATGCCGCACATAAGACCTCATTGCAGATCGCAGGTTGCAGATCGCAGATTGCTCGTCGCCATCCGCTATCTGCTATTCGCCATCCGCTATTCGCTGTTAGCCAAAGAAGCCAAACGGCTCGGTGAATGTGTAATCACTGCCGATGTAGGGGATGCCGGTCATGGCGCAGGCTTCGAGCGACACGGCGCGCAAGTCTTCCCGCTCAAGGTTGTGCACGTTGCTCTTTCCGCAAGCCTTCGCCAGAATCACCATCTCGTTCGTCATGGCTGTGAAGTAATTGGCGACGCGGTGCGCGGCCAGTTTGATATTGAGCCGCTCGCGCAGTTCAAGCTTCTGCGTGCCAATGCCGAACTCGCATTCGCCCTTGTGGCATTCGAGGCACACCGTGCAACCCATGGCCACCATCGCGCCCGTGCCCACATACACCGCGTCGGCGCCGAGCGCCAACGCTTTGGCAATGTCCGCGCCGTCGCGGATGCCGCCGGAGATCATCAAGCTCACTTCGTCTTTCACGCCCATATCTTCGAGCGCGCGCGTGGCCTGCACCAGCGCCGCCAGAGTCGGCATCCCCAAATGATCAATGGCAATCTTCGGCCCCGCGCCCGTGCCGCCCTGCATCCCGTCAATCACCACGCCGTCCACGCCCACCTTGGCCGCGATCTTCACATCCTCGTACACGCGCCCCGCGCCCACTTTCAAGAAGATCGGTTTTTCGTAATTGGTGATCTCGCGCAACTCCTGCAACTTCACCACCAGATCATCCGCGCCGAAGATGTCGCCATGGCGCGGGTGCGAAGCCAGATCGATTCCGGGCGGCAGGCCGCGAAAGGCGGCGATCTCGGCGGTCATCTTCTCGGCCATGAGGTGGCCGGAGAGGCCGGGCTTGGCGCCGATGCCGAAGACCAATTCAATCGCGTCGGCCTCTTCGAGATTGCGGAGCGAGAAACCGAATCGGCTCGGGCACACTTGCACAACTTGGCGATACGAATGGGCGCGCTCTTCGGGAAGGAGGCCGCCTTCGCCGTTGTTCATGGCCGTGCCCACTTTGGCGCTGCCCATCGCCAGCGCGATCTTGGCCTCTTTGCTCAACGCGCCATACGACATCGGCGCAACCATGATCGGCGTTTCGATGACGAGCGGCTTCTTGGCGTATCGCGCGCCGAGCACGGTGCGAGTGACGGCGTCTTCCCGGTAGGTGTCAACGGGCATCCGCGAGAGTCCGGCGGAGAGGAGAACGAGATCATCGAAGGTGGGCAGTTTGCGAGTGGTGCCGCATCCGCGCACGAGATGTTTGCCCGTCCGCGCTTTCTCTTGAATGTCGCGCACGGTGGATGAACTCCAGCCGCCGCCGGTGAGGCGCGATCCGGCGGGGCCGCTTCCGTTGCTCCCCGCGGCGGCGGTCGCGCCATCCAACGCGCCCGCAAACTTCAGCGCATCCTGCGGGCAGGCTTTGATGCACTTGGCGCAGTCGGTGCAGAGGGCGGCGTCACAGAGGATCATTGCGTCACCCTTTCATGCTCGACGAGTTGAGGCTTGAAGATCTGAAATTTCTGCTTGCCCGATTTTGGGACGAGGCACTCGAACTCGGCCGGCTCCGCTGGAATGTTGTTCTCGGTGAAGAGCAGAGCCAGTTCTTCGGCCTCGCCGGTTTCGAGCGCGCGCACGCGGATGTTGCTGCCCGTTCCGGCCAGTTGGCCGCGCCGATAATAGATCGCGCCGCCGTACATCGACTCGCCGGTGTTCGGCCCCACTTTGCCGAGCAGGACGATGCGCCCGCCGAGCATTTGCTGTCCGGTGAGCATTCCCACATCGCCGCACACGATCACTGCGCCGCCTTTGAGTCCGTACCCCACCCGGCTTCCGGCGGAGCCGCGCACTACTACCGTACCGCCGATCATCGACGGGGCGAGATTGCTTCCGGCATTGTTGAGCACGGTAAGCTTTCCGCCGAGCATGTTGTCGGCGGCGTACCAGCCCACGTTGCCGGTGACGGTGACGGTGGGGCCGCTCATGAATCCACAGCAATAGAATCCGGCGCTGCCCTGCACTTCGATCTCCAACGCGCCGCTGACGTTGACGGCGATGTTGTGGCGGGCGTGGGTGTTGCGGAGGATGATCTTGTGGCCGCCGCCAGCGCGGACTTGCAAATGGGCGTTGAGGTCTTTCTCGGCCATCCGATCCAAATCTAGTTCTTCGACCATAGGCGCACCTCCCCCGGCCCCATTTCAGTGGCGAATACATCCGGGTCCACCGCCTCGAACGACACTTGCTCGGAGCCGAGGAGGAGCAAGTCGTCGTTTTGATAATAGAGGATGGGCTTGATGCCCAGCCGGTCGCGCACCGCGCCGATCTCCGTTTCGGTGGCGGCGAGGTAACTGAACACGCCGTCGAAGTCGTCGAGCGAGGCGCGCAGGGCTTCCTCGAATGTGTTGCCCTGCCGTTTGATCTTGTGGGCAAGGTAGTGGGCGATGATCTCGGAATCGTTGAACGTTTTACAGCGGATGCCTTTGGCTTCGAGCCGTCGGCGCAGTTTGAAGTAGTTGGTGAGTTGGCCGTTGTGCACGACGGCCAGTTCGGGATACAGATCGGAACTGAAGGGGTGGGCGAAGTTGAGGTTGTCGATGCTTTCGGTGGCGAGGCGGGTATGGCCGAGAGCGTGATGGCCGCGCAGTCCGCGCAGGCGGCCAAACTCGGCCAGCGCTTCGGCAGTGCCCACATCTTTGATCACGTCGAGCTGCGCGCTGAGGCTGTGTACGCAGAGGGTGGGCTCGGCGTTGATGTGGCGATACAGCCGGGCGAGGTCGGGCGGATCGGCTTGCAGGGTGAGGCGGGCCATGGTGTACGGCGAGTTGGTGCGATACGTGTCGCACGCGCCGAGTTCGGCGTGTTCGGTGACGATGCGGCGGAGAAGCGGCAGATCGTCCGCCGGGTGGAGCATGGAGACTCGGGCGGCCACGTAATCGCGCGGTTGGCCGAGATAAATGGCCGTGCCAGTGGCGTCGCAGCCCCGATGCCGAATTTCATACAGCATCTTGAAGAGCGCGTCGCCCAGATCGCTTTCTTGTTTCACCATGATGCCTGCAATGCCGCACATGAGATGCCTCTCTTAAGGATGAAGGCAGAAGGATGAAGGATGAATTGCATCCTCCGCCTTCTGCCTTCATCATTCATCCTTCATCCTTCAGTCGGAGGCCGCTCCCGTATCATGTTGGAAGCGAACGTCCACCGGCTCGGCGGATTCCATCGCGCTGAGGTCGCGGCCAATTTGGGCCACGAGGCCGGGCTTGGCCGAACGCAGATAGACGATGTACAGCAAGCCAATGACAATCCACGCCGCCGCCACGTAGGGCATCGTCGCCAACAGGCCGGGCTGAGGCAGCAACGAGCCGTAGAGCGCCGCGCCCGCGCCGACGACAGCGACCAACGGAATGACGAGGTGTTTGACGATGTTGTATTCCTGTTTGAGTTCGCGGCGGAACCACACGATGGCGGCAATGGACACGAACACGTAGATCACTTCGATGGCGATGGCGCCGATCCCGGCAAGGTAGCCGAACTCGATAGTGTACGCGGTGGGCGCGCCCTCGGCCGGCGGGAAGGCCGCCGCAAAGCCAACGGCAACGATGAGCGCGAGCACCAGAACAGCGCCGTTTGCCATGTGCGGGGTTTTGTGAGTGGGGTGTGTACGCGCAAGAAAGCCGGGCAGTGCGCCATCGCGGGCAATGGCAAAGGCCACGCGAGCCGAGGTGGTGAGGCAGCCCAGCGCAACAGCGAAGCCGTCCACAATGGCGGCAAGGAACACTACCACTACCAGCCAATCGCCCACATACATTCCGGCCATGCTGAACAACGCCGGCACGTTGGGATCGGCCCACGCGGCAACGCCTTCGGGCGTGAAGCCGAAGCCGATGGAATAGGCGTAAGTGACGATGATGTACAACACCACCGCCGCCGTCACCGTGCCCACAATGGCAATGGGCATCGAGCGCTTCGGGTCAGCCGTCTCTTCCGCCAACACCGCCGCCGACTCGAAGCCGGTGTACATGAGGATGGCGAAGATCATGCCGAAGGCGAGGCCCTGCATACCGCCTGCCGCCGAGAACGAAAACGGCGTGAGGCTGTACCCCGACGCCCCGCCAATGATAAGCACATAGGCGGCCAAAAGCACAACGATGGCAACGGAGCCAAACACCAGCCACAATTGAGTCTTCGTCGAGATACGCACATCGAAATAGGAGAGCAAATACAGCGCCACGCACTCGATGACGGCGACCACGATCCACATGTACGCGCCGGGCAGTTGAACGCCGAGCATGGCCAGAATCTCTGTCGTCCAACCGGCCACACCGGCGATGATGGCGATGGTGAGACACAGCACGGCAAACAAATAGACCCAGCCGCCCATGAAGCCGGTCTCCGGCCCGAAGGCTTTGGCGGCATAGTTGTAGATCGCGCCTGCCGCGTGCACGCGCATGGCGAACTGAGCGACCACGTAGCCGAGCGCGACCATGGTGAGGCCGCCCAACAGCACCGCCAGCGGCACGGCGGAACCGGCGGCCATAGCGATGTAGGCGGTGAGGAACGACATACTCATCACCGGGCCGAGAAAGGCCAGGGCCTGCGAGATGACGTCCCACGTGCTGAGCACGTTCTTCTTGAGTTGATTGTGGGTTTCGGTTGTCATTGTCTCCTCCTCGTGAGCAATGGATCCAACGTGGGGGCAGGGCTTGCCCCTGCCTGCTATGGGCAACCGCGAGGGTTGCCCCTACCCGGTGTGGGCAACTGCGAAAGTCGCCCTACAAATGAAACGCGTACTCGTTGAACTCCCAATCGGTGACGTGCGCCCGAAAACGCTGTGACTCCAACCGCTTGACGGCGGCAAATGCTTTGACAAATTCTGGCCCCATCATCTTCGATAGAATCTCATCTTCTTCCAACGCGGTGATCGCTTCGTGCAAATACTGCGGCACCACCGGCGTCTTGGCCGGGTCGGCCAGCGCGTAAGCGTCGCCATCGAACGCCGCGCCGGGATCGAGTTTGCGATCGAGGCCATCCAACCCGGCGGCCAGCGCGGCGGCAAAAACGAGATATGGATTGGCGACGCCATCGGGTGTGCGGTTTTCGACTCGCGCCCCGCCCTTTCGTTCCGGTGGGATGCGGACGTAACACGTGCGGTTGTCGTATCCCCACAAAATGTAGAAGGGAGCGAACGCGCCGGGCACATATCGCTTGTACGAGTTGACGGTGGGCGCGAACACCGCCGTGAGTCCGCGCGCATGCGCAATTTGCCCGCCGATGAAGTGACGTGCCAATTCCGAAAGTCCGTCGGCGGACTTCTCGTCGAAAAACAGGTTGGCGTGAGTCTTCCGGTCGGCGAGGCTGAGGTGCAAGTGGTAGCCGCTCCCGCCGAGATCGGAGCGCGGCTTGGCCATAAAGGTTGCCATCAATCCATTCTGAAAGGCAATCTCTTTGACCGCTTGTTTGTAGAAGAACGTGCGGTCGGCCATATCGAGCGCTTCGCCGTGATCGAGATTGATCTCGTATTGGCCGGGAAAGAATTCGTGGGCCACCGCCACCGCGCGATGCCCCATGTCCTCGACGGCGTCCATGATCTTGCGGGTGATGCCATCGGGATCAATGGTCGTGTTCCACGTGTACACCATGCTCGGCTTGTCGGCGTAGGTGCGCCACGAGTCGCCGTCACGCTTGATCAAATAAAATTCCAGTTCACTGCCCACTACCGGGACCAGATTCCGTTGTTCGTATTCGGCGATGATCCGTTTGAGGATGTTGCGCGGGGCGAGGGCAATGGGCTCGTCTTTGTAATAAAGGTCGGCGATGACCGCCGCCGTGTTCGGCTCCCACGGCAAGCGGGTGAACGTGGCCAGATCGGGGATGGCGGTCATGTCGGCGTAGCCGGTTTCTTCGGCGGTGCCGGTGCCCGCCGCCGGGTTGCCAGCCAGATCAAGGGCGAAAGTGGGGAAGGCAAATTGCACGCCGTGCTCGATCACTTTCGGAAAGTGGCGGGCGGGCACGGCTTTGGCGCGAGCCACCCCGAAGAAATCGGGGAACTCAACTTTGATGGTTCGGATTTTTTCGGATTCGATTTGGCGCAGGATAGTTTCGGTGATCTGAGATGCTTCCTTAGCAGACATGATGCTCCCTCCGTATGGGGTCCCGGTATATGGGGAGATTGTAGCGGGCGCATCTCCCAAAATTCTCCCATTGGGAACCGGCTCCGTAGGGGCCGGGCTTGCCCCCGCCCCATGCGCGGGCAACAAAAAGCCCTCCCGAAGCGAAGCCTTCGGGAGGGCGGATGTGTGGGTTGGGGCAGTTCGCCAATTTCCCCTACGAACGCTCAACGAAAAATCGTTTGGCTTTCATCTCGAAACGGGGCAGTCCGCCGCGCGCGGCAACGCGGACAATGGGACGGAACGACAGCGCCGAATCGAGCGCCTGCGCGATTTGCCCCACCACCCCCGAGTCGGCGCCGTCGGCCAATTCCACTTCCACATCCATTTCATCCATGTGCTTCACCGTGCGCACCGTCACCCGAAACTCGTCCACCTCTTGGAATCGGCGCACGATGTTTTCGACTGCCGCCGGGAAGACGTTGACCCCGCGCACCGTCACCATATCGTCGGCGCGGCCAACAATGCCGCCCTCGAACCGCGCGAACGTGCGGCCACACGCGCACTTCTCGGTGTTCAACTGCACCACATCGCCGGTGCGATAACGAATGACCGGATAGCCCCAGCGACCCAGATTGGTGATCACCAGTTCGCCGCGCTCGCCCGCCGGCACGGGCTGGCCGGTTTTCGGATCGAGCACTTCCACGATGTACTCGCTTTCGATGGCGTGCGTGCCGCCCGGTTGCGCCTCGCACTCGAACGAGTGCGCGCCGACTTCCGACGCCCCGGCGTGATCGTAGCATTTGGCGCTCCATGCCTCTTGGATACGGCGCTTCGTCGAAGGCACATTCGCGCCCGGCTCCCCGGCGTGCACCGTCGATTTGACGGTGAGGACGCTCATATCGAAATTGCTTTCGCGGGCCACTTCGGCCAACCGCAGGGCATACGTTGGTGTGCAACACAGCGCGGTCGAGCCGGTGTCGCGCATGAGTTCCAATCGCTGAATCGAATCGCGCCCGCCGCCGGGAATCATCATCGCCCCGATCTGGCGCGCGCCCTCCACCGACGCCCAAAAGCCGATGAACGGGCCGAACGAAAAGGCGGTGAAGATTCGGTCGCCCGCCGACAGCCCCGCGCCCGACAGAACGTATCCCCAACAGCGGCCCCACCAATCCCAGCTCTCATCGGTATCCAACACGCGCAGGGGCGAGCCCGTCGTGCCGGATGTTTGGTGAAAGCGGATATACCGACTCGCCGGATAGGTGAGGTTGGTGCCGTACGGCAGGTTGGCAAGTTGATCGGTGACGAGTTCGTATTTCGTGGTGACTGGCAATCGAGAGATGTCAGCCACCGAGCGAATGTCGTCGGGCCTCACTCCGGCGGCTTTCATCTTCGCCGTGTAAAAGGCGTTGCGCTCCCACAGTGCTTCGAGCATCGCTCGAAGTTTTTGCGATTGCAGTGAGGCGAGTTGATCGCGGGGGAGTGTTTCGGTGGCGGCGTCGAAGTAGGGCATGGGCTGGCGGCGGATAGCGGACGGCGAAAGGCTGACGGCGGTTCTGCGCGATCAGCGAATCGTTACGCGCTATCGGCAAGGCTGAGAGGCACGCTCTGGCCTCGGTAGATCAGTGTCGGTCGCAATGGGTCGGCGGACGGTTCAACAGTGATGATTCCGCAGAAGTCGGGCTCGCCGGGATCGGAGCCGAAGGCTTCGCGGATGATCACGCGCATCGCGCCGGAATGGGTAACGCCGATCCAATGAGCACGCGCGGCGGGATTGCCATTCGATTGGAATCCGTCGCCGTTCAACACGCGCGCGAGCAATCCACGAAAGCGGCCCCACACCTCGGCGGTGGTGTCGGCCCACCCGTTGGGGTCGCGAGTCATCCAATAACCCATCGGGTCTTTGCTGGCATAGAAGCCGTTGTAGTAATCGATCTGCCCGGGTTGCAGTTTGAGTCGATAGGCCGGATCGCTGATCAAAGCATAGAGCAGTGAAGGTTCTTGCGGCGGCTGATCGGGCAGGGCGAAACGGACGTTGTGCAGGAACTCTTCGACTTGCGGAGCGTGAAGGGTGACTCCGCCCTTTGCCGCCAACGACTCGCTCAAGCCCTTCACCAACGAGTCGGCAGTTTCGACATTGCGCGCCAGCGTGGATCGATAGACTTGCACGGTGTCGCCTGCCGACACACGTTCGGCAATAGCGCGGCCCGCGGCGACGGCTTGTTCATGGCCGCGCGCAGTGATGCTCACATCGGTGCGATGATGCTCAACTTCGCCGTGTCGCACAAGATAAGCAACCGATCTCATATGATCAAGACTCCCTCAATTCGGTATAGACGGCCTGCTCCATAGCTAGCATGGCCTCTCGTTTGTCGTCCGGCCATTCGTATGCCAGCGGTGCAACGGTGACGCCCGGCCACGACTGGTCTTTGACTTCGCTCACTGCCATTTCTATGAGCGCGATTCGAAACGGCGCGGCGGCGATTCGCTCTTTGAGTGTGCGCGCCGCGCCTTTGACAAGATAGGCGAGATTGCCTGCCGCCATGATTTGCAGTGACGCTCGCTCCTCGCGCTGAAGGTTGGCGAGGCTCACACTGCCGTGATCGGCGCCGAACCGGATGCGGCGCGAATCGGGGGCGGCGGCCCACGTGTGAGCCGCGTTGGCGAAACCATCGTCATTCACCGTCAGCAGAAGGGCTGGTGTTCCAGCGCGGAGGGCGGCCAGCAATCGATCGGGAAGTTCAGAAGTGACTCGGCTCATACAGGATGATGGCGCGCATCTTAATTGAATTGCGCGTTCGCGTCAACCAGTTGCGGCGGGTCATGCCCTTTTGGGCGTGATGCGCTGCCGCAGAATCTCGACCATCTCCGGCCCGCCCGCATATAGCGGCTCAGGAATTTTGCTTCGCCCCATGAGTTCCGCGAGAACCACCGGCTTGCCGGAGGCATACCTCATCACGATGCCCGTTCGCTCGAACAACAACGACGGCAAGGCCAAGTCCCACAGATTGACGGCGGCATCGAAGAACATCCCCGCCGCCGCGCCTTTGGCGAGAAGGCACATTTGATAGATTGGGGCGCCCAAGCAATACACGCGGCCCGGAAAATCAATGGCGAACGTCTTGTGATGATTCGTGGGGCCGAAGATGAAGGTGTTTGGCTCGAGCGTTGTCGTGCGGGCTGGCTGAAGCGGCTCGTCGTTGCAATAGGCCGGGCCGGTTTTATCGGCCCAGAACAGCTCGTTCGTCACCGGGTTGATGGCCGCTCCAGCAACCGGCCGATCACCCTTCATCAAACACACCGCCGGCACCCACGCCGGAATGCGAGCGACAAAGGCCCGGCTGCCGTCTAGGGCATCCACCACCCACGCATGATCTTCTCCCTCGGCGGCCGGGCGCGATTCATCGGTCTCCTCGCCGATATAGCCGTACATCGGCGCGAGCGACGTGAGCGCCAACCGCAAATAATTTTCCACCGCCGCATCGGCTTCGGAAACCACGCTCAAATCGGCCTTCACCGAGCGCGAAACCTTGCCGTAGTAAAACAAAGCGATCTGCCCGGCTTCGGTTACGATTTGTTTGATGTCTTCGATATGGACCGGCACACTGCCTCCGTGTTCACGACTCCGGTTTCAACCGCCGTCGAATGGGAAAAATCTCCGCGCCCCAACGGCGGTGCGCCAAACCCCACAGCCCTTCGGGCGCAACCAGCATCATAAAGACGGCGATGCCGCCGAGAAGAATGAGCGACCACGGCCCAAAGTCCGCGAGGAATTCTCGCAGAGTGAAAAACACCACTGCGCCGACGATCGGGCCTTCGATCGTGCCCAGCCCGCCAATGACAACGATGAAGGCCATATACGCCGCCCACTGAATGTTGAACGAAGATTGAGGCGTGATCCGCAGAGCGTTGAGATAGATAAGCCCGCCGACGACTCCGGTGCCGAACGCGGCGATGATGAATACCAGCAGTTTGATGCGCGTGATCTTCACCCCCACGCTCATGGCCGCCACTTCCGAATCGCGGATGGCGGTGAGGCCGAGTCCCACGCGCGAGCGCATCAGCCAATACACTAGCATCACCGAGCCCACCCCGATCACCACCGCCAACCAATACGTGAACATCTCGCGCTCATTGCGCGGCATGTTTCCGGCGGCAGTGAGCGTGCGCCCAAGCCCTCCCTGCAGCCATTCGGTGGAACTGGCAATGAGCAATCGGAACCCTTCGGCGATCACCCACGTGCCAACGGCGAAGTATCCGCCGCGCAATCGAAAGGCGAGCGCGGCAGTGGGCACGGCCACCAGCGCGGTGACGACGCCCCCCACGATCACCGCCAAAAACATGTTCACGCCCAAATCATCCGCGAACACGATCAGCGTGTACCCGCCCAATCCAATCCACGTCTGCTGGCCGAACGAAACCATGCCGCTGTAGCCCGCCAGCAGATCCCACATTTGCGCCATCGCCAAAAAGCAAATGAACTCGACCAGCGTGCGCATGAGATTGGCCGAGGCCCACAACGGCAGTGACAGCAATGCGGCGACGAGGGCGATGCCCGACACCGCCAACACACGCAAGGAAAGATGAAACGGCTTCACGGGAGCGGCGGGCAATGATTCGCTTTTCGGCATCCGATTGCCCTTCATGCGTCACGAGTGCGCGCAAACAAACCGGTGGGTCGAAAGGCGAGCAATGCCAGCGTCACCAAATGTCCGGCGAGTTGGAACCACGCCGGGTTGAGCTGCGCGCCGACGTTTTGAGACACGCCGAGAATGATGCCGCCCGCCAACGTGCCCCACAGACTCCCCAGCCCGCCGATGATGACCGTCTCGAAAGCGTAGATCAATCGCGCCGGGCCATCGGAAGGCGCAAAGGTGGTGCGGACACCGAGCAATACGCCGCCCACTGCCACAACCGCCAACGAGAGTCCCATTGCCAATCCGTAAATTTGTCGGCTGTTGATGCCCATGAGCTCCGCCGTCGCCGGATCATCCGAAGTGGCGCGAAAGGCGCGGCCAAGCGGTGTGCGGGAGAAGAGCAAATTCAAACCGGCCAGTATCAATACGCACACGGCGAATGTGATTAGCGGCAAAACGCCCAATGTCACACCCGGCACAACTTGCGCGCTGGCCACTTCGAGCGATCCGGCATCCAATCCTTGAGTATCAGCAGAGAAACCGATCTGCAAAACGTTCTGAACGATCACCGACAGCCCGAAGGTAGTGAGCAGTGGCGGCAGCATCCCGGTGTTCAGAGTGCGATTCAGCAAGCCCCGCTGAAGTAAGATGCCCAGCCCAAACATCAATGGCGCGACCAACAGCACACTCACCAATGGCGATAGACCGGCCATAAACTCACGCGGCCCTCCAGCAAACAATACACCCGGCCTTTGGTGGCAACGCGGGAGGGGAGCGGGGAAATTACAACGCTCGCGCCGAGATACCATGGATAGATCAAATTGTTGCCTGATCCATAGGTGAAGAAGAGTTTGGCGACGGCAAAGGTGCGGTCGGCCTCCGTCATCCCAATCGCATCGGCGGCATACAACTGCGCGCTGATCGGCAAGTCTTTCTGCGCGTGCAAGATTCCTTTCGGTTCGCCTGTTGTGCCGCTGGAATAATTCAACATGCAGTAGTCATCGCGGTTGTCGGGGCGGCTTCCAATTCGACGGGCCGGTCGCCGATCCAATTGCGATACGGCAGATCGCCGGGGCGCGCTGGTCGCCCGATCACGATAACGTGTTCGAGAAACGGCAGACCTTCGCGGACTTGCTCGATGGAAGGCAAAAGCGATTCATGGACGATGAGCGCGCGGGCGCGACTGTCGCGCAGAATGTAATCGCATTCACGCGTGGTGAGCATGGTGTTCATGCCAATCGCCACGCCGCCAATTTTCACAATGCCGAAGAACGACGCGGCCCACTCCGGGCAATCGACCGAAAGGATGCCAACGATGTCGCCGAAGCGCAGGCCAAGTTTGAGAAGGGCGCGGCCCACTTGATTGACCTCATTCGACACTTCGCGGAAGGTCATCGCCCGCTCCGGGCTGTAGAGGGCGATCTTGTCGGCGCGTTCCTCAAGATTCCGTTCCAAAATGTCCACGGCGTTGTAGTGAAGGGGAACGTCGGAGGTCTTTCGCATACAAGTCACTCCTGCCCGATCACATCGCGCGCGATCACAATGCGCTGGATGTGCGCCGTGCCCTCGTAGATTTGCATCCCTTTGATGTCGCGGTAATAACGCTCCACCGGATATTCGGTAGAGTAGCCGCGCCCGCCGTGTAGAAGCACCGCTTCATTGGCGGCGCGCAGGGCGGCTTCCACAGCAAACAGTTTGGCGATGGACGTTTCGCGAGTGGCTCGTTGCCCTTGATCTTTGAGCCACGCCGCGCGATAGACCAGCATCCGCGAAGCGTCCACATCGGCGGCCATGTTGGCGATGGCGGCCTGCGCCATTTGCATATCGCCGATGCGCTGGCCGAACTGCCGCCGCTGGCGAACAAAAGATGCGCTGGCATCGAGGCACGCTTGCGCCACCCCCAACGCCCCCGCCGCCACTCCCAACCGCCCGTGATCGAGAGCCGACATCGCCACTTTGAATCCCTCGCCCGGCTCGCCCAACATCGCCGACTTAGGCACGCGGCACTGCCGCAATGTGATGTGCGAGTGGCTCGAAGCGCGATGGCCGAGTTCTTTGCCGGGCATCGGCTCGCGGTGGAATCCGGATGTGTTCGTGGGGACGATGAAGGCGCAGATGCCTTTGTGTTTGAGACTCCGATCGCGCGAGGCGAACACCAGCGCCACGTCGGCCACACCGCCGTTGGTGATCCAGATTTTTTCGCCGTCGAGAAGATAATCGCCGCCATCTTCGGTGGCCGCGCTTTCCATGCTCCCCGCGTCCGATCCGGCATTGGGCTCGGTGAGGGCGTAACAGCCGATCCATTCGCCGCTGGCCAGTTTGGGCAGATAGGTTTGCTTTTGAGAGTCCGCGCCCCAGGCCAGAATGCACTGCGACACGAGGCTGGTGTGCACGGTCATCAACCCGCGCACGGACGAATCCACCCGCCCCAATTCCTCGTAAGCCAACGCCAGTGAAACGGAGTCCCAACCCCCGCCGCCGTATTCCTTCGGCAATGGCCCGCCGAGCAAACCGATCTCGCCCATGCGCTTGGGAAGCGAGCGGGGCATTTCGGCCTTCTCATCCATCTCGCGCGACAGCGGCGCGACTTCGGCCTGCGCGAACTCGCGGGCGAGGGTTTGCACTGCGCGTTGAGAGTCGGAAAGAGAGAAGTCCATAACGCAACGGAAAAATCATTCCACGAAGTTGCGCGAAATCCCACGAAGACAATAGAAACGCTTGGCGTCCATTCGTGTCTCTTCGTGGATCATCTTCCCTTGAACTCCGGCTTCATTTTTTCCTTGAACGCCTCGTAGAAAATTCGGTGATCCTGCCCCATCATCATCAACGCTTGCGCCTGCGCTTCGGATTCGAGAGCCGAGAGCAAATCCATATTCCACTCGTTGTTCAACATTCGTTTGGTCATCGAGAGCGCCAGCGTGGGCCCCTTCGCCAATCGTTCGGCCAGTTCCATCGAAGCGGGCAGAACGGACTCGGGGGCGACGACTCGATTGACCAACCCGATTCGCTCAGCAGTAGCCGGATCGATATCATCGCCGAGCATGAGAATCTCGGTGGCGCGGCTCATGCCAATGAGGCGCGGGAGGAGATAGGCCGCGCCCATATCGGCGCCGGTCAACCCGACTCGGGTGAAGAGGAAAGCGAACTTGGCCTTCTCGGACATGATCCGGAAGTCGGCCGCCAACGCGATCACGGCTCCGGCTCCGGCAGTCGTGCCGTTGAGGGCGGCGATGATCGGTTTATCGAGCAGGCGCATGTTCGCCACCAACGCGCCGGTCATGCGGGTGAAGTCGATGTGCGCGCGCATGTCGGCGTCGATCAACGCGCCGATGATCTCGTGAACGTCGCCGCCGGAGCAAAACGCGCGCCCTGCGCCGGTGATGACGACGACTCGCGCGCTGTCGTCTTTCCGCAAATCGACAAACAGATCGCGCAGTTGAGCATAGATGTCCAGCGTGAGGGCATTGAGGACATCGGGGCGGTTGAGGGTGATGGTGGCGACGAAGTTGGAAACTTGGTAGTCGAAGTCGAACATAAGATTGCTGATTGCTGATTGCTGATTGCTGGTTGCTGATTGACGCTGTAATCAACAATCAACAATCGTCAATCATCAATGTTGGAGTTGTCCTCCATCAATGGTGATGGATTGAGCGGTGATGCCGCGAGCGGAGTCACCGGCGAGCATGACGGTGAGGGCGGCCACTTCCTCGACGGTGATGAGGCGGCCCTGCGGGTTGGTCGAGGCGATGATTTTGCGCGCTTCTTCTTCGGACTTTCCGGTGCGTTTGACAATGTTGGCGATGCTGGCGTCGGTCATCGGCGTATCCAAGTAGCCGGGGCAGATGGCGTTGACGGTGATGTTGGAGGAAACGAGTTCCATCGCCAGCGCGCGCACGAGGCCCAACACGCCATGCTTCGCGGCGGTGTAAGCCGTCACGTAACGCGCGCCGTGTTTGCTGGAGATCGAGGCGATAACGATCACCCGCCCCCACTTGCGTTCGATCATGCCGGGCACGAAGGCCTTCGACACGCGATACACGCTGGTCAAGTTGATCTCGATCATTCGGTTCCACAATTCATCGGGGTGGCCGACGAATTTGTGGCTCTCGGCGGCCCCGGCGTTGTTCACCAAAATATCCACCGCGCCCAACTCATTGCTCACGGCATCCGGCAATGCGGCCACCTGCCCGGCGTCCGTCACGTCACAAGTGACGGCAAACGCGCGGCGGCCTTTGGCTCTGATCAGCTCGGCCACCGAATCGAGTTCGACTTGATTGCGAGCGCAGATGGCGACATCGGCTCCGGCTTCGGCGAGGGCCAGCGCAATGGCTTTGCCCGCGCCCTTGCTTGCCCCAGTCACAAGTGCAGTGCGGCCTTGCAGGGTGTCGGTCATGAGTTGGCGATCACCTTTCCGTCGAGGGCGATGCTGACGCCGTCCGGCAGGCCGAAGTCGGGATTAACAACGACTTCGGCGACGTTGGATTGCGGGCCGCGATTGCCAGCCAGATCGTAGGGGCGGACGAAGTATGAATATTTGTTGCCGGCCAGCGCTTGCTCATCCACATGCGCCGTTGAGCGCGATGATGTGAGGTGAGCATACGGCCCGTCGTTGACCGAGCGAAAGACTTCGTAGCCATACATGCCCTCGTTGTCCGCCGCCGCTTCCCAATCCACACGCAGCCGCCCGTTCTCGCGCAGTTCCAATTGCAGTTTGCCGCCGTTCGGCCAATGGGGCGGCGCCGCGTCGGCGGATTCGGGCGCGTGCAGATATTCTTTGGGCCACAAGCTGCCGCACCGAACTTTCTTGTAGTTCTCCTCCAGTTGCTTGCAGATGTTGCCGTAAATGCAATAGACGATCTGATCTTCGCGCCCCTCCCGCGACTTCTTGGGCAAGTCGGCGTCGGCGAGGATAGCGCGCGCCATGCCGATCAAATCAGCCTTGCCGCCCTTCAGTAATTCCTCGGCTTGCCCGGCGTTGGTAATGCGCCCGGCAGTGATCACCGGCGTGTTGAAGCCGTGCGCGTTGATGAAGGCTTTGATGGCATCGGCCAGATAGACATTGACGTTGAGCGGGTAAGTGAGCGGCGGCATGGTGCGGTCGCCGGAGTAGCCGGTGTACGGATCGAGCGGGTGTCCTTCGCGTTTGACTGCATCCTCGAACTTGCCGCCCGCCGAAATGCTGATGTAATCCATGCTCAACTGCGCCATGCGCAAGGCAAAATACTTCGAGTCGCCGATGCTGTAGCCGTCCTTGATGCACTCCTCGCCGTCGAAGCGCACACCGATGGGATAGTCGGGGCCGCACATGCGGCGGGCTTCAACCATCACTTCGCTCATCAGCCTCATGCGTGTTTCGAGGCTGCGCCCGCCGTATTCATCACTGCGTTTGTTGCGAGCCGACATGAACGAGGACATGGTGTACGAGTGGGCCATGTGCAACTCCACCGCATCGTAGCCGGCTTCGCGGGTCCGGGCCGCCGCCTCCCCGTAGCCTCGAACGATGGCCTTGATTTCATCCTTCGACAGCATCTCCACCGTCTGCCGCCAGCCGCTTCGGGCAATTTTGAGGAAGTGGATGATTTGCAGAGCGACTTTGGAGGGCCCGGCGTCGTGAACTTGCTTGACGAGATCACGGTGGCCGGGAATGAATTCGTCCGCGCCGAGGCGGAGCAGTTGGCCGCTCTTGGCGGTGTGAATAGCGGTGGCCTCGACGATGATCAGGCCGACCTCCCCCTTCGAGAAACGCACGTACCGATCAATCGTGTCTTGATTGACAAAACCATCTTCGCCCGGCAGGCGCGTGACCATCGCCGGCACGACGAGGCGGTTGAGCAGAATCAAGTTATTGGTGCTGAGCGGCGAGAAAAGGAGAGGATATCGGGAGTGAGTCGTCATAGTATGCCCTAATTCTTCGTGAATGAGGTGAGAGGTGAGTTCCGGGCTGAGAGCCATTCGCAAACAGTGAACGGTGTGATAAAGCCGGTTGAGGCTTGGCTCGGTAGAGCTGGCCTCCGGCCAGAGCAGATCGGCGATCTCTTCAACCGCCGCGCCTTTCTGCCCGCGATGCAACAAATAGGCGAAGAGGGTTTTGGTTTTGAGGGTCGCCCCCTGAATCCGATTCCACTGCACCGGCGTGCCATCCTGCCGAAACACGCGCAGCTCGCCAAGACAGTGTATCTTCCATCGTTGTTGGCCGGCGTGGGCGGCGACCAATGGCGCGGGCGCTTCGAAGTTATAGATCGGCGGTTTGGGTCTGACGTTGGTCGGCGAGGGGGCATGGGGAGCGGCGCGACTCGTTTCCGTTTCCTCGCCCGGCACGAACCAAGTTGAACATCGCGCGGCTCGTGATCGTCGGCAACGTAGAGCCACTGGAAGCCGAAGCGCGCGTTGTCCTGAATGAGAGGGCAACACAGAGTCCAAAGATCGTCCGCGCGCTCGTAGAATAAGCAGCGGTGCTGATCAATCGGCATTATCCTACGGCTGCGCCCAACTCACGCAGCACGCCGTAAAACCAGTGATCGGTGGCGGTCGCCCATGCGGGATCGGGCGGCGGCTGTGGCGGCCACTCATCGAACAATCCAACCTCCACCGCATCGTCGCCAGCCGTCGGCGCGCCGCCAATCGAATGGGCGAGATAGGCGATGATGATCGTTCGCACATCCGCTTGCGAATATACGCCGATCAATCTGTCGAGCGCGATGTCCAATCCGCATTCTTCTTTGGCTTCACGGACTGTGGCTTCGGGCGCCGACTCGCCCAGTTCGATATGCCCGCCGGGCGGCGCCCAATAGCCTTTGAGCGGCGGCAGAGCGCGGCGCACGAGCGCCACTTTGCCTTCGTGCATGATCACCGCGAGGCCGACCGGCGCGGGATTGTGAAAGGCGATGAACCCGCAGGCCGGGCAGTGCTCGCGCACATGGCCGGAAACGGGGCCGACGATCAGCGCCGCGCCGCAGTGTGGGCAAAACTTGTATGCAATTGTCATCGTGAGTGGTGGGGATACTAATTCAATTGCCGCCCGCCGTCAACAATGATCGTCTGCCCGGTGATGAAGTCGCTGGCGGGCGAGGCCAGGAAGACGGCCAGCCCCACCACATCATCCGGCTGTTCGGCGCGTTTGATCGCGCCGCGATCCACGCCATACTTTTCGGCGTTGGCAATGAGCGATTGGCTGGCTTCGGTGAGGGTGAAGCCGGGCGCGATGGCGTTGACGTTCACGCCGTGATCGCCGAGTTCTTTCGCCAGCGCGCGGGTGAGTCCGATGACGCCGCCTTTTGAGGTGACGTAATGCGACCACTGCGCCGAGCCGCTGTAAAACGTGGCCGAAGCCACATTGATGATCTTGCCCGACTTCTGCGCCTTCATCATCGGGAAGACGGCGCGGGCGCACAACCACGGCCCTTTCACATTTACCGCCATCACCCGATCCCATTCGGCCACCGCAATCGCATCGAACAGTTTTCGTTCCAATCCAGCGTACACCGCCGCATTGTTGATCAAAATATCGATCCGCCGCCAACGCTCGGCGGTGGTCGCCGCCATTTGCTGAGTGGATACTTCATCGGAAACATCCACCGTCACCGCAATAGCGTCTCCGCCGCCCGCGTTGATCTGTTCGGCGGTTTCCTGCGCGCCCGCCAGATCAATATCGGCGGCGGCGACGAACGCGCCCGCCTCCGCCAACCCCACGCAAAAGGCGCGGCCCAACCCGCGCGCCGCGCCGGTGACGATTGCCACTTTGTCTTTGAGTTGCGCCATTGCCACTCCTCACAGCGTCAGATAGATCGTTTTCAATTCCAAATACTCTTCCAGCCCATAACGCGACTTTTCCCGCCCCAGCCCGCTCTCCTTGAATCCGCCGAACGGAACCTGATTGTATGAGCGATGGATTCCGTTGACCCACACCGACCCGGCCTCGCACTGCTCGGCGATGCGCAGTGCTGTCCCCATGTTCCCGGTGAAGACATACGCGGCCAGCCCGTAGCGGCTGTTGTTCGCGTGCGACACCGCCTCCTCCAACGTGTCCACTGGCATGATGCCCACCACCGGCCCGAACGTCTCTTCAGACATGATCAACATCGAGTGATCGGTGTGCGTCAGCACGGTGGGCGGAAAGAATCGGCCCGCATCGAACTCGCCACCCGTGAGTCGGCGGCCCCCCACGATCAACTGCGCTCCCTTCGCCAATGCATCGCGTACATGCGCTTCCGATTTTTGCAGTCCGCCGTCGTTCACCAGCGGCCCCATTTGGCAACCCGCCGTCAACCCGTTGCCCACTTTCAGCGCGCGCGCGCCAGCGGCGAACCGTTCGCCAAACGCATCGAACACGCCGCGCTGAACATACAGCCGATTGATGCGATAGCAAAACTGCCCGGCATTGTCGAAAGACTGTTTGACGAGCGCGGGCACGGCAACATCGAGATCGGCGTCATCGCTCACGATGGCCGGGCACTGCCCGCCGAGTTCGAGCGTCACTCGTTTGTTTGTTTGCGCGGCGAGCGCGGCGATTCGTTTGCCGCCCTCGGCGCTGCCGGTGAATGAGACTTTGCGCGGGATGGGATGCTCGACTAACGCCCGACCGATCTCTCCGCCCGCGCCCGTGACCACGTTGAACACGCCCGGTGGGAAGCCGACTCCGTGAAAGAGTTCGGCCAGCGTCAGTGTCGTCAGCGGCGTGTCCTCGGCGGGTTTGGCAACCACGGCGCATCCGGCGATGAGCGCCGCGCCGATCTTGAAAGTGAGCAGTGTGATTGGATAGTTGAACGGGGTGATGGCAACCACGACGCCCACCGGCTCTTTGATCACCATCACCCGCTCGTCGGGCAAGTTGAGCAGTGGAATGTCGCCGGTGAGCCGGAGACCTTCTTCGGCAAAGTAGTCGAGCAGATCGGCGGAGCGTTCGATCTCACTGCGCGCTCCGGCCAGCGGGCGGCCCACTTCGAGGGTGATGCTGTGCGCCAGTTCGTCGAGTCGCTTTCGCATTTCGGCGGCGGCGGCGTGCTGAAGTTTGGCGCGGTCGGCCATGGGGCGCGCGCGCCACGCGCCGAAGGCGGCTTGCGCCGAGCGCAGGGCGCGGTCGGCGTCGGCGGCGTCCCCCAGCGGAACGAAGTCAATCGTTTCGCCGGTGGCCGGGTTGCGAATCGGCGCCGCCCGCCCCGAAGTCGAAGGAGTCCATTGGCCGTCAATGAAAAACTTCATCAGAGTCTTGCTCCACGAAGGTCACGAAGAGACACGAATGGCTTTCCGTATTCTTCGTGCCCCTTTGTGTTTTTCGTGGATCGCACTCGTCAGCCGCGATCAGCGAGCGCGGCGTGAAAGGCGGGCAGAACTTCTTTCCAATCGCCCACCACGCCGTACGTCGCCATGCGAAAGATGGGCGCGTCTTTGTCGGTGTTGATCGCCACAATCGTCCGCGCCGACGAACAGCCGGTGGTGTGCTGGGTTGCGCCGGAGATGCCCACGGCGATGTACACTTCGGGCGACACCATTTTGCCCGTCAATCCGATTTGATACGAGGTGGGCACCCAACCTGAATCGCAGGGCGGGCGCGAAGCCCCCACCGCCCCGCCGATGGCGTCGGCGATCCGATGCAGAAGTTGGAACGGCTCCGGGCCGTCGAGGCCGCGCCCGCCGGAGATGATCACCCGCGCCCGTTCGAGGCTGATCGTTTCACCTTCCTGCCGCGCGCGCGACACGCATCGAGTCTTCAACGCCGCATCCGAGATCGAAGGTTGCACCGACACTACTTTGGCGCTGGCTTCGGCGCCCGGCTCGGCAGGCGTGAACGCCCCGGAACGCGGCACGACAATCCACGGCGCGCGGTTGAGGCGCACGGTGGCCGAGGCCGCCCCGCCCGCAACAGGCCGGGTGATGGTGAGCGCGTCGTCGGCCAATTGCAAAGTCATCGCATCTTGCGCCAGCGCCCCGCCGAGTCGAAAGGCCAATCGCGCGGCTACTTCCATTCCGAGAGTCGTGCGCGGCATGACGATCATCGCCGGATGCAGTTCGTGGCACAACGACTCGAGGGCGCTCAAATGCGCGTCGGGCCACGGCTCGGTCAAACGCTCATCCTCCAAAACATACACCGCCTCCGCCCCGCTCCTCAGAGCCTCGTCGGTTTTGATCTGCCAACCGAGCGCGGCCACACTCACACTGCCCAATTGCGGCGCGAGCGTCCGCGCCGCCGCCACTTGCTCCCAAAAGTTCGGAAGGATCGCCCCCGCGTCGGTCTCGGCAAAAATCAGAATGCCAGCCATCGTCACCCTCCGTTCGGGCTGATTAATCCCGCGTCGATAAGCGTCTCGGCCAAACGGCGGCCGGCCTCCGCGCCGTTCGCTCCGCCGATGTATTGGCACTCGCGCTCCACTTTCAACAGCGATACGTCGATCACTTCTGCGGCGGGTGAGCCGATCTCAACATTCAATTCTTTCAATGTCATTTCTTTGGGACGCCGCCGCGCCACCTGCAATCGCGCCCGCGCCGGAGGGAAGCGCAACTCGCCGAGTTCGCTGGTCACCGTCACCACTGCCGGGAGGTTGCTCTCCATCACTTGCGAGCCGTCGCTCAACACGCGCTCCACTTCCACCCGCCCATTGCGCACCTCCACGCGCCGCGCCAGCGTGAGGCACGGCCAGCCCAACATCTCGCCGAGGAGGAGCGGCGCTTGCGCGTTATCCCAATCGGAGGCCTGCCGCCCGCACAACACCAAATCCGCGCCGCCCAAACGGTGGATGGCCGCCGCCAACGCGCGGGCGATGAAAACGGAATCCGCTGTGTCGAAGGCGGCGTCATCCACCAACACCAGTTCATCGGCCCCCACCGCCAGCGCCTTTTTCATCACATCCAATTTGAAACGCTCGCCGAGCGAGAGGGCGACGATCTCGCACTCGCCGCCCGGCCAGTTCTCTTTGATTCGCAATGCGGCTTCGAGCGCTTGCTCGTCGTAGCCGTTGATCACCGGCGGGGTGTAGGCCGAGCCGAGAATCTTTTTGCGATCCGAATCGATGGTGAGGGCGTTGACCGGCGTGAGCGGATCGAAAACCTGTTTGATGCAAACGATGATTCGCATGATGAAATTTTTGTGGGGGCGATTGGCCAATCGCCCCCATGCATTTACGCCGGGCCTTCGGGGGCGCGCAGGCCGAGGTCTTTAGCCAGAGTCTTGTAGCAGTTATACGAACTGCCGCGCCCGATGCCGCCCGCCGAATGCAGATTCGATGAGCAGATGTACATATTCTTCACCGGCGTGCGGTAGCCCGAAAATTCGGGCGTGGGGCGGAAGCGAGTGAGCTGCGAGGCGAACATACTGCCCTCGGCCCAACCGCCCTGCAACATATCGGGATGGCTCACCTCAACATCGTACGGCGTGTAAATGCGCGTGGCGATCACATTGTCGCGAGTCATGTTCGGGGCGAGCTTCTGCCATTGTTGCAGAGCCTGATCCACAAAGTCGTCGCGGATGCGAGTCCATTCGCGGGCCGAGAAGAATCGGCTGGGGGCGCTGAAGTCTTCGATGAGCACGGTGTGCTTGTCGCCCGGCGCGCGCGTGCGATCCCAAATGCTGTCAGGCGCGGTGAGCACGAAGAGCTGCTGCGGAAAGCCGAGCATGAAGATTTCGTGCTGATACTTCGAGGCGTAGTAGTCGGGGTCTTTCGGTCCCCAGTAGAGTCGCGGCTGGTTGCCCACGCCGGGGTTGTCGGCTTCGGCAGTGTATTTGGGCAGTTCGTGCATCGCCACGTTGCCCCACAGAATCTGCGCGCGGTCGTAATGGATGTTGCGCACGCGGTGGGCAGTCTTGTCGTCGAACTTGTGATCGCGCAACATGCGGAACACGGTTTGCGGCACGCCGAGATCGCTGACGACCAACCGCGCCTTCACGGGCGAGCCGTCGCCCAATATCACGCCTTTGGCTTCGCCGCCTTCCACCATCACTCGATCCACTTCTTGCCCGGGGAAGTAATGCGTGCCCATCTTTTTGCCCGCCGAGACGAGCGCATCGGTGATGGCCTGCGTGCCGCCGACGGCGATGGAGGCCGGTTCGAACGAGAGCACGAGGGCGATGCAGTGCACCAACCCTTGCAGGCCGAGCACGTCGTCGGCGAAACAGCCGCCGGAGGTGGGCACGGCGCGCATGAACAGCGTGCGCAGTTCCGCGCTCTCGAAGAAATCGTAGGCCAGCTGCTGCACGGTCATGAATTGATGCACAGGCTCGAGGCCGCTGTCGGGATTGGTGACGAGTTCTTCGAGCGGGTCGGGCGTGCCCCACGGCGTGGGGGCAGTGAAACGGTGGCGGTGAAAGGCCGGTTTCCAGTAGCGGGTGTATTTGTCGAGATAAACGAGATACATCTCGGCGTCGCGTTTCGAGAAGCGAAGAATCTGTTCGTAGGTTTTCTTCACGTTGTCGTCGGCGTATTCCTGCCGCCCAGTTTCCGGATCGACGACGCGATAGGCCGAGTAGCCGATGAAACTGGTGTTGTCGTAGTAAATCATCCCTTCGTTTTCGTCGGGGAAGATGTAGCGCAGGCCTTCATCGCGCAGGTTGAATTCTTTGTACGATGGGTGGCTGTAGAAGCGGGTGAAGTGGGCGCACGAGTTTTGGCGGAAGCCCGGCGCGGGGGCCTCTTCGCTGATGGCGCCGCCGCCGAAGTTGGGGTGCTTCTCGAACACCGCCGTTTTCATCCCGGCCTTCGCCAAATAGCAGGCCATGATGGTGCCGTGGTGTCCGCCGCCGATCACAATCGCGTCATAGTTTGAGTCAGGCATGATGGGGATCTCCTGTGCAGAAAATTTTCGATCTGCACGGATGATAGCAGGCCGACCTTTGGTTAACCTTTGGCTTTTTGGATTACCTGCGCGCCCCTCCGTAGGGGCAGTCCTTGCGACTGCCCTGCATGGGGCGACCGCAGGGGCCGCCCCTACGTTGTTTGGGGATGGGCGCGGTGCGCGCCAGGCTGCGCCAGCGATTCATACAGCCGAACGGTTTCGGATTCGGGGGGGCGGCCTTCGTGGCGGCGCAATGCTTCGCGGCAAATTTGATAGTGGCGTTCGAGGGCATCGGGGCGGCCGGCGAGGTGAAGGCTGAGCATCATTTCGCGGTGGCCGATCTCGTTGCACGGATCGAGGGCGAGGGCGCGGCGCGCGCACGCCAACACTTCTTCCGTTGCGCCGCGCCGCCGATGGATTCCGGCCAGGCCCACAAGCAGTTTAAGATACATCTCCTGCATCCAATAGCGGCGGCTCCAACACCAATCGTCGTCGGTGCGCTCGGCGTAAATCAACGGAATGTCGGCCAGCAGATCGCCGGTGTAAAGTTTGTCGGCGGCGAGGTAACAGGCCAGCGCATTGTCGTCGTCGCCCGCTTCGAGCAATCGCTCGCCGCGATAGCAGAACTGCTCGAAGGCCTCAACATCGAGCCACGTTTCGTCGGGCAAGCGCAAAAAGCATTGGCCTTCGCGAATGGAAAGGTAGCGCGAGTCGCGCCCGCTGGTCAGCCCCGGTTCGAGGGCGAGCCGCAGAGCGTGAATGGTGTGATAGAGCCGGCCCATCGTTTTGTGGCGGTCGGGTTCGTCGGGCCAAAGCAGATCGGCTAACTGTTCGGCGGATGCGCCGGTCTTGCCGCGCTGCAAAAGATAAGCGAAGAGCGTTTTGATTTTTTTCGTCGCGCCTTTGGCCGCGTTCCAATTGACGAACGCGCCATCGTGCCGCTGGACTCGCAGTTTGCCCAAACAATACACTTGCCAGCGCCAATTGGCCGGGTCTTCGGGTGGGTGATTATCGGCGGCGACGAGCGGGATGGGTCGCCGCCGGGTGGCGGCTTCCCACGGAGAGGCTTTGGCGGGGGGCGCCGACTCCGCGCCATCGAGCGTCGTTCGACGGCTCGGATCGAGTTGCCGCAGATGCCAATAGAATTGCGCGCGTCGATCTTGGCGAAGAAAAATATCGGGAGGGATGTAAAACTGATTCTCGCGGATGCGCCCTTCGACGGCGGCGGCCGGGTGAGTGCGGAGCGCGTCCAAAAGAATCTCTTCCGGGAATCGTTGTTGATTGTAATAGCACAGCGCAGTGATGGAGGCGGCGGAAAAGCATTGCTCGGCGCGCGCTTCGTATTCGGCGAGGCGAGCGAGGCTCGACGGGTTGCGGAGAATCCACGACATATCCACGACGAGCCGCAGGCCTTTGTATCCGGCGGCAATGGCCGACTCGGCGAGGAGCTGCCATGCGCTCACTGCTTGCCCAACCGAAAAGGGGTTGGCCGTCAACCCGATCTCGTCGGCGGTGCGGATGAGGAGTTGAGTCGGAGCGGGAACGGGCAAGCCATGATCGCGCAACGCTGAGAGAAGCGTGTCGGGATCATATTCTTCGGTGACGCACAAGCATTGCTCGCCCGAGGCGAGGCCGCCGCGCGCGAAGGCGGCGGCGAGCGGCCAGAGTTCGACGAGGCGTTGGTAAAACAGGCAGAGGTGATCGCCGCGCTGAGGTTGACGCATGAAAAACTTTCCCTCACCCTGCCCTCGCGAGGGCAGGGTGAGGGCGCGCAACGCGCCTACGTGAGGCCGCGTGAGCTACTTGCCGTTGGAGACGACGGCAACCGTGCCTTTGGTGCCGTCCACGCGAACGATCATGCCAGTGGTAATCTTCTGCGTGGCAAAGCCGGTGCCCACCACGGCGGGCAGGCCGTATTCGCGGCAGACGATGGCGGCGTGCGACATCATGCCGCCGATGTCGGTGACGGCGGCTTTGATGCGCGAGAAGATGGGCGCCCACGACGGCGCGGTGATCGGGCAGACGAGGATTTCGCCCTCCTTCACCTGATCGATCTCGGCGGCGCTGGTGATCACGCGAGCCGGGCCTTCGGCGGTGCCGGGCGATCCGGCGAAGCCTTTGAGATCGGTGCTGGCGCCGAGGCCGCCTAGCCAGGTGTTGATGCTTTCGTTGGTGATACCCCAAAGCATGATGGTGAACGGTTCGGTGACGATTTCCGGCGGCTTGCCGAGCGCCGGCGGCGGAGTCCACTTGCGCAGGGCCTCCACGATCTTCTTGCGGCGGGCGATTTCACGCGGCCAGTATTTCGGCCCGCGCGCATCGGCGCCCACGGCCCAACCGTTGCTCATATCGAAGAGGGCCACGGGGATTTCGTCGCGGCGCAGGTAGAAGATGTCGTCCACTTCGTTGGTGAATTTGGCGGCGACGAACACTTTGCCCAGTTCGCGCATCTTGCGCCAGAAGACAGAGTGATGCCAGTGCTCGACGTAGAAGTTGTGGTTCTCGACGTAGGGGAAGACGGTGCGGGCGAGGCCAAGTTTACCCTGGAAGGTGGCGCGGTCTTCGTCGGTGGAGAGGAAGGAAGCGTACTCGTTGGCGACGCGTTCGCGCTCGTCGCGGATGGCTTGGAGCGGGCGAGAGAGTTTTACTCCGGCCTCCACTTGAGTGATGTAGTTGCGCAGGAAACCGAAAGGCACGTCGAGGTTTTCGATCCACACCGGGTCGTGATGATAGAAGCCGGTGCCGCTGGAGAAGTTGAACCACGGGTCTTTCGAGCGATCCAACTCGGCCAGCCATTGCAAACCGTTCTTGGCTTTCTGCATCCGGTCGAGCGCTTCAGCGGATCCCCCGCTCATCTTCAATTCGCCGGCCACGCCGAGTTCGACGGCGGCATGAGCGAGCCGCTTCAGTTCGTCGTCGGGGCGGAAGAGATCGACTTCGATTCCGGCGACCATTTTGGCGATGGCCTGATCGGGAATATCGGGGAAGTTCTGCTTGCAGAACATGAAGAAGTCGAGATAGGCGGCGTAACCCAGATTGAGGAACTCGAAGTGGAATTGCCAGCCTTCCAACCCCAGTTCGATCAACTTGTTGTAGCGCGACATGAGATCGAAGCTGGAGCCAATGCCGCGCCCATCGGTGACCCACGACAAAGGCACCATTTCGGGAAGCGGGGCGAATTCGAGTCCCTCCATGTCCACGATGACGCGCTTGATCTTCACTTGCCACTTAGCGTAGAGATCGTTCCAGTTCTGGAAGTAGTGTCCGGCCCGCGCGAGGAAGTGAGGCACGCGGGATTCAATCGTCGGCCCGTCGGTGATGGCCAGCGGCGTGAGGTAGGCGTAGCCGTTGATCACGCGGTAATCCACGCCGAGCGCGGGCGGGATGAGGTAGAAGCGGGTGTTGTATTGCGAGAGGGATTTGAGGGCGAATTCCATGAAGATGCTGTCGAAGGGGTACAGCACCTCGCGCCAGTGCATGCCGTCCTGAAACCAAAAGGACGAGTCTTCATAGTCGCGCCGGTCATCGCTGAACAAAAGATAATAGGGGTAGAGGTCTTCCCAACCTTCGGCGCCGGGCGGCGTGGTGAGGCTGAAGGGGCTGGGGAAGCTGTGATTGCCAGATGTCATGATGTCCTCCTCGGTTGCGCGTGCGCGCAGAGTATAGGGGCGGTGGATTCGGGCGCAGTCATCGAACTCAATCAATTGAGGCTGGCAAGTCAAATCATAGGCGTCCTCCCGTATCCGGTCAGGCGAAGCAGAGTCACTGGGGTTGAGTCGATCCTGAGTCAGCGCCGGGTTGTTTGATCCGCACCGGGGTGAGCAGGGTAGCCAACACGCCTGCCACGCCAGTCTGGCGGTTGGCCGTCCCCGACGCGGGAGCTTTTCGACTCCACACCGTTTCGGGGCGGCTCTGCAACAACACCACGTTGTCGGGCGCAGGCAGGTTAGCGTCGATGGCCCACTCCACATCCTGCGGGCGGCCGTAATGCTTCTCGGCCTGCCGCGCCATTCGCGCTACTGCCTTAATCTCCTCGTCGTCGAGGCACACCGCATTCTGCAACTCAGGCAACACATCGCGCTTGACCACCGTGTTCGTTTCCGGGTCGAGCGCGTATTCGATTTGCTTGGGCGAGATCGTTTTGCGCACGATCTCGAACGTCACTTTGTCCACGAGATAATTGTCCGGGGTGACTTCGCCGCCCACCACCGCCTCGCCGAATCCCCAACTGGCATCAATGCACACTTTGGATCGGTCGCCGTTGGTTGGGTTGAGGGTAAAAGCCACGCCCGCCGCTTTGGGCTGCACCATCAACTGCACACCGACGCTCATGTAAATCTTGTCGTGCGGGAAACCCATCTCAACACGATAGGCGATGGCCCGCGCCGTGAACAGACTCGACCAACATTTGGCAACGTGCCTCACCACATTATCTGCGCCGCTGATCCATAGGAAGGTATCTTGCTGGCCGGCGAAACTCGCGCCGGGCAGATCCTCGGCGGTGGCGCTCGACCGCACCGCAACGGGCACTGCGGGGACGTCGACTCGATCGCACAAGGCGGAATAGGCGAGGCGGATCGTGCTTTCGATCTCGGCAGGCATGCGTGTATTCTCGATCCGCGAGCGCAGCTCGACGCTGATCTCTTCCATCTCGTGCACGTTTTGCGTGTTCACTCGCGCCAACAGCGAATCGATCTTCTCTTTCAACCCATTGTTGTTGAGCAGGGTTTTGTAGCAATCGGTGGTCACGGCGAAGCCGGGCGGCACCGGGATGCTGGCGCGAATCATCTCGCCCAAGCTGGCGTTCTTGCCGCCGATGCGCGACACCGCGTCGGGCGTGTACTTCTCGAACCACAGCACATACGGCGACTCGCGATCCATGCGCTCCACAGCAATGGCGCGGTCGAGCCATTCGACGAGATGAGTCACGTCGGGCAGGATCAGATCGGGTTTGAGATGCGGCGGCGCGGCAGAGGCGGCTTCCTCCGTCGTGGCTCCGCTCAGCACGAGCACACTGAACAGCCCCGCCTCCCTGCCCATCCGAATATCCTGCTCCAACTGATCGCCCACCACAATGCCCCGCTCGGGCGCGATGCCTAAAACCCTCATTGCCATTTCGCCCGCCCACTTCGAGGGCTTGCCGGTGACGAGCGGCTCTTTGCCGGTAGCGTAAGCCACCGCTTTCACTGTCGCGCCGGTGCCCGGAAGAAATCCTTTCTCCACCGGCACTTTGGCGTCGTAGTTTGTGGCCATGAACTCGGCGCCGTTCCAAATGGCTTGGCAGATGAGATCGAGCTTGCGCTGAGTGAAGTCGGGGTCTTTGCCCATCACCACCACCTCGGCTTCGGCAGAATGATCCCAATCGAGCGGCGTGACGCCGCGATCACGGAACGCTTTCGACAAGGCTTCACTGCCCGCCGCCAGAATCTTCTTGCCCGGATACAGCGCGCACGCCGTTTCGGCCACAATCGTCGCCGAGGTGAGCACGTCGTCCACCGTGGCCGGAATGCCCATCGCGTTGAGGTCAGCCGTCACTTCGGCGCGCGTGCGCGCGTTGGCATTGGTGAGAAAAGCGTAGCGAATGCCGTGCGCTCGAATCTTTGCCAGCATCTCTGGCACGCCGGGCAGCACCCGGTTGCCCCGCGCCACACAGCCATCCACATCGAAAATGATCCCAGCGATCTTGTTTGGTTCTTTGATCTCTTTCATCGTGTTGCTCCACTGACTATTCGATCAGCACTCGCACCGTCACCCGGTCGCCATCGTTTACGCCGAGTGTTTGCCGAACCGGGATCGGCGCGATCACTTCGAACTTATCGGGCGGATACCCGGCCACTTCCGGAAAGACCACCGCGCCTTCCACCGACTCGTTGATCGTCACCCGAAAACATCTGGCCGCGCAGAACCCGTCAACCGGCGTGATGCCGACTCCGGCATCGCGCATCAACCGTTCGCGCAACCCGGCCCACGAGTCGCCCTGCATCTGCAAATTAAAGGTGCCGGGGTGCGGCGCGAATCCCAACTTGCGCCGGAACTCGTTCACCGCCCAATCCAACTGAGTGAACTGTGCGCCTTCACCCAGCCCCGAGCACACCACGCCTTCAACCTCTGCCAAGGTTTCCGCCATCATTCGCTCGCTCGTGTTCTTCGCGCGCGTGCGCCGTGCCCTGCCAACGGTTGAATAGAGTCACATTCACTCCCAACTGATCCAACGCTTTGTTGACCGTTTGATTGATAATGTCGTCCAGCGTTTTGGGCCGGTGGTAAAAGGCGGGCATCGGCGGCACGAGAATCGCGCCCGACTCGGTCACTTGAGTCATCAGCCGCAGGTGCCCCAAATGCAGAGGCGTCTCGCGCACCACCAGCACCAACTTCCGGCGCTCCTTCAGAGTCACGTCGGCGGCGCGCACGAGGAGATTCACGTTGAACGAACTCGCCAGCGCCGACAACGTTTTGATCGAGCATGGCGCAATGATCATTCCATCATGCTTGAACGAGCCGCTGGAAATGCTCGCGCCGATGTCGTCGATCTTGTGCACCACCGTCGCCAACGCCAACAGATTCTTCAACCCGTAATCGGTTTCCAAATCCAGCGTCAGCTTCGCCGAATTGGACATCACCAAATGAGTCTCCACCCCAATCTGATTCAGCACTTCCAAAGTTCGGATGCCGTACACACTGCCGCTGGCGCCCGATATGCCCACAACGATTCTCATCTACCCTCCATCAACTTTCCGGCAATCGCTTTCGCCTTCGTCATCGCCTCCGCCGGAACCGCAATTTTGTCGAACTCCGGCCCGGCGCCTCGCGTGGCGTCGAAACCAATCTTCGCCCCCACCCCACTCTGCGCCGACGAGGGATCGATCACGTAGCCTTCCATCCCTTCGATGATCACCGTGTCGCGGTCGGGCCGGAAGCGTGTCGCCATCGCCCACGCCACTTCGCGCGCCTCGCGGATGTTCACGTCGTCGTCTACCACCGTCGCCATCTTCAATCGTTTGTCGAGACTCAGCGTGAGGTGAATCAATCGCCGCACTTCAGTCTTCGAGCAACCGCGTACCGCAATCACCGCCGAGAACCCGGCTGTGCCCGCCGCCAATTCCAAATCCACCACGCCGCTCACCATCGTCTGCAGCTGCCCCAGCAGTTCCGTACCCGCCGCCAGCGAAAGCAAGTTATCCACCTCCGCCGTCCACGGGCACAGGCCGGGATAAATGAAATCGCGCCGATGAGTGATGGCCGTCACTTCCATCACCGGGCTGACATTGGAAAAATAGTAGCCGGTGTTTTCTCCGAACGGCCCTTCCACTTCGCGGAGGCCGGGGAGGACCCGGCCTTCGATCACAATCTCGGCCCGGGCCGGCACTTCCATTGCTACTGTCTCCCCATCGGTCAACTCCACCGGCTCGCCGCGCAACGCCCCGGCGATTTCCATTTTGTCTGGCCCCAGCGGCCCCACCCGCACTACCGACGCCAACAACATCGCCGGATCGACGCCCAGCGCCACCGCAATTTCGAGCGGGCGATTCGCCGCTTCGGCCCGCGCATAAAACTGAGAGAGCGGCGGGTTGGCCAAAAAGATACCCAATCGGTTGCCGCCCTTCGCCATCATGCGGTGAATGCCCATCCCTCGCCGTCCCGATTCCGCGTCTTTCGAGAGGACGACTCCGGCGGTGATGAACGGCGCGGCGTCCCTTTCGTAATGCGTGAGCACCGGCAAAATGGAGAGCAGGTCAACCGCTCCCGTTTTGATCTCCTCTTTGACCGGCGCTTCACCTTTCGCTGCCACCGGCGGCAGGCCGCGCTCCTTGAGTTTGAGATAAGTTTCGGCCAGCCGATCTTCGGCAGAGCCGAGAGCGCTCGCCAACCGTTTGCGGCTGGCGAGCAGATTCCCGCACACGCGCGCGCCGGGATAACCTTTCACAGTCTCGAACAACACTGCCGGGCCGCCGTCCCTCAGCTCGCGCAGAAACGCCGCCGCCTCAAACTTCGGATCAATCTCTCCCGGCACGCGAAGCAGATCACAACCGAGGCTATCGAGAAAGGCGCGAAGATCCAACCGACTTACATGCTCCGTGCCAAGAACTCAATATCGGCTTCGCCCCAGGCGTACTTCTCCGGCACAATCTGCTTCTCTCCGAGAATCTCGATGGAGAATTTCTTGTCGCTCAACTGCCCGCGCCCGAATCGCACCTGCAAGCGATCCGGGTAACGATCCAAATCCGGCGAGACCTTCGCGGCCACGCGGCTGTAGGTGTATTTGTATTTGCCCTCATTGAGCGTGCGAATCGACAGCGTCAATTCAACGTCTTGAGGCAGGTCGGCCAGACTGTTGACGTACACTTCCCACAAATTCATGGTGTCCTCTCCATCTCCCGGCTACGTCTCCGCCGGAAAGCCGTATGCGCTCCAATTCGCCAGCACCTTCTCCTGAATCTCTTTCGGATATACGGTGCGGAACGAAACCAGAGTCGGCACTTCGTTCACCGGGTCCCAGTCGGGCGGCCACAGGCAATCGAACACGACTTTCGATCCCATCGAGTAACGGCGCTCGTGCGCGCTGGCATAAGGGTTAAGCGCGGTGCCCACCGAATTCTTGTGAATGTGAATGTCGTTGGCCGGATGGCAGCGGGTGCACAACGCATGGAACACTTCGTTCCAGTTGTAAATGTCAATCGTGTCGTCCACGACGATGACCATGTGGAACCACGGCCCCAACTTGCTGCCGAAGGCCAGTTGGCCGATCTGCTGAGCGATACCGCTGTAACGCGGCTTCACGCCGACGATCATCACGTGGTGCGTGGAGTCCGGCGGCATATACACGCCCGTGATCGGGATGCCCTGACTACGAAGCAACTTGTCCAACTCCAGACCCAGCGAGAACGAACGCAGCAGTTGGCCTTCATCCGTCGGCACGCCCATGTTGGAGATGGTCATGATCGGATCGTTGCGATAGGTGATCGCTTTGACGTAAAAGGTGATCCGATTCTCGCGCGGCGAGGTGCGATAGCCGGTGTATTCGCCGAAGGGGCCTTCCTCCACCCGCACATCGGGCAGGATGACACCTTCGATGACGATCTCGGCGTGCGCCGGAACTTCGAGGTCGCACGTTTCGCACTTCACCAGTTCAATCGGCTCACCCATCAGCATCCCGGTCAGTTCGGGTTCGGGAATGGGAGAGGGCGCGCAGGCGGCCACGGCGGCCAGAGGCGGCGGCCCGATCACGGTGGCAAAGGGCATCGCCACCCCACGCGGCGCGTACTTCTCGTAAAAAATCTTTCCGAGATCGGAGAACGGAAACACCGCGCCCGACATCGTCTTCGAGTCGAACATCATCTGCCGGTACATGCCCCAGTTCACCGACTCCGTTTCCGGGTCTTTGGTGATCACCGCATGCCACGTGCCGATATATCGCCCGCCATCGCCTTCGTGCACGAGCGGCGCGGGGAGTTTGCAGAGGTCGGCGTCGTCGCCGAGGAGAATGTTTTGCTTCACCGGCGCGTCCTTCTTCTTCACCAACACAGGCGCGATGGGCGCGCTGTTCGTGCGCTTGAGATACTCTTCGGCGATCTGCGGCAGGCGCGTGCGCGGATCCATTCCCAGCGAAACGGCCAGCCGCCGATACGAGGCCAGCGGCGCGCCCATAAAACGGAAGCCGGGATAATCTTTGATCTTCTCCATCACCGGCGCGGGCGCCTTCGTTTCGCACACGCGGCGCACGATTGCGCCCGCCTCCATATCCCAATCCACCTCTTGCCGAATGCGAACAGCGTCGCCGGTCTTTTCGAGCGCGGCAATAAACTCTCGGTTGTCTTTATGTCCCTTCATCTTCGGTCATCCAATCTTCGCCAGGACACTGTCCCACTTGCCCTGCGCCTTCAGAATTACTTCTGCCGTTTCGCGCACTGCTCCATACCCGCCCTTCGCCTGAGTGACATACACCGCGGCGGCTTTCACTTCGGCCACTGCATCGTTCACTGCCACCGGGAAGCCGACTCGTTTCATCAAACCGAGATCCATCAAATCGTCGCCGACGTAACACACCTGCGCGTCGGTGATGCTCATGTCGGCGATAATCTCGGCATACGGCTCCGACTTTTTGCGGATGCCTTCGTAGAAACGTTTGATCTTAAGTTCCTGCGCCCGGTTGGCCACCGCCACCGATTTCTTGCTGGTGATGATCGCCACTTCGATGCCGAGCATTTGCAGAGCCACAACGCCGAGCCCGTCTTTGATATCGAAGTTGCGGGTCTCCACGCCGTTGTCGTCGATGATGATCCGGCCGTCGGTCATCACCCCGTCCACATCGAGTATCACGAGTTTCACCTCTTTGGCTTTTTCCATAACGATCTCCTCTCAGTCAATCCCGTACTCGCTCCACCGCGCTTTTACCTTCTTGAACGTCTCTTCGTCGAGTCTGATCTCAGTCGGCTTCTTCTCCCATTCATATGGGATGGTGGCATCGAGCAGAATGCGCGAGGTGATAAGTTTGTTGGAATTGGGATCGAGCGCCGGATCGAGCGGGGTGGAGCGCCCACGCTGAATGAGCTGTGTGCCGCGCATGGGGTCGTAGCGCACCGAGAGCGCCCACAGCACACGCTGAATGTCGTCGGCGGAAATATCGTCGTCCACCACGATCACGCCTTTGATTCCGTAACTGCCGGTCGTCGTCGAAATCACCGCGTTAGCGACGTGCGCCGAATGGCCGGGATACATTTGTTTGACGGAGACGATGGCCCAGAACCGGCCGGCCGCTTCGGGCAGCACGTACACCGATTGGATGCCGGGAATCTTCATCTGCTCCAGATCCGTCCACAACGTGGCCGTGCGGGTGAAGGCGAGAATCATGTGCGAGTCGGCCACGGGCCGCCCCACTGAAGTCGCCCACAGAATGGGGTTGTTGCGATGCATGATCCGCTTCACGGCGAGGCAGGGCTTCTTGATCTCTTTGCCGAGCTCGTCGGTGTAATAGCCGGTGTATTCGCCGAACGGCCCCTCGGCGCGGAAGTTTTCGGGATCGATCTCACCTTCGAGCACGATCTCGGCGCTGGCCGGAACGGGCAGGCCGGTGAGCTCGGCCTTCACGATCTCGGTGGGGGCGCCGCGCAGTGAGCCGGCCAAATCGTATTCGCTGGTCCCGGCGTGCATCAGTGTTCCGGCGAGGAAGAGCAACGGGTCGGCGCCGATGACGGCGGCGGCGGGCATCTTCTTGCCCATCTTCTTGTATTTTTTGAGAATGCGTTCGCCGCGCTTGCCGGGAAGAATTTGCACGCCGCAGTGCTTCTCGTCCAGCATCTGCATTCGATACGTGCCGAGATTGTGATCGCCGCTTTCGGGGTCTTGAATGACGAGGAACACCGTGGTGCCGATGTAGCGCCCGCCATCCAGCGGATAAAACCTGGGGGCGGGGAACATGGCGAGGTTCACGTCGTCGCCGTCCACCACGTTTTCCTGCACCGGCCCCGATTTCACTTCCTGCGCCGGGATCACCGTTTTGACCGTCGTCTTCATCCATTGGCGCGCGGCCTCGCACATCGAAAGGTGGCTCGGCATTCCCAACGAAAGGGCGAGGCGGCTGGGCGTGGCGAACGCGCCCGTGAACACGGGAGTTTTGTAGCCGGTGATGTTCTCGAAGAGAAGAGCCGGGCCTTTCTTCTCCTCCACCAATTTCGAGACGTGCGACAGTTCCAAATTCCAATCCACTTCGGCTTTGACTCGTTTGAGTTCGCCAATGGATTCGCATTGTTCGATGAAGAGTCTAAGATCCATAGGGAATCTCCTGTGATGGGGCTAGGCGGATTTTGTTTCGGGTTCGCCGGCAGATAAGATTTGATACGCCTTGTCGAGATGATCTTTCATGATGTCGGCGGCGGCTTGCGGATCGCGCGACGCCACTGCTTCCAGCAAACGCTCATGATCGTGGAAACGGTCGTGGGCCATTTCGGGGGTGATGCGCATGCGCCGGGCCACTTCAAGATAGAGGTCGGTGATCGTGCGATACATCAGCGCGAGGATTTGGTTGTGCGCCGCGTCAGCCAACACAAGATGGAAATCGACTCCGGCTCGGACGTTGCTTTCCATGTTGGAAAGACTCTCTTCGGACTGTCGAAGCGAGCGGCGGAGCGCTTCAATGTCGTCGTGGGTAGCGCGTTCGGCGGCGAGCCGGGCGAGCAAAACTTCCATGAACTGCCGCGCTTCCATCGCTTCAGAAATGAGACCTGTTTGCGAAATGCGCGACCAATCGATCATCAGCGGCAGGATGCCAGCCTGCCGCACAAACGTCCCCTTCCCTTGAATGACTTCAACAACGCCGATGAGCTGCAGTACCCGCATCGCCTCGCGGATCGACGAGCGCCCCACCCCAAACCGCTCGGCCAACTCCGTCTCCGAAGGCAGATGATCGCCCGGTCGAACTTTCCCCTCGGCGATGAGTCGCTGAATCTCCTCGAGAACAATCTCGGGAATGGATGGCGACTTCGGTATCGCTCTAAAATCTGACATGAATTGTCGGCTTTGTATTGTTGTCAGATGTCTGATGACCTGATAAGGTGACTATAGCACGAGATATTTGTTTGTAAAGTATCTTTACCGACTCAGTGGAATTTTTTAAGGCTTGCCGCCCGGCAAGGGTACTTCGTCGCGGTGGCCGAGCCCGAGAGAGTTGTCGATGAAATAGAGTCGAGAGGGCGCAATTTTGTACCACGCAATGCGGCTCATCGCGCTGGCGATCTCGGCGGGCGCATCGGCCAGCCTGCCCACGATGGGAAACTTGAGCCCGTACCGCACGAGCGCCGCCGCCTGCTCTGCGCCCGCGATCCGCCTCACTTCGCCCTCAAGTTGGATTCCTTTGATCGCGCGCCAATCTTTGTAATCCTCATGGATAGTGGCCGCCACCGATGGATTGGCCTCGAGGTTGTGAATGTGGCGGGTGGTGGGCGCAGAGAGGAAATACAGAGCGAAGCCGTCGTTCACGTAAAAGACGGCCGCCGCCCACAGGCCGAGCGGGCCATTGGTGGCGAGCGTCATCACATTGTGATCGCGCAGATAGGCCAGCGCTTTTTCGCGCAGTGATGGCAGGGTCATCGCTGAATATCAAACTTGCTCAGATCGACCTTCGCCATCTTCACCCGCTCGAACGCGCGCGGGCGAGGGAACGGCGCGGTGGCGTCCAATCCCAGTTTCGTTCCCAAACCGCGATCGGTCGAGGGGTTGAGTTCGTGTCCCCGCGCCGACGGAATCACGATCATTCCCGTGTCGGGTCGGAACCGAGTCGCCAGCGCCCACTCGACATCCTCCGCGTTCGTGAGATCAACGTCTTCATCCACTGCCACAACCATCTTCAACGACGGAAAGGCGGCGAAGGTTGCGAGGATGGCATTCTTGGCGATGCCCTCCATGCTTTTCTGAATCTGAATGATTGCGTGATAGAAGCCACAGCCGCCGTGACTGAAATACACCGCCTTCACGCCGCGCACCTGCCTCGACACCAGCCGATACACTGCCGCCTCGCCCACCAGCCCCACCGAGTTGAACACCTCTTTGCCGGAGAGAATCGTTTGCCAGATCGGATTTTTGCGGCGCGTGATTTTTTTGACACGCACCACCCAACGGTCGTCGCGGGCGGCGTAATAGCCAGTCACTTCGGCGAACGGCCCTTCGGGTTCGCGCACATGGGGCAGCATCTCCGCTTCGAGGACGAATTGCGCGTCGGCGATTCCTTCCACGCCCACCGATTGACTCCGAATCAGATGCAGAGGCCGGCCGGCGATATTGCCCGCCACCCCGAGTTCATCTTTGTCAAGGGGCGCCGCCGACGCCGGAACGATGGCGGCAATATGCGCCGCCGGACCAACGCCAATGTTCAACGTCACCTCGAGCGGCTTGCCCTGCTTCTCGGCTCGCTCGAAATAATCGCGCACGTGCCGACCTTCATCGAGCTGCACGGTGAGTCGATCGGGCCCGGTGACGAGCGCGCGGTAAATGGACGCGTTGCGCACTCCGGTATCGGGGTCGCGGGCGATGACAATGGCCGAGTCGATGTACGGGCCGCCGTCGCCGAGCGCGTGAGTGGGGATCGGAAGTTTGCCGAGATCAACGTCGGGCTCGATCACTTCGTTGGCCGCGCCGGAGTCGCCCACTTCGGGATCGATGGGGCGGGTTTGCCATTCGGCAACGGAGTCGGCCACCACGAAGGGGAGTTGCTCGGCGGCGCAGTCGAACAGCCGCGCGAGGGCGGATCGATTCCAATAGAGTCCGATCAACACCGGGAAGATGCGCTCCCTCACCTTTTCGCACAGCACAACTTCTTTGCCCTCGAAGCAACGCGCGACTCCTGCCAGTTCGTGCACGAGATCAACTTCACTCCGCACTCGCGCCAGATCGCCATTGGCGGCCAATCGTTCGACGCTCGCGCCGAGATCGATGAGGTGGTCTTTGTTCATCGGTTTCTCCTCGCAACGAAGAAATCACACACAACGGCAGGCGCTCTTTGTGTGTGCTAACGTATTCAGGATGACAACTTCAGGCTGCCGGGTCGGCGAGCGGCTGGCGAACGGCCAGCAACTCGCGCTGCATGGCCCGGAGTTCGGCGGAGGGCGCGAGGTCGAGTTCGGCGAGGGCCTTTTCGCAAGCGGCGTAATGTTGCAGAGCCTCACTACGGCGCCCGGCGGAGGCAAGCGCCAGCATGAGGTTGAGGCAAGCGGCCTCCGACGCATTGTCCTTGCGAAAAGCCTGCCGCAAATAGTTGAGAGCCATATCCATCTGGCCGGTTTCGGTTGACAGTTCGGTGAGGGCGCGGAGCGTGCTGAGATAGAGATCGCGCAGTTGCTCGCGGCGGGGCCGCACCCAGTCGTCGTAGAGATCGTCGGTGGAGAGGTCGTCGGTGTAGAGGGCGATGGCGGCGGCCAAGCGATCGCGCGCGGCGTGTCGGTCGCCGGCGCGCATGAGGCGGCGGCCCTCTTCCACGCCGCGCGCGAATTCACTCACGTCGCTGTTCAACACTGTTTCGGAGACGAGCCGGAGGAGGCCGCCTTCGAGGGTCACGTAGTTTGCGCCGGTGTGAGGCGAGAGAGGCTCGAGCACGCGCCGCAAGTTGTACAGCGTGCGATAGAAATTTGCATTGGCCGCTTGCGGGTCGGCGTCGGCCCACAGCAGATCGATAGCGATGTCTTTGGCAAGGGTGCGGTCGGGGCTGAGGGCAATGTATTTGAGGAGTCGTTTGCACTTGCGCCGCCCCCACTCGCGTTCTTCGATGAGGTGCGAGCCGCGCCACACGGCGAAGTTGCCAAAGCCGCGAATGGTGAGAGGGGGAATCGTTGTTGATCGGAGTCGGCCTGTGCCCGTGGGGCGCGGCGGAGTCGGAGCGGCACTGAGTCCCGCTTCGTCGATCACAGCCTGTGCGCGCTGGCGCACGGCGGGATCGGAGTGAGCGAGGAGGGGTCGCAGTGAACCGGCGGCGCGCGCGCCGAAGGCGGCGAGGATCGGAGTCACATACGAAGTCCACAAGTCGGCTTCCAGCGCGGAGACAAGCAGGGGGATGGCCGCTTGTGCTTCACTGCGGAAAAAGCAATCGTAGTTGTTGCTCACCGCCAGCCGCAAACATTCGCGCAAGTGATCGAGGTACGCGGCGTTGTTCTCGGAATGATAGAGCGCCGCCAGCCAGAAGTGCGCGCTGGTGAGGTGGTAGAGGTCCTGGCTGTCGCCGAAGATTTGCAGAGACTCGGTCAATGAGCCGTGCGCGGCGGCGAGGTCGGTCCACAGCTGCGCCGCGCCGAGCTGCACGAGGGCGAAACCCATGAGCCAGCGCAGGCCGCGCTCGCTGGCGAGGGCGAGCGCTTGCTGCCCGCGTCGGATCGCGTCGGACACGTGGCCGCCGCGCCGGGCGAACATTATCATGAACACGAGCGTGGCAATGACGAAGCGGCGGTTGCCCAACGCCTGCTCGATGTGCAGTGCGCGCTGGTATTGTTGATACAGCGCCGGGTAATCTCCGGCGCACGAGGCTTCGAACGCGTTGGCTTGATTCATCAACGCGTAAGCCTCGTTGTGTTTGTCATTCAACTCGGCGCTGAGGGCCAGCGCTTTCTCGGCGAACTTCAACGACTCGTCACTGCGGCCCAAGAAGTGAAGATTGACGGCCATGTCGTTGTACGTTTCGGCGAGGTCGCGCACGCTGTTGAGTTCGTGCGCCAATTGCTCGGAGCGGCGCAGAACGGCGAGGGCTTGAGTGAAATCGCCGAGACTGTGATAAAGCCACGAGCCGGGGTTGAGCAGTGTGGCGAGTTGGCCGGGGCGGTCGGCCTCCGCTTCGTAAATGGCGAGCGCCTCGCGATACAACGCTTGCGCCGCCCGCGTGTTGCCCGCCGACAGTTGATCGCGGGCGAGGCTGGCAAGCAGTGCGGCTCGCTTGCGGCGATGCTCTTCGCCCACGTACCCCAGCGCTTCGCGGTGCAACTGCTCGGCCTCGGCATGCTTGCCTTTGCGCCAATCGAGAATATGGCCTTTGCTTCGCAGAACATCGCTCAACCCCAACAGATCGCCGCGCTCCGTGTAGGCTTGTGCCGCGCGTTCGTAATGCTCCAATGCCTGATCCCACTGCCCCCGTCCTTCGCACATTTGCCCGCGCCGAAAATGCAGTTCGGGAAATTCTGAGAGCACGGCATCGGGCAAGCGGCCAAGCCAAAAGCCCAACGTGTCGAAACGGCCCGCTCGCAATATCTCATTCGACAGCGCGGCGATGAGCTGCGCCGCTTCGCGATGCGCCCCCGCTTCCAACCAGTGAAAGATCGCCGTCTCAAAATCCTGCTGCCCCTCAAAGTACGCCGCCGCGCGGCGATGCAGCGCCTCTTTGCGATCCGGATCGTTGTCCAAATACTGCAAAAGAAATTCGCGGAAGAGGCGGTGATACCTCAGCCAGCCGTCTTCGGTGCGCATCACAAACAAGCCATGCCGCTCAAGTTCGCGAAGCCGCTGCGCCGAATCGGAACGGGCGAGGGCCGCGTCGCACACCGTCGGCTCGAGGCGCGAGAGAAGGGCCGAGCTGGTGAGAAAATCGATCACCGTTGGAGGATGCTGGCGCAGCACTTCTTCGGTGAGATACTCGAACAAAATCCGTTGATCGGGCGAGCGCGGAAGGGAGGCCGCCTCATCCGCGGAGCCGCCGCCCCGAATGGACTGCCCGGCCAACAACAGCCCCAGCGCCCAGCCTTCCGTCTGTTCTACCAACGCCGCGAGGCGAGACTCGGGCAACTGCAAATTGAGGCATTGCTGCAACAGCACAGCCGCCTCCTGCGGCCCGAACTTCAACTCCGCTTCGCCGATCTCCAACACCTCGCCGCACGCTCGCAGTTTGGGGAGGGCCGAGAACGGCGGCGCGGAGCGCGTGGCAATGACAAAGTGCGCGCGCGGCGGCGCGTGAGCGATCAGTTGATCGAGGGTCTCACAAATCTCGGAACATTGATCAACGAGTTGGAAGTCGTCGAGCACGACGATGAAATCATGCGCGGGGCGCATGGCCGCCAGCCGATTGATGCACGCGGCCACAAACGCGGCGGGGTACACGCGCGCGTTTTCGCTCGGCGCAAAGGTCGGCTTCACCGACTCGGCGAAGCCGGGCCACTGCCGCTCGAAGGCCTCGGTGAGGTATGAAAAAAAAGTGACGATGTCCCGATCGCTGCGGCTCAGGCTGTACCATACGAGAGGCAAGCCCGCGTCTTCCAACGCGCTGGCGATGAGCGTGGTTTTTCCGTAGCCGGGAGCAGAGTACACGAGGGTGAGGCGGCGCTCGGCGCACTGCCGCACCAGCGAGACCAACGGCGGGCGCGGCACAACATTCCGCCGCACGAGCGGCGGGTGCAGTTTGGTGAGGATGATCGGAAGCGATTCCATGCATCAGTGGTGGACAGCGGATGGCTATTCGCTATCGGCTACTTCGCCACTTCGGCCACAACCATATCCCCGATCTCAGTCGTCGTCAAACCGCTTTTTGCATCCACCGAAGGAATGCGTTTCGAGGCCAGCAAAGATTCCATCGCCGACTCGATGCGATTGGCGGCGCGCTTCTCGCCCAGAAATTCGAGCATCATGGCCGCCGCCGCAATCGCCCCCAGCGGGTTAGCCACATTCTGCCCGGCATATTTTGGCGCAGAGCCGTGAATCGGCTCGAACATGCCGTGCTTGCCCGGATGGATGTTGCCCGAAGCGGCGATGCCCATGCCGCCCTGAATCATCGCACCGAGATCGGTGATGATGTCTCCAAAAAGATTCGTGGTCACGATCACGTCGAACCATTCGGGGTTCTTTACCATCCACATGCAGCACGCATCCACATAGGCATGATCCTGCTCAACCTCTGGATACTCTTTGCCGACTTCCTCGAAGACACGAGTCCACAAATCCTGCGCGCGGATAGCGTTGGCCTTGTCCACCAAAGTCACTTTCGGTTTGCGTCCGCCGCTGCCGCGCTCCTGCGCCCGCTGCCGGGCCAGTTCAAAACCATAGTGGATGATCCGTTCGGTGCCCCGGCGGGTGAAAACCATTTCGGCGATTGCCACCTCGTCCGGTTTGCCCTTCTTGAAAATGCCGCCGACTCCGGCATAGGCGTCTTCGGTGTTCTCTCGCGCTACCACAAAATTCACGTCGGCGGGCTTCTTGTCTTTGAGCGGGCACAGGTGCTCGGTGTAAAGTTTGACCGGGCGCAGGTTCACGTACAAATCAAGGCCGAAACGCAAACCCATAATCACCGAACGTTCCACCAACCCCACTTCCACTGCCGGGTGGCCGATGGCCCCGAGGTACACGGCGTCAAGTCCGCGCCACTCCTCGATCACCCGATCGGGCACCAGTTCTTTTGTTTTGATGTAATGCTCACTGCCGTACGGGTAATCGATCAAGTTGTAATCGAATCCGTCTTTGACGGCTTGCAAAACCCTGAGCCCCTCTCGCACCACTTCCGGGCCAATGCCGTCGCCGCCGAGCACACCGATGTTGTAAGTCTTCATTTCTTCTCCTCTGTGCAAGTTTTATTTGCGAGCGGCTATGGAGCGCTCGCCTATTTGCTTCACGCTTTCAGCCGCCGCGAAATCACCAGCCGTTGAATCTGCGCCGTGCCCTCATAGATCTGCATGATCTTCGCGTCGCGCATCCACTTCTCCACCGGATACTCGCGAATATATCCATAGCCGCCAAGAATCTGCACGGCATCGGTGGTCACTTTCATCGCCACATCGGCGGCGAAGGCTTTAGCCATGCTCGCTTCCTGCGCGCACGGTTTGCCCTCGTCGTACAGCGAGCCTGCGCGCCACGCCAGCAATCGCGCCGCGTCGATCTCCATTGCCATCTCGGCCAGCATGAAGGCAATGGCTTGGAAGGAGAAGATCGGTTTGCCGAACTGCCGCCGCTCGTGCGCGTAATTGAGGGCGTATTCATACGCGGCGCGGGCCACCCCAATGGCGCCCGCGGCAATATGTGTGCGGGTAATGTCGAATGTCTTCATGGCGATTTTGAATCCCTCGCCCTCCTCGCCCAGCCGGTTCGCCGCCGGCACTTCCACATCGTCGAACGAAATCGTCGCCGTGTGCGAAGCGCGGATGCCCATCTTCTTTTCTTTCTTGCCCGGGTTCACGCCCGGCCAATCCTTCTCGACAATGAAGGCGGTGATGCCGTCGGTGCCGCGTGACGGATCCACAGTGGCAAACACCAAATACACATCGGCGATGCCGGCATTGGTGATGAAGGTTTTGTAGCCGTTGAGAATGTATTTGCCCCTCTCACGGCGGGCGTTGGTGATCATCCCCGCCGGGTCGGAACCGGCGCCCGGCTCGGTGAGGGCATACGCGCCGAGTCGCGGTCGGCCACCCGCACCCGGCTCGCAGAGGCGGGAGACGTACTTCATTTTCTGATCGTCCGTTCCGGCGATCAGAATAGGGGTGGCCGCTAACGCCACCCCGCCGATGATCGTGCCGATCCCGGCGCAGCCCCAAAAAATTTCCTCATCCACAATGGCTTTGGTGGTCACGCTTTCCACGCCGCCGCCGCCGTACCGTTCGGGGAATGAATAGGTGATCAGCCCGGCCTGATGCGCCTTCTCCAAAACATCCCACGGCACCTCTTCCTTTTCGTCGGCTTCGGGTGCAACCGGGCGAATTTCCTTCTCGGCAAATTTGTGCGCCATGTCGCGGAATTCGCGTTGCTCATCAGTGAGAGTAAAGCTAATCATTGAGTCTCCTTTGGCGCTCAGCGTTCAGCCATTTGCTATCTGCTATCCGCCATTCGCTATCCGCTGCTCGCCAATCGCTCTTCGACATACGCCAACAGCCCGCCACGATCGATGATGCGCTGCAAAAAGTCGGGGAACGGTTCGGCGCGATAGGTGGAGCCGCGAGTGAGATTGCGAATCGTTCCGGTGGTCGGCTCTACTTCGATCTCGTCGCCTTCGGCAATATCATCCACCGCCGCCGGGCATTCGAGGATAGGCAGGCCGATGTTGATCGAGTTGCGGAAGAAGATGCGCGCAAACGATTTGGCAATGACCGCCGACACGCCTGCCGTTTTGATGCTGATGGGCGCCACCTCGCGCGACGAGCCGCAGCCAAAATTGGTGTCGGCCACAATCACGTCGCCGCGCCGCATCTTTTTCACGAAATCGGGATCGGCGTCTTCCATGCAATGCTTCGCCAACTCACGCGGATCGGAGGTGTTGCAGTGGCGGGCCGGGATGATGGCGTCGGTGTCGATGTTTTTGCCGAACTTCCACACCCGCCCGCGAATCCGAACGCGCTGGCGCAGCACGTCTTTTTGCACCGGCCCCCCGCCTCGTCGCGGCAGCATCTCGAAGAAGACGAACCGATCGGGCACGGCGTAATCGGTGAGGCGCTCGGCGGCGAAGGCGCGCAATTGCTCGCCCGAAAACTCCGCGCCGGGCGCGCGCACCACGCACGCGCAAGCCATCTCGCCGAAAACGGTATCGGGCACGCCGACCACCGCCGCTTCTTTGACTCCGGGAAACGAGCGCAGAACCATTTCCACCGGGCCGGGATGAACTTTGAATCCGCCGCGATTGATCACCTCGCCTTTGCGCCCGACGATCTTCACCGGGCCGTCGGCGTCGATCACGGCCAGGTCGCCGGTGTGCAGCCAGCCGTCGGCGTCCATCATTTGCGCGGTGGCCTCGGCGTCATTCCAGTATCCGGTCATCATCATCGGACTCTTGACGCACAGTTCGCCTTCCGCGCCGTTGGGGAGCGCCGCGCCCGAAGCGTCGATCACTTTCAACTCCACCCCGGGCATGGCCCGCCCCACCGTTTCGGTGGCGGTGATCGGGCCGTCGGCAAGATGAGTGATCGTCACGCCCGGAGCGGCTTCGGTGAGGCCGTAAGCGACGAGCGCATTGCAGCGCATTTGCTCACGCACGCGCTTCACCAATTCGGGCGGGCAGGCCGCGCCCGACATGATTCCTGTCCGCAGTGTCGCGCACCGCTCCGGCTTGAAGTCGGGATGGTTGAGTTCGAGCGCAAACATGGTGGGCGTGCCGTGATGCACGGTCACTTTCGCGCTCTCGATCAATTTCAATGCTTCGTCGGCGTGATACACGGGCAGGAGCGCGATTTGCGATCCGGCGACGGCGCTGGCGAGAATGGCGGCGGTAAGGCCGAACGAATTGGAGAACGGCACCGCGCCCAGAAACACATCGTCGGGCGTGGCGGCGAGGGCGGATGCGTTGGCGGCGGCATTGCGAACCAGCGCGGCGTGCGTGTGAGTCGCTCCGCGCGGATCGCCGGTGATGCCGAGCGTGAAGAGGAGCGCCGCTGTTTGATCGGGCGCGAGGGGCGGCAGTGGGGCGCCGCCGCCGCTGTTGAGCAATTGATTCCAGGCCACCGTGTCCGCGCCGCCATCCACCGAGATCACGTGTTTGAGTTCGGGCACGTCGGCGCGCAGTTCGTGAATCATGCCAGCGTGTTCGGCGTTGGTGACGATGGCCGCAGGCTGTGTTTTGGCGAGCCGGGCCAGCACGTCATTTTTGTGTCGGCGCAAATTGATCGGGGTGAAGATCAACCCGGCTTTGGCGGCGGCAAATACGGTGACGACGAATTGCGGGACGTTGGGCAGAATGATCGCCAGACGATCTCCCTTCTGCAAACCGAGTCCGAGCAATCCGGCAGCCAATATATTGGCCTGCCATTCGGCTTCGGCATACGTCAAGCGCCCGCCGCCCGCAATCAAAAACGTGTGCCCGGCGAAACGGCCCGCCTGTTTTGTAAGCAATTCGCCGATAGTAGTGTTGTGAAAAGATTCAAACGGCATAAGGGATTCTCCGGTTGGGGTTGGTGGAAAGTTGCAGGTAGCAAGTGGCAGGTAGCAGATGGCTAATCGCTGATCGCTGATCGCTGATCGCCATCGGCCAAAAACTGTGTGTCTTTTCGGTAGGCCATGCCGTGCAGTTCGGCCACCGCATTGCCTTCGGCGTCATTGACCGTCATTCGATACAGCGCCGTGCGATGCCCGCGGCGGACTTCAGTAGTTTCGCCTTCGAGCCGCGCATCGGGCGCGGGCGAGCGGAGAAAGTGAATATCCATGCTGAGGGCCACGGCGGCGCGGCCATGCGAATTGCAGGCGGCGGCGAAACCGAAATCGGCCAGCGCGAAAATGACAGAGCCGTGCGGGATGCCCAACCCGTTCACCATGTGCGGCTGAAGGTTGAGGCCCACGCGGCTATAGCCGGGCCGCAGTTCCAGCAGTTCGATGCCGAGATGCCGGGCAAACAAATCGCGCTCGGACATGAACTCGGCGACGCGGGAGGCGATGTCGGTCATCGGTGGTGGGCGGGTAGTGAGTGGTGATTAGTAATTGGGGATTGGCAATTACCAATTACTGATTACCAAATACCGATCACTGATCACCGATCATTTCACTCGGCGAGGCCAAATGCCCGGCCACTGCCGAAGCGGCGGCAACATAGGGGTTGGCGAGGTACAGCTCGCTGGTGGCGTGGCCCATGCGCCCGCGAAAGTTTCGGTTGCTGGTGGAGACGCATCGCTCGCCTGCCGCCAAGACTCCCATGTGGCCGCCGAGACACGGGCCGCACGTCGGCGTGCTCACCGAGCAGTCGGCCTCAACGAAGATGTCAATTAATCCCTCGTGCAGTGCATCGAGATAAACTTTTTGACTGCCGGGGATGATCACGGTGCGCACGCGCGGGTGAGTCTTGCGGCCCTTGAAAATCTCGGCGGCGGCGCGCAAGTCTTCGATATTGCCGTTGGTGCACATGCCGATCACCACTTGATCGACTTCGAGTCCGGCTACTTCGGTCACCGGCTTCACGTTTTCGGGCAGGAAAGGGACGGCGACGAACGGCTCGAATTTCGTCACATCGTATTCGTGCACGGCAGAGTATTCGGCGTCGGGATCACTGCGATGATATGTGCCCTCGCGCGCTCCCGCTTTGCGGCAGAACTCGCGCGTTTGCTCGTCGGCGGCGAACAAACCGGCTTTGGCCCCCGCCTCGATGGCCATGTTCGCCATCGAAAAGCGATCGGAGAGATCGAGATGATCGAACGCATCACCGGCAAATTCCATCGCCATATATCGCGCGCCGTCCACCCCGATGGTGCGGATCGTTTCGAGAATCAAATCCTTGCCGCGCACCCATTTGGGCGGCTTGCCGTGATACACGAACTTGATGCTCTCCGGCACTTTGAGCCAGATTTCGCCGAGGGCCATGGCCGCCGCCGCGTCGGTGGAGCCGATGCCCGTGCCGAACGCGCCGAGGAAGCCGTGCGTGCAGGTGTGCGAATCGGCCCCGGCGATGATGTCGCCCGGCGAGACCATGCCTTTCTCCGGCAGAAGGATGTGTTGAATTCCAGCGCGGCCCACCTCAAAGAAAATGATGCCGTGTTCGCGGGCGAAGGCGCGGCACCGTTTGACGATCTCGGCGCTTTTGATGTCTTTGGCCGGGGTGAAGTGATCCATCACGAACACCACTTTTTTCGGATCCCACACCCGCGCGCCTTTGATCTTCTCGAACTCCTCGATAGCCACCACGCCCGAAAGTTCAGAGGCCATCACAATATCCACACGAGCATTGATGAACTGCCCGGCGTGAACTTCGGTTTTTCCGCAGTGGTCGGCAAGAATTTTTTCGGCTAAAGTCATTCCCATCGTTTGGTCTCCATAGTCGTGTGGTCTGGTGGTTGCGTAGTCGGGTGGTCGCTTGGTCGGATAGTCACGGCACTCAACAGATTGACCACTCGACTATTTGATCTCTCGACTACTCGACCACCTTGACCAGCTGACTCATTTACGTCACAAAATCGGGCCGGTCTTTCAACGGCGGCGGCGACACGGGCAGAAGTTCGCCCGTTTCGATGTTCTCCACCAGCGCCGCTTCGTCGAACCAACTGGAAGGCGGCTTGTGCCCCCAAAACGTGGCCCGGCGCGGATCGTTCATGCTCCAGCGAATCGGCTCCCAATCCGGATCCGGGATGATGTAATCGTTGGTGTACAGTTCGATCCGGTTGCCATCGGGGTCGCGCAAGTAAACGAAGAAGGCGTTGCTCAGCCCGTGCCGCCCCGGCCCACGCTCGATGCAATCGGCGTAGCCGGTGGCGGCCAACACGTCGCAGGCCCGCAGAACGCTCAACTGATCGCTCACCCAGAATCCGGCGTGATGCAGTCGCGGGCCGAGTCCGTTCATCACCGCAATATCGTGCACGTTCTGTTTGCGATGCAGCCACGCCGCCCACAACTTCGGCGGCGCGTCGTCGGTGACGGTAAGCTCGGAGCAATGGAAGCCCAGCGTCTGCGTGAACCAGTCGTAAGCCTTTTGCACCTGCGGCACCTGGCAATTGAAATGATCGAGCCGCATCACGTTCGCGCCGCGATAGTGATCGAAACGCTGAAGCATTCGCTCGCGCGGCGCGACGGTGTGATAAAACTCCACCGGCAAGTCGTTCGGGTCTTGAGCGCGGAGCGCGCGCCCCTGCCCTTTCTCATAACCTTCCGGCATCCAGCGGATGGGGCAACCGTGTTTCTGATAGAGATCGGCCAATCGATTGAGATCGTCGGGATCGGAGACTCGAAAGGCGAGATGCGAGACTCCGGGGGAGGCCGCCTTTCGGAGGACGAGGCCGTAGCGTTCGCGCTCCTCGAGGCCGCCGAGATACAACCGCTCGTCGTCGCGATCCGTTTCCATGAAACCCAGCACGTCCACGTAAAAGGCGCGCGCCCGTTCGAGATCGGTGACGCGAAATTCGATGTGCCCGGCGCGAGTGATGGAAAAGGTCATGAGCATTCCTTTCTTCGTCGGGAGAGAGTCATTCTTTGCGAGCCACGACACGCAACCGCCGGTAATCCACAATCCAGTGGCCGTCGCGGAGCTGAGTGCGGCGCGCATGGTCTTCAACCGTTTCCAAAAAACGCGGCTTCATCTCGTCGGGGACGGCGCGCACGAAGGCGCCGCCAAACATATCGAACCAGTTTCGCAAGCCTCGCTCGCCGTCTTCAAGCGGAGTCGGCCTATCGAACAGCATCGCTCGCTCCACTGCGAGGCCGTGCCGCTCGAGCAACGAGGCATACTCGCCCACCGACGGAAAATACCAGCCGGGATCGACGTTCGGCAAACCCAGCTCGGCCAACGACCGTTGAGCCGCCGACACGATGGTCGCCGCGTTGCCCTTGCCGCCGAACTCCACAACGAACCGGCCACCCGAACGCAGAGCGGCGGCCATGCACACCACCGCCTTCTCCGCCCGCGCCACCCAATGCAGGGTAGCGTTCGAGAAGATCGCGTCGAACGGATCGGTGAAAGAAAAGTCGGTCACGTCGGCTTGCACAAATTCCAGCGCCGGGTACGCCTTGCGCGCCGACTCGATCATGGCCGGAGAATTGTCCATGCCCGTTACCCGCGCGCCCGATTCGGCGATGGTTTGGGTGAGATGCCCTGTGCCGCATCCCACGTCGAGAATGCGCTCGCCGGGTTGCGGATCGAGCAATGAGAGCAAATCTTTGCCGTGCTCGAAAACGAAGGAGTGCTTCTGGTCGTAGAGCGAAGCGTTCCACTTGTTGTCGAGCATCGATTACGCATCTCCTTGCCACGGATCGTAGAAAATTTGCACGGGCACTTCCACCCAACCCAGATCGGGCGCGGGAGTGGAAGCCGAGGTGTCGACCCGGCCATAGCGCCCGCCATAAAACAGCAACGGCTTGCGCGGCTCGATGCCTTGATGAAGGGCGACCACTCGCCCGATCACGATCCAGTGATCGCCGCCTTCGAGAATCTGATGCCGCTCGCAACCGATAGCGGCGGCGCACCCTTCGAGGCGCGGCCCGCCGTCCCACGGCACAAAACGGAAGGGCGGCGGAGTCGGCTCCTTCCAGCCTCCGGCGAAATAGGTTGAAAGCGATTCTTGATCCTCGCGCAGAATGTTGATCGAGAATCCTCTAGTCTCTTGTAGAAGACTCGCCATAAGCGCCTGCTTGCCCACGCACACCAACACCAGCATCGGGTCGAGCGAGAGCGACGACACGGCGTTGGCGGTCATGCCATGCACGTCGCCTTCGCGCTCGGCAGCGACGACGGTGACGCCGGTGGCAAAGAGGCCGACGGTTTGGCGAAAGGCGCGAGGGTCGAGGGTCATGGAAGGGTCGGTGACTAGTAATTGGTGATTGGTGGCATCTGATCACTGGTTACTGATTACTATTTTCTCCCTCTTGCAAGAACTCCCTCACCCGATCCATATACTTCGTCCGGTCGTGGTTGTTCACCAATGCGCCCGCCGTGCGAACCGGATCGCCGAAGAAAAAGCGCTCGTACAACACTTGGCGCGCGCCAAAGGCCGACACCGCCGTATCCCACGCCAGCCGAAAGATGGGAATGCGCTCGAGCGCGTCGGCGCGGGCGGCCTGATAGAATTTTTTGATGTCTTCGAGCAATGGCCCGTTCACATCGGCTTCGGTGGGCATCGACACCAATCCGCTCGCTCCGAGCTGTTGAATGATTTCGATCATGCGCGGATAGAGGCGCGGATACAGGTTGCGCGCCGCGTCGAGCGGATCCCACGCCGGGCGCATCGCCCCGAATTGATCGGGTTCGGCGTCGGCTTCGGCGGCGCGCAGGAAGGCCTTCATCGTTTCCATGTTCACCCAAATCTCGGCGATCTTCTCCTGCACGTGCTGAAAGGCTTCGATGCCAATGGTGTGCGCCATGAGCGAGGCCAGACCCACAAGGTATTCGGTCTTGGCAATATCTTTGACCACGACCTGATGCGCCATGTTGACGATGGCGCCCGTGGCCGCATAGGCGCGATTGCAGCGCTCAACATCGCGGTAAAGGAACACGCGCTCCCACGGCACGAACACGTCATCGAACACCACCACCGCATCCATCTCCTCGAAACGCGAGCCGAGCGGGTGATCGTAGTGCGAGCGTCCGTAATCCACCGTTTCGCGGCAAATGAATTTCAGGCCCGGCGTGTTGCACGGAATCGAAAAGCCGAAGGCATACGGCGCATCTTCCTCTTGATTGCGCAGAAACGTCGAAGGGAAGACCATGATTTCATCGGACACGGGCAGGGTAGCCAACATGCGACAGCCGCGAATGACGATGCCCGCGTCGGTCTCCTCTTTCACCCGCGCCGCGAGATACGGGTCGGCTTGTTTGGCGGTGTTCACGGCGCGGTTGGCCTGCGGCGTGATGAGCGTGTGCGTGAGGCACAGATCGTCCTCGCGCATGTGCTCGTGATATTTGCGCGCGTTCTCACCAAAGCGCGCGCCGGCCTGCGCCAAAAAATCTGCGCCTGCCGCGTAACCGGCCATGGCCCGGTTGAGATAATCGGGCGCGCGGCCCATCATGCCGAACGAGGCATCGGCCCACACTTTCATCATCCGGCTCACGCTCTGCAGTTCTTCGCGCGTGCGCGGGATCATGTGCGACCGCCCCACCTTCTGCCCGCTCGTCGGCGAGTCGAAGAGCATCACCTCCGGCTGTTCCCACTGCAAATCGTACAGCCGCGCCAGACTCGCCACGCCGTTCATCAATGCCGGGTGAGTCGTGGGGTCTTTCACTCGCTCGCCCGCGTACCAAATTTCGGGCGAAGCCTCGCGCAGTTTCTGGATGACTTGTTCGCCTTTGCGTGCGCCCATGTCTCTATCGTCTCCTCTGCTTGCGAATGTGACACGATGAGTGGGTGAAGGGGTGACAAGATGATCCGAAGTTCATCGTGTCATCCTGTCACCTTGTCATCGTGTCATTTCAGGGCTCCCATCTTCGGAATCGGATGCTGGCCGAGCGCCACGTGAATAGTGGTCATCTCGGTGTAAAAGTCGAAACTATAGTGGCCGCCTTCGCGCCCGATGCCGCTGGCTTTGCACCCGCCGAAGGGCACGCGCAGATCGCGGACGTTGTGTGAGTTGAGCCACACCAAACCCGACTCGATGGACTCCGCCACCCGCCGCCCCCGATCCTCGTCGCCCGTCCACACGTAAGCCGCCAGCCCGTAACGGATGTCGTTGGCGATGGTCAGCGCCTCGGCCTCATCTTTGAATCGAATCACAACCATCACCGGCCCGAAGATTTCCTCTTGCGCGACTCGCATGTGGTTGCGAACGTCGGTGATCAGAGTCGGCGCGAAGTAGTTGCCGCCCGGGAAGCCGGGAGGCCGGCCGCCGCCGACGGCAATCGTCGCCCCTTCGGATCGGGCCACGTCCATGTACGAACGCACGCGCGCCCAATGGTCGGGATGAATCAGCGGCCCCACTTCGGTGGCGGCATCTTGCGGATCGCCCACGCGGATCGCGCGCACGCGCCCGGTCAATCGAGTCACGAAGTCGTCGTACACCGAGTCTTGCACCAGCAAACGCGAACCTGCCGTGCATCGCTCGCCGTTGAGCGAATACATTTGGAAAATCGCGCCGTCGAGCGCGCGGTCGAGTTCGGCGTCGTCGAACACGATGGTGGGCGACTTGCCGCCGAGTTCCATTGAATACCGTTTGAGCGTGGCCGCGCCGTTGCGAATGATCTCTTGGCCGGTGGTCGTTTCGCCGGTGAACGAAATGAGTTGCGCGCCCGGATGAGCGACGAGCGGCGCGCCCGCGCTCTCGCCGAAACCGTGAACTATGTTGAAAGCGCCGGGCGGCAGATCGGCCTCTTGGATAATGTGCGCGAGTTTGTCGGCGGAGAGCGGCGACCATTCGGCGGGCTTGAGCACGCAGGTGTCGCCTGCCGCGAGGCATGGCGCAACCTTCCAGGTTTCGAGCATGAAGGGCGTGTTCCACGGCGTGATCAGTCCGGCCACACCCACCGGGCGGCGGATGACGTAATTCTGAAACTTGCCGTCGGAGGGAAACGACTCACTGCCGATCTTCATCGCCATCTCGGCGAAGAAATAAAAGTTGTCGGCGGCGCGCGGGATGGCGCCTTTTTTGATCTGGCTCACCGGGATGCCGGTGTCTTCAATTTCGGCTTCGGCAATTTCGTCGGCGCGCTTTTCGATCAGCTCGCCGATCCGGCGCAGGTATTTGGATCGCGCCTCCGCGCCCATCTTCGGCCACGGGCCGGAGTCGAACGCGGCGCGGGCCGCCTTCACCGCCCGATCGATATCCGCCGCCGAGCCGTCGGCCACGCCCGTAATCGGCGTGTTCGTCGTCGGGTTGAGAGTCTCGAACGTTCCGCCCTCCGCCGCGTCCACAAAGGTGTTGTTGATGAAATGTTGAATCATTCGGCCACCACTTTGTTTTCCAGCGCCCCCAGCCTGTCAATTTCCAATCGCATCACATCGCCGGGATACACGTGCGAGAGGCCTTTGGGCGTGCCTGTCCAAATCATATCGCCCGGTTCGAGAGTCATGATCATTGAAATGAATTCGATCAGTTCCGGCACGGGGCGAATGAATTGCGAAGTGTTGCCGGTCTGCCGCAGTTCGCCGTTGACGAACGAGCGCAGTTCGAGAGCGTTGGGGTCGGGCACTTCGTCGGGGGTCACAAGATACGGCCCCACCGGGCCGAAGGTGTCGTAGCCTTTGGCGCGCACGGGCGGGCGGTAAAAATTCTTCACGAAGTCGCGCACGGTCACGTCATTGCCGATGGTGTAGCCGCCGATCACTTCCTGCGCCTTCTCCGCTTTTACCCGCCGACACCGTTTGCCGATGGCCACCGCCAACTCAACTTCGTAGTGCATGTAATCGACTCCGGCCGGGTACACCACCGGAGCGCCGTGCCCCACCAGCGAACTGAGCGGCTTGAAAAACAACGCCGGGTCTTCAGGCGATTTCATATCCAGTTCGGCGGCGTGGTCGGCGAAGTTGAGGGCGAGGCCGATGACTTTGGTGGGCACAACCGGCGGCAGCCACACGACTTCTTCCGGCGCATACGTGCCGCCGCCCGCGACGGCCAACTGCCCATCGTCGCGCAGTGCGCCTTCGAGTATTTGACCTGCAACCGCAAAACGCGCCAACTTCAAATCTCAAATCTCCAACTTCAAATTTGTTGCTCGCTCAAAAACGTTTGTATCGGCGGGATGACGGGCGGGTTGTCGTGATGCACCATCGTGTAATGATTCACGCCGGGCACATCCACACGCTGGCAGTTGGGGAACCAGGCCACAAAGGCGGCGGCCTCCCGCTCGTCGAGAATGTGCGTCCGGTCGCCCAGCAGTCCGTTGCCGGGGCGGATGAACAGCGTTGGGCAAGTGACCGTTGGGAAGTGAACGCACATGCTGTAATAGAAATGCACGTCGAGGTCGCGCTCCAACGCTTCAGACGATACCTTCGAGCGCACCGAGCCATCAGGCAGAATGTTCACATCGTCGCGCAGATACTGCTCCAGTGTCGGATTCCATTCACGGAAGAACGGCAATGTGCGCATGGCCGCCAAATACTCGTCCATCGACGGGAACGCCATTCCCATTCGGCGCAACATGGGGCGCATGGCTTCCAGCACTTCTTCATTCGGATCACAGCCGCCGTCGATCAACACAATAACGCGGATGCGTTTGGGACGGATGGAGGCTGTGTACACTGCCACTGTTGCGCCAAACGAATGGCCGATGAACGCGAACGAGTCGATGCCCAGCGCGTCGGCGAAGGCCAATACATCGCGAGCGTGATAGGCAAAGCCGTAGCCCTCGGCGGGCTTGTCGCTGTCGCCGCGCCCGCGCAGATCGAGCGCCAGCACACGATAGCGCGGGGCGAGGCTTTGCGCGATGTGGTTGAACGTGCCCTTGTGCCCGCCCACGCTCGGCAGGCAGATGATCGGTCCGCGCTCGCCCGGCCATTCGCTGTACGCGAGGCGAATGCCGTTGACCCGAACGGTTGATGTCTGTTGTCTCTCGGCTATCGCCATTGTCTGAGCTTGCACAGCATGATCAGTTGAACGCTGATAATTGGATTCCCGCTGACACTTCTTTCATTTTTTCCGTGTTGATCTGCTCTATCCGCAACATCCGCGTACCGATCCTGACGCGCATTCACGATCATGGTTCTTCGATCAGATTGTACTTCGCCAACACGTCTTTCAGTTTTGCTTCGTTGGCCGCCGACAACGGCGCGAGCGGCAGGCGCACTTCAGGGCTGATCTTGCCCATGAGTCCCAAAGCCGTCTTCGCCGGAACGGGATTGATCTCGATGAACATGGCATCGTTGAGCGGCATGAGGTGGTAATGCAAATCCTGCGCCTCTTTCCATTTGTCGACGGCGACGAGATCATACAAGCGAGCCACTTCGCGCGGCATAACATTTCCGGTCGCGCTCACGTATCCCGCGCCGCCAATGGCCAGCACCGGAAAGCACAACAACTCGATGCCCGAATACACCAGAAAGTCGCGGCCCAGCTTGCCGAGCAAACGATTGATGTGCTCGAAATCTTTGTTGGACTCTTTGACGCCGATGATGTTTTTGCAGGCGTCGCGCAGGCGAGCCACCGTGTCGATCTCAAGGTTCACCGCCGTGCGGCCCGGAATGTTGTATAGAATGATCGGGATGCTCACCGACTCGGCGACGGCCTTGAAGTGGCGAAACAATCCCTCCTGTCCGGGGCGGTTGTAATACGGGGTGACGACGAGCGCCGCATCCGCGCCGATCTTTTCCGCGAAGCGGGTGAGGCGCAGGGTTTCGTCGTGATGGGTCGATCCGGTTCCGGCGACGAACGGGACTCGTTTGTTCACCGACTCGGCGGCGGCGCGAATCACCCGTTCCCGCTCGTCGGTGGTGAGGGCGCTCGGTTCGCCGGTGGTGCCCGTCACCGAGATTCCGTGACTGCCGCTGTCGATCTGCCAGTCAACGAGAGTCGCCAGCCCGGCTTCGTCGAATTGGCCGTTGCGAAACGGGGTGACGAGTGGAACGATGGAGCCGCGCAGAAAGGTCATGCCGCAGTCCGTTTGCTCAACCGTTCTCCGGCGGCGTTCAGCGTTTCCAGTTTTTTGGCGAAGGCGAAACGCACGGCGTTGGCGCCCATGCCCGGCGTGCCGTAGAAGCACGATCCGGGAACGACGGCCACCCCCAAATTGGCCGGCAGCCAACGGGCAAAGGCGTAATCGTCGCCGTCGAATTTCCACGCAGAGAAATCGGCCATCACGTAATACGCGCCTTCGGGCGGGCGGGCGATGAATCCGGCCTCGCCGAGAATCGACATGATCTTATCGCGGCGGGCCGAATAGTCACAGTTCAATTGCCGATAGTATTCGTCGGGCAGGTTGAGGGCGGCCACGCACGCGGCTTGCAGCGGCGCAGGCGCGCAAATGGTGGTGAAGTCGTGAACGGTGCGCAGAGCATTGCTGAGATTGTTGGGCGCGCAAGCGTAACCCAACCGCCATCCGGTGGCGGCAAACGTTTTGCCGAAACCGCTGATGGTGACGGTGCGCTCGGCCATGCCGGGCAGGGAAGCGAGCGGGATGTGCGGGCGATCATCGTAAATGATATGCTCGTAAATTTCATCGGTGATGGCGACGGCATTGAATTGCTGGCACAGCGCGGCGAGGCCTTCGAGTTCGGCGCGGGTGAAGACGTGGCCGGTGGGGTTGTGCGGCGTGTTGACGATGATGGCGCGGGTGCGCGAGTTGAAGGCGGCGCGCAGTTTGTCGAGGTTGAGCGCGTAATCGGGCGCGTCGAGCGGCACAAAGCGCGGCACGCCCCCGGCGAAGATGATGGCCGGGGCGTAGCCTTCGTGATACGGTTCGATGATGATCACTTCGTCGCCGGTGTTGAGCAGGCCCATGAGCGTGGCCGAGAGGGCTTCGGTGACTCCGCAGGTGACGGTGATGTGCTGATCGGGATCGAAGTCGAGGCCGTACCAGCGTTTCATCTTTGCGGCGATGGCTTGCCGCAGTGGCGGCGCGCCCCAGGTGATGGTGTATTGGTTGCCGCCGGAGTCGAGGGCGCGATGGGCGGCGTCGATCACTTCGCGGGGCGGATCGAAATCGGGGAAGCCTTGCGAGAGGTTGATCGCTTGATGAGTGAGGGCGAGGCGCGTCATCTCGCGGATGAATGATTCGCGCAATCCGTTAAGTCGTTGAGCAAACATGGGCAATCCTATTCGTCACCGCGTAGTGCGTGATCCGCAACCGGGCGCCTTCGGCGAGAGGGCTGTCGGGCGCCGCCGCGTCTCCGCCAAGAAACAATGGAGGCAAAGAGTCGGCGCTCTGCAAACACGGCGCGAACTTTGGGTGCCGTCTCATCACCACCTCGAGAGCATCGGCCACCGTTGCGCCGCGATAGAGCGCCACTTCGATTTCTCGTTTGCCAATCAGTCGCCAGCAGGGATCCCCAAAGCACACCGTCACCCTCATGCACTAACCGCCGCCGAGGCCGGGCGCAACAACCATGCGCCGCCCGCGCCTATAAGAGCCACGATGGCCGCCAACACGAACGCGGGCGCGAATGTTCCCGTCGCGTCGGCCACCGCGCCGGCCACACTCGGCCCAATCGCTTGGCCGAGTCCGAAAAACATGGTGATGAATCCCAGGGCCGCCGGAGCCATCTTCGGTCCCAGCAAATCGCCGCAGGTGGCCGACATGATGGCCGGGATGCTCCACGCCGCCGAGCCGAACAGCATCGTCGAGAGCAACAGGCCGACGGGCGCAGTCCACAACCCGAACAAAGCAAAGGCAATCGTGTGAACGAGGTACACCAGAATCAACGCGCGCTTGCGCCCGATGGAATCCGACACCGTTCCCCAAACGAGTCCGCTGAACAAACTGAACCAGCCCATGATCATGAACATGCCCCCCGCAGATTCTTTGCTGTAGGCCTGCTCGGCGATAAGGTATTTCGTGAAGAAGGTCATGTAGATGATGTATGAAAAACCAAAGGCGATGTACACAAAACCCAAATGCCACACCGTCATCGAACGATACACGCTCCCCCATTGGAGGCCGCCCCCCCCCGAGGCCGGGCCGCCCGCCACTGCGTCGGCGGCTGCGCCCGCCGGAGTCAACCCCATCTCCGCCGGTCGGTTGCGCAGTGCGGCGAAGCTGAGGAGGCCGAGGGCAATCGTCACGCCGCCGAAGAGAAACCAACTCACTCGCCAGCCCGCCTCGCCATAGACCGAAAGGATGCGCGGCACGAGCGGGCCGGCGACGATCAGCCCGATGGATGATCCGCCTACGGCAATGCCCGCCGCCAATCCGCGCCGTCGGCTGGCAAACCACGCCGTCACCAATCCCATCACCGGCACGTTGCTTGCGCCACTGCCGACGCCGGTGAGTCCTCGCCACAACATCGCCGAAGCGAACCCGCCCACCAATCCGGTGAGTAGCATACCGAGTCCGCCGAGCGCCAAGCCAATGCTGATCACGGCCCGCGGCCCGTATCGCGAGGCCAGCGCCCCTCCGACCACCGATAGAATCACGTAGCCGAGGAGGTTGGCCGACACGAGGGCCCCGGCCTGAGTATTGCTCAGGCCGAGGCCGGCCTGCATCGAAGGCAGGATCACGCTGTAACCAAAGCGGGCAAGCCCCAACGCCCCGAACACCACCAGCGTGCCGACGGCGAGTATGACCCATGCGTAATGAGGCTTAGTCATCTGGTCTGGTAGTCAAGTCGTCGGGTGGTCGGGTAGTCGGAAGCACGACTACTTGACTACTTGACTACTCGACCATTCGACTACAAATCGCGCTTATCCACCACGCGCCTGGCTTTGCCCTCGGATCGGGCGATGGATTTTGGCCCCATCAACTTCACGCTGGCCGAAATGCCGAGCGTCTGCATCAATTCGGTGCTGACGCGAGTCTGCAATTCGTCGAGCCGCCGGGTGTCAATCGGTTGGAACAAACGCGGCGAGGCTTCCACCCACACCTCGAGCGTGTCGAGTTGATCCTTCGGGCGATCAATGACGATTTGATAGTGCGGCTCGATGTCCTCGATGGAGAGCAGTGTCTTTTCGATGAGCTGCGGGAAGATGTTGACGCCGCGCACGATAAGCATATCGTCGGTGCGGCCCATGATCTTTTCCATGCGCACCGTTGTCCGCCCGCAAGCGCATTTATCGGCGTGCAGAATCGTGCGGTCGCGGGTGCGGTAGCGAACGACCGGCATGGCTTCTTTGGTGAGGGTGGTGAAAACCAATTCACCCTCTTGATCGTAGCCAAGCCGTTCGCCCGTGATCGGATCGATGATCTCGGCCAAGAAGTGATCTTCGTTGATGTGCATCCCATTGTGTTGGGGGCACTCCACCGCCACGCCGGGGCCAATGATCTCGGTGAGGCCGTAAATGTCGAAGGCCTCCACGCCCAATTTTTCTTGAATCTCGTGCCGCATCTTTTCCGTCCACGGCTCCGCGCCAAAGATGCCCACGCGCACTTTCATGCGCTTCTTGAAATCAATACCCATATCGGCGGCTTCTTCGGCGATGACTAACGAATAGGAGGGCGTGCTGGTCAGCACCGTCGCGCCGAAATCCTCCATGAGCATCACTTGCCGCCGGGTGAGGCCGCCCGACATGGGAATGACGGTGGCCCCCACCCGATCCGCGCCGAGATGAAAACCCAAGCCGCCGGTGAAGAGGCCGTATCCATACGCATTGTGGACGATGTCCTGATTTGTCACGCCCGCGCTCGACACGGTGCGCGCCATGACCTCGGCCCACAAGTCCATGTCGGCGCGAGTGTAGCCGCCCACAGTGGGTTTGCCGGTTGTGCCCGACGAGGCATGAATGCGCACCACTTGATCCATTGGCACGATGAACATGCCATAAGGATAGTGGTCGCGGAAGTCGCTCTTCTCGGTGAAGGGGAGCCGGCTCAGATCGTCGAGCGAGTTGATGTCGTCGGCGGTCACTTTCGCGTCGGCGAACCTTTTCTTGTAGAGCGGAGAGGTCGCCGCCAGCCGCGCCACCACCTCTTTGAGCCGCTTCGCTTGCAGCTTCTCCAGTTGATCGCGGGGCATAGTTTCATACTCAGGATTCCAAATAGGCATGGTGTCCTCCTCGATGATTGCAGATTGCAGGCTTGAGATTGCGGATTGAAGTTTCGATAGCCTTCAACCCGCAGTCTGCAATCTAAAACCTGAAATCAAATTCTCCAATCTTTTTCGCGTCCGGCAAAAAAGGCTTGCCGGTTCAGTTCCACATGTCGTTGCGGCACGCGAACAGTGATCACCGCCAGCCAATCGTCGGGCGGCATTCCCATTTGCGCCGAGAGCGCGCCGAGCAGAACGCTGTTGGCAACCCGCGCGTTGCCGAGTTCCTCGGCTGTCTTTTTCGCGTCGATCAACAACACCGTGCCGGCCACTTTTTTGATCGTGGCAACCACGTGATCATCGACGGGATATTGATCCGCGCCGTAAACGGTGGAGGTGGGCACAATCTGCTGACGGCTGAGCAACACCGTGCCGCCGGGTTTCACGAATTCGATCCACCGCAGGGCTTCAAGCATCTCCTGAGCGATGAAGTAATCCACCGCTCCCTTTTCGCACAACGGCGAGGAGACGCGCCCGCCCCAGCGCACATGGCTGGTGACCGCCCCGCCCCGCTGGGACATGCCGTGCACTTCGGACTTCTTCACGTCCGCGCCGACTCGCATCCCGATGTCGGCCACAATATCGCTAGCCAGCAGTGTGCCCTGCCCGCCGACTCCGGCTAAAAGAAAGTTTGCTGTAATCATGGGTCACTTCTTTGACAAGATGACAAGTTGACAAGATGACCATTCATCTTGTCATCCAGTCATCGCGTCATCCAGTCACATCTCACGCCACATGGGTCGTCAGAGTCGCCTCTTGTTTCAATACGCCTTCGAGGATGGCCTGCCGGGCGCACACATCGAAGCACAGGCCGCACCCCACGCAGGCCAGCGGATCGATGAGGGCTTTGGGCCGGTTGTGCTTATCGTCCATCACCGTGCTCTTGTAAATGGCCGGGCAACCGATGCGGAAGCACATCGTGCAGCCGTTGCAATCCTCTTCGACGATTGTGTACGCCTCGCGCGGATGAGAGGTGACGAACACGCACGGGGTGTAGGCGATGACCACCGCCGGTTTGTTGCTCTTCACCGCCTTCTTCACTGCATCCTCGAAGTCGTCGAGATCGCGCGACTCAACTTTGTACACCTCATCCACGCCCATGCCGCGCACCACTTTCTCAATATCGACAGTGGGATGCATGTCGTGGTGAAGTGTCATGCCCGAAGACGGATTGCCCTGATGCCCGGTCATGCCGGTGGTGCGGTTGTCCACCACAATGGTGGTGAACGGAGTCTGGTTGTAAATGGCGTTGGCCAGCGGCGGCATCCCGGCATGGAAAAAGGTGCTGTCGCCGATGACGGCCACGTTGGGGCCTTCGAGATCGCCGCGCCGCATTCCGGCGGCCACGCCGATGCTGGCGCCCATACAGCCGATGGTGTCCGAGGCGTTGAGCGGAGGCATCACGCCGAGCGCGTAACATCCAATGTCGCTGTTGACGGTGACCTTAAGTTTGCGCAGAACCCAGAACACGTCACGGTGGCCGCACCCCGCGCACAGAACGGGCGGGCGCATGGGCAACGCGCCTTTGTCGAGTTGATGCTCGATGGGCGGCGCGTCGATCAGCCCGGCGGCGTGCGCCGATTTGCGAACGACTTCCGGCGAGAACTCATCCACGAGCGGAAAGATGCTTTTGCCTTCGGCTTGAATGCCCATGATGCGGATGTTCTCTTCGAAGAACGGATCGAGCTCTTCGACGACGATGAGCCGTTTCACTTTCGAGGCGAACTCGGCGATCAGTTTCTTGGGCATCGGCCACACCATGCCCAGTTTGAGGAAGGAGGCGGTGGGAAATACATCGCGGGCGTATTGATAACTGGGGCCGGTGGCCACGATCCCCAATTCCAAACCGCCCATTTCCACTTTGTTGTAGGGGCACGTCTCGGCATAGGCTTCCAACTTTTTCATTCGCTCTTCCACCACCGGGTGGCGGCGTTTGGCGAAGCCGGGAATCATCACATACTTTTGCGGATTCTTTTCGTAGGGGCGCTTGGGCAGTGTTTTGCGTTCACCGAGCTCGACGATGGATTTGGCATGCGAGGTGCGCGTGGTGGTGCGGAGGATCACCGGCGTGTCGAACTGCTCGCTGAGTTCGAGCGCCGCGCCCACCATCTCTTTCGCTTCTTGGCTGTCGCTCGGCTCAAGCATGGGCACTTTGGCAAACTTGGCGTAGTGGCGGTTATCCTGCTCGTTCTGCGAGGAGTGCAGGCCGGGATCGTCGGCGTTGACGATGACCAGCCCGGCGTTCACGCCCGTGTACGAGGCATAGAACAGCGACTCGGAAGCGACGTTGAGGCCGACGTGTTTCATCGTCGCCATCGCCCGCTTTCCGGCATAGGCCGCGCCAATGGCCACATCGAGCGCCACCTTTTCGTTGGCCGACCACTCGGAATAAATTTCGGGATAGCGCGAGACGTTCTCCAAAATTTCGGTGCTGGGCGTGCCGGGATAGGCGGCGGCCACCTCCACACCGGCTTCCCACGCGCCGCGCGCGAGGGCCTCGTTGCCAGAGAGCAGTTGTTTTTTGGTCATCATCATCCTCCGTGTGGCATAGGGCGAATAGTGGATAGCAAATGGCAGATGGCGATTAGTAATTGGCGATCGGTGATTGGTAATCAGTAATTGGGTATTGGCAGACAGCAAACTTGCCGCTTGCTACCTGCCACTTGCTACTTGCTATCCACTCCTATTTCGGTGATTGCGCTTTCCCAAATATGCGCGTTGCAAAAGTTCGCTTTCGCTCAGTTCGGCGGCGGCGCCGCTGAGCACCACCCGGCCATTCTCCAACACATAGCCCCGGTCGGCGCAACGCAGAGCCGCCCGCGCGTTTTGTTCCACCAGCAGAATCGTCGTGCCCTGCCGGCGCAGGTCGGCGAGGATGCGAAAAATTTCCTGCACGATGAGCGGCGCGAGTCCCAGCGAGGGCTCGTCGAGCAACATCAATTTGGGGCGGGCCATGAGTCCGCGCCCCACAGCCAGCATTTGTTGTTCGCCGCCGGAGAGCGTTCCGGCCAGTTGTTTGTGTCTCGTTTTCAACACTGGAAAGAGCAAGTACACGTTTTCGATGTCGTTATTGATCGACGCGCGGCCATCGCGCCGGAAGCGGCTGTAGGCGCCGAGCGTGAGATTCTCCATCACAGTGAGCGAGCCGAAGACTTGCCGCCTCTCGGGCACGTGGCTGATTCCCTGCCCCACAATTTTTTCGGCGGGGGTGCGAGTGATGGCCGCGCCGTTCAACAGCACCTCGCCGTGTCGGGCGGGCGCCACGCCCGAAATGGTGTTGAGCAGAGTCGTTTTGCCCGCGCCGTTCGCGCCGATGAGGCAGACGATCTCGCCTTCATTCACGTCGAGCGACACGTGATCGAGCGCGCAGATGCGGCCATAGAAGGTGCTCACCTCTCGCACTTCAAGCAAAGGCATAATCCCTCGCTCCATCCCAATCGAGTCCAAGATACGCGCCGATGACTCGCTCGTCGGCCTGAATTTCGGCGGGCGTGCCGTCGGCAATTTTTTGCCCGTAGTGGAGAACCGCCACGCGCTCGGCGATGCCCATCACCAAATTCATATCGTGCTCCACTAACAGCACGGTGATGCCGCTGTCGCGGATGCGGCAGATCAGATCGTCGAGCGATTCGGTTTCCGGTCGGGTGAGTCCGGCGGCGGGTTCGTCGAGCATGAGCAGTTTGGGTTGAGCCGCCAGCGCGCGAGCGATCTCCACCAACCGCTGTTTGCCAAAGGGCAGGCTGGCGGCAACATCATCGGCGCGATTCGCCAACCCGACCATTTCTAAATAGTCCAGCGACTCAGCGCGGATACGGCGCTCTTCGGCGGCTACGCTCGGCAAACGCAGGGAGGCCGCCACAAACCCCGTGCGCCCGCGCAAATGACAGCCCACCATCACATTCTCCAGCGCCGACATCGAGCCAAAAATTTGCAGGTTCTGGAACGTGCGCACCAGCCCCAACTGCGCGATGCGATGAGATGGAAGGCCAGTGATGGAATGCCCGTCGAAGTTCACCGCGCCCCGATCGAGGGCATGCGTGCCGGAGAGCAAATTGAAGGTGGTGGTTTTGCCTGCGCCGTTGGGGCCGATGAGCGCGAATATCTCGCCGCGCCGAATGGTCAAATCCACGCCGGCCACGGCCATCACCCCGCCAAAAGATTTCTCGATGCTTCGCGCCTCAAGAATAGAATCGCTCATGTGGAACTTCAAATCTCAAACTCCAAACCTCAAACCTTGAAGTTGGGAGTTTATTTTCTCCTCTTGTCTTGCACTCTCACCGCTTTGCCTTCGGGGCGCGGCAGTTCGCCGGGGTGCAAAATGTTCACTTCGGCGCGCAGACCAATCATGTTGTAGAGATCATCCGAGAGGCGCTGTGAAAGTTCCTCGGGCCACGGCAGGCCGCGCGTTTCCACTTTCACCGTGAGTTGATCGGCGCCGTCCACTCGATCAATCACAATGAGGTAATCGTTGCCCACATCGGGGTGGCGGAGCAAAACGCTCTCGACTTGTTTCGGGAAGAAGTTGATGCCTTTTACTTTCACCATCTCGTCGGTGCGGCAAGAGAGGCGGGCCACTTTGAGATGAGTGCGCCCGCAGCGGCAGGGTTGGCGGCTCACCACCCGGGTGAGGTCGTGGGTGCGGAATCGGATGAGCGGCAGGGCTTGCCGAGTCAGAGTCGTCACCACCATTTCGCCCTGCTCCCCGTCGGGCGCCGGCTCGCCCGTCTCCCAGTTCACGATCTCCACCAAATAATGATCTTCCCAAACGTGAATGCCGTCGTGCTCGACACAGTCAATGCCCATGCCCACCCCGCCCGACTCGGTCATGCCGATGATGTCGAACGACTCGATGCCCATCTTGTCTTCGATGCGGCGGCGCATCTCGTCGCTCCAAATTTCGGAGCCGAAGACGCCCACGCGCAGTTTGCTGTCGCGCCGAAAGTCGAAGCCTTCTTTGTCGGCCACTTCCATCAGCCGCAGGGGATACGAGGCGATGGCGGCGATGGCCGTGGAGCCGAGATCGCGCATGAACTGCAATTGCAGCGGCGAGCGCCCCGCGCCGATGGGCACGATGAACGCGCCGATGGCCGTCGCGCCGTAATGGAAACCGAAGCCGCCATTGAACAACCCGAACGAGGGCGTGATCTGAAGTGTGTCACTGCCGGTGAGGGTGGCCGCCGTGAGACAGCGAGCCATGATCTCGCCCCACTGCTGGACATCGGCTTCGGTGTGCGGGCAGATGATGGGCGTGCCGGTGGTGCCGCTGCTCATGTGCATCCGCACGAACTCCTTTTGCGGAGCGCAGGCGAGACCGAAAGGATAGCCGTGCCGCAAATCTTCTTTGGTGGTGAAGGGCAGGCGGCGAATGTCGTCGAGCGTGTGGAGGTCATCGGGGCCGATGCCGTTGAGCCGCGCCGCGTATCGGGGGTTGTTGTCGTGGATGCGGCGCACAGTGGCGCGCAGGCGCTCCAATTGCAGGGCTTCCAGTTCGGGTCGGGGCAGGGTTTCGAGAGTCGGTTGATACATAGGAATACAACTTCAAACTTCAAATCTCAAACTTCAAGTTTTGGAGTTTGAAGTTTGGAGTTTGAAATTTGTTCTCGTCATCTTTCCATTCTCAACCGGCGCAAGAGTTTCATGCCGCCTGCTGTCACCCCTTCGGGCATGAAGACCATGATCACCACCAAGATTAAGCCAAACACGATGATCTCTTGTTCGCCCGATGCGCCTTCGAGCAGTTCATTCATTCGGTCGCGGATGAACTGGCCGAGAAACACCACCGCCGCCGCGCCGAACACCGAGCCCCACACGCTGGCCAGCCCGCCGATAGCCGTCATCGTCACCAATTCCACCGACACGAGAATATCGAAACTCGATGGGCTGATGAAGTGAATGGCCTGCGCGTACAACGCGCCCGACAACCCGGCGAACCCGGCGGCCAGCGCGAACACGCGCAGTTTGTAGGTGTTGGCATCCACGCCCAATGCTTCCGCCGCCACTTCGCTGGTGTGAATGGCGCGGAGCGCCCGCCCCACCCGCGAGTTGACCACATTCATCGAAATGAACAGCGTGGCCAGCGCCATGAACCACACGATGTAATACATCTTCGTGTCCGAGTCGAACACGAAGCCGCCCACCGACAGCGGCGGGATATGGGCAAAGCCCGACGGCCCACCGGTAATGTCGGCTTCATTTTTTATGATGAGGCTGAAGATGACGTTGAGGCCCAGAGTCGCCATCGCCAAATAGTGGCCGCGCAATCGGAAGATGGGGATGCCGATGAAGAAGCCGATCAATCCGGTGAGCGCGGTGGCGAGGATGAGGGCGAGCCACGAGGGGAGGCCGAACATCGCGCTCAACAGCGCGGCGGCGTACGCGCCGATGCCGTAAAACGTGGCGTGGCCCAACGATACCTGACCGGCGAAGCCCATCACCAACGAGAGGCCGACGGTGAGCATCGTGTACAGGCCGATGAGGGTGACAACGAAGATTTGATAATTATTTTTGACGAGCGGCGGGAGCGCAATAACGACAGCCACCAGCCCCCACACCGCCAATTGCCCCAACGAGAATCGCGTTTTCATCCGTCTTTGGCCCTCGTCACAACCCGGCCCGCTCCAACGCCTCGCCGCTGCCTCGCTTGAACACCCCGCCCAGCCGGACGAGCAGAACCACGAATAGCACGGCGAACGCAAATGCGTCTTTATACCCCGAAGAGATCAATCCGGCCGCCAACGATTCGACGATGCCCAACGCGAGGCCGCCCACCACCGCGCCGAACGGGCTGGTGAGTCCGCCCATGATCATGGCGACGAATCCTTTGAGCGCCAACATCAATCCGCGATCATAGGTCATGAATGTGACCGGAGTGATGACGATGCCGCCCAACGCCCCCAGGCCAGCGCTGAGGGCAAAGGCAATCAGGCCCATGCGCCGGGTGTTGATGCCCATGAGCCGCGCCGCGCCGGGGTTGGCCGCGCTGGCTCGCAAGGCTTTGCCAATGAGGGTGTATTGGAAGAAAAGAAACAGAGCCACCACCACCACCACCGTCAAGCCCATCACCCACACGCTCTGCCGGGTGATCACCGCGCCCAAAATCTTGAACGGCTTGCCTTGTGTGAATGGCGGGATGCGATAGGGATCGGTGCCCCAAGCCAACAGCACCAAGCCGCGCAAAGCAATGGAAGCGCCAATGGTGGCGACGATTTGGCTCAGGGTTGAGGCGTGCCGCGCCGGTTGAATGCCCAACCGATAGAGCAGGACGCCCACCAGCACCGCGCCGCCCACCCCGATCAGCGCCGCCACCGGCACCGGCCACTCCAATTCCACATCGAACTGCCCTCGAAACAGATTAACCTTTTGCGCGACCGTGATGGCGATGAACGCGCCGATCACCGCGAACTCACCCTGGCTGAAATTGATGATGCCGGTGACGTTATAAATCGTCACGAAGCCCAACGCAATCAACGCATAGATGCTGCCCTGCGTGATTCCAGAAACGATGAACTGAGCGAGTTGTTCGGTGAATGTCATGGTCACGTAGTCGAGTGGTCGGGGAGTCGAGTAGCCATGGCAGCTTGGCTACTCGACTACTTGACTATCACACTACCAGACTACGGAGTGTCCGCATAATTCGACGGGTCAACGTACGCCCAAGTGCCCTCGTCGATTTCCACCAGCACCAGCGATTCTTTGCCGATGCCGGTGTGATCGTCGGCGGTGACGTTGAAGACGCCGCTGATGCCGACCCAGTTCACGATATTGGTTTCGAGGTAGTCGCGGATGGCCGCCGAATCCGGACCGACGTGCTCCAGCGCCTCTTTCACCATCATGAACGCATCCCAAGCGTGCCCGCCAAAGGTGCTGGGCTTCTTGCCAAACGCGGCGATGAACTCATCCTGATACGTCTTCAACGTGGCCTTCTGTGGATCGCTATCGGGCAATTGATCGACCACCAGCAGTTTGCCGATGGGGAACAAGACCCCTTGGGCCGCGTCGGCGGCGGTGTTGATGAACGACTGATTGCCGATGCCGTGATTATGGACAATCGGAATCTCGAAGCCCATGTCGCGGAACTGCACGGTGAGCGGCGCGCCCTCGCCGGGCGTGGCGTGGACGATCAGCACTTCCGCATCGGTGCCCTGAATGGCCGTCAACTGCGCGCTGAAGTCTGTGTCGCGCGGCTCGAAGGTGCCTTCCCATACGATTTCGAATCCCTCTTCCTGAGCCACTCTCTGCATCGCCGCCATCGAGTCCTTGCCGAAGGCATTGTTGACGCCCAACGAGGCGAGTTTGGTGATGCCGTGCGCCTTCATCCAGTCGGCCTGCACTTGAGCCACCGGGTAGTTCTGTTGAGGCGTCTTGAACACCCAGTGGTTCTGCGAGCCGTCCGCCGCCGTGACAATCACCGACGACGAGGCGACCGAGATGAACGGCACTTCGGCGTTGGTGACGGTTTCAATCACGGCAATGCTGGCCGGGCTGCCGCTGCCGCCGATGATGGCAACGGCTTTATCTTCCTCGATCAGTTTCTTCACGATCTCAACGGCTTTGGTGGCGTCCGATTGATCATCGTACTTCCGTAGATCGATTTTGTGCATCAACCCATCCGGCCCGAGGATGCCGCCGTCGCCGTTGACATGCTCGGTGAGCATGGCCACCGTTCCCCATTCGGGCTCGCCCAACGAGGACACGGGCCCGGTGGTGGAGAAGAATGCGCCGACCACATACGGCTCGCCCTCTGCCGGGGCGGGCACTGCCGTGGGCGGCGGAGCCGCGGGCGCTTCGGTGGGCGGCGGAGCCGCGGGCGGCTCGGTGGGCAGCGGCGCCGATGTCGTCGCCGTGCCGCAAGCCGAAAGGATCAACGCGGCCAACATCACGCCGGTCAGCAGAATATTCAGTTTGAGTTTCATGTCTCTCCTCCTCAAGGAGTGCTATGCAGCTTTACGATTGAACGACAAACCACGATCCGTGACTCGTTGCGGCAGTGATTCACCTCCTTTTCCCTGCGGCCTACGCCGCCAACGCCATTTCCAAATCTTCGTCGGCCACCGACTCCCCTTGTTTGAGTCGCTGGTGCAGCACCACAACCATTCGCTTCATCTCGTCGTCCGTCAGCAATTTGGCCGAGCGTTTCGCGGCGGCGAGAATCTTCTCGACAACCACCGGATGCTCCTCGATGTCGTGGCGGCGAAGCCAGAAACGCACGTTGTGTTCGCCGGACATCGGCCCCACTTCGATGCCCTGCGTGCGGCCCACCATGCTGGCCGGCACGCCGCAATACACGCGGTCGCTCAGCCAATCATCTTTGCGATTGATGGCTTTGGCGATGGCGGCGGCGTGCACTCCGGTAGCGGTGCGGAACGAATCCGCGCCGACGATGGGGTAGTTGTACGAAATGGGAACGCCGCACGCCTGCGAAATCACTTGGCAGTATTCAGGCAGGCCGGTGAGATCGCGATCACCCATGCCGAGCAGATTGAGATTGACGAGCAGAATCTCCATCGGCGTGTTGCCCGAGCGCTCGCCGACGCCCAGCCCGCAGGCGTGCACCCGGTCGGCCCCGGCTTCGATGGCCGCGAGGGTGTTGATGATGTCGAGGCCGCGATCTTTGTGGCCGTGCCAGTCGATGCCCACATTGGGATTCACTTCATCCACCATCTTGCGCATCGTGCTCACCAGCGCGCGCACGCCCTCCGGCGTGGCATGCCCCACCGTGTCGGCAACGCAAATGCGGTGCGCGCCATGCCGAATGGCGCAGGTATAGATTTGCTTCAGCGTCTCCGGGTGCGCGCGAGTGGTGTCTTCGGTGACGAACATAACCGGGAGGCCGTGCTTGACGGCGAACGTCACCGACGACTCGGTGAGGCGCAGGAGCGTGTCCACGTTCCATCCTTCGGCATATTGGCGGATGGGGCTGGAGCCGAGAAACACGCACGCCTCGATGGGAATGCCGGCTTCCTCCGAAGCGTCCACAATGGGGGCGATGTCGCTTTCCAGCGTGCGCGCCGCGCTCTGCGGCACGATGCCCATTCTTTGGTTGACGATTTCCTTCGCCAACACCACCACATCTTTTTTGAATCGCTCACCCGCGCCGCACAGCCCCAAATCAGCCGCGTCGATCTGAAGACAGCGCATGAGGTAGAGCAAATACACTTTGTCTTGAATAGAGGGGTGCGTGACCGAAGGCGATTGCAGGCCGTCGCGCAATGTTTCATCGACAACCTTGACTCGCTTGGGATAGTTGGGCTTGTCACCCTTCTCATTCCAATCGTAGATGAGATCGGCGCCGGAAAGTTCTTCTGTCATGTTGTCCTCCTCTCGTAGCGCATCATCCAGTCAGCACGCCGTTGCGGCTGACGAGGCCGATGCCTGCTTCGAATGCCCTGAGATTCAGAGCGCGAATTTTTGCGGGGATGCGATCGTTCAATGTTTCCAGCCACACCTCCTTGGGGATCCGTGTCACCGATGCCGACATCGCGCCGAGCATGATGAGATTCGCCACCCGCCCGTCGCCCAACTCTTTGGCCTGCTGGGACGCCGCCAACGCGATGGCGTTCAGCCCTTTCTCGCGCAGGAAGTCGAGCGTGTGATGTGGGTATTTCTCGGCGGCGTTCGCCACCGAACCGGGAATGATTTCATGATCGTTGATAAGAAGGATGCCGCCCTGCCGATTGATGCAGTTGGCGTATCTCAGCCCTTCGAGTTTCTCCAGCCCCACCACTACATCGGCCTGCCCGGCAATCACCAGCGGCGAAAACACTTCCGGGCCGAATCGCACGTGGCTTTCCACACTGCCGCCGCGCTGCGACACGCCGTGCACTTCCGTCTGCTTCACGTCGAACCCGACGCGCACCGCCGCCCGCGCCGTGAGCTCGGCAATGAGCAGAACGCCCTGCCCGCCAACCCCTGCGAAGATGAGATTTGTCGTCGTCATATAGCCTTGTCTGCTAGTGGAGATTGGAGAATTCTCCAATCTCTAACATGCGCCACCCAACGGCCCAATGGCATCTGCCGGGCACACTTGCGCGCACACCGTGCAGGCCGTGCAATCCACCGCGTCGATCACCGGGAAGCCCTGCGCCGTGCGGGTGATGGCCGGGCACCACACTTTGAAGCACGCATCGCATTGGGTGCACAATTCCTCGTCCACCACATACGGCTTCAACCCGCGCTCCGAAAGTTTCATCTCCGGTAAACGCTGGCACGGCCCCTGCGCGATGACCACCGCCGGGCCGTCGTGCGCCACCGCCGACCGAATGGCTCGCACTACTTCTTTTCTCTGCCATGTGTCCACTACTTGCACTTGCTTCACACCGGCGGCGCGCACCAGCCCTTCGAGATCGAGTTTGGGCGCGGGCTTGCCACGCAGTGTTTTGCCCGCCGCCGGATGTGACTGCTGGCCGGTCATGCCTGTCGTCGCGTTGTCGAGGATAACGAGAGTGAGCGAACTGCCGTTGTACACCGCGTCAATCAGAGCCGGAATCCCGGCGTGAACAAAGGTCGAGTCGCCGATGATGGCCACGGCGCGTTCGTGTCCGGCGCGTTCGAGTCCGAAGGCGGTGCTGATGCTCGCGCCCATGCAGAACGTCGTGTGCGAGGCCTCATACGGCGGCAGTGCGCCCATCGTGTAACAACCAATGTCGCCCGCCACCGTCACCTTCAGCTGCTTCAACGAATCGAACACGGTGCGGTGGCCGCATCCCGTGCAGAGCATTGGCGGGCGAGGCAACAGCGGAATCTCTTTGGCGAAATCGGGTTTCTCCGGCACGCTCAGGCCCATGGCTTTGGCGATGCGCTCCGGCGAGTATTCGCCGATGACGCCGAAGATGGATTTGCCGACGATATTGGTGATGCCCATCGCCGCCAGATGATCCTCGACGAACGGCTCGCCCTCTTCGACGACGTACACTGTTTCGTGCGCGGCGCAGAATTCTTTGAGCGCGCGCGGCGGCAGAGGGTGAGTCATGCCCAGCCGAAACACCGACGCATCGGGCATGATCTCGCGCACGTATTGATACGCAATACTGCACGTGACGAACCCGACCGATCCCTTTGCAGGGGGCCGACCCGCTTCACCCAATCGCCACTCGGCATGATTGATGGGCGCCGCCTCCGCGTACTCACGCATCTCGGCCACGCGCTTTTCCACGCCGGGCCGCAACAGCGTGCGATAGATGGGCACCGAGAATCGTTTGGCGTCGGGCGTGAACTCGCGGGTGGGCGCTTCGACTCGGTCGCCCAACTCCACCAGCCCTTTGTGATGCGCCAGCCGAGTCGTCGTCCGCAGCATCACCGGCACGCTGAACTTCTCCGAGATTTCCATTCCGAGTTTGATGAAGTCCTTGCACTCCTGCGCGGTCGAAGGCTCCAGCACCGGCGCCTTCGCCATCTGCGCGAGATAGCGATTGTCCTGCTCGTTCTGCGAAGAGTGCATTCCCGGATCATCAGCGGAGATCACGACGAAACCGCCGTTCGTTCCCGAATAGGGGAAGACCATGAACGAGTCGGCGGCCACGTTGAGGCCGACCATCTTCATCGTCACCAGCACGCGCAGTCCGCCGATGGCCGCGCCCATGCCCTCCTCGAAGGCCACCTTTTCGTTGGCCGACCACTGCGAGTCTACTTCGGGATACTTGGCCGCCAGCGTTTCGAGAATCTCGGTGCTGGGCGTGCCGGGGTAACCGGAAGCGAATTTCACTCCGGCCTCCCACGCGCCCCGCGCAATGGCTTCGTTACCCAACAGAAGTTCTTTCATGTTGCGCCTTCCGTTTTCACCACTGAGAACACTGAGTCCACAGAGATTATTACTTCACTTTGTGTGCTCTGTGCGTTCTGTGGTGAAACTTACCCTCTCACTTCCACTCCCAAAATTCGCGCCGCGTTCTTCCACAGAATCTTTTCCTTCGTCGCATCCTTCAGCGGCAGATTCAGAATCGCTTCCACGTTGCGCCGCAGGTCGGGGTTGCCCGGCCAGTCGGAGCCGTACACCACTTTGTCGGCGGCGCGTTCCAGATCAGGAAAGTAGTCGAGCAACTTCTTTCCGGGTAAGCCGGAAAGTTCCATGTAAACATTCTCGTGCTGTCGCGCCATCCAAAAAGCCTGCTCGTACCAAAAGGGCCGCCCGGAATGCGCCATGAGAATCGTGAGTTTCGGAAAGTCAATCGCCACATCGTCGAGGTGCAGAGGGTCGCCGTATTTGATTCGCGCGCCCTTGAACACCGACGAGCCGGTGTGAACCAACATCGGCACGCCGAGATCCTGCGCTTTGGCGTACAACGGATACATGCGCGTGTCGTTCATGTAATGATGCTGATACACCGGATAAGCTTTGATCCCGCGAAAGCCACACTCCTTCACCAACCGCTCCAACTCGATAGAGAGATCGTTGACGATGAACGGGTTGAGGCTGGCGAACGGTATCACTCGCCCGCGCGGGCCGCTGGGCGGGTCGGGCTGGGCGTTGACGGCGGCGCACAGATCGGCCACGTAATCGTGCGGGGTCGAGCCGACGGTGGCCGGAGAATCTTCGGCCAACGCCACCGCCCAATCGATGCCGTGCTGTTGCAGAAACGGCCGCAAGCCTTCCGGCGTCAGCACCCGATCTATCAATGCCCATATGTCTTCGCCAGTTTGATTCTGACTCTCGATAAACTTCAGCACCCATTCGCGCTCATGCTCACTGCGCGAGAGGTGGAGGTGGAAGTCGATGAGCATCGGTGGTTGGTAAGTAGTAAGTAGTAATTGGGAATCTGCTACCGATCACTAATTACCAATTACTGATCACCAATTACTGTTCTCACGGCGTGATCACCGACCGAATGCCTTCGCCCCGGCGCAGAGTGTCGAAGGCGTCGTTGATGTTGTCCAACGGGAATTTGGCCGTCACCATTTCCGACACTTTGATCTTGCCCTGCCGCGCCAGTTCGATCACGCGCGGATAATCGACGACGCGGCAACCGAGCGAGCCGATGATCTCGATCTCGCGGAACATCACTTTGCCGGTGTTGAGGCTCATCGGTTTATCGGACGAGCCGACGACCACGAATCGGCCTCCAGTGCGAACCGAGTTGAAGGCCTGCTCTTGCGTGGCCGGGTTGCCGATACACTCGAAAGCAATGTCCGCGCCGCCGCCGGTCAACTTTCGAAGTTCTTTATCCAGCCGTTCAACCGCTTTGGGATTGACAGTAGCCTTCGCGCCGAGTTTGCGCGCCCATTCCAATTTGTGATCGGCAATGTCCACCGCGATCACTTGCCCGCCCACTGCCGCCGCGATCTGCACGCAGTTCAAACCGATGCCGCCGCATCCGAACACCACCACCGAGTCTCCGGGCTTCACCTGCCCACGATTGACGACGGCGTGAAATGGAGTCGTCGTCGCGTCGGCGATGATGGAGCCTTCGATGAGCGGAATCTCAGCGGGCAGTGGAATGGCAACATGCGCGGGCGACACGATGTATTCGGCGTATGCGCCATCCACGCTGCTGCCGAAGAAGGCCATGTTCTCGCACACATTCTCGCGCCCCATGCGGCACATGCGGCATTGCCCACAGCCATACACAGCGGGCAAAAGCACGCGATCGCCTTCTTTTAGCCCCCCCCTCACCCCTCCCGTCGACGACGGGGGGGAATCAAGGGGGAGGCCGAGTCCCGCCACGATACCCGAAGCCTCGTGCCCCAACACCAGCGGCGGCTTCTTCATCGTCGGCACATCGTGATCAGTGAAATGCAGATCGGTGTGGCACACGCCGCACCCGGCCACCTTCAGCAAAATCTCTCCGGCCTTCGGCGTAGGAGTCGGTATCTCTTCAACTTTGAGCGGCTGATGCGCTCCATAAAAAACGGCGGCCTTCATTTCAATTCGTCTCCGATGTCTATTGGTGTTTCCAAACCGGCGCGCGCTTCTCGATGAACGAGGACACGCCTTCGTTGGCGTCCGCAGTGGACATGAGATCGTCGAGATACAGTTTTTCGATGGCCGGAAGATTCGCCCACCCCTGCAAACCGAGCCGCGCCGTTTTCTTTGCGATGCGCAGAGCCGCCGCGCTGAGCGCGCGCAGTTTGGCAAGATATTGATCGGCAGTCTGATCGAGCTCGGCGGCAGGCACAGCGCGATTGATCAGCCCGATGCGCGCCGCCTCCACTGCCGACACGTTTTCGCCGAGCAACAGCATCTCGGCGGCGCGGCGATAACCAACCGACTCCGGCAACAGCACCGACGCGAACGGCGCGACCGTTGCCAGTTTGATCTCCGGCTGGCCGAACTTGGCTTCTTCGGCGGCGACGATGAGATCACAGCACATGGCGATCTCGCACCCGCCGCCGAGCGCGTGCCCGTGAACCACGGCCAGCGTGGGCGCGGGGAAGTTGGCGAGCGCGGCGCACACTTGATCGAACAATGGAATCATCTCGCTCACTTTGTCGGCGGTGTGATCGGCCACATCCACTCCCGCCGAAAACATTTTTCCCTCAGCCTGAACCACGAGCACGCGCAGAGATGAATCATGAGAGGCGGCGTCCATCACCGAGAGCATTTCGCGCATCATGGCGATGTTCACCACATTGAGCGGCGGCTTCTTCAGTGTGAGTCGCCCCACTCCCTCATCGGTTTGCCAATCGAGAAACTGCAAAGTTGAGTCGCTCATTTATGACAGATTCTCTCCAATTGTTGCCGTAAACACTGACGCCAGTCATCAGACTGGCGTCGGCTGCGATTCACTGTCGAACAGTTATCGATTCATGAGTGGGCGGCGCTTCATTGCTCAGGCCAATTCCTTCTCGCCTTCGGCTTGCGCGCCCTGTTCGTTCAGTCTGCGAAGGCGGTGTTGCGCTAACAGCGCCGCCCCGAGCGCGGCGACGTATTGCACGAGATCGCCCTGCGGCACGTTGACTTTCATGCCCAATTTTTCCTGCGCCACTTTCGCCATCGTCTCGAAGCGAAGGATGCCGCCCACCAACGTGAACTCCGGCTCCATTTGCACGCGCTTCATCAACTGCACCGAGCGATCCACCAGCGAGGCAATGGCGCCCTGCATGATGTCGGCGGGGGCGCTGCCCTGCGAGAGGCAGTTGATCACTTCGGATTCGGCGAACACGGCGCACACGCCGGAGATGGGCACAATGGTTTTCGAGGTGGCGGCCAGCGGCCCGATCTCTTCGGTGTTGAAGCCCATGTACCGCGCCGTCTTTTCGAGGAATGCGCCCGTGCCCGCCGCGCACTTGTCGTTGAGACGGAACGATTTCACTTTGCCCGCGCCGTCGAGGCGGCTGGCTTTCATCGTCTGCCCGCCCACGTCGAGAATGGTGAGGGTGTTGGGGTAGAGGAAGCGCGAGCCGCGAGCCGTCGCCGTGAGATCGGTCACGTTCACGTTGCGGATCGACGTTTGGAATCGGCCATAGCCGGTGCTGGCAATGTAAGTCAGATCGCTCTGCGCCACATTCGCCCGCGACAGCGCCACCGCCAACGCGCGCTCTCCGGCCTCATTCAGTTTGAATCCGGTCTTCACCAATCCGCGGCCAACAATTTTGTCGTCGTCGCTGAGGATGACTGCTTTGGTATAGGTTGAGCCAACGTCAATGCCAGCGGTATATGTCATCGCGCACCTACGCTTTCTCTCGCTCGCCGTCAACGGGGACGCGGCCAGCCATGATTCGATCCATCGCGAACAATGCCGCGCCCAACGCGCCCATGTAATGTGAATCCGGCCCGACGTTCACCGGGAAGCCGATCATCTCATTGAGCACCGTAACGACGCCAATGTTTTTAGTGACGCCGCCGGTGAAGGTGACTTCCGGCTCGATGCCCACGCGGCGCATCAACCCCAGCGAGCGCGACACAATGGATTGATGCACGCCGAGCAAAATATCTTCGATCTTCTTGCCCTTGCCCAGCCACGACACCACTTCGGACTCGGCGAACACGGTGCAAGTGGTGCTGATCTTCACCGCCTTTTCGGCTTGCAGGGCCACCTGCCCCAACTCGCCCAGCGGAATTTCGAGCGCCGCCGCCGCCGCGCCCAGGAACCGCCCGGTGCCCGCCGCGCATTTGTCGTTCATGCAGAAGTCGAGAATCTCGCCGGTGGGGCTGACGCGAATCGCCTTCGTGTCCTGCCCACCCATATCCACTACCGAGCGCGTGCCGGGGAACATGTGCACCGCGCCGCGCCCATGGCACGAAATCTCGGTGATCTGCGTGTCGCCGAAGGTGACTTTGTATCGCCCGTATCCCGTGCCGACGACGTACTCCACTTCGCGCTCGTCGAGGCTGAGATTGCGCAGAGCCTCGGCATAAGCGTTCTCAGCGGCCAGCACCACATTGGCCCCGGTGTCGATCAGCGCCCGGCTCACAATCTGCCGATTCTCGTCGAGGATGATCGCTTTAGTTTGAGTTGATCCAACATCTACGCCAGCGCCGTATGCCATGACTCCTCCTTACGCGTGGGCGGCCATTTGCTTGCGCGTGGCCAATCCCTCGAAAAATGCGTCAATACGATTTTTCAATTGGGCTTCGGACACCACCCGCTTATCCATCATGTCCGATTCGATGAACAGACTGCCCACGTCTTTCGCTTCCAACAGCGCGCGGCGATTGTCGGCCAACCCGGTGGACACCGTTCGGCACGACTTGATCGGGTGGTACACCACGCCGTCGATCTTGTAGGGGTCCACCATATCGATCAGGGTTTGGTGTTGGAAGAACATCGAGTCCATCGCGTGGCGGACGCCGATCAGCACGCCTTCGGCCAAACTTTCGAGCGGGCGGTTCACATCGTATTCGACGCCAAGATTGGTGCCGCCCGAGGCGAACCACAAATACGTCGAGCTGACGAACGCCCCGCCCCACTCGGCGAACATTTCGTTGAAGCGGCGGAAGATCGGATAGCACGGCACGCCGACAAAAATGAGCCGGTACTTTTCATCGTGCAGGGTGCCGATCTTGTGCTGCGCTTTGTATTCCATTTCTTCCACAACTTCGTTGAAGTATCGCGCCCCGTCCGCCGTGCCGCGAAAACCGTTGGCCATTCCCAAATACACGGTGCCATCGGTGACGGCGTTGAACACGGAAGGCGAGTTCTGATTCAATTCGAGCAAGCGTTTCCAGGCACGGCTCATCGCGTTGGCGTGAGTCATCACTTCGCGCAGTTTGTCAATGTCGAACTTTTTGCCCGACACCTCCTCACAGGTCGCGATCAATTCTTCCAGCTGCGCGGCCACGTATTTCTTGTCTTCCTCGAAGTCGGGGTGGCCGGGCCACGTTTGTCCGAGGTGTTGGCGCGTGCCGGGCACATCGAGGGTAAAGATCGGGATGTGATACATGCGCTCCCAGATTTCGGCCCACTTGATGTAGGTGTTGCAGGCGTTGGTGTACACGGCAATATCCGGTTTGGGGACAAGCCCCATCGGGTGTTTGCCGCCCTGCAATTGCATCGCCACATCGGCTTTCACGTAGCCGCAAATGTCGGGCGAGTAGCCGTAATCTTCGGCGGTGTTGAGGTATTCATGCGCCACTCGCCGCACCGCCGTTTGCAGAGAGTTGATCTCCGGGAAGACGGTGTGGAAGTCGAAAGTGCGCAAAATTTCGGCGATACTGCCCATCACAAACACGTAGGCCGATTTCTCGTTGCGCTCCGGCGCGTGAGTCAGATTCTCGAACCAGTCACGGAACAACGCCGCCCCGTCCCGGTTGCCGCGTCCCACAAGACTGTCTGCGCTATGTGCATCACTCATCGGTGTTCTCCCATGCGTTGCGCCTGCGCGCTACGCAAATAGCAGATTCTCCACAAACGTTTCCAATTGGATTTGCAGATGATCGAAGGAGGTCATGCTTTCTTCGAACTCGCTGACGAAATAGGGAATGTTCTCTTCGTCGAGCATCTTCACGTAGGCCACCTGCTCATCCAGACCCGGCTCACACATTTTGGCCGCCGTGATGATAGCCGCATTGGCATTGGAGTCTTTCATGCGCTTGAGCAGCATGTGTTCTTTGGGTTTTCGCAGATCGTGCTGAACCGGGCTGTACGACGATGTCTCGATGTAGGCATTGGCGAGGTTGAACAGCGGGTCGCCGTCGAGGGGCACGTCTTCCAAAATATAGCGCAGGCCGATCATCAAATCGTCGTCCACGACGTAACACGATTGCGAGATGGCGCGCAGCAAATCCAGCGGCGGCTGTTCGCAGAAGCCGCCCTCGAACACCACGCGAATGCGATCCTGCGGTTTGGCCGTGCGCGCTTCGATTTGCGGAATGGCCGCCTTCAGCAGATCGTTGTGTTCTTCGCGCGGAACCATGCCGCCAACGGCCATGAGCACATAGGCTTCGTCCGCCGAAAGGAGCCACGGCGTGTCGCGCTTGATGGCGTAAATCTTGTGCATCAGCCGGCGATTCTCGTTGAAAACTTTGAGGGAGTTGCGCAAATCGTCGTCCGTCACCGTTCGCCCGGCCACGCCTTCGATGTCGCGCTTCAGCCGGTTGTATTCGTGGCGGAGATATTTCGCCGAGTGCTTCGAGTTGGCGTTTTGCGGCAGATACAGAATCTGGCATGAGTAGGGGAAGTTGCGCCCCCACACCGCCGCAAGGTTACGCGCCGCATCGCAAATGGGGTGCGAGACGAACATATCCAACTTTACCCGTTCGCTCAACGCCAGTTCCAGCGACGTTTTCAGAATCGAGCACAGGTACGAGCCGAAACGGGCTTCGGCCTGCCGCGCCTCGATCTGCGCGCCGCGCACTTTCAGCGGCAGCATTCCCGCCGCGTGAGCGATCTCTTCGGGGAAATACACTTGGAAATGCCCCACCACTTTGCCACCGGATTCCCGCCACCGTTTCACCGTCGGGAAGTCGGGGTCTTCCAAGAGTTCCCGGCAGAGGCCGATCACCTCATCCAAAGGTTTGTAAGGCCAATTGTCCAGCACTCGTTGAGTCATAGTCATCCTCTCAAGAGATAAATAGCGCGATCACTTTTTGCCGTTCGATCCGTGCAGGGCCGCGCCGCATTTGCCGCAAAACTCAAATTCATCCGGCAAGTAGTTCGCGCCGCATGACGGGCACGATTGCGCGTAAGCCCCCCACATGAATTCCGACGACTTGCCTTCGGCGGCTCGCTGCCGCAGTTTCACAATATCGGCCGGGCGCTTTTCCACAAAGGCGTTCATGCCCTCCATCGGCTCCCACGACGTGTAGTGAATGGACAGCCAATCTTTCGCGTGGCCGACGGTTTGATGCCACGCCAAATCTTTCCAAAAGTTGGTTTGCTGTTTGGTGTAGCGCATGCACTCCGGGAATTTGTTGATCAAATCCTTGCACAGCGCATCCACCGCCTCATCGAGTTTGGAGAGATCGATGCAGTAGCCATCAACTCCCTTTTGCGCTTTCGAGATTTGCTCCGGCGTGGCGCGGGTGATGAACTCGCCGTCTTTTTTCACCGACGGCGCCACTTCGTTGACCAGTCCCCACTCAAGGGCCTGATACGCGGGGATGCGCCGATTCGTCATCAGCATATATCGCGCCCGTCGGTCGCCGACGAAAATGGGCAGCCACTGCGTGGCGCCCCCGGCGGCCACACTGCCCACGCCCGTGCCCACCTGCCCCACATGCGCGTGTTCAGCAATGATGGACAGATCGCAAGCCAAGTGGCTCTCGTTGCCGCCGCCCACCGCCATGCCGTTCAGCCGCGCAATCACCGGCTTGCCCGTATTGACAATGCTTTCGATATACGCACTGAACAGCGCCATATACTTCCAATAGTCGCGGGGTTTGCTCGTGTAGCGGGAGGCGTACTCCTTCACGTCGCCGCCGGTGCAAAAAGCCCGGTCGCCCGCGCCCGTGTAAACGATCACGGCCACTTCATCGTCAAACGACGCCTGCCGAAAGGCCGCCGCTAATTCCACCAGCGCTTCGGTGCTGTAGGCGTTATAGTTGAACGGACGATTGATCGTGATGCGAGCCACCCAATCTCGTTTTTCGTAGAGAACTTCCGCAAAATCGGTTCGTTCAGATTTCAGGGCGTCCATGTTTTCTCCGCGAGCAAAAATGGATATTTATTATCGGTAATATAAAAGCCAGCCCGTACTTCGGACTGGCTCTTCGCAGTTCCCAATTTTTGCGGCGCATTTGGCACTGCACCATAGACTCACAGTTTTGCTCCACCATCCGACAGCGATCACGGGTGTTTATGATATATGTCACTCTTTTATCGCTTCGTCAATTAAGTGAGACATGTCGAGTGTAGCATGAAAAATGAGTTTGTCAACTTCGTGATGTTATTCACCAATGTGCGATAGGACTATACTTCGGCGAGGGAAAAAGAAAAGCGGCTCATCCGACCGAACGAGCCGCCATAGTGACTGACTCCGATTCTCAAAACGATCAGCGAGCCGCCTGCCAGCCTCAATCCGAAGGGGCGTTCGGTGTTTGCAGTGGCGCCGACACCACTTTGCCGCCGCGAGTCGCCACGCCGCGCCCGGCCAGAAGTTGAATGTAGGGCCACGTTGCATTGTTGAGGGCGTGCGTGGCCGTGCGCCCCAGCACCCCCGACATGTTCGGCACGCAATAGTGGACGATGTTCTCTTCGACAAACGTGGGCGAGCGGTGGGAGGTGGGAGGTGGGGCGGCTGGTTTCCACGCACCCGCCCTGATCGATGGCAATGTCGAGAATGATCGAGCGCGGGCGCATCTCGCGCAACAGCGCACGGGGCACAAGCACCGGAGTCCTCCGGCCGGGCGCGAGCACCGCCCCCACCAGCACATCGGCGAAGTGCGCCACTTTACGAATGTTGAACGGGTGAGAGACCATGGTCGCTCCGGCGCGCGCATAATCGTCGTCGGCGAATCCGGCGCCCAACCCCGCGCCCGTTTCCACGTAGCATCGGTGCCCGTCGGCAGCGAGCAACGCGACTGCCGCGGGCGTGAGTCCCACGCGGTGTTCATCGGGGCGGCGTTCGCGCGGCACACTGATGTTCATCGGCGCTCCTCATGCGGAGGGGTGAAGTATTCCCGCCAGCGACTCGGCGATGCCGCGCGCGGCTTCGGCCAACTGCGGCACGGCGTCGAAGGCGGCTTTGCCCTCGCGGTCGGCGGCTTGCACTTGCAGGGTGGCAGGCAAAAAGCCCAGAACCGGCAAATCCGGCGAATGGGATTCGACGAAAGCGCGTTCATCCATCGTTTGGATTTTGTTGCCCACCAAAAACAATTGGGTGAGGCCGATGTCGGCGGCCAACGATTTGATCTGCGCCGCCGTTGCCATACTGCGCCCGGTCGGCTCGACGACGACGATCATCGCTTCCACTGCATCGGCGGTGGCCCGCCCCAAATGCTCCACGCCCGCATACATATCCAACAGCACCACTTCTCCCCGCCGCAAAAGGATGTGCGACACGAGTTGTTTGAGCAACACGCTCTCCGGGCAGATACAGCCGGAGCCGCCCTTCTCCACCGCGCCGAGTTCGAGCAGAGTGATGCCGCGATGCTTAACCGAGAATCGATCGGGGATGTCATCAACGCGCGGGTTGAGTTTGAAGTAGCCGCCCATCGTTCCGGGTTGGGCGCCGGTGCGTTCGTAGATCAGTTCTTCCATTTCGGCGATCGGCGTCAGCGTGTCGAGCGTTTCGCGGGGGATGCCGAGCGCCGCGCCGAGACACGGCGAGGGATCGGCGTCAATGGCCAGCACGGCATTGCCACGCTCGGCGTACAGATAGGCCAACAAACTTGTGAGCGTGGTTTTGCCCACGCCGCCTTTGCCGGTGATTGCCAGTTTCATATCGCCACAAGCCCTCTCCGCCGCGCTTCATCGCGCAAGGCCTGCAACACGGCCTGCATATCCAGCCCGTTGGCGCACGCGTGCCGCGCCGATTCGAAAACATGATCCGACCACACGGTGCGGCTGGTCAACACTTCGTCGTCGTTCATGATCACCATTTGCAACAACATTTCCAGTGTGATGTCGGTGTCGCCGTTGCTATCGAATGAGCCGCTGCAGAATGAGCAGTGCGAGCACCGCCGCAAGTCTTGCCCGGCAGACGACAGCACAACCGCGCGCAATGATGGGTAACGAAAATCGGTCATCGCAATTCACCGCTCCCCCTCTCCCAATGGGAGAGGGAAAGGGGTGAGGGCAAGAGTCTCAATCGCCCGAGCCTCCTTCGTCGAGTCTCTTCTTGAGTTCGGCCAGTTGATCCTCTTTGATGCCAAACCAGTTGTCGGGCTGAGGGAATTGTTTGCTCGTCACTTCGGCCACGTATTGCTTGAGGCCGTTGAGGATGACCTCTCCGGCGTTGCCGAACACCTTCGCCATTTTCGGCTTGAAGCGCGGGTACAGCCCGAACATGTCGTGGAAGATGAGCAATTGGCCGTGCGCGTGCGGCCCGGAGCCGAGGCTGATGATCGGAATTTTGGCCCGCTCGGTGATGATCTTCTGCACTTCATCGGGGATCATCTCGAACAGAATCGAGAACGCTCCGGCCTCTTCCAAAATTTGCGCGTCTTCGATGATGCGCAGGGCTTGATCGGAACCTTTGCCCTGCACGCGAAAGCCGCCCAACGCCGACACACTCTGCGGCGTGAGGCCGAGATGGCCCATCACCGGGATGCCCGCTTCAGAAATGGCGCGGATGCGTGAGGCCATCTGCCGCCCGCCTTCGAGTTTCACGCAGTCACACCCCGTCTCGGCCATGAAGCGGCCCGCGTTTCGCACCGCCGTTTCGTCCGAGGGCTGATACGACATATAAGGCATATCGCCGACAAGCCAGCTGGTGGGCGAGCCGCGCCGCACCGCCGCCGTGTGCCGCATCATGTCATCCATCGTCACCGGCAGGGTGCCATCGTAACCCAGCATGGTCATGCCCAAACTGTCGCCCACCAACACGATATCCACTTCGGCCTGTTCGACGAGATGCGCCATCGAATAATCGTAACAGGTGATCATGGTGATGGGCACGCCATCCATCATCTTCTTCTGCAAGTCGGGTAGTGTGATTTTCTTTCGTCCAGCCATGATTGTCTCCCTTGTCTGAAATAGATTCGCGCCAGCACGGGTGACGCGCCAACGCATTAACAACACACTTCGCAGTCCTGCGTCTCGACTTGGGCGGCTGCCAGCGGGAAGGCGGCTCCGGGTGTGATCGCTTCAACCACATCCCAACGATCGCACCGGCCACCCCAACGCGCAGCCACTTTTTTGTTGACGGAGACCTGCACGATCTCGCAATGATTGGCGCAGTGGCGGCACTCGAATGAGACGGTGCGGTAATTCAGGTCGCCGACGGCAAACCCTTTGAAGCGTGTCGCGCGCGCCTCATCGCCTCGCGGGCCAACATCACCGCCCCAATTGCGCCCATGACCTCGTGATGTGGCGGAACGTGCACCGGCATCTCCAGCGCCTCCTCGAAAGCGCGGATCATGCCTTTGTTGAAAGCCACGCCGCCTTGAAACGCCACCGGTTCGCGGGTCTCCTTGCCCAGCCCGACGTTGTTGAGATAGTTGCGGGCCATGGCCTGACATAAGCCGTACAAAATATCTTCGACCCGGTGGCCCATCTGTTGTTTGTGGATCATATCGGACTCGGCAAACACGGTGCAACGCCCGGCGAAGCGAACCGGAGTCTTGGATTGCAGGGCCATCGGCCCAACGTCTTCGATGCTCATGTTCAGCCGCGCCGCCTGCTGATCCAGAAACGCGCCCGTGCCCGCCGCACAAACCGTATTCATTCCGAATTCGACGGCGACGCCGTCGCGCAGGATGATAATCTTGGAATCCTGGCCGCCGATTTCGATGATCGTCTGCACGCCCGGCACAAAATGAGAGGTCGCCACCGCGTGGGCGGTGATCTCGTTTTTGATCACGTCCGCGCCCACGACCACGCCAGCCAAATAACGGCCACTGCCTGTGGCGCCCACCCCGACGATCTCGACCGCCGTGCCATCCAATGGCCGGGTCAGATCGCGCAGTCCTTGTTGCACTACTTCGATGGGCTTGCCGCGCGTCCGCAAATACAGCGAGGCCAGCACATTGTAATGATCATCGAGGGCGACGAGTTTCGTGGTAACGGAGCCGACATCAATTCCCAAATACGCTTTCATATCGCCTCCTTCCTCAACGCTCGTCGGATTTGAGCGCACAACCATCCGGCCTCACACCGGTCGAGGCGCGCGCGCAACGTTCGACGATCGGGCAGGCGGCGCACGCCGCCTCTGCCGGCATCTGCGGCAATTCGCTGGCCGGCGCGGCCTGCCGGGCCGACTCTTTCACTTCCCGGCGGCGAATCAACAGATCGACAAATGCCTCCAGCCGGGTTTTCATTGCGGCCCGCCCCGATTGTTCGTCGAAGATGAAGGAGAGGACTGGAATGTTGTGGAGGCGGCTGACGCGCGGCAGGATGTTCAAGGCGGCCACTTCCGGGACGCAAGTGAACGGCAAAGTTTCTACGATGCCGTCGAATCCTTTTTTCCCGTGAATGACCGTTTGCCCGATCGTCACCCAGCCTTCGCCGGAAATGTCCCAGCGCAAATACGGTTTGGCGGCCCGGTCAATTTCCGGCTTGCGAGGCAGGCCGAGAGAATCCAGAACCAACATCTCTTTGGCTCACTGCCCCATCATCAGCGTGCGATGCACTTCAGCGCCCAGTCTGCCCAGTTCGCGCTCCAAGTCGAGGTTGAAAAATGGATCCAGCACGGCGTAGTATTCGCCGGTCGTGGCGATCCGCACCGGGCGGAGGGTCGGGTCAATCGGCGTCCGCTCGATCTTTCGCAGAACGTCGGCTTTGACTCGCTTGAGGGCGTCAATGTTGCCTGCCCCGTCAATACGCAAGTTGGCTTCGCTCCACAGTTTGTCCACGAAACCCGACGCGATCTCTCGCGGACGGAAGAACTGCACGCGCCGCTCGAGGTCGTCGAGGGCAAACATTTTTGCCAGACCCAACCGAATCTGCCGGACGATTTCGCCCCACGACAGATCGGGCGCAAACTGGCGCAGAAACGCGGCCAGGCCCAAAATCTTGTCGGTGAGAATCTCGGTGCTCAGGAACTTGAACTTGTAGCCGAGATCACGCAACACGTCGCCGAGAAGTTGAGTGTAAGCGCTGTTGCGGCACAAGCCGGGGCCGTCCACATACAGCAGGGTGTTGGCCCCGGCTTCCAACATTTCGATCATGTTGCCCAAAATATATTTTGTATGGCGTGCAGATGAACTCGGGCGAGTTGCGCGCTCCGAGCGACACCGTCCGACTGCTCAAGGCCGGGCCGAGTTCCAACTGCGCGCCGATGCCTTTGAACACCGACTTGACCGCCACCACCACTGTGCCCATGCGCGGGAAGCCGATCACAGGTTTGTTGATCTGGCGCAGGAAGGCCGGGGCCGTCACCGTCGGCGGCGGGGATGAGGGGGCCGCCGCTGAGTCGGCGCACCGCATTTGCCTCTGCCGGCCCAGCATGTCAACGAACGCTTCGAGCCGGGTGATCATCCCGGCGGCGCTGCCGTGCTCGTCGAGCACCAGACTCATCAATGAGCGGCCACGAGCGTGGGCGCGGCGAGCCAGCGTCTCGACCATCACCGAATCCGGGCCGCAGGCGAAGGCCAGCACCGAGATGATCCCTGCCACTTCGGGCCGATCCAGATAATATCCGACCGCGCCGGTCATGACGTTGTCGTAGAACCACCGCCGCTGTCCCGTTGTCTTCATGATGCCCGCCTGCGCCTCGTCCGGCGGCACCATCTCGCCAGTGAAAACCCGCGCGCCCAATCCGCGCAGTCGCGAGATCAGTTGATGATTGATGTAATCGTCGTAGAGGCAGTATGGGTGGCCGACGACGGCGATGGTCAAATCGGCGGTGGAGGCGAGGGCCGGTGAGGCCGTTTTCTTTTCAGGCTCGTACAGTCGGGCCAGCGCTTCGGGATAAGTAAGCTTCTCGTCCACCAGCGAGGCCAGATAATTTCGCTCGACTTCACGGGCGCGCGCCCACGCTCGTCGAATCTTGATCGGGTTCCAACTGAAGCGATGGCCCAGCTGATGAAAGGCATCGGTCTCGGAAACTTTTCGCCGCTCCAGATCAATTTCAATGTCCAGCAGAGGCGGGCAGTTTGGCACGGTGGCTTTGATGATGTCGGGCAGGGCTTGGAACTTGGCGCAGTGGAAAGCATCCTTGACGATGTTGCGAATGGCGGGCGTGAAAACAAAATCCACACTGCCGTGGTCGCGCAGCCAGGCCACGTGCCCGGCATAGACTTTGATAGGCAGGCAGGTCACATCGGCCACTCACTTCGCGCCCGCCGCCACAATGTCGCGGTGGGTGAACGGCGGAACGAGCACTTCCGCCCCAAGCTCTTCGAAGAAAGTTCGCCAGAGAGGGTAGTGCTGATAAAAATGCAGAGCGCGCGGGATGCCGATTCGCAAAGCCATAGAACTTCCCGTTGACTTGCACGGCAGACTTTACTGCAAGAATCCTTTCTCCAAAACGGCGGTGAGTTGTTCTATCGTTTCGATGCTCACCGGCGCCAGCCGCAACCGCTGAGCCGTCGTATCATGATCATAATGCAAATGTTTGATTTGCAACTGCCCATCCTCCCACACGGCGTAGGTCGCATCGGGCGTGCCGTAACGCGGCTGACCCAAACTGCCGGGGTTCACAATGAGCCGACCGGCGAACTTGCGAATAGCCGGCATGTGCGTGTGCCCCACCACAATCACATCCGCCTCGATGCCGTCGAACAGCGAATGCAGGTCGGCCTCCGGGCACAGCGCCGGATTCAACTGCCCGCACAACGGGTCGGCGGGCGTGCCATGCGCGATGTAAAAGCGCGCGCCGCCGAGCGCGAGCGAGGCCGTGAGCGGCCAGTGGCCGATGCCATTCAACTCGCGCGCAGAGAGGCACTGATGCGAATAAGCGATCATCTCTCTCGCCGCCGATACCAATTCCGGCGGGACGCCGAAACACACCCCGTCCCGCTGGCTTCGTTGGGCGCCGTCATCGTGATTGCCGCGCACCGCCGCTGTGGTGTTTGCCAACAGCCACCGCGCGCAGTCCGACGCATCCGGCCCATAGCCCACCGCATCGCCCGCGAACAGCACCGTATCGGGCTTGCGCTCGGCTCGTTGAAGCGAGAGCAGAGCCTGCCAATTAGCGTGAACGTCGGCGAGGAGGAGGATGCGCATAACTCACACCGGCACGCCCAACGCTTGAATGAGCCTCGCCCAATAGTTCACCTGCGCCGCCGTCGTCGCCAAAATCACAATCTCGCGTTCGGAGAAGTTGGCGGTCAGTTCGCTCACAAACTGCGGCGGGAACTTCAACGGAGTCTGCGAGATCAGCCGCGCATACTCAACGGCGATCCGCTCGCGGGCCGTGAACGTGGAAACGGAGTCGGGCGCCCTCTGCCCACGCAGCGCCGAGAGTTCGTCCGGCGAGATTGGGCTGTCATCCGACTCGACGGAATTCATCCTGATGCAAAATGGGCACGACACAGCCAACGACACTTGCAAGCGCACCAATCGCAGGGTGCGCGGGTCGAGGTCGCCGCGCCCATCGGCAATGAGCGACTCGATCACGCCGGAACTGACGGCGGCTTTGGGATACCAAGCCAACAGCCGCGCCGGAAGTAGTGTGCGCCCGGCCTCGCGCTCGGCAAACCAGATGCCGAGTTGGAGATAAAACGGCAGCGCTGGCGGCGGCTCGATAAATGCTTCCCGGCTCAGAGAGTTCGGTTTCATTCTCGATAAAACTTTGGTTCGACGGTGACGAACTGCGACCAGCCCTCGCTGGCCGCCAGCGCTCTCTGCTCCGGCGAGAGGTGAAGCTTTTCCACCAGCCCATCGTATTTGAGCGTCAAATGCAATGTCTCGTCCCTGTCTTCTTCGTAATCGGTGATGCAGTAGCGATCTTCGCCCATCGGGTTGCGAAGAAAACGGGCGAAGCACCGCTCGCACTCCGGCAGGGCGTGGTCGCACAACGAGCGATCAATTTGTCCACGATCTCCAGCGTGATCTGCACGCCCTCTTCCTTCGGGTCGGCGGCCTTCTCCATCCGTTCGATGAGCGGCTTGGGCACTTTCACGCCCGGCACTTCGTTCATGATGTTGGCCGCCTTCGCGCTGCGAATGGGCGTGACTCCGGCCAGCACGAACACGCGATTCAACGCGCCCACTTTATCGAGCGCTTCGAGATAGCGCTCGAAGCCTTTCACGTCGTACACCAGATTGGTTTGGAAGAACTGCGCTCCGGCGTTGACTTTCTTGGCCTCGCGCAAGGCTTGAAAGCGCTCGGTGGAGGCGAAGGGCGAGCCGGCCGCGCCGATGAACAACGGCGGCGCGGCTTTGATGTCGCGCTGATCGAGAAAGTGCGCCTCGTCGCGCATGCGGCGAAACATCCAGATCATTTGAATCGAGTCGATGTCCCAAATGTCCATGCGCCCGTGCGGCGAGGGGCCGGTGCGCGGGTGATCGCCGGTGAGGCACAGCACGTTGCGGATGCCCAATGCCGCCGCGCCGAGAATGGTGCTCTGCGCGCCCATGCGCGTGCGTTCGCGGGCGGCGATCTGCATCACCGGCTCGAGGCCGTTTTGCAAAGCGATGGCCGAACACACCAACGACGACATGCGCGGGGTGGCCGAAGGGTTATCGGTGAAGTTGGCGGCGTCCACATGATCGCGGAGCATCACCACTTTCTTCACCACTTCTTCCGGCTGTGCGCCGAGCGGCGGCGCGATCTCGGCGGTGACGACGAACTCGCCTGCGGTGAGTTTGGCTTCGAGTTTCGAGACCGGTTCGTGCGGCGCGGCGGGATGGGGTTCCGAGTCGCCGCCCCACCAAACGGGTTGGCGGATTTCGTGGAAGAATTTTTTCCACGCCTCATCGCGCTCTTTCTTCGGCAGTTTCAGCGCGTTGAGAGTCGTTTTGAGTCCGCCCACTTCACGCCAGTGGCGATACACGTCCATCCACGTGTCGGTGCCCACCTTGTCCCAGTTGAGCGGCGGCAGCACTTCCATCAATCGATCTTCGCGCCCCAACTTTTCTGCGCGTTCGTAGATTTTGTGCCAGATGCACGGGCGCGTTTTGTCCACGTAACAGTATTCGGGAGTGGAGCCGCCACAGGGGCCGTTGCGTAATCCTTGGGACACTCCATCGGGCAGATGAAGGCCGTCTCTTGCAAGAGGCAGTTACCGCACATGCGACAGCCCCACAGCGGCCCCTTGACGGCGAGCTCGATGGTTTCGATGACTCGGTCGAGGAGGGGCTCATCGTGAAATGGAAGGTAGGCGGGCTGCCATCGCCGACCTGGCGTGAAACCGGGCATTGGGGAAATCTCCTTTAGTTATAGGACTTACGCAGTTCGGCTCATTCTTGCCCGCGAATTGCACGAATTTCTCGAGTGGTGTTTCTCAAACTTCGTGTCATTCGCGCGAAGCGATTCGTGGGGTGTTTTCGGCAACTGCGTAACTCCCAGTTAATAGGGTCGCTCGCCGTGCACCACGGGGTGCTCGGCGGGTTGCTCCAGCAAGTATTCGTAAGCCGCCAGCGCCGCTTTGGCGCCCTCGCCAATGGCGATGAGCACTTGCTCGGCGAAAGCGTCGGTCACATCTCCGGCGGCGAAGAGGCCGGGCGCGGTGGTGCGGTTGCGGGCGTCGATCTTGATGCGGCCTTTCGAGTCGCATTCCACCAGCGCCGACACTGCGCCGGAGTTGGGGATGAGATCGAGCTCGACGAAAAAGGCGGCGGCGTGCAGTTCGCGCACGTCGGGGCCTTTCTTCACGATCAACGTCCGGGCGTAATCGTCACCCAACACTCTCTCTGCGTGGAAGCCCTCCATCACCGTGAAGTTGGGCGACTGCAAAAGCCGCTGACCCAGCGGGGTGTCGAGTTCGCCGTGGGTGGGGGCCACCTGAGTCACTTTGCGGGCGATGCGCGAGAGTTCGGCGGAGGCGCGCAGGGCCAGGCCGGTGTCGCCAATCACCACCACTTCGCGGTCGATGAACAGCGGCGCATAACTCACCGCGCTGTAGCACAGCCCGCGCATCATATATTCTTTTTCACCCGGCACGTTCAGCCGCTGGGCGTTCGCGCCGCTGGCGAAGATCACCGTCCGCGCCGAATACTCTTTTTCACTGCGGGTTGACACGCGATAGCCATCGTGCGTGCGATCCACCTTTTCGACTTTATCCATCACGCGGGCAAAGTCGAGATACTCGATCTCGTTAACGAATTGGCTGATCACTTCTTCGCCGTTGATGACGAGGTGGTGTTCGATCTCCGGCAACTGCAGGCGGAAGTTGGTTTTGCCGCCGAGGTCTTTGGTGATCAGCAACACATTGAGGCGCTTGCGGAGCGCATAGATCGTGGCGGTGAGTCCGGCCGGCCCGCCGCCGATAACAATCAGGTCGTACATGGTCGCCTCCGGTGAAACTTCCAACTCCAAAAATCAAACTTCAAATCGAGTTTGGGGTTTGAGGTTTGGGGTTTGAGGTTTGAGGTTTGAGGTTTGAGGTTTGAGGTTTGAGGTTTGAGATTTGAGGTTTGAGATTTGAGATTTGAGATTTGAGGTTTGAGGTTTGAGGTTTGAGGTTTGAGGTTTGAGATTTGAGATTTGAGATTTGAGATTTGAGGTTTGAGGTTTGAGGTTTGAGGTTTGAGATTTGAGATTTGAGATTTGAGATTTGGTGTTTGTTATTCTTCCGTCTCCTCAATGTATCCTTCTTCCATCATCGTCTGCGTGATGTTGCGCGCGCGTTTGATGATGAACGACGCCCGCTCGTATTCCTCGTCGTACGTCGAATGGAGGCGGGCAATGCCCTGCTCCACTGCTTTGGCCGCCACCGCCGCCGCCTCGCGCGGGAACACTTCCCACTCATCCATCGTGGGCAAAATGTAATCGGGCGTGAGGCCGTGCTCCACTGCCATATCGGCCAGCGCGTGCGCCGCGGCAATGCACATCTCGTCGGTGATGGTTTTGGCTCTCACATCGAGAGTCCCGCGAAACAGTCCGGGGAAGCCGAGCGAGTTGTTGACTTGATTTGGGAAGTCGGATCGGCCGGTGGCGACCACTGCCGCGCCGGCCGCTTTGGCCTCCCACGGCCAAATTTCGGGGATCGGATTCGCGCAGGCGAACACAATCGCCTCTTTCGCCATTGCCTCGATCCATTCCTTCCGCAAAACGTCCGGGCCGGGAGTCGAGAGGGCAACCACCACGTCGGCGCCCTTCAGCGCATCGGGGATGCCGCCCGCGCGCTGCTCGGCGTTGGTGATCTGACACAGCTTCCATTTGTCCACGAACTCGGCTTTGCGCTTTTCGATGTCGGCTCGCTGTTTGTTGAGTATGCCTTTGCTGTCCACCATCATACACAGTTCGGGGTTTGCGCCGAGAGCAAAGATGAGGCGCGAGCAAGCCACGTTCGATGCGCCGCTGCCCACAAAAGCAATGCGGACTTTAGAAATGTTTTTATCGACGATCTTGAGCGCGTTGATCAGTCCGGCCAGCGTCACCATCGCCGTGCCCTGCTGATCATCGTGCCACACGGGTATCTCCGCTTTTTGCCTCAGCGTGTCGAGGATGCGGAAGCATTTGGGCTGTGAAAGGTCTTCGAGATTCACGCCGCCAAAGCCCGGTTGAATGGTGAGCACAGTGTCGATAATTTTGTCCGGGTCTTTGGTGTCGAGCATGATCGGCCAAGCGTCAACGCCGCCGAGATATTTGTAGAGCAATGCTTTGCCTTCCATCACCGGAAGACCGGCCTTGGGGCCAATGTCGCCGAGGCCGAGCACGCGCGTGCCGTCGGAAACGACGGCCACCGTGTTCCATTTGTGAGTGTGTTCGTAAACCAGTTCGGGGTCGGCGGCAATGGCTTTGCACGGCGCGGCGACTCCCGGGGTGTACCAAATGGCGAAATCGTCGAAATCGCGAACGCGGCAGCGCAGGGTCGTTTCGACTTTGCCCCGATAAAACGGGTGAAGCCGCATCGCATCGGCAGACGGTTTTTTCGCCTTTGCCAACAGTTCTTCTGTGGTCAGCACAGGCGCATCCTTTAACATGTGAGCCTCCTGAGCGATAGGTGGTTGGGTGGTTGGGTGGTTAGGTGGCTAATTCGAACCACCTAACCACCTAGCCACCCAACAACCCACTCATAGACGCAAATACGAATCGGTGTAAATCACTTTGTTCAACAATATCTGCACCGTCTTCCACACCTCCGCTTGCGCCGGGTCGTTCATGTCCACGTCAGTGGGTTCGAGTTCGGCTCCGGCGGCCACCGCGTCGTGCAGTTTGAGATACAGCCCGCCAAGCGGCGTCGAGTCGTCTCGCTGTTGCACGATACGAATGGCCTTCGACAAATCCTGATCGAACGGATCAATAATCGCCGCGTCGAGGCCCACCGCCATCAGCATCACCATATACACGCGATTGAGCAAGGGCCGCATGGGGGCGGGCACGGCGTTAGACACATTCGAGAGTCCCACATTCACCATCGGCGCCGGGTCGGCCACCATCTTCAACATGCGCACCGCTTCGACACACTGCGGCACATATTCCTGACAGCCCGACACAGTGAGCACGAGCGGATCGATGAGCAGGTTTTCCATCGGGATGCCGACTTCCTGCGCGCGAGGGATCAGTTTTTCCATCGCAATCCCCACACGGGCATCGGCGCTCACCGGGATTCCTTCTTTCGCCATTGTCAGCGCCACAAGTTTCGCGCCATACTGCGCGGCGAGCGGCGGCACAGTCGCCAGCCGTTCCTCCTCCGCCGACGTTGAATTAATGATGGCGTTGGCGTGGCCGTTGCGAGCCACTTTCTTCAACCCCGTTTCGATGGCCGCAATGTTGGTGGTGTCGAATGAGAGAGGCATATCGCCCACCCCCTCCACCACGCAATCCACCAGCCAATCCATCACTTCCGGCCCAGCCTTCTTTTGCGGGCCGACGTTCAGATCGAGCACGTCAGCCCCGGCCTCCTTTTGCTTCCGCGCCAACTGCACAAAGAACGCGCCGTCGCGGCTGGCCAGCGCCTCCTTCACTTTGGGTGAAATAATATGAATCGATTCGCCGATGAGCAGCATGGGCACCTCCTATCTCAATCGTGTTTCGGCCTCTCCAAATTAGCACCGTCGGGATTGGCAAGGCTATTGCCGATACTCCCGAAAACGGGCTATGAACGTCATTTACAGTTTGCCCCCAACCACCTCCTCCAACTTTCTCAAATTGGCGTCGGTGGGGATTCCATCATCATCCCAGTGATATTTGCACCCCACGTAATCGAGCAGAACGCCCTGCGCCGGGACGCCCATCGAGTCGGCCTCCCATCCCCCGCTCCAATTCGTAAGGGCGCAGGCTACGCCCACCACGCCAAGACTCCCCGCGCCCACACCCTTGCCGAAGACGCGCAGTTCATCGGGGATCATGAAAACCTCGAAGCCGCGCTTCTCGCCCAATTTGGTGATCTGGTGAACGCGGCAGGTGGGCGTGCAGGCTTGGCACTTCGCGCCGAGCGGAGTCTCGATCGCTTTACACTTCTCTTCCGGTTGAGCGCGCATACATGGCGGGACGATCACGATCTTGTGTTGGGTTGAAAGGAAACGCTGGCGATAGGCGCGGCTGAGGATTTCGGTGCCGAGCATGCCGAGATGATATTCCAGCCGCGTGCGCGACACGAACTCCGCATCGTACCGGCCAACGAAGCGGGGCGCCGACTCGGTGAGGAACTGCGGGACGCCTTCGGTGTATCGCCCGAGCGTTTGCTGGCTGGCCTCGGCGAAGTCAGCGGCAAGGGCAACACACTCGGCCACAATTGCCCGCGCTCGGCTCTCTCCGATCTCGCTGAAATAACTTTGCCATTGCGAAAGACGCGCCGCCTGGCCTGTTCGATCGTTGGCTCTCAGCCAAGCGATCATCCGGTCCACGTCGTCGCCGTCGAGCGCCTGCGCTGTGCGCCGCGCCATCCACCGCCCCACCCAGCCGCGCACCCGCTTGATGCTATCTTCCCATCGCGGCCATCGATCCTGCAAACGGATCAACGCGGTTGCCAGCCGCGCCAGCCATCCCCGCATTCGCACCGCATCGCCGCCGTGCTCGCGGAGCAGCACGCCCAACGTCAGCAGTTCGAGGGTGTATTCCGCGTCGGAGCGGTCAGCGTCCCCGCGCGCCAAACGGTGGTTCCGGAATCCGGCCACCGTCGGTTCGGCGTCACGCACAGCGCAGGCGAACCAACCATCGGCAAAGGCCGCAATCGCCCGATAGTATTCGTCGGAGTTGCGTCCGTCGAGTCGCAGTGAATAAGTGATGATGCGAGTCATCGTCCGCTGATCAGAAAACGCCAAAACTTTCCCCACTGCGCGGCTCGCGGCCAAAACGCCGGAACGTTCCGGCGATGCTCGGCATACGCCTCGCCGAACCTTTCGATCAACTCAGGCTCTTCGGCCAGCCTGAGCCACAGCGTGAGGCCGATGGGCATGAACAGCCCGAACAGAATCGAAAAGAATGTGCCGCGCCACAGGCCGAGCGCCAGCCCGACCCTTACCGCGCCCGAATACATGGGGTGGCGAAGGATGCCGTAGATGGCCGACTCGATCATGCGACTCTCGTCGGGGAAGTACACGTACAACATACCGCCGTTGTCAGCGCCGAAGTATTCGCCCGCGCGCGCCCAAAGCACGAAGCCGGTGGCGGCGAAGTAGAGGCCGAGCATGGCGGCGATCGGAGTCGCCCACCCCAACGGAACTCGCTCGCCGGGCATGTAGGCAGTGTGAAAGATGGCGGCGAACATCATCGGCAGGCCGGGTAGCATGTGCCGAAGGAAGGCGTTGCGATACGCGCGCTCGCCCCACTTGGCGCGATACTCTTTGCGCCGCCAAAAGAATTGCCCTGCCACCCCGAACCCGGCCAGAATCACAACCACCTGCCCCGCCAAAGCCCACGCGGGCAAGAAAATATCAACGGCGATCATCGCCGCCGAGGCCAGCGCGAACATCAACGCCGCGATGGACGCGGCCATGAGTCGGCGCGAGGGATGGCGCAGTTCGGGAACGTGACTCAGCAGAGCATCGCCGCCTTGCATCTCATGTCTCCGGCGAGCGCTCACTACTCCACAGCGCGGCGACTGTGGGGAAGCGGCTCATTTCGGTGTGCGGCAGGAACAACGCGCTGGTGAACGCATCATAAAACGTGTTGTCTGCCGAGAGTTCGATATACGTCATCTTCTGGGCAATGTCTTTGATTTTGGCGCGGGCGTCGCGCGAGAGCAGGGCCGTGTACGCGCCCATCACCGCCGTGTTGCCCAAGAAACTGAATCGATCCCAAGGCATATCGGGCAGTAATCCGATCTGCACCGCCTTTTCGACGTTGATGTATTTGCCGAACGCGCCGCCGATGAGCACCCTCTGCACATCGGCCAAATCCACGCCGACGCTTTGCGCCAGCACGGTGAACCCGGCGTAGATGGCGGCCTTCGCCCGCATGAGGTTGTCGATGTCCACTTTGGTGAGGACGATGCCCCGTCCCGAGTCGGTGTCTTTCGCCCAAGCCACCGTGTATTCGGAGCCGTGTTCGTCTTCGCGCAAGCGCGGGGTTGCCATATCCATTTTGAATCGCCCGCCCTTGTCCACCACGCCGGTGACGAGCAGTTCGGCCACCAGCGAGAGCAGCCCCGACCCGCAAATGCCTCTGGGCTTCACGTCGCCGATCACGCGAAAGGTAGGCTCGAACGTTTCACTGTTGATCCACACTTCTTCGATTGCGCCGCGAGTGGCTCTCATGCCACAGGCCACGCCCGCGCCCTCGAACGCCGGGCCGGCCGAGCACGCGCAGGTGACCAGCCACTCTTTCGTGCCTAAGGCGATCTCGCCGTTCGTGCCCACGTCGATGAACAGAGTCAGATCATCAGCGTCGGCCAGCCCGGAGGCCAGCACACCGGCGGTAATGTCGGAGCCGACATAGGCGGCCACACCCGGCAGGCAATCCACCGACGCGCGTGGATGGATGTCGAGGCCGACTTCGGGAGCGGCCACCGGCAGAGGATGATTGACGGTGGGAATGTACGGCGTGAGGCGAATGGAGGCAGGCGGCAGTCCGAGAAAGAGATGAGTCATTGTGGTGTTGGCCGCCACCGTCGCTTTGCATATTTGCCACAGTTCAACTTTGTTGCGCTGCGCGAGTCGTTTGATCACTTCATTGATGGTGGCGCGCACGAGTTGGCTCAACTCTTGGAGGCCGTTGGCCTTTCCGGCATAAATGATGCGCGAGATCACATCTTCGCCGCGACGGATTTGTTTGTTGTATTCGGCGGCGGTGTCCACCACCTCGCCGCTGAGAAGATCGACGAGGTACACACTGACGGTTGTGGTGCCGATGTCAATGGCCACGCCGAAGAGGCGCTGCGCCGCGCCCTCGCCGTCACCCGGAATGAGATCGATCAGTCGCGGCGGCCCGTCGGGGTTTCGCCATGTGTCGGTCTCGATGGTTGCCGTCACTTGCCACTCGGCGTCGCGCAGGCGCGCGCTCAATTCTTTCATCAATGGCAGTGGGATTTGCAGATGACGAATGCCGCGCGCGGCCAGCGCTCGTTCGAGGCGGGACACGTCGTCCACCGCATCGTCAAGGGTGGGCGGGTCGAGGGTGACGGCAAACGCGCGCACGGTTTGATCGCGGGCGGGGTCGTACGGAAACGGCGCGGCGATGGCCTTCGCCGTTTTGTCGGTAACGAGGCGGCGCTCGATTTGATCCTGTTCGGGGATGAGGATGACGGCGTCCCCCTCGACGATGGACTGGCAGGCGAGAGCGTATCCCGACTCGATGTCCGAAGCCGTCAATCGAATGGTGGAGCGCCGCCGGATACTGCCATCTTTGACGATGACCGCGCACCGGCCACAGCGCCCCTGCCCGCCGCATGGCTGGTTGATGTCGAGGCCGGCGTCGCGCAAGGCTTCGGTGAGCAGAGCGCCGGTGGCCGCCGAGACGGTTTGGTTCGAGGGTTGGAAGGTGATGGTGTGAGAGGCCATAAAAAATGGCCCCGGCCCTTTGCTCAGAACCGGGGCCACACTTTATCGGTGACCCATGGCGGCGACTCGGCGAAACGATTCAGGCCAACCGGCGCGAGGGAGCAGCGATCGCTCACCGTTTCTTTCCGCGCCGCAGAAGCGCCAGCGGCAGAAGGATCATTGTGGCAACGGGCCACACCCACGCCAGTTCGCCGGGGCCGCCGGGTCCGGTGCGGGCTTCGGTGCGGCGGATGCGCATGAGTCTGCAGGGAGCGGTCGCCCGTTCGAGTTCGGCGTCCGTCATTTTGCGCGGGTTGAGTCCGGCAACATAGGCGGCGAAGCCGCTGCCGATCATCACTTGGCGCATGATGAAGGCGCGAGAGTCGGCGTCGGTCATTTCTTCGGCCACGCCGGCCCACCAGCCATCGGGCAGCCACACTTCCACATCGGGATGCTTGAGCACGTTGCGATACCAGTCGGACACTTCGCCGAAACCGGCCACGCAATACACCTCGCCGTCCACGATGGCATAGTTCACTGGCGTGCGTCGCCGCAGGCCGCTCTTGCGCCCGGTGTGGGTGATGACCATGATCCGCCCGCTGACTTCCGGCCAGACGTTGAACTGCCACGCCAGCCCCAGCCGCCACAGCGAGACCATGAACGGGTTGAGCGCGCGCCGAAAGAATCGGCGGAGAGTTTCTTCAGTGTGAGCGTTCATAGTTGGCGGATAGCGAATGGCGATCTGCCACTTGCTACCTGCTACCTGCTTTCTCGCCCCACATCACCTTCAAGTAATTGGGAATGTCCACCGCCTCTTTGGGCCCGACCATGATTTCCCACCCGGCCAACGACTCTTCGAGCTCGCCGGATAACACGGCCACCTGCCCCGGCAGGATCAGCCGCTTGTGGTTGATCTTGCCTTCCGCGCCGGTGGACTTCACCGCTTTGGCGATGCGGTCGGCGTCGAACTTGCCCGCCGCCCACGCAGTGAGCACGCTCATGCCTTCGGCGTCGGCCACCAACAGCCACGCCGGCCAACCCGATCCTTCCACTTCGTTGTTCACGGCAAAGTACGTGATCGAGAAATTCGTCGTCACCATCAGCGGCGAGTCGGCAGTGGGCGAATTGATTTCGTACAGACCGGGTTGAACCTGAATCGGCTTTTGCGGATCGGTGTATATGTTTTGCCGCAGGACAAGCAACGGGTACAGCGTCGCCGGATCGAAGGTGTTGAGCACGATGAACCCGGCATATTTGGCGATGTGCTGTGCGGCCAACACCGTTTCATCGACTCCGGCGCCATTGCTGGGGAAGGCGATGATGGGGTAGCCGAGAGCGCGGAAGTTTTTCTTCAGCGCCAGGCGGCGAATTTGAGTGAGTGTCTTGAGCGAATCGCCGTAGCCGTACGCTAACGGATCGAGCACGATGTCCTCGACGCCCGCCTTCTTGATCTCTTCGGTGAGCCCGGCCAATTTGTCCAACGACTCGGCTTTCACTGCCAATGGCGCTTTGGCGCTCTTGGCGATCTCGGCCATCTTCTGCCAGTTGGATTCATCGGCGGCGCACAACAGCGGCTGGGTGCCCGAGGCCGCCTTCACGCCTTCGGCCATCACCTCGGGGGTGGGCGCGATGAGGATGAGCGGCTTTTTGCTCGCCGCCCGCACTGCGCCGACGGCTTCGGCAAACTTCGCGCCGTCGCCGGAGACGGCTTCCACCGCGAATCCGTCCACCCCAAGTTTGATGCCCACGTAATCGACGAGATACGAATCGGCTTCCGAGACTTTCGTTTTGATTCCCTCCGCGCCGAGTGTGTCTTCAACGCGAATGAACAAGCCGGGCTTGTGGTAGAAAGTTTTCTCGTGGCGGAAGAGGACGGTTTCGTTTCCGGCTTCCACCTTCGATCCGTTGCACGACACGGCAACGAGCCGGATCGGCGGCGCGGAGGCGGCGTCCAATTGGGCTTTGGCCGACTCGGTGACATACGGGCACAGGGCCAGTTCGGCCTGCTTCGCGGCCAGTTTCATGGCAAAGGCCAGGCAGGTGGGGTGTCCACATTCTTTGCAGTTAGTCTGCGGCAAAAGTTTGTAAATCTGCAATCCAGTTAGGGCCATAAACATCCTCCGTCGGATCGGGGTCCTTGTCAGGCTTTTTCATTCGGCGGGCGCACACAAGATGGCCCGGGCATTGACGGCACAGCTCATACGTCATCTCGTCGGGCGAGCAAAGGTCACAAGGGAAAATCTCGCCGCGTCGGCTGACGCGCGAGGCGAACATCGCCAGCAAAAGCGCAACTGCCGAAGCGAACAGCGCCGCCGCCGTGATGATGATAGCCAAAGCCAATATCATGGGCTCGCCTTCGCGGTCAGAATCGTCCGGCTCAATTCGCCGACATCAATCCATTCACCATCGCTTTCACTCGCGCCAACGTTTCCGGGTGGCGGAGCACCACAGCATCGGCTCCGGCATGAATGAGCGAGGCGGCGGTGAGCGTCTCCCAATTGATCGCCCGCCGCTTCCAGTCGCCCCAAGTTTCCGGCACGCCTTCGCCCACTTTCGACTCTTTCGCCTTCCATGTTTCTTCGCCCGGAGTCACGATCATCGGCTGTTGAGTCATGCTGTCGCCTTGCAGGGCGGCCAAGCGCAAACGCTCCATCACCGAATAGCCGTACTCGATGCCGTAGGCCAACGCGCCCGTCGTCGGATCCATGATGATGCGATCCAGCGGCATCCCCATATCGTGAATGAGGATGACCAATTGCTTGGCGAGGTTCACATCCATCGGGGTTTTGGAACTGACGTTGTGGCCGTTAGCCATCGCCGTGGCCACAATGGTGCGGTAGTTCTTGTCCTCGCAAACGCCCAGAAGCAATTTTTCGCCTTTGGCCTCTTCGGCCACAGGCACAATCAGTTCGTTATCCTTTTCGGCCTGCCCCGGCCCGAACACCGCCAGCGGCAGTCCGGTCGCGTTCAACACTTTGCGCACCACCGCCTTCGCATTCTCCGGCGTGTTCGGCTTCCTATCGGCAGTGGTCAGCGAGAGGGTGAGCACGATCAGATCGGCTCCGGCCTTCTCTGCCGCCTTCGCCCATTCGGCAGGATCGTTCATCGCCTCGCCCCACGCCTCATACACCAACGGCGACCAGTCGTCGGGGCGGCGATCTCGAACCTCAATCGCCAGCGCGGGCGGGTGCGGTATCGCGCCATCGAAATGCAAAAACGGCAGGGTGGCCTCGCCGCCAACCACCACCGTTTTGGCGCGTGTGCCGCCATCGGCGGCGGTTGCGCCCAACACCACCTCGCGCACTTTGCCCGCCCACTTCTCTTTCGGAATTTCAACTGTGATCGGCATGACTACCCTCCAAACGTTTCTCGATATCTTTCAACGAAATCACCGCCGACGGCCTCGGCTCGCCGGGCCAATCGTGCATGAGAAAAAGATGATCCACGCCGCGATCGCGCATCAACTGTGCGGCGGCCTCGGCCGGGATGCTGGGCGACACCGTTGGAATATCCTCTTCCATCATTTCACCAATTGCCCGCGTGGAGTCCGCCTCCGCGATCCGTTCGCGGCTCATCCATCCGCAGGCCATCCCATCCTCATCCAACGCCACCACCACTTCCCCGCGCGCGCCTTCGCTCTGCAACCGCGCCAACACCTCGCCGCACGTTTCGCTGTCGCGGCACACCGGCACGCCAATGGTCATCACATCGCGGACGAGGAGGGGCATGATAGGGGCGATGGATGAAGGACGGTGGACGACTGTGAGATTTCAGCCACCGTCTATCGTCCGCCGTCCATCATCTTTCTTACAGGACTTACGCAAAAGCCATTTGAATAGCTGGAGACCTGAGTTGTTGCCGGAGGTAGTCAGACAACAACCCGCGTTTGATGCGATAGACAGTCTGCTTGGTTTCATTGGCCACTTGTTTAAGAC
>VGOW01000003.1 GCA_016875735.1 Chloroflexota bacterium | reverse complement strand
AAGGCTTGAGTCGGAGCACCCCTTCATCCACCAAAGTCTTGACCGACACGCCTTCCCAATCCGTGTCGAATTTGCTCCAGCGCGTCACGCAGTGCAGATCTATTTTGACTTTCGCGCGCGGCAGTTTGTTGAACTCATCCCACGTCCAGCGCTTCTCTTCTTCCACTTCGCCGAAAACGCGAAAGTCCCACGTGGCCGGGTTGAATCTTGGCACCGGCCCGTAGTGGAGCACGGGAAACCGGTTGGTGAGCGACTGCCCCGGCGGGAGCCGCCCCATCTGTTTCACTTCATTTTCCTGATCTTTGCGGCCAAGAATCCTGTCGAGCATCAATGCCTCCGATGAACGCCGAAATTATATCGCTGTGAGTGAGTCTATCAGAGGGAGAATCTGTTACACGCCCTTGATCACATTGCCCGCCGTCTGAAAAAGATCGAGCGGGTTCGTGGCGTGGGCGGCCACCCCCCGCCGACGGGCCTCGGCCCATTGTTGAGGCGTCATCGAGCCATAGAGGATCAATGGATTGTTGTCGCCCAATCGCTTCTGCTCTTCGAGCAGCACAAACGCCGCCTGCTGATCGGTGGTGCGCCCGAGGCTGAAGATGACGGCGTCGTACTTTCCGGCCTGCAATTTCTCCAGCGCATCCTTCACCGATTTGGTGAAAGCGAAGCGGACGCCGAACGCCTCCAACGACTTACGCTCCCAAAAGTTGCGCGATGGCGCATCGTCCACCCACAGGATGAGCGAATTGGCAAGCGCGCGGCCAGACTTCTGCGCCGCCTGGCTGACCACGCTGGCGATGGCCCGCGCTTTTTCCTTGTCGGTCTGCGTTGCGCCGCCCCCGGTTTTGTTGGCCGCCGCCACGCCCAACCAGCGCGGCGGCCTCGGCCTGCCGCTCGGCGCTGGCCTCCAACCCGGTGGGCCCGGCCTTGAAATTAAATCGGCTCAGATCGCTCATGAACTGTTTGAGCGGCTCGCCGAGATAGATCAGAATGAACAACACCAAAAACGGCCACGTCACCGTTTGGATGAGCGACACCACGACTTCGAGAAGTTTGATAGCCTGATCGATGGTCATCGCCGATCAGCCGGTGAACACGGGCAGATGCCCCAGCGAGATGATCCGTTCCCACTGCGCGCGTTCGCCTTCGGTGAAGATGGCCGCCTCGGCCACCACTTCGGCTCCGGCCTTCTTCACCACCAAGCGCATCCCTTGCAGAGTCGAGCCAGTGCTGATCACATCGTCCACCAACACAACCTTTCGCCCGGCAATCAACCCTCGATCTTTTTCATCGAGATACAGCGTCTGCGGCTTGCCGGTGGTGATCGAAAGCGTCTCGGCCTGCACGGCTTCGCCCATGTAGGGCTTGTAGGCTTTGCGCAGAACCACGTACCCTTTCGCCGTCACTGCCGACAGCGCGTGAATGAGCGGAATGCTTTTGGCTTCGGCGGTGACGAGCAAATCATAGTTCACTGCTTTTAGTTTTTCGCCGAGCGCCAAGGCGGCGGCCTGCACCAGTTCGGTGTCGCCCAAAATGTTGAGAATGGCGATCCGCAGGCCGGGCTTCACCTCGAACAGGCGCAGGTCGCGTTTCACTCCGGCCACTTCCACCGTATAAACTTCTCGCGTGCTTTTCATACATCCTCCAGATGCAACTTGTGGATCACAAAGACGCAAAGGCGCAAAGACTCCAAAAGAGTCTTTCTGATTCTTTGTGCCTTTGAGTCTTGGTGGTGAAATTCAAATCAGATCCTTGAAATCATAGACTCCATCGTGGATTCCCCAACGATGGCCGTCAGCGCAAAACAAGGTGTCGCCGTCTCTGCTCACCCCCCCTTTGCACTGCGGGCACCGAAGTATATCCTCCACCCTCCCCGCCTCCCGCCCCTCACCCTCCGACTTCCGATCTCTGACCTCTGACCTCTGACTACTGACTACTGTCTTCACAAACACACTCGGCGTCAACTGCCACCAATCGCCGGTGGGTTGAAAGAGGCCGTCGGCGGCGGCCAACACACTGGCGGGGAACAATCGTTTGAGGAGCCCCGACCGGAAATGCGAAACCGTTCGCTGGCGTTCAATGATGAATCCGGCCTCGGCCAGCCATTGGCGCATCGCGCGCGGATGGAAATCGAAGTTGAGTTTCACAAACTCCACCGGCTCCGGCGCGAACGGACTCCAACTTTGCTGGCGAAGCAAATAGCGGGCAATGGCTTTGACGTTTTGTTTGTTGGCATACTCGGCCACAAAGGTCGCGCCGGGCGCGAGCGCGGCGCGAATCTCTTTCAGCGCGGCGGGCGCGTCCACGAGGTGATGCATCACTCGAATCATCATCGCCGCGTCGAAGGCGCCGGGCGCAAACGGAAGTTGATAGACGTTGGCGGCCACGTAAGTATAACGGCCTGCGCCGCCGAGCCGGGCGCGGGCTTGCGCCAACTGTGTGCGCGAGTAGTCGAGGAGGACGACGTGATCGAAGGCAGAGAGGAGAGGCGTTTGCCGCCCGGCGCCCGCGCCCAATTCCAAAAACATGCGGCCCGATTTCGGCAACAACGCTCGCAGAGCAATTTGCTCGGCGCGATCTTCGTAATCGCGCTCGCCCCGATCCCAAAATTCGGATTGGTAGTTCGAGCCTTCGTAATCGCAGACGGGGCGAGAGTCGATCACTTGTTTCCCGAGGCGGCTTCACTCCACGAGTCGGGGAGATCGCGCACCAAGAAATAATACGGCCCGAAGAGATCACGCAGGTCGGTGAACGGCGTGTGCAGTTCGGTCTGTTGCAGTGGAATGTCCACGTCAACGGGGATGCTCACCGGGATGCTGAGGTTGACCGGAATATCTTGCTTGACCGGCACGCTGAGATCGAGAATGACGGGCAGCACCGTGCCTTGAGGGAGGATGATGGACGTGGGCGCATTGCTCAGTTGCAGGATGCCGCCATTGATGGTGACCGACGCGCCAGTGATCACAGTGTCTTGCGCGAGGATGACGTTGGTGTTTTGTTGCAGAGGCAGGATGAAGTCGGCGGTCACTTTGTCGTTGACGGCGATGGTGGTGTTCACCGGGATGGTGGTTTTGATGTGGGCATCGTCCATTTGCACGAAGCCGGTGTACAGCCCGCCGAGCAGGGGTTCGGCCACGCCCTTTTTGATGTCGAAGAGGATCATGCCCAACCCGGCGATGACAATGATCAGAATTAGGTTGACCACGAATGAGAAGAGGATGGCAAAATTCTTGAAGGCTTCCCAGAATTGGAGCGGCTTGCGGGGGGCCGAATCGGTTTTGCTTTTGGCGGGCACAATGGCTTTGGGGTTAGCGAGCGCAGGAAGCGCAGGTGAGCCGGTTTGGGCCAGCGCGGGCGAGCCGGCGGCTTCGGGTTTGAGCGCCTCGGGCTTGGCGTGCGCTTTGCCTTCCTCTTCGTCTATCTTTTCGATCAACTGCCGGAATCGCGCGCCGCTGGAACTGGATTGAGTGTCGGCCATGGGTCACTCTCCTTTGTGCGTGTGCAAGGGGATGATAGCATTCCGAGTCGCAAAAGGCAACTGGCGCAAACAAAAACATCGGGAGTCTCGGCGCGAGACTCCCGATGTTCACTGTGGCGCCTGCACGGGCTACTTGCCGTTTGCCTTCTTCGCGCCTTCGGCCTTTTCGTTTTCCTCTTCGTCGTCTTCCCAGCCGATGATCCAAACGCACAGCCCGGCGACGAGGACGGTGGCAATGATGAGGGCGATCCACTGCCCCACGAGCAAACCCACGTCGCGCGCTTCATAGGCAATGATGGCTACCATGCCCAAGCCCAACACAATCCACGCGCTCAGTTTGGGATGCGCCTTTGCCCAATCCATCACTTTGTTCATGTTGCTCCTTAAGAAAGGTTGGGGCGACGGCATGCCGTCGCCTGAATGCAATGCCGTCGCCCTTGGTCGTTCTACACCGGCCTCAGCACGCGGTCTTCGCGCAGTTTCTTGAACAGCACCGTCGTGCCCGGCGGTTGAGATTCTTTTACCGCCTCGCGCCAGGCGGTGATGCTGATGCTGTCGGGGGTGATGGCCTCATAACCGGCAGAGGCAAAAGCCGATTTGGCTCCGTTTTGCAGAGCGGGCACAACGAAGAGGAACGATGCTTCGCTTTGCAGATCGCGCGAGGCCGACTCGATGGAATCGAGCATGGGTTTGATCACCAGATCCGGGGCGACGCCGCCGAGAAAATAAAAATCGTCCACTCGCGTCACCAGATTCTCCACCTGCCAGCCCGCTAACGCGCCCAGCCCTTCATTCACGTGCGCCAGCACGAATGCTTTTTCGCCAAACATTTCCATCACGTCGGCGCGGGCGAGGGCGCGCGAATGTTTCGTGGCCTGCGTGATGAAGGCGGCGATGGCGGCGGCGTCGGCGGGTTTGCCGCGGCGCACGGTGATGGTGGGCGTGGCCCCCGGTTGGGGGCGCGCCAACGTGGGCGGCGCGGCGGGGGCGGCTTCCCTTTCGGAGGGGGGGCCAATCAGTTTGTTCCACGCCGCTTGCGCCTGCGCCCACGTCTCCTCGAATGATCCGGCGTTCTGAATGACGACGGATGCTCGCTTGAGTTTTTCGGCCTGCGGGTTTTGCGCGGCGATGCGGGCGCGGGCCTGCTCCGGCGACATTTTGCGCTTTTGCACCAGCCGGGCGATTTGCGCTTCTTCGGGGGCGTTCACCACCCAGATCGAGTCGCACATGGCGGCGAAGTCGCCTTCGAGCAGTTTGATGGCTTCGACGACGATCACCCGATGCGGGGCGCGGCCGGCGAGGATGTTGACGCCCTGCCGCACGACGGGGTGGACGATGGATTCGAGGGTGGCGAGGGCTTTGGGGTTGGCGAAGACGATGTTGCCGAGCGCCTGCCGATCGATTTGCCCGTCGTCGCCCACGATGAACTGGCCGAAGGTCTGCACCACTTTTTCGTAGGCCGGGCCGCCTTTAGCGGTGGCCTGATGCGAGATGCCGTCGGCGTCGATGCCAAACGCGCCCAGATGCTCCAGCATCTTGCGCACCACGCTCTTGCCAGTGCCGATGTTGCCGGTGAGGCCGATGAGATATTTTCCGGGCCAAGCGCTCATGCGGCGATTCTAGTCGTGAGGGAGGGGAGAGTCAAGCAAAGGGAACACGTTCCGGTTACACAGCGGCGACCGTCTCGGGGGCGGCTTCGCCCTTTTGGTAAAATGCCACGCCCACTCGCCGGATATGCTCGATCACGTCAGGGTCACGGATGTCTTGGAAGATGGATAGATCAATAGTGAAGGGCAGGAGCAAGTCGTCAATCTCGGTCATGATTTTGTAGAGAATATCCAGCGTCAAATCGCCGCCGTGCAGAGTCAGGTCAATATCCGAGCCGTTCTTGTAGTTGCCTTTTGCGCGCGAGCCGTAGATGACCGCCTTTTCGATTTGCGGATATTTGGCAAACACGCCGCATATTCTTTGGATGGTTGTTTCCTTCAAGCCGAAGCGCGGGGTCACGCCTGCTCCTCTTTCAGTTTTTGCATTTGGGCATGGAAATCTGCAAACTCGGCAAAGTAGGAATGTATGATGGCCGATGCTATCGCCGCGGCGGTTTCTTCATTGTAGGTATGCGAGGTCAGGTTGCGGCTTTCAATCATTTTCATCCAGGTTTCGCCGTTTTCGATCAAGCCGGTTCTAAAGGCCTCGCGCGTGGCGTCTTTTGAGCCATACATATTCTTGGCGCCGCGCTCCTCCAGAAAATCTTTCAAAGTGTTCCATGCCATTTCATGGGTACATTCAAAGGCTTGAATCAGTCCTTGTTCTTCGAGTCTCGAAAGCGTGCGTTGCTGCGACAACTCGACGGCTTCCTTCAACTGAGCAAATGCCTTGCCAAAGTGGTTGAATCGCTGAATCCAGCGGATGTCTTCGGCGCTCATGGGGTCATGTCTCTCAAGGGTGAATGCTCCTGATCTCCACGCTCTCAGCTCAATCCTATCTCCTGCTCCAATACACATTATTGCCCGAGGCCACAAACAATTCCTTGTTGGGGCCAATGGCAATAGCCGCTATTGGCGCAGGCAGGGGCTGGCTCGAACGCCATTGGCGCTGGAGCACGAGTTTGAGGCTGAGTTGATAGACTCCGCTCGAGGCCGAGTCGAGCAAATACAGGGACGGCTCGGGCGGTGGGTCGTAGAAAAGTTGAATGGGCGCGAGGGCGTCGTCGAGCCGCTCGCCGCTGAAGTGGCCGGCGCGCGAATCCGAATACAGCACATTCTCGATACACCCCGGTTGCAGAGTGTTGGGATCGCGCACGCAATAGATCAGCCGCCCGTCGCCGCGCAGTATATAGACCTCACCCTGCGAAATGGTGAAACCCGCCGCCGCGCTCAAATCGAACACCGTGCCGGTGAAATACGATTTGGGCCGCTCGGAGAAGGAGCCGCCGACCCGGTCGTATTGCCAAAGGTCGTTCAAGCCCGGATCGAAAACGTACAAGCGGTCGGCGTAAATCTCAATGGCCTTCGGAGTCTTCCAGCCAATGTCCGGCGCGATCAACTGCGAGGCCTCCGGCGCGGCGCCGTCGGTTTTGCAGTACATGAGAATGCCGTCGTCGTCCATCGCCATCAGCGCCGGTTTGTTCACCACGTTGGGCGTGTTCAACCACACAATATCCACGATGTTGTTAACGGCGAAGGTGCCCACCACACCCGCCTCGCATTGGAAGGTGCGGTCGATCACAAACTTGCCGTCTTCGGTGAGCACCGCGCGGTACACACTCTGCCGCGTCGAGTCCAGCGCATACACTTCGGAGCCGTTCACCACCACTTCGGCAATGTTCGCGCTCGCCCCGAACCCGCCCGGCGTCAGAGGCTCCAACGGCAAACGCTGAATGCCGTCCACCGCGTCCACCGCGCTCTGGGCTTCGGCGCGCAGGGCCGCCGCCGTCTCCTGCCCGGGAAAGATCGACTCGGCTTGATCCAGCCACGCCAGCGCCGTCACCCAATGAGGCTTGGCCGAAAGGGGATCGGGTTGAGTGCGCGCCAGCCCGGCTTCGAGCCGCGCCTGATCCATGTAATCTCTGTACTGCTGGGCGCGCCCGCGCTGAACGTACACCCATCCCACCGCCAGCGCGATGACGATGGGCAACAGGATCGCAATCGCAATCAACAGCCGATCCGGAATCTGCAAACGGCTTTCCCGCCCGACAAGTCGGGCGGGACTTTCGGGGCGAATGACTCCTTCGGGCAACAAACGCCGCAGGGCCGAGGCGCCCGAACTCCGTAGCGACGAGCCGAGCGCCTCTTGCCCGCCGCGCATCGCTTCATTGGCGCGGCCCAGCGGCAAGTTGGCAAACCATTGCTTCGCCCCGTCCTGCAATCGCTGCATGAACGAACGGCTCTCGCCTTCCGCCGATTCCTCTTCGGGCTCCTCTTCTTCGAATTCGTAAACGTGATCGCCGATGTGAACTTCCTCAGCGGGATCGCTCGCTTCGCGCAACGTCGCAGGGGTCGCGGGCGGCGGCGCAACCGGCGGCGATGCCGCCGACTCAGGTTCAGCGTTGATCAACGTGGCCGCCGACTCGGCCTCTTCCTCCGTCAACTCACCCATCACCGGAGAGGCGCGCACTCGCGCTATAATCCCGGCCAGCGATGACGTGTCGGGCGCCGGTTGCGGTTCGGGTTCCAGAGTCGGCGCGGGCGGTTCAGCGACCGGAGGCGGCGTTGGAGTCGCAGAGTCAGCATGAGCGGCAGTGGCGGGAGTGAGCGGCGCGGCGGTGATGGCCGGGCGATGTTTTGCCGGAGCCGCGCCCTCGGCGGCGAAGCGGGCCACCAGCGCGGCGGCGTGCGCTCCGGCCAACCGCGTGAGTCGGGCCACGCCCGATTCCAAACCCGACCCGGCCAGATGAGCAATGGTGTCGGCCTCCCACCCGGAGGGGACGGCGGCAGTGAGCAACACGAAATCGGATTCGGCCACTACCGTATGAAAGTATTGCACGTCGGCAGAGGGCGCGAGTCCGATGGGCCGAGTCCGTTCGCCGCCGGGATCGGGGAATCGTTCGACGGCGTTGGGATGCACGATGATCGCATTGCCCGCGCCCGACAGCGCAACGTAAAGATCACTGCCGCGCAGAATGGCGCAACACAAGCCGCCGCTCACCGGCCCGGCCGGGGGCGGGTAGCGGTTGTGATCGTAGAGGCGCGCGCTCACGGCGGCGAGGGCGGCGCGCGCGGCGGCAGTGACCGAGCCGGGCGTGCCGAAAAAAGTGTTGGCCGTCAGTTCGATCAACTCGCCCGGGGCGCCGGGGCTGAGGCTCAGCGCGATCATCAGCACGTCGCGGTCGCGCCCGCGCGCAGCTTTGCGCGGCGCGGTGCGCACGGCAAACCCCGCCGGAACTTCGGGCTGGCGAATGCCGTTGATCAAATGCAAATAGGCAACTTCGGCTTCAAGAGTCATGCACGGTGAATTTTAGATGCACAAGTCGCAATGCACAAGTCGGCAGATGGCGGATACCGGATGGTAGATAGCGGATAGCAAATGGCGAATGACAAATGACGAATGACGAATGACGAATAGCCAATCTCTAATCTCCAATCTCTGACTTCTCACTTCCCTTCTCCAATGGATACCGTCCCCTCCCATCCTCCTAAACGAACGCGCAACAAAAAAACTTCGGGGCTCGGCTTTTTGGTGTTCGCCCTCGCCGCCCTCGTCGGCCTCAACGTATGCCTCACTTTTGCTTTCATCGGCTACTATGCCGTGTATCGCTCGCGCGCGTTGGCGGCCAACGAAACCCCCGCGCCGCCGCTCGAAGTGCTCAGAACCATCGTGCCGGCCCTCCCCAACGCCGAGTCCACGCTCACGCCAACGCCTGCTCCATCGGCCACGCCCATTCCGGCAACGGGCATCGTCAACATTCTGCTGTTGGGCAAAGACGAGCGGCCCGATCAGGCCGGAGACCCGACGCGCACCGATACGATGATGCTTCTGCGCGCCGACTTCGATCATCACACCGCCAAACTGCTGGCCCTGCCCCGCGATATGTGGGTGGCGCTCCCCAACTTCGAAGCCTACGGGATCACCGAAGGGCGCATCAACACCGCCTATTATTACGGAGAAGTGTACGACGTGCCCGGCGGCGGCCCCCGCTCGGCGATGGACGCCGTCACCCTCAACTTTGGCGTGCCGCTCGATCATTATGCCATCGTCAACTTTCAGGGCTTCGTCAACATCGTGGACGCATTGGGCGGCATCGACATCGACGTGCCGGAAAGAATTTACGACTCTTGTTTTCCCACCGACAACTACGGGTGCATCACGCTCGTCGTCGAGCCGGGCTACCAGCACATGGATGGGCTAGCCGCTTTGCGATACGCCCGCACCCGGCATCAAGACGGCGACACCGAGCGAGTGAAGCGTCAGCAGCTTGTATTGCTCGCCATCCGCGACCGGGCGTTGAGTTTCGACGCCGTCACCAAAATCCCCGAAGTGTATGCCGCCGCCGAAGGAACGTTCGATACCGATATGACTCTGCCCACGCTGATTTCGTATGGGCTGGAAGCACAGCGCATCGAGCGGTCGCAAATCCAAACGTACGTCATCGATCAGAATATGCTGGCTTCGTGGGTCACGCCCGGCGGGGCGAGTGTGTGGATCCCTCAGCGTGCAAGGATTGCGCCAGTCATCGAGGCTTTTCTAGCCACACCGTGATCTACGGGGCGCTGGCGGCTAGCCCGGCAAGCAAATCCAACATGCGCACAAATGGGATGGGGGGATTATGGGTCAGATCGGCGTCGTCCAGTTTCACCGATTTGACGCCTTGCGATGTGAGGGCGTGGAGTGTGTAAACGTAGCAGTCAGCGCAGGCCACCACGTCGTCGAATGGCAGATCGGCAAATCCCGGATCGTTGAGCAGGGCAGTGATCGAGGCGAGTTGATCCGCCGAGGCTTGCCATTCCTTCGGAGACTCTCGCGAACTCTCCAACAGCACCGCCCCATCGGTCTCGAGAGTCAGCGTGGTTTGGGTAAAGGCGATGCCGCCCTCCCGGCTGTAGATGAGGAGCGTGCCTTCCGGCAGTTCTTTGACTGCCGACGTTGAAGGCTGAGTCTCGGCGGGCGTGGGCGTGGGCAATCCACATGCGGCCAAGAACACAGCGATGAGCGCAAGGGCGCGTCGTTGCATTGGCAACCTCCTATGAATACGGAGACTTTGTGACTCGCCCTCACCCCAACCCCTTTCCCTTCGGGAGAGGGGCGGGGTGAGGGCGAATTTTGCTACAGCCATTTGCGGCTGTGGAGATACCACAGCAGTGCGGCGGTGAGCGCGGCCCCGAAACCGACGACGACAAAGAAGAGAGCCGGGTGTTCGTCGAATGGCAGGGCGACGTTCATGCCGAAGATCGTCGAGAGCAGGCTCAGGGGCAGGGTGATGACGGTGACGATCGTCAACGCGCGCACCACTTCGTCAATACGGTGCGAGGCCAGCGTGTCGATGGTTTCCGAGAGGCCGCTCACCACGTCGAAGTGCTCGTCGAGCCGCGCCTGAAATTGCGTGAGGTGATCGCTGATGTCGCTCCAGTAAAGGGTGAGGTCTTCGTGAATGAACGGCCAGTTGCCCTCGGCCAGCGCGCGCACCACCGGCAGCTGCGGCTTGATGATGTGGCGCAGGGCGATGAGGTCGCGGCGCACGACGGCGATCTCGTTGAGGGTGTGCCGGGTGTCGCTGGCGAACAGAGTCTTTTCGATGTGCTGGATTTCGTGATCGAAGCGGCGGGTGAGAGGCATGCCGTGCTCCACGAATCGATTCAACAATTCGTACAGCAATGGGCTGGCCCCGCGCCCCATCCACAACTCGCGGGTAGTTTCATCTTCTTGCGCGCTGCGAAAAAATTCGTTGAGCGCCTCCAGCCTGCCGGAGTGGATGGTGACCAGCGTGCTTTTGGCGATGAAGATGTCCACTTCTTCGGGGCGATACAGGCCCTCGGCTTTGTTGTAAGCCGGAAGGTGCGCCACCAGAAAAAGGTAATCATCGTGATGATCGAGTTTCGGAATCTCGGCGGTGGTCAGGCTGTCTTTGAGGTTGAGCGGGTGAAACTGCGGATAGCGTCTGCCCAGCTCGTCAATGTCGGCTTGTGTGGGCTGGACGATGTTCGTCCACGTGACGCGGCCATGCGTGAGGAGGGTGGCGGGCATGGGGGGTGGGGGATTGTAGATTGCAGATTTGAGATTTGCGATTGAAAACTACGTGAGGCTTTTGCCGCACTCGCCGCAAAACTTGTGGCTGGTTGACAGTCCCCTCGCGCCGCAGTGCGGGCAGGTTTGCGAGCGAGGCTCGCCCTGCGCTGTACGCACCGAATCGTAATCGGGCTTGCGCTTTGCGCCGAACGCGCGCACGGCTTCGGTCGTCTCGTAGGCGTTCGCGTGAATGGAGAGCCAGTCGCGGGCGTGGCCGATGGTGACTCCCCACGAGAAGTCGCGCCAAAAGTTGATGTGTTGTTTCGTGTATCGAGTCACTTCGGGCAGTTTGCGGTAGAGTTTTTCGGCCATCGCCTCCACCGCCGCATCGAGTTGATGGCGCGGCGTCACTTGATTCACCAGCCCCCATTCGAGCGCCTTCGCCGCCGGAATCTCTTCGTTGAGGAATAGAATCTCGCGCGCCCGTCGGTCGCCGACGATGATGGGCAGCCATTGAGTGGCCCCCGCCGCCGCCACCGATCCGTGCGAGGCGCCCACCTGCCGGATGTAAATGTCGTCGGCGGCAATTGCCAAATCGCACGACATGTTGAACTCGTTGCCGCCGCCCACCACGATCCCGTTGAGGCGGGCAATCGTCGGCTTGCCCAGATTCCGCAAGCGGTCGTGCGCCTCGATGAACGCGCCCATCCACTTCCAGTAATCCTGCGGTCGGTCGATGAACTGCTTTTGCTCGCCGAGATCGGCGCCGGCGCAAAAAGCGCGGTCGCCCGCGCCGGTGAGCACCAGCACGGCCACGGCGTCGTCGAACGAGGCGTCGAGAAAAGCCTCGCGCAGTTCGAGCAGCAAAGGGTAGATGATGGCGTTGAGCGCTTCGGGCCGATTGAAGGTGACCGTCGCCCGATAGCCGCTCTTTTCGTAACGGATGTGTTGAAAGTCGAAAGAGGAGGCCGGTCTCCCGAGGTAAGGGTTGGTCATAGGCAGTTCAATACGAGGTCGCCAAGTATCCGTAGGGGCGACTCTTGCGGTCGCCCGCAACGGGCCGGGGCAAGCCCTGCTCCAACAAGATTATGGGTGGCTGTAAATCACGAAGTCACAAACTCAAGGCTATAATACCTCAGAGCCAATCAGCCTGCCAACGCGATATGACCAAACTCACCACTCTCTCTTCCGCTATCTCGCAATTCGTTCACGACGGCGATCTCGTGTACGCCGCCGGGTTCACGCACCTCATTCCTTTCGCCGCCGCGCACGAGATCATCCGGCAGAACAAAAAGAATCTCACCGTTGCCCGCGCCACGCCCGACATCATTTACGATCAGATGTGCGCCGCCGGGTGCATTCGCAAAGTGATCTTTTCGTACGCCGGGAATCCGGGCGTCGGATCACTGCGTCTCCTCCGCGCCGAACTGGAAGCCGGACGGCTCGACTTTGAGGAGTATTCGCACTTTGCCATGATCACGCGGCTCACGGCGGGCGCGGCGGGCTTGCCGTTCCTGCCCATGAAATCGGTGGGCACAGAAGACCTCGTGAAAGCCAACTCGCAGTATCGCGCCATCGTCGATCCGTACGGCGGCGAGACTCTCAACACCGTGCCCGCGCTCAATCCCGATGTGGCTATCATTCACGCCCAACGCGCCAGCGCCGACGGCGACACGCAAATTTGGGGGATCATCGGCGAGCAGAAAGAGGCCGCCTTCGCCGCCAAGCGAGTGATTGTGACTGCCGAAGAGATCGTGGATGAAGCCGTCATCCGCGCCGACCCCAACCGCACCATCCTCCCCGGCCTCATCGTCAGCGCGGTGTGCCACGTGCCGCACTGCGCCCACCCCTCGTACGCGCAGGGCTACTATGATCGCGACAACCCCTTCTATCTTGAGTGGGACAAAATTTCATCGGACAGCGATTCGGTGAAACGGTGGATGGACGAATGGGTGCGCGGCGTGAAAGGCCGCGACGAGTATTGGGCCAAACTCGGAGCCGAGACTCACGAGCGGCTGAGGGTGAAGCCGCGAATGAGCGGGGAAGTGAGCTATGGAGAGTGCTGACTTCGGCGGCTCCGGCCCCACCCTGCATTTCGCGCACGCCAACGGCTACACGCCGGGCGCATACGCGCCGCTCATCGCCACGCTCACCCCGCGCTACCGAGTCATCTCTTCACCCCTTCGCCCGCTGTGGCCGGAAAACTCTCGCAAGCCAAGCGAGATCAACGATTGGTCGCCGCTGGCCGACGACCTCATCGCCTTTCTCGACGAGCGCGGCGAAAAGAACATCATCGGAGCCGGCCACTCCATCGGCGGCGTCATCACCCTGCTGGCCGCCCTCCGCCGCCCCGAATTATTTCGCGCCGTGGCGATGATCGATCCGGTGCTCTTCCCCTATAGTTTTTTGTTCGCGTGGCTGATCATCGACGGCTTGAATCTGGTGCAATACGCGCACCCGCTCATCCCGGCCACACTGCGGCGGCAATGCGTGTTCGAGTCTGCGGCGGAAGTGTATGAGAGTTATCGCCGCAAACCTGTGTTTGCCCGGATGAGCGATGAGAACCTTCACGCTTGCGCCGAAGCGCTGGTGCGCCCGCGGCCCGATGGAAAGGTGGAATTGATCTACCCGACGGATTGGGAAGCGCGTATCTATTCGATTGGCCCGCGAGTCGATTGGCTGGTGTGGAGAGAACTGCGCAAACTTCGCGCGCCGCTGTTGGTGGTGCGTGGGAGTGAGCGCGAGGCGGGGTGGCCCGATGCAACGGAAGGAATCCGCAAGCGCCTGCCTCACGCCGAGATTCGCTTCGTGGAAGGCGGCGGACATTTGGCGCCGCTGGAAAAGCCGAAAGAAGTGGGAGGGGTGATACAATCGTTTTTGGAAAGGGCGGCATAGCCGATGCATCCCCAAAATTATCTGGCTCCCAATAACCTCCCTGCCGATTCGGCCTGGCTCTTCCCGGAGTATGATTTTGACTCGATGCGCCCAAAACGCTTTGCCAGCGTCATCATCGAGCGCGTGCTGGAGCGTGGGAGCGCCTCCCAAATACGCTGGCTAGTGGCCCACTACGGCAAACGGATGGTGGCCACCTGGGTGCGGCAATATGGCTATCGCCGCCTCTCGCGTAAAGTATTTGAGTATTGGCGGTGGGTGTTCGGCATCAAGCGGTATCGGCGGCCGCCATGGGAGCGCCCATGATCGAAGAATTTCATTGGGACACACTGCCTCGAAACACGCGCTGCGCTCTCGAAGCGCTCAACTTTTTACCACTTTCTTCAGAATTTTATCTTGCCGGAGGAACAGCGTTGGCCCTTCAAATCGGCCACCGCATCTCAGGCGATCTGGGCTTTTTCTCGGCGAGCAACCCGCTTGGCTTCAGTGAGCGCGCAGCTTTGATTGCCCGGCTTCAGTCTTTGAGCCCGATTGCAATCCACCGCGAAACCGACACAGCAATATATGCGACTGTGCTGGGAGTCGAAGTCAGCTTTCTCTATCAACATCATCCCTTGCTCTATCCAACGCTCCGTTGGGAAAACACTTCCATTGCCGGGCCGATTGACATTGGCTTGATGAAGTTATCGGCCATCAAGGATCGCGGCACACGACGAGACTTTGTGGATATTTACTGCTTGCGTGACGTTGCGCCTCTGGAGATGCTGTTCGATCTTGTCTCACAAAAGTATTTTGACCGCCCCGACTTTGCGATTCATCTGGCTCATGGCTTGCGCTATTTTGACGACGCCGAGAACGATCCCCGCGAACTGATTATGAAGCGAACGGTGCGCTGGGCCAGCGTGAAAAAGTATTGTGAGTCTGGCGCAAAACTGCTCACGAAACGCCTCACCGGCCTCGATCCCAAAGGATTATGAACTACTCCGCTTCTGAACTCATGACCGTGAACGCCTCGCGGCTTCTGCGCGACGGCGATGTTGTCTTTGTGGGAGTCGGTCTCCCGAACCTTGCTTGCAATCTTGCCCGCCGCACGCACGCGCCGAACCTCACCATGATTTACGAAGCCGGGGTGGTGGGCGCGCAACCGCAACGCTTGCCCCTCTCTATCGGCGATCCGTCGCTGGTGTCGGGCGCGACGGCGGTGTGCTCGATGTACGAAATTTTCGCCTTCTATCTTCAGCGCGGGCTGATCGATGTGGGTTTTCTCGGCGGCGCGCAGATTGATCGATTCGGCAATGTGAACGCCACCGTGATCGGCAGTTACGAAAAGCCCAAAGTGCGTTTGCCCGGATCGGGCGGCAGCGCCGAGATTGCCGCGTGGGCCAACCGAACTTATTTCATCACCCCGCACCAAAAGAGGCGCTTCCCGGCCCGGTGCGATTTTGTGACCGGCGCGGGATACCTCGACGGGGGTCTCACGCGCAAACGATCGGGGGTGCGAGGCGGCGGCCCGCAGGCGGTCGTCACCGATATTGGCATCCTCGAACCGGATGCCGAAGGCGAGTTGAGCCTCACCGCCATTCATCCGGGCAGAAAAGTGGAGGAGGCGGCGGCGAACACCGGCTGGGCGCTGAAAACCGCCGAGCGCGTGCGCCTCACCGAGCCGCCGTCGGCAGAAGAATTGTCGCTGTTGCGCGAACTCGACCCGGACGGGATTTACCTCAAGGGCGCGGCCTGAAGCGGCGAGCGGCGAGTTGCATCCAATAGAAACAGCGATCTTGGCGCAAAACGCCGCTGGATTGGTTGACGAATCGGGGAGATGTTGTAAAATCCGCGAATGACCCGCGGCATTGGGCCGAGGGACACCCCATTATTCCCTTTCACTTTAAGGAGGAGAGGAATATGAAAGCCAACAAACTATTTGCTTTGTTGAGCATCGTCGTCATTGTGGCGATGGTGCTCAGCGCCTGCGGCACGCAGGCGACGCCCGCGCCGACCGCCGCGCCGAACACGGTGGCTACCAAAGCCGCCGCCGATTTGGCCGCGACGAAGGCCGCCGAGGCCGCCGCGCCCGAGGCCACCGAAGCTCCCGCCGGTTGCCCCGACCCCGCCGGAACGGAACCCGTCGCCTTCCCCGATGGCGGCAAGAGTGTGACCGGCGGTTGGACGCAGGAACCGGACAACATTACGCCATACTACACCGTCATGTCCTATGCGATCTGGATCGCCCAACTCACGATCGTCGGTTTGGCGGAGTGGGATGAGAATGGCAACTTCGTTCCGGAACTGGCCGCCGAGGTGCCCTCTGCCGAGAATGGCGGCGTCTCGCCCGACGGCCTCACCATCACCTGGAAGCTGAAGGATTGCCTCTATTGGTCGGACGGCGAACGCCTCACCTCGAAGGATGTGAAGTTCACCTGGGAACAGAACATCGATCCGGCGAACGCCTCGGTGCAGACGACCGGCTACGACAAGATCGACAGCATCGAAACCCCTGACGATCTCACCGTCGTGATCAAGTTCAAGTCTCTGTATCCGCCGTGGCAGACGCTGTTCACCCAAGGCCCGAACAACTCCGGCGCGATCCTGCCTGCTCACTTGCTCGAAGGCAAGACCGGCTTGAACGCCGACCCGTTCATCCATCAGCCGACGATTGCCTCCGGCCCGTACGTCATCACCGAATGGGTCGCGGGAGATCACATGACGCTGTTGCCCAACCCCAACTTCTACAAGGGCAAGCCCAACCTCGATCAAGTTCAGATCAAGTTCATCCCCGATCCTGAAACGGCTTTGGCCGCCCTGCAAACCGGCGACATTGACTGGTATCCCGACTTCTCCGAGTCCGACATCTCTACCGTCGGCGCGCTCGAACCGAACATCCATTTGCTCGTGGTGCCCGGCTCCGACTTCGAGCATTACTTCTTCAACCTCGGCACCACCGCCGGAGTAGAAGGCCAGGCCAACAGCAAGAGCGACAAAGACGGCTTCTGCCCGTTCAAGGATGTCCGCGTGCGCAAGGCTATCAGTCTCGGCATCGACCGCCAAGCGATTGTCGATGCCCTGCTCGAAGGAAAGACTACTGTGCCCGCCAGCCAGTGGCCTAACTCATCGTGGACGAACGCCAGCTTGCCAGTCGATGGCTACGATCCTGATCAGGCCATGGCACTGCTCGAAGAAGCCGGTTACACGCCCGGCCCCGATGGCATTCGCGCCGGCAAGTGCGACGGCAAAGATGTGAAACTGTCCTTCAACTTCGAGACGACCACCAAGCAGATTCGTGTGGACATCGCCCTCGCCGCGCAGGCCGACTTGGCCAAGATCGGCGTGGAATTCAAACCCATCCACACCCCGGCCGGCACGTTCTTCGCCACCTACAGTGAAGGCGGCCCTCTGCCCACCGGCAACTATGATATGGCTGGCTACACCACCGGCTACTATCCAGACCCGTACCCCAGCGGCGGCGACTACCTGTGTAACGTCCCCAGCGCTGACAACCCCGGCGGCACGAACAACTATCACTATTGCGATCCGGAACTGGTGAAGTTGTTCGATGCGGTGAACGCTACCGCCGACCCGGCGAAACGCAAAGTCGCGATTGATGCGGTGCAACAATACATCTACGACAACTCGCTGGTTGTGATGATGTATGCCCGCGCCAATGTGTACGGTTACGTAGATCGCTTCCAGCCCGGCGCCTTCGGCTTCTTCAGCAATATGAACTGGAATGCCGAAGTCTGGGATGTGAAGTAGTCCCTCGGTTCACTGTGAGGGTCAGGGTTTACGAGGGCCCTGACCCTCACTCTTTCCCCGCCGCAGTGCAGTCACAAAATCGGACGTATACTCAGGCAAGGTGGTGAATTATGTGGTCGTATATCGCGCGTCGGCTCGTGCAAGCAGTCGTTGTTCTTTTCATGATCACCGCCGTGTGTTTCACCCTCACCCGGCTCTCCGCCGATCCGATGGCGCAGTATGCCAACCGGCCCGGCATCACCGCCGAGCAGAAAGAACTCATGCGCAAGCGGTTGGGGCTGGATAGGCCTCTGCCGGTGCAATACTTCAGCTGGCTCACACTCGCACTGCAGGGAGACCTTGGCGTATCCTTCTTCTCCAAACAACCTGTGTTCACCCTCATCAGCCAGCGCCTGCCCATGACGCTGATTCTGATGACTACTGCCGAGGTCGTCATCATCATCGTGTCACTGTTCCTCGGAGTCATTTCAGCCGTCAGGCAGTATTCCCTGCTCGACAACACCGTCACGTCATTTTCATTTATCGGTTATTCCATGCCGATCTTCTTCATCGGACTGGGACTCATGCTCATCTTCGCCGTCAAATTCAAAGAGTGGGGCTTGCCCTACTTTCCCACCGGCGCAGATATTTGGGATCCGAAAGACATTCGGGAATTGGCATGGCATCTGGTGTTGCCGGTGTCGTGCCTGGTCATCATCCAAGTTGCGGGGTACTCGCGTTTCTTGCGCTCCAGCATTCTCGAGGTGCTCGGGCTCGATTACGTGCGCACCGCCCGCGCCAAAGGCCTGCGAGAACGGGCCGTGCTCTTCAAGCACGCCCTGCGCAACGCCGCCCTGCCGTTCGTCACTATCATCGGCCTCGACATCCCGGCGATGCTCGGCGGCGCGATCGTCACCGAATCGGTATACGCCTGGCCGGGCATGGGGCGATTGTTCTGGGAATATGCGCAGCGCGGCGACTTCCCGGTGGTGAACGGTGTCCTTTTGCTCACCTCGAGCGCGGTCGTGTTCTTCACCATCATCACCGACGTCATCTACACTTTCGTCGATCCCCGTATCCGCCTGAGCTAGCCCACGCCTCTGGAGAGAGATCATGACTGCAGAGACACTGCCCACGACTACCCCTTCAGTCACACTCGACCTGCGGGCCGCCGAGGCTACCGGCCCAGCCCTCACCCCCGGACAACTGGTTTGGCGACGCTTCCGCAGACACCGCATGGCGATGGCGGGCGGCATCGGCATGGTCATCCTGCTCATCTTCATCGTCGCCGGCTCCCTCGTCATTCACGAGGACAAGTCCAACGCCGGCAACCTTCGCGCCCGCCTCAGCCCGCCCGGCGCGCAATACTGGTTCGGCACCGACAGCACCGGGCGCGACACATTCTCGCGCATCATTTATGGCGGGCAGATCTCGCTGGTCATCGGAGTGCTCTCGGTGCTGTTGTCGGTGTCGTTAGGCATATTGGTTGGCGGCATCGCCGCCTACTATGGCGGTTGGATCGATAACGTCCTCATGCGCTTCACCGAAGCCATGCTTTCCATTCCGCAACTCTTTCTGCTCATCGTGCTGGGCAAATACCTCGGCAAAGACATTCAGACCATCACCCTCTTCGGACGCTCGTTCAGCGGCAGTGTGGGTATCGTCGTGCTCGTCATCGGCCTCACTTCATGGATGGCGCTGGCCCGCATCGTGCGCGCCAACGTCCTCTCCCTGCGCGAGCTCGATTACATTTCGGCAGCGCGCGCGCTGGGCGTGAGCAACCGGCGCATTTTCTTTGCCCACCTCGTGCCCAACACCCTTGGCCCCATCATCGTCTCGGCCACCCTCGGTCTCGCCGCATCGATCATCTCTGAAGCGTACGTTTCTTTCCTCGGGCTGGGTGTCCAACCACCCACTGCCTCGTGGGGCAATATGATGACTCAGGCGCTGTCGTTCATCCAAAAAGGCTCGTGGTGGATGTGGCTCTTCCCCAGCCTGTTCATCGTCTACACTATCCTGTGCATCAATCTGTTGGGCGACGGCCTCCGCGACGCGCTCGACCCGCGCACCGGCAAACATCTCGGCGGCTGAGCCGCTACCCGCCACCGAGAGGCCACAGCGCTCCCTGTGGCCTTTTTTTTGCCCACCACTTTCTGCCCGGCGCGGGGTTGTACTTGCAAAACGAAAGCCTTGCAGTCCTCACTCCAATCGATATAATCTTGCCACACAGACGAGAGGAGACCTATGACAACTCTGCGCGAAATGCTCAAGGCGGCCAGCCGCACCTTTGCTCTGGGCATCGAACGCCTGCCCGGCGTGTTGAGCGACGCCGTCATGGTGGCCTACCTGCTTCTTCGCGTATCCGACTACCTCGAAGACAACGAAAAGATGACGGCCGAACAGAAAGTGGCTTTGCTCAAATTGTGGGACCAAGTTTTGGCGGGCGAAGCCGACGTGCGCCAATTGACCTCGCAAGTGAACTGTGACGCCGACACCGACAACCCGGACGCGCTCGTGGCCCAACACGCCGAAGACGTGCTCAACCGCTTGCGTTCCCTGCCGCCCGAAGTGCAAGAGCCCATCGTGAGCAACGTGCGCGAAAGCACGCTGGGCATGGCGCGTTGGGTGGCGCGCGGCCCCAAAGTGGGCGACGAAGCCGACATGGACGACTACATGCACGAAGTGGCCGGGCGCGTGGGCTACTTGCTCACGCAACTATTCGCGTGGTACTCGCTGACCATCCGCCTGCACAAAGACGCGCTCATGCCGCTGGCCCGCGAATTCGGCCTCGCCCTGCAAACCGTCAACGTCATCCGCGGCCTGCGCGAAGATTACGATCGCGGCTGGATATTCGTCCCCGAAAGTTTTTGCGCCGCCGTCAACATCTCGCGCGATCAACTCTTCCAGCCCGAACACCGCGCCGCCGCCATGAAAGTGCTCGACATGCTGGCCGACAAAGCCGAGCGGCATCTGCGCGCCGCACTGGCTTATCTCAAAGCCCTGCCCCTGTGGCAGCACAACATCCGCCTCTTCTGCATGTTCCCGCTTATGTTCGCCGTGCGCACGCTGGCCATCAGCCGCCGCAACCATCAAGTGCTCGACAGTGAAGCCAAGATCACCCGCGAGGAAGTCAAACAAATCGTGCGCGACTCGACTCTGTGGGGCTGGTCGAACCTCTGGCTCGATCACTACTATCGGCAGTTGAGCGCAGTGGGCGATTGAATTTCACGCGCCAGAGCCGGGCCGCCTTCGGGCGGCCTTTTGTTTTCAGCCGGAATACGGCGCACAGCGCAGTGCTTCTAAATTCATTAGGCAATACAAAGGTAATCCCGAATATATATTGACTAATACGGCCAAAAAGACGTATAATAAAAGGGGAAATGGTAATGAGAGATTAATCAAGAAAGGACAGCGCCCATGGTTGACATATCCCGTTACCCACAACTCAACGATGCGCCTCACGAGCGCCCGGATCTCACCGCGTTTGGCGCAACGCCGCTCGGCGAGTTGGTCTGGATGCTTATTCCCATCGCCGTCATCGTCCTCTCCCTCATGGCGCGATAACGCATGGCGACAGTTGCATTGGATGAGACCGACCTCAAAATCATAGAACTGCTTCAGCAAGACGCGCGAATGACCAACGCGGCGGTGGCCGCCGCCGTTGGACTCTCGGCGCCTTCCGTTTTCGAGCGCATCCGCAAACTCGAACAGCGCCGAGTCATTCAACGCTACACGGTGACGGTGGACCCGGTTGCTCTGGGCAAAACCCTCACTGCCTTCATCCGCATCACCGTCGCTTACGACGAGAAACACGATCCCGGCATCGAAGCCATCAGCCGCGACCCCGACGTGCTGGAGTTGTACAGCGTCGCCGGAGAAGATTGCTTCATCATCAAAACGCGCGTTGGCAGCGCCGATGAACTGCAAGCAGTGATCAACCGCATCCGCGCTCAAGTCACTATCCTTCGCAGCGTCACGATGATCGCCCTATCGACGCTCAAGGAAAACGCGCCCATCAGCACCGCGCCGCCCAACGGCAAAGCAAAGACGAAAACGCCAACGCGAACCCGGCGATAAAACGACGCCGTGTTGTTCCGCAACCCGGCGTTTCACTTTTAACGAGGTGCCATCATGAAATTGAAAGAGTGGAGCGCGTTCACGCTCTTGGGGTTGATCTGGGGATCGTCGTTCCTGTGGATCAAGATCGCCGTGCAACCCAACCCGGCAGACGCCGCCGACCAACCCTTCGGCTCATTCATGCTGGTGGGCTTCCGTTTGCTGTTCGGGCTGATCGGTTTGCTGATCGTCATGCGCTGGCAAGGGCTGGCGTTCCCGCGCCAGCGCAACATTTTGCTGGCCTATTGCTTCATGGGCGTCTTCAACACCGCCCTGCCCTTTGTGCTCATCACGTGGGGGGAAACCTCCATCCCATCCAGCTGGGCTTCCATCCTCAACGCCACCGTCCCGCTCTTCACCATCGTCATCGCCCACTTCTGGCTGCACGACGAAAAGATCACCGCGCCGCGCATCGCCGGGCTTGTGGTGGGCTTCATCGGTATCATCATTTTGATGAGCCGAGACCTCGCCAACGATTTGAGTTTCCGAACACTTCCCGGCCAACTGGCCGTGCTGCTCGCTTCTGTGTCATATGCCACCGCGCTCACCTTCGCCCGGAAATACCTGCGAGGGCAATCGCCGGTCGTGCAGTCCACAATGGTCTTGCTCATTGCCGATATCGTGATCGGAATTGCCACGCCCATTGCTTCAAGGATCAACCCGTCGGTCGAGCCGCTCATACTTCCTTCGAGCTGGCTTCGCTGGTTCGCCGTCGTGTGGCTGGGCGTGCTGGGATCGTGCACGGCCTACTTGCTATTCTTCTATCTCAACAACGTGTGGGGCCCCACTCGCGCGTCGCTGGTCACCTACGTCTTCCCAGTGATCGGACTCGCGCTGGGGATCATCTTTCTGAACGAAGTCGCCGATTGGCGATTGATCGTCGGCGCACTGCTCATTGTCGGCGGCATCGTCGTGGTGAACGTGAAGGCGCGCGCGAAGCCGGAGTTGGCCGCCAGCGCGGCCGACTGAGCCTTTAGCGCGTCACCGCGTTGCTGGCCGCCACGCAGATACAGGCTTCAATTCTCAGCGCGGGCAAATCGTAAGTGAGCGTGCCTTTGTACGGCTCACTGCCCACGTGCGCTGTCCAGCCGCTGAGCACAAACGGCATCAAGCCGTCGGCGGCGATCCACTCGCCGTTATAGCGCCGCGCCACGTGAACGTGTGTGCCGGTCGCGCGCCCGCCATCGCATGAGCCGTGCCCGAGCGGGTCGCCCATTTTCACAACCTTCCCCACTGGCGGCAACGCATCCAATCCCATATGATAGTAAAAGATGATCCAGCCCGTGTGCTCGTCCCCGTCGCCATCGAGATCGAGCACCACCGCCGCTTCATCGCTCCGCGCAATCACTCCGTCGGCCATAGCCGCCACCCATTCGCTCGAATAACCGCAACCAATGCCCACCGCAGGCGGCGTGAAATCGAGCGCCCCCCATGGAGTATCGTCGCCCCACACCGGATGCGGTCCGCCCGTGTAACTCCAAGTGCGCCCGGCGCGAAACGGAAGAATGAGATCGGGCTGGCGGCTCCCTGCCGGAAAAAGGGTCACTTCGTATTTGAACGGATCGCCGAAGAGACTCTGATACGTTGCGCCGAATCCTTCGGGGGACACCGCCTCTTCGAATTGATCGGCAGACAGGAGCGCGGCGAACAACGTGTGCAGGGACGCCGTCCCCGCGTTCTGCCAAAAGTCAATGCGCTCCACCATTCCGTCGGCGGCCATCACTTCCACCATCGTGCCGTGCCGCCAGCCGTAGTAGCCCCGGCTGAGTTGTTCGGCGGCCCACACCAACTGCTTGTGCAGGCCGGTGTGCAACGGGTCTTCGTATCCGAGAGGGTATGTAAAGCCGGGAACGCTGGGGTGAGTGAGCGCGCCGGATCGATACTCGACGAGGGCGAGCAATAAACGCGGGTTGATCGAATAGTCGCGGGCGACGCGCTCGATGATCTCCCAACTCGGGCGAGTCTTCTCCTCGGCATATTCCGAGTAACGGCTGAGGAAACCGTTGTGCTCCAAAATGGTTGCCTTCAACACAAAAGTTTTTTGAGCGGGGCCCCACACGAGTTCGCTGTCGGGGATGATGCGATATGGTGTGCCCGTGAGCGGCGCGTAATTGGCCGGGATGCTCAGGGGTTGGCCGGGATCGAGCATCGCGCCATCGGGCAGTGCGGCGTTCGGATTCGCTTGCCGGATGGAATCGGGATCGGTGTTGAAGTGAGCGGCGACGGCTTTGAGTGTGTCGCCCGATTGCGTGGTGTATGGCAAGAGTTCGCCAAACTGCCAGCGAGTGCGCGTGGGGAGGGGTGTGAGTTGGAATGAGGCTGGCGCGTGTTGAGTGGGGATGGGCTGGGTGGGTGGCGGAGTCCACGTGGGCGGCGGCGCGGGCGCGGGCGCGGCGCAGGAAACGGTCGCCAAAAGGATCAGCGAAACGATGAACAGTCGCATCGGCGCGCAATATACCACAATCGTTAGCGCAATCGTTGGCGCGCGAGCTGCAGAGCGTTTTTGATTTCGGTTTCGCTGGGGGAGACGGCGAGCGTGATTTGCCCGCCGCTGTGAAGGACGGCGGCGAGTTGAAAAGTTTTGTAGGGGCGCGCGGCGATGGATAGTGACGCGACTTCGAGTCGTTTCACGTCGGCGAAGGGCACGGTGCGCGTGATTTGCCCATCGCGAGTCCACACGATGGCGCGCGCTTTCGAGTCGATGGTGACGCGCACGAGTTGGCCGAGCCAGCGCGGAAGGACGAAGGCGAGGGCGAGCCAGATCGCCATCCACACGATGAGGCCAATGAAGCGGTTGGCTTCGGGCAGAAGAAGCAGCGCGATCATGCCGGGCAAAAAGAGGAAGCCCCACGCAAGCCAGCCGCGTTGAGTGACGATGCGGCCTTCGAGGTGGAGTTGGGCGGGATCGGTGGAGATGATTCTCATCGGGGTTGTGGGGAGTCGAAGCCGCGAGCCTGCCAGGCGGCGTACAGCACGATGGAGCCGGCGATGGCGGCGTTGAGCGATTGCACGCGCCCGCGCATGGGCAGGCGCAGGAGCATATCGCACTTTTCGCGGACGAGGCGGCGGATGCCCGCGCCCTCGTTGCCGACGACGATGCCGAGCGGGCGGTTGAGATCGACTCGGTCGAACCGCTGAGCTTGCGGCGAGAGGTCGAGTCCGGCGATCCACACGTCAGCTTGTTTGAGCGCGTCGATGGCGCGGGCCATGTTGCCGGCGCGAACGATGAGCATATGTTCGCTCGCGCCCATCGAGGCGGTGACCACTGCCGGGGTGATCTCGCCGCTGCCTTTATCGGGCAGATACACGCCGTGAACGCCGCAGGCGTCGGCGGTGCGGAGGAGGCGGCCCACGTTGGCCGGGTCTTGCACTTGATCGAGGAGCAACAGCAGAGGCGGCTCGTCCGCGGCGCGGGCGCGGGCGAGCGGATCATCGAACTCAGCGTAACGATACGGGCCGGCTTCGAGGACTGCGCCCTGATGAGTCTCGCCGTGAGTGAGGATGGTGAGTTCTTTCGCCGGGCGCTGTTCGATTTTTATTTTGCGGCGCCGGGCTTCGGCCAACACATCGCGGAGAGCGTCACGGTGGGAGTCGGCGGCAAGCAAAAGCCGCCGAAGTTCGCGGCGGCCTGCGCGGAGGGTTTCGAGGACGACGTGGCGGCGGTAGAGAAACTCTGACAAAGGATGAAGGATGAAAGATAAAGGATGAAGGGCGAGTCAAGATTCATCCTTCATCCCTCATCCTTCATAATTTCCACGTCGTTCCCTCTTTGCCGTCTTCGAGGGTGACGCCGAGATCGGCGAGGCGTTTGCGGATGGAGTCGCCGGCGGCGAAGTCTTTTCGTTTGCGGGCCTCGGCGCGCAGTTCGATGAGCAGTCGGATCAGCCCGGCTTCGCGCTCGCCGTTGGCCGCCGAGGAGGCCTTTTCGGGGATCACGCCCAGCACTTGCCCGCCGGTCTCGCGGTAGAACGAGTCGATGGCTTCGAGCGTGCCGCGCAGGATGGGCGCGTCGCCGTTGAGGAGGGTGTTGATGATCTTATTGAAGTCGAACAGCCCGGCCATTGCCAGCGGGGTGTTGAAGTCGTCGTCCATTGCCGAGACGAAAGCGGCGCGGGCTTCTTCGGCCACTTTGAGCATGGCGGCGTCACTGCCGGCCGGAAGGTCGGGCGAGCGCAAACGTTCGCGCACGGCAAAGGCGGGCGCGGTGAGCCGCTCCCATCCTTTTCCGGCGGCTTCCAATGCCTCGCTCGAAAAATCGATGGGGCTGCGATAGTGGCCGGAGAGGACGAAGAAGCGCACGGCTTCGGGGCGATGTTTCTTGAGCAAGTCTTTGATGGTGACGAAGTTGCCGAGACTCTTGCTCATCTTCACGCCGTCCACGGTGAGCGAGCCGGTGAGCAGCCAATAGTTGGCGAAGGGTTTGCCGGTGGCGGCTTCACTTTGGGCGATCTCGCATTCGTTGTGCGGGAAGATGTTATCGACGCCGCCGCCATGAATGTCGAACGTCTCGCCGAGATATTTGGTGGACATGGCCGTGCACTCGATGTGCCAGCCGGGAAAGCCCCATCCCCACGGGCTCGACCAGCGCAGAATGTGTTCGGGCGCGGCGCTCTTCCACAAAGCGAAATCTTCGGGGTGGCGTTTTTCGCCGCGCACGGTTTCGCGCGTGCCATCTTCCAGTTCTTCGATTTTGCGCCCGGAAAGTTTGCCGTAGGCGGGGAACGATGACACGTCGAAGTACACTGAGCCGTCGGCTTCGTAGGCGCTGCCCTTTTCGATCAGGGTTTTGACGATTTCGATCTGCTCCGGAACGTGAGCGCTGGCGCGAGGCGAAATATCGGGGCGTTGGACGCCGAGCGCGTCCATATCTTCGAAGTAGGCGCGCGTATATCGCTCGACGATTTCCATGGGCTCCACGCGCTCGCGGGCCGCGCCTTTGAGGATGCGGTCTTCGCCGGTGTCGAGCAAGTGCCCCACGTCGGTGATGTTCTGCACGTAGCGCACGGCGTTGCCCCGCCAGCGCAGGTAGCGGGCGATGGTGTCGAAGGCCACATAGGTTTTGGCGTGGCCGATGTGCGAATAATCGTACACGGTGGGGCCGCAGACATACATTCGCACGCGGCCCTCGGCGATGGGCTTGAAGTCTTCTTTTTTGCGAGAGAGGGTGTTGTAGACGACGAGAGGCATGGAGAAGGATGAAGGATGAAGGATGAAGGATGAATCTTCCGCATTCATCCTTCGTCGTTCATCCTTTACGAGCGATCGGGTTTGGCGAAGATCATGCGCCCGGCGGCGGTTTGCAAAACTTTGGTGACGACGACATCCACTTGCTGATTGATCAGGCGGCGGCCATCCTCGACCACCACCATCGTGCCGTCGTCGAGGTAGCCCACGCCCTGGCCCACTTCTTTGCCCTCTTGAATCACTTTCACCGCCAGATTCTCTCCGGGCAGGAGAATGGCTTTCACCGCGTTCGCCAGATCGTTGATGTTGAGCACGGTGACGCCTTGAATGCCGGCCACCTTGTTGAGGTTGTAATCGGTGGTGAGGATAGCACAGCGGAGCTGCTTCGCCAGAATCACCAATTTGTCGTCGGCTTCACGCACGCCTTCGACGTTCATATCGGTCACACGCACCGGCACCACCGATTCTTTTTGCAGGCGGTTGAGGATGTCGAGCCCGCGCCGCCCCCGATTGCGGCGGAGCGCGTCGGGCGAATCGGCAATGTGTTGAAGCTCGTTCAGAATAAAGCGGGGGACGAGGAGCGACCCGGCGAGAAATCCGGTTTGGCTCACGTCGGCGATGCGCCCATCGATGATGACGCTGGTGTCGAGAAGGATCACGTTGGACGAGTGGTTGTTTGTGGCCGACGAGTCGGCGGGCTGGGGGCCGGGCACACGATCGCGCCAGAGGGCGAACATATCGTGTTCGCGGATGACGAAGATGGAAATGCCAAGCCAAGAAAAGACCAGCGCTCCCACAAAAGGCAAGATTTGGCCGAGCGGACTCGGCAGGAGCGAAAGGGGCAGGGCCAGCAGTGCGGCGATGATCAACCCTACGACCAGCCCAACCATACTCACCACCAACGTTTGACTGGGCAGCCTGCTCGCCAAGTTTCGCAAGTAACGGGCCGGGCGGGTTGTGAGGTAGGGCGTAATCACCAGCCCAATGAGCGCTCCCACAGCCGCCAGCACCGACGCCCATAACTCCGGAGGCTCCTCAGCGGCCCCGGAGATCACAATGCCCAGATAGCCTCCACCGACGGCAAAAGCAACCAAACCGATCAATCGAAGAATGAATTCGATACTCATATGAGTCTATGAAAGGAAACAAAAAGGCGATCAACCAACTGGTCTCTCGCCTCAGTCAAAGCGAACTCGGGGGCGGCGTCCCGTCCGCCACCCCTGTCGCAAAATAACGAAGCCCAACTCAGAATGAACTGATGAGTGCAGACTACCAGTATGACCTGCGCGTAATCTTAACACACGGCATAGCAAAAGTCAAAAATGCCGCGAGCAAACTTAGCAAATGCTCATGAAGGCGAACTCTTCAGGGCAATGTCGATGGCCTCTCGCGCCGAGCGTGCCTGAATGATCTCAATGTCGTGCGGCAGAGGCTCGCCCCGGCGCACCGAGCGCGGAATGACCACGCGGCGGAATCCCAATTTGGCGGCCTCTTTCAACCGGGCGATAGTCTGACCCACCGCTCGCAGTTCGCCCGACAACCCGATCTCGCCCACCAACGCCAAATCGGCGGGCACGGGCAAATCGCGCACCGACGAGGCAATGGCAACGGCCATCGCCAAATCCACCGCCGGTTCTTCCACTTGCAAGCCGCCGATCACATTCACAAACACGTCCTGATCGAAAAGTTTGAGCCCCATCCGTTTGGTGAGCACGGCGGTGACGAGCAGCAGCCGATTGAAATCCACGCCGTTGGGCGTGCGGCGCGGGTTGCCGAACGCGGTGGGGCTGGTGAGCGCCTGCACTTCCACCAACAGTGGCCGCGTCCCTTCCATCGTCACGGCAATGGCCGATCCGGGCGCATTCACCATCCGCTCGGCCAAGAACGCCTCCGATGGATTCGTCACCTCGATCATCCCGCTGCCACGCATCTCGAACACACCCACTTCCGAAGTCGCCCCAAAGCGATTCTTCACTCCGCGCAACAGCCGATACGACTGATAGCGATCCCCCTCGAGGTACAACACCGTGTCCACGATGTGCTCCAGCACGCGCGGCCCGGCAATCGCCCCCTCTTTCGTCACATGCCCAATGAGAAACACCGCCATGCCGCTGGCTTTCGCCACATTCGTCAAGCGCAGGGCGCACTCGCGCACCTGACTCACGCTTCCCGCCGCCGACGTGATCTCGCTGGTGTACGTCGTCTGAATCGAATCGACGATCAGCAAGTTGGGATTGACCGACTCGGCATGAGCGATGATCGAATCGAGACTGGTCTCGTTGAGCAACAGCAGATTCTCGGAAAGGGGCGCCGACACCGTTGCGCCAGACTCGCCGCCCGACCCCAGCCTCAGCGCCCGCATTTTGATCTGCCGCGCCGACTCCTCGCCGGACACATACAACACCGGCCCGCCCCTCTCGGCCATGATCGCCGCCAACTGCAACAGCAACGTGCTCTTGCCGATGCCCGGGTCGCCGCCCACCAGCACCACCGAGCCCGGCACAATGCCGCCGCCGAGCACCCGCGCAAATTCCTCGATGGGCAGTTGAAATCGCGCTTCGGCGTCGCCCTCGATCTCCGACAACTTTTGCGGGCGCGAGGCCGGCACGCCGTGCGCGCGGCGCTCGGCGCCTCTTGGGCTTTCGGCCACCACCGTCTCCACCATCGTGTTGAACTCGCCGCACTGCGGGCACTTGCCCATCTCGCGCAGAGTCGTGCGGCCACAGTTTTGGCAAACCCACTGCGTTCTCGTTTTTGGCATGGCGTGATTATAAGGCAAAAAAGTAGAGACGTTGCAGTGCAACGTCTCTACGGCGCAACAAAAGGGAAGCCGCCACCGCTTACAAAGTCGGCAGGGCATCCTCCACTTCCGGCTCGGCTTTGCCGCCGTCGGCTGGCTGCTCGGCGCGCACCACAATGTCACCATCGGCGACTTCCACAAATACGATGCCGCCCGGCCCCAGTTTGCTCCGCAGCAGAGTCTCCGAAACATTGTCTTCAACTTTGCTTTGGATCAATCGGCGCAGTGGCCGCGCGCCGTAATCGGGGTTGTAGCCGGTGTCGGCCAAATAGCCTTTGGCTTCATCGGTCACCACCATCTTGATCTCATGATCGTCGAGCCGCTGTTGGACTTTATCAAGTTCGAGATCGACGATCTGCACGATCTCCGCTTTGCTCAACGAGCGGAAGACGATCACGCCGTCCACACGGTTGAGGAACTCTGGCCGGAAGGCTCGCTTGAGCTCATCGGTTAACTTCTTCTGCATCGTGTCGTATTCTTGCTTCTCGGTGGACGCTTCGTCGCGCTTCACGGCAAAACCCAACGCCGCTTGGCGCTTGATCATATCGGCCCCGATGTTCGAGGTCATGATGATGATAGCGTTCTTGAAACTGACTTTCTTGCCGCGCGCGTCCGAGAGTTGGCCCTCTTCCATGATCTGCAACAGCATGTTGTGCGCTTCGGGGTGGGCCTTCTCGATCTCGTCGAACACTACAATCGAGTACGGGCGGCGGCGCAGGGATTCGGTCAACTGCCCGGCGTCGTCATAGCCCACGTAACCGGGCGGCGCGCCCACCAGCCGCGACACAGTATGCCGTTCCATAAACTCGGACATGTCGAGTTGAACGAGGGCATCTTCACTGCCGAACATGAAATCGGCCAACGCTTTGGTGAGTTCAGTTTTGCCCACGCCGGTGGGGCCGAGAAAGATGAACGAGGCGATGGGGCGGCGCGGGTCTTTGAGGCCGGCGCGGGCGCGACGCACAGCGCGGGCGATGGCGACCACTGCTTCGCTTTGCCCGATGATGCGCTTGTGCAGGGCCTCTTCCATTTGCAGCAGCCGCTCCGATTCTTCTTGCGCGATCTGCGTTACCGGAATGCCCGTCCACATGCCCACCACTTCGGCGATGTCGGCGGCGGTGACGCTTGGCGTGACGGCGCGGTTCCACCCGGCGCGCAGTTGATTCATCTTCTCTTCGAGTTCCTGCTCGCGGGTGAGCAGCTCGCGGGCGTCGTCGTATCGAGCCTCTTCCACTGCCAGCGCGCGCTCTTCGCGCACCAATTTCAGATCGCCCATCGTCTGCTTGAACATTTTGGCTTCGGGGCTTTTGTACATGCGCACCCGCGATGAGGCCTCATCGATCAAGTCGATGGCTTTGTCGGGGAGAAAACGGTCGGGCACGTATCGCGCCGAAAGATGAGCGGCGGCGTCCACGGCCTCGTCGGTGATGGTCAGTTTGTGGTGCTCTTCGTATCGGGGCAGGATCCCGTGCAGGATGCTGATCGTTTCTTCGATGCTCGGCTCATCGACGTTCACCGGCTGGAAGCGCCGTTCGAGCGCGGCGTCGCTCTCGATGTGTTTGCGGTATTCGTTGAGCGTCGTCGCGCCGATCACTTGAATTTGGCCGCGCGAGAGGGCGGGCTTGAGGATGTTGGCGGCGTCCACCGACGACCCGGCTGACCCGGCGCCGACGAGCATATGCACTTCGTCGATGAAGAGGATGGAGGCCGATTGTTTGATTTCTTCGATGACGCGTTTGAGGCGCTCTTCGAATTGGCCGCGATACATAGTGCCCGCCACCAATGACCCAACGTCGAGCTGAAGGACGCGCTTGCCCAACAGGGGTTCGGGCACGTCGCCGACGATGATGCGCTGGGCGAGGCCCTCGACGATGGCGGTTTTGCCCACGCCCGGTTCGCCAATGAGCGCCGGGTTGTTTTTGTTGCGGCGAGCCAAAATCTGAATGACGCGCTCGATCTCGTTTTGGCGGCCAATGACCGGATCGAGTTTGCTGTCTTCGGCCAGCGCGGTGAGGTCGGTGGCAAGTTGATCCACTAACGGGGTTTTGCTCTTGGATTCTTTCTTCTTTTCGGCGGGAGCGCCAGCGGGTTGTTTCTGCGTTGAGGGGGCAGACTGCGAAGGTTGTTGAGGATCTTCTTGCAGGATGCGGCGGGTTTGGCGTCGAATCTGTTCGGGGGAGACGCCGAGTTTGTTCAGCACATCGACGGCCATGCCCTCGTTGTGGCGCACCAATCCCAACAGCAGATGCTCGGTGCTGATGTAATGCTGTCCCATTCGCCGCGCTTCATCGATCGCCAATTCCAATGCGCGTTTGGTGCTGGGCGCTAGTTCAACTTTGCCCGGCTTAGCGCGCCGCGCCGGGCCGCTCAACCGATCGACCATTTCTTGCACGCGCCGCTGCTCGAGTCCGAGTTCGCGCAATACACGCCCGGCCACTCCGCCTTCTTCGCGCAGCAAACCCAAAAGCAAATGCTCTGTGCCAATATAGTTGTGCTTCATGCGCTCGGCTTCTTCTTGAGCCAGACTCAATACTTTGCGCGCTCGCTGAGTGAAGCGCTGTAATTTATCGCTCACGGATTAATCCTCCACTACCGCTGTGCAGAACTCTTCAGTCGGATGCCATTATTTTACCCCCAATCATCCCGACTCTGACTAGCCAAAAGGATGGATAAGATAGATTTTACAGAACTCTAACAAACCTGCACAAACAATCGCGCGCGGGGTTTGCCCGCGCGCGAGGGTAATCATCGTATTATTCACTCGTCGCCCGGCGAGTCTTCTCCGGGCAAAATGGCATCGGCCAAATCGCTGTCGGCGTAACGCGCCGACCCCACTTCCTTCAGACTCAAACCGATGCGCCGTTTGTCCGGCTCGATCTTCACCACACGTAGGGTGTACGTCTGCCCTTCCTGCACGGCGTCCTTGGGGTGGCCGATGCGCGAGTCGGAAAGTTCGGAGACGTGGATCAGCCCTTCGATTTCTTCGTTGCCTTTGATGCGAGCGAAGGCGCCGAACTTAGTGAGTTTAGTGATCGTGCCCTCCACCAATTGCCCCACCTTGTATTGTTGAAGAATGCGCGACCACGGATCATCTTCGAGCCGCTTCATCGAAAGCGCGATGCGTTTGCGATCTTTGTCCACGCTGAGCACTTGCACTTTCACGATCTGCCCCACTTTGAGAATCTCGTTGGGGTGTTCGATGCGCTTCCACGTCAGTTCGGAGAGGTGAACGAGGCCGTCGGCCCCGCCCACATCCACAAACGCGCCGAACGGCGCGAGGGAGATCACCCGGCCCTCGGCCACATCGCCTTCCTTCAATTCGGAAAGCAAGCGCTCGCGTTCGGCTTCGCGAGTCTCTTTGGCGGCGGCGCGTTCGGAGAAGATCAGCCGGTTGCGAGCGCGATCCACCTCGACCACTTTGACCATGATCGGCTCGTTCGCCATTTTGCCCCATTTCTGATCGGGGGTTTCGCCTTCGGCGCGGCGGCGGCGCTGGGCGCTCATTTGCGAGGCCGGGACAAACCCGCGCACCCGCCCCAACTTAACGATCAAGCCGCCTTTGTTGAACCCGGCCACCTGCCCCTTGAACACTTCCTGCGATTCGAGAAGTTGTTCGGCGTCGCGCCAATCGCGCTCCTGTTGGGCTCGGGTGAGCGAGAGCAGCATGTTGCCGTTCTCGTCTTCCGGGTTGACAACATACACCAGCACATCCTGCCCCACCTGCAATTCGCTCTTGGCTTTGTTGTCCAGCGACTCGAGTTCCCGGCCGGTGATCACCCCCTCGCTCTTCGACCCCACGTCCACAAGAATCTCAGAGTGAGTGATGCTGGTGATCTTGCCTTCGAGAATGTCTCCCCGCGAAATCTGGCTCATGCCGAGATCAGCGTCGAGGAGGCTAGTCATCGGGTGTTCCGACTCAGCCCCCTGCCCGATGGTATTGTCTTGTTGTTCCATTAAGTTGTTTCTCCGTGCCGTTTAGAGGATGCCGCGATTATATAGCCTTAACTACGGAATCGCAAGGAATTGACGAAAGGTGATCGACAATTTGCAAGCAGCTGTCGGCCACACCTTGTTAAATCCTATACAATTACCTTCGATGGATTCCCTCGAAGGCATTGTCGAACGCATTACCTTTTACAGTGAAGAGACCGGATACACCGTCCTCCGACTCCGGCCCTCGGGGAGGCCGAGAACCGCGTTCGCGGCGGGCGAGGACGACCTGCTCACCGTGGTGGGCAACTTGCCCGAAGTGAACCCCGGCGAAAGCCTGCGCCTCGAAGGCGCGTGGGCGTCGCACCCGCAATACGGCAAACAGTTCAAAGCCGAAAGGTGCGAGCAGATTCTGCCCGCCACCGTCGAGGGGATCAAACGGTATCTCGGCTCGGGCCTCATCAAAGGAGTCGGCCCCAAAACGGCGGCCAAAATCGTCAAAAAGTTCGGGGCCGACACTCTCACAGTCGTGGACGAACAGCCGCGCAAACTCCGCGAAGTGCTGGGCATCGGCGCGAAAAAGGCGGCCATCATCGAAGTGGCGTGGCAGCAGCAGAAGGCCATCAAAAACGTGATGATCTTTCTGCAGGGGCACGGCGTATCCACCGGCCTCGCCGTGAAAATTTACAAGCAGTACGGCGACATGGCGCAGGAGATCGTGAAGAGCGATCCGTATCGGCTGGCGCGAGACATTTACGGGATCGGATTCAAGACCGCCGACAAGATCGCCCGCCAGCTCGGTTTGCCGCCCAATGCCCCCTCTCGCGTGGAGGCCGGAGTGGCCCACGCGCTCGGCGAACTTTCCGACGAAGGGCACGTTTACAGCCCGGTGCAACGACTCACCGACACTGCCTCCGAACTGCTCGCCGTGCCGCCCGATCTCATCGCTTCGGCCATCGAGCGATTGCTCGCCGAAGATCGGATCAAACGCGAGACTCTGCGCATCGCCGAGATCAAAGGGGGGGGCGAATCGAAAGTTCGGGAGGAAGAGGCGGTGTATCTCACGCCGTTTTATTACGGCGAGATCGGCGTGACGAATCGTCTCAGCAATATGATGCAGTCGCCATCATCCCACCTCGCCGATCTGCGCCAAAGAGACTTGAACGAATTGATCGCGCAGACCGGCCAGGTTGAACTTTCGGTCGAGCAGCGGATGGCGATCCGGCGCGCGCTGGAAAACAAAGTGTCGGTGATCACCGGCGGGCCGGGCACGGGCAAAACCACCGCGCTCAAAACGCTCATCGGCGTGCTCGAAGCGACGAAGCATTCATACGCGCTGGCCTCACCCACAGGCCGCGCCGCCAAACGATTGAGCGAGGCCACGGGCCGCGCCGCCAAAACGATTCATCGAATGCTCGGCTTCCAGCCCGGGATCGGTTTCAACTATAACGAAGAGAAGCCTCTGCCCGTTCACATGCTCATCGTGGACGAAGCGAGCATGATCGATCTTCTGCTGATGAACAATTTGCTGAAGGCGCTCGATCCGGCCACGCATCTGTTGCTCGTCGGCGACGTGGATCAATTGCCGAGCGTGGGCGCAGGCGACGTTCTGCGCGACGTGATCGATTCGAACACGGCGGCGGTCACCCGCCTCTCGATCATCTTCCGCCAAGCGCAGGGCAGCCTGATCATCACCAACGCTCACCGCATCAATCGCGGTGAGAATCCGATCGTCCCCGATAGCAGAGGCGAGTCTGAGACTCGCCCCTACCATGCGGATTTTTTTCTGTTCGTCGTCGAAGACCCGGAGGAGGCGGCCAATTGGGTGGTGGACATTGTGCAGAATCGGATCCCGTCGAAGTTCGGGTTGAGGGCGATTGACGATGTGCAGGTGCTCTCGCCGATGTATCGCGGCGCGGTGGGCGTGGCGAACTTGAATGCGCGATTGCAAGAGGCGCTCAACCCGGCATCAGCAAAAAAGGCCGAGCGCAAAATTGGCGGACGCATTTTCCGCGCCGGCGACAAATTGATGGCGACGCGCAATAACTACGACAAAGACACCTTCAACGGCGACATCGGGCGGCTGACGGCCATTGACTTCGAGGAGCAAACGCTGACGATCAATTTCGAGGGGCGCGAGGTGAGCTACGATTGGCTGGAGGCCGACGAGTTGGCGCACGCCTTTGCCGTGTCGGTGCACAAGAGTCAGGGGTCGGAGTATCCGGCGGTGGTATTGCCCATGCTCACCCAACATTACATGATGCTCCAGCGCAACCTGCTTTACACTGCTGTGACGCGGGCGAAGAAACTATGCGTGCTGGTGGGCACGCGCAAAGCGATTGCGATGGCGGTGAAGAACGCGACAGTGGCTACACGCTACAGTGGATTGGATGTAAGATTGCGAGAGAAATAGAAGTTGCGTAAGAGTTGATTGTTGTTGCTTGCCCGCTCTTTATTCGATCTCTGCCTCTCGTTGCAAGGCAATCAATCATGGCCAAAAGAAACAGCGCACTGCCCACAAAAATTGCCCTCCCAGATTCGGTCAACAACCAGAATCTGTTTGCCACCCACTATCTCACGGAACGTCTGCCTCTGTTGACCGAATGGCAAGCAGATTTGACGACGACCCTCGCCAAAATCAAAAAACTCTATTCCCAAGCAAAGGTTGTAGCAAGCAAATGGAATGAGGCGCAGACAGAAAGTGATTTCATCCGCCCCATCCTCGATGCGCTCGGTTGGGAGTTTATCGCCCAAGCGACATACGCTAAGAGCGGTAAACGCAACACTCCTGATTATGCTCTGTTCGCTGATGCTGAAACCAAAAAACGGGCTTACCTCCAAAAAGACAAGCCCGATTTCTATTCACTGGCATCAGCGATTTGTGACGCAAAGTATTGGGGGCGTGCGCTCGATGCAGAGTCGCCTGACGATTCCCGCGACGCACTCAGCAATACCAATCCTAGCTTCCAAATCATCAACTATCTGGTCAACACGGATCGACCGTGGGGAATTCTCACCAACGGCAAAACATGGCGGTTATATGCTCAACGTGTGCGCTCGCGTACCACGACGTTTTTGGAGATCGATCTATCTGCCGCTCTGGAAGCCGATAACGAAATCGCGCTTGATTTGTTCGTATTGTTCTTTCGCGAAGAGTCGTATCGGATCGATCCAACTTCAGGCAAGAGTTTTCTAGATCGTGTGTTCAGCGAAAGCGTGGAGTACGCCGTCGAGGTTCAAGATGAATTGAAGGCTCTGGTCTTCGAGCAGGTTGCGCCGCTTATCGTCACAGGGTTTGTAGCCTGGCGGCAAAACGAAAAAGGCATCCAGTCCGAATCACAAGAAGCCCTTGCCATGTTGTATAAGGCGACGTTGGTTGTGCTGTATCGCCTTTTATTCTTGTTTTACGCCGAGTCGAGAAACTTATTGCCGGTGCAAGACACGATCGGCTATGGGCAGTTGTCACTTGCGCAACTGTGCCGCAACATCGCGCAAAAGAAAACGGACGGCCTGCCATTCGGCGAAACCAGCACGCTGATCTGGGACAGCCTGGCAAGTTTGTTCCGGGTGGTGGCAAAGGGCGATCCTGCCTTGCGTGTGCCCGTTTACAATGGCGGGTTGTTTGTGGACAGGCCGCTCAATGGCGCTGTGACCCTGCAAGACTTGAAAGTAGCCGATCGCTATTTGGCTGACGCCATCGACTTGCTCGCCCGGCGTTACAGCACCCCAACTCAGCAGGCCAGTTTCATAGATTACAAAGATTTGGACGTGCGTCATTTGGGAAGCATCTATGAAGGACTGCTCGAATTTCAACCCCGCATCGAGCAGGGCAAAGCAGTTCTGGTGAATGACAAGGGCCAGCGCAAATCAACCGGCTCGTACTACACCCCCGACTATGTGGTCAAGCATATCGTCGTTAACACGCTCGGCCCCGTTGTAGCTGCCCGCGAAGATCGGTTCCGGGCTATTCAAACGGGACTCGAAAGTACGCGCAAGCGATTGAAGCGAGAATCTAATCCCACGCGGAACCGAAATCTGCAACACAGACTCAAAGAACTGAGTGAACAGGCCATCTCCACCCTGTTGGATATTCGGGTATGCGACCCGGCAATGGGATCGGGTCATTTTCTCGTTGAAGCGGTTGGCTATCTCACCGACCGCTTTGCTATGTTGCTCTCCGAGTATCCCGCCAACCCCGTCATAAAACTGATTGAGCAAATGCGCCGACAGATTTGCGACAACTTGCTCACTCAGGGGATCGACCCGGACCTGTCTCAACTGGACGACAAACACTTGCTCAAGCGCATGGTGATCAAACGATGCATCTACGGGGTTGATCTCAACCTGATGGCGGTTGAGTTGGCAAAACTGGCGTTATGGCTGGATTCATTTACCATCGGAGCGCCGTTGTCTTTTTTGAATCACCACCTGCGCCACGGCAATTCGCTCATTGGCACGCGAGCGGAAACCGTTCAGAGAGAATTGGAAGTTGAACCTGCCAAGGCGCGCAATGGCAAAAGAGTTGCCGAAGGGTTGTCGCAGGGGCATCTGTTTGGCAGCGCCTTCTCAGGCATGTTGAACGCCACGTCGCTCATGCGCGACATTGCTACGCTTTCTGACGCGACAATGGAGGAAGTTGAACAGAGCGCCGAGAGGTACGCTTTGTTCGAGAAGGAGATTCTGCCTTACAAGCGCGTATTGGATATCTGGCTGAGCTATCAATTTGGGATCAAAGATGCCAAGGACTTTTTACGGTTGTACGGCCAAGACGCCTTGAGCGCAGTCATGGGAGACGAGTCAAGAATATCGCCGCAGTATCGTGAAGCTATTTACCAATCACGCAGACTACACGCTGAGCAACGCTTCTTCCATTGGGATCTGGAATTTCCCGAAGTCTTCGTCGATTTGGTCAACTCACAATGGGGCGCAAACCCGGGCTTCGACGCCATCCTCTCCAATCCACCCTACGTAGACGTATCGCCCAAGGGCTACTATGAGAGGGAGTTTGTCTGCGGATCATCCGGCAATCTTTATGCCTACATGCTGGAGATTAGCGGCAAGTTAATTGCGCGCGGCGGCAGGCTGGGAGTCATTGTGCCGCTGTCGCTTGTATGCTCTGAGCGAATGGGCAAACTTCGCAAATGGGTCGAGGACAATTTCTCCGATATCGCAGCCGCCAACTTTGGGATACGCCCGGCCAAGATTTTTCCGAACGTCGATCAGAGAGTGACGATACTGTTTGCCCGAAGAAAATCGGATTCTGAAGAGCCACTACTACGCCTAAAATCCACTCGCTTCAACCGCTGGCACGAGGGCGAACAATTGCGCATGATCGCCAATCTTACTTATGCCGAGATTAGCGATTTGCCGCGCAACCTCGGCTGGCCGAAAGTAGGCGATGAAATGGGGCGGGCGATTCTGCAAAAACTATCAGCAAAGAAGAACCGCGTGGGGGATTGTCTCAACGGCGATGCGCCCTTCTTCTATCATGGCATCGGCCGCTACTGGCTGAAGGCTTACGACTTTGCGCCTGTGTATCTCAAAGGTGGTGAGGCAGGGCGTTCTACAACTCTGTTCGATCTTTCGGCTCGATCCAGCGAGTTGAAGTATGTGATTATTGCCATCCTCAATTCGTCGCTCTTCTTCTGGTTTTGGAGTCTGTATTCAGATGACTTTCACTTGATGCGCGAAGAGATCGCCTCGTTTCCGTTTACTTACAGTGCTGGCCACAAACCCATTTACGAGAAACTCCAAAAACTGGTGAAGGCATTGATGCGCGACTACAAGAGACATTCGATTCTCAAGCGTAGCCGTTACCCAACCGGGGAAATAACTCTGCAAGAGTTTTATCCACGCAAGAGCAAACCCATCATCGATCAGATTGATGATTTGCTCGGAATGGCTTATGGGTTGAGCAAGAAGGAAGTGGCCTACATCAAGTCGTGCGACTTAGAGTTTCGGACTGACGGAGACGACGAATGAAAACAAAGCCCCGCTCGAGAAAGCGGGGCTTCTCTTTTCACTTCTGCAATTCGGCCAGTTTGGCCGCCGAACGTTTCACTGTTTTCATCACCGTCTCCAGCGAGTTCCAGTCTTCGGGGTTCTCCTCTTTCGACGGGTCGGGCGAGTAGTATTCCAACTCCCACAGCACATCCCAAACCAGCCGCGCCTGTTCGCGGGAGTCGTATCGGATTCGCCCGGCGGCCTCGTTCACTTCGTGAACGTCGCGGAAGGATTTGACAAAATCCTGCGGCGAGATTTCGCCCTCGGCGGCGGCGCGGATGAGCCACACCAACTGCGCCGCGCCCACTTGCGAAGGGAACGATCCGATGGGGGAAGCGGCCATTCGTTATCTGCGGTCGGCCAGCGGCGTGAGCGGCTGGTTGGTTGCGCCGATGTATTGCGCGGCGGGGCGGATGAGCGCCGAGTCGTTGTATTGCTCGATCACGTGCGCCGTCCATCCGGCCACGCGCGACACGGCGAACACGCACGTATCGAGATCGACCGGGATGCCGATGTAGTACAGCATGGGCGCAGAGAAAAAGTCCACGTTGGGATACAGTTCGCGGTGGCGCAGGACAGCCTGCTCCACGCCGACGGCCATATCCACGTAATTGTGCCCTTTGCCATCGTCGCCCTCCATGCAACGCGCCCATTCGAGAAGATGTTTGGCGCGCGGGTCGCCGGTTTTGTAAATGCGGTGGCCGATGCCCATGATCTTGCGTTTCGTTTCGAAGGCGTGTTCGACAAACGAATCCACTTTGTCGAGGGCGCCGATTTCGATGAGCATGTTCATGGTGGCTTCGGCGGCGCCGCCGTGCAGGTTGCCTTTGAGCGCCCCGAGCGCGGCGGTGACAGCGGCGTGGAGATCGGCGTTGGTGGAGGAGACGACGCGGGCAGTGAACGTGGAGGCGTTGAGCGAGTGATCGGCCAACAGCACGAGGTACAGATTCATCGCGTCATTTTTCAGTTGGCTTTGCTTTTCGCCCTGCAGCATGTAGAGGAAGTTCTCGGCATGAGGCAGAGAGGCATCGGGGGCGATGATGGCTTGGCCGTTGCGGGCGCGGTGAATGGCCGCCACCACCGTGGGGAATTGCGCGGTGAGGCGGATCCCTTTGCGGAGAGTGCCTTCAATCGAGATGTCGTCCACGTCCCGTTCGTAAAAAGCGAGGGCCGAGACGACGGTGCGCAGGGTGTCCATCGGCACAGCGTTTTTGGGCGCGGCGGCGATGAGGTCGAGAATCGGTTTGGGCAGTTCGCGGTTGGCGGCGAGTTCTTTTTGGAAGGCGGCGAGTTGGGCAACAGTGGGCAATGAGCCGTAGAAGAGAAGATACACGACTTCTTCGTAAGCGACTTTTCCGGCGAGGTCGTGAATGTTGATGCCGCGATAGGTGAGGACGCCGTTGACGCCATCCACTGAAGAGAGGGCAGTTTGGGCGGCGACGACACTGGCAAGGCCTTTAACGAATGCGGGAGCGGGCGCGGTCATGTGGTTGTGAAACTCCTTTGGGGAGAGAATAGAACGCGCCGGGCGTCGGCGCGATGAGTTAGGGCAGTGAGGCTTAGCCTGCTTGAGGGGATTGTATCATCGGGGAGGACGAGCGTCAATGAAATTTCCGCGCCGCTTCAGTTTGCCACCGCGCGCTCGACGTATTGCTTTCGATAGTAGTCGAGATACTCGCCGGTTTTGATGGGCCGCCACCACCATTCGTTCTCCACAAACCAGCGCACGGTGAGTTCGAGGGCCTGATCGAAATTGTGGCTGGGAGTCCAGCCGAGAGCGCGCAGTTTGCTAATGTCGAGGGCGTAACGGCGGTCGTGCCCGGCGCGATCGACGACGTGGGTGATGAGGCTGTGCGGCTTGCCGAGACTATCCAAAATTTTGCGCGCCATGTCGATGTTGTGAGTCTCGACGCCCGTGCCAACGTTGTAAATCTCCCCCAACTGGCCGTGGTGCAAAACCAGATCGATCGCTTCGCAGTGATCGAGCACGTATTGATAATCGCGCATTTGTTTGCCGTCGCCATAAATTGGCAGTGGCTGATTATCAATGGCGTTGGTGGTGAACAGTGGCACGGCCTTCTCCGGGTAATGGTACGGGCCGATGTTGTTCGATCCGCGCGTGGTGGTGACGGGCAAACCGTAAGTGACAAAATAGGCGTACACCAAATGCTCGGCCCCGGCTTTGCTCGCCGAATACGGACTGCGCGGCTCGAGCGGGTCGCCCTCTTTGCTTCGGTTGGGCGCGGGGATCGCGCCATACACTTCGTCGGTGGAGATTTGGTGGAAGCGTTCAATCTCAAACTCGCGGGCGGCTTCGAGAAGAACATGCGCGCCGTTGACGTTGGTTTTCACGACGGCGTCCGATTCCATGATCGAGCGATCGACGTGAGTCTCGGCGGCGAAGTTGACGATGGTATCGATGGAATGTTCGCGGATGGAAGCCGTCACCGCGCCCGCGTCGCAGATGTCGCCGCGCACGAAAGCAAAGCGCGGGTTGCCCTCGGCGGGCTTGAGGTTTTCGAGCCGCCCGGCGTAAGTCAGTTTGTCGAAGACGACGATGTTGTACCCGGCGTGCTTGCCGAGCAGATGATGAACAAAGTTGGAGCCGATGAACCCGGCCCCGCCGGTGACGAGGATGTTTTTCATCTCAAAGAATGCCAACTTGGCTGTAATCGCCGAGATTCATTTTGATGGCTTTGGGTTTGATCTCGGAGCGGGTGATGGTGGCATTGCGGCCAATGATGCTGTCGGCGATGCGATAGGGCACGTCGAGGATTTTGCTGTTCTCCAAAACGATAGAGTGCTCGATTTCGCTGAACTCGATGAGGCAATGATGGTAGATGCTGGTGAACGGGCCGATGTACGAATCGCGGATGACGGTATCCTCGCCGATGATGGTGGGGCCGCGAACGACGCTGTTCTCGATCACTGCCCCTCTCTCCACCGTGACGCGGAAATCCACTTTCGAGGCGGCGTCCACCGCGCCCTCGATGCGCGGCGACACTTCTTCGAGCACGTGATCGTTGGCGTTGAGCATGTCGCCCGGCTTGCCAGTGTCGATCCACCAGCCTTTGTGAATGTAGGGGTGCACGGCGTGGCCTTGATCGACCAGCCATTGAATCGCATCGGTGATTTCGAGCTCGTTGCGGAATGACGGTTTGATGGCGTGAACGGCCTCGCGGATGTGCCGGTCGAACATATAGATGCCGACGAGGGCGAGATTCGAGGGCGGCTCTTTCGGCTTCTCGATGAGGCGTTTGATCGAGCCATCGCCGTTGAGTTCGGCCACACCGTATTGCCGCGGGTCGTTTACGGCGGTGAGGACGATTTGGCTGTTCCAATGGCTGTCGGCGAATTGACGGATGAGCGAACTGATGCCGCCCTGAATCACGTTGTCGCCGAGAAACATCACAAAGCGATCATCGCCGATGAACGGGAGCGACTCTTTCACCGCGTGAGCCAGCCCGGCAGGCGCCGATTGCGGAATATAAGTGATGCCGACTCCCCAGCGTGAGCCGTCGCCGACGGCTTCCCGAATTTCGGCGGCAGTGTCGCCGACGACGATGCCAATGTCGTGAATGCCCGCATCGCGGATGGCGCGGATGACGCGGAACAGCACCGGCTCGTTGGCAACGGGGATGAGTTGTTTGGCGCGGGTGTAGGTGAGCGGATAGAGGCGAGTGCCTTTGCCGCCGGAGAGGATTAGGCCCTTCATGCAGAGGCTAGTGGTCAGTGATCAGTAATTGGTAATTGGTAATTACTAGTTACTGATCACTGATAACTCAATATCCTTTCACGCTCGCATCGGTTGGCGCATTCGTCAGCACCGTGCCGACAACGCGCACTTTGATTTTGTCGAGCAGTTCTTTGGCTTGAGCGGTGTGATCGCGGCGGGTGTGTCCGGCGGAGAGCGCGAGCAAGACTCCGTCCAATCGCGACGCGAGCAAAGCCGCGTCGGTGACGGCGACGACGGGCGGGGCGTCGAAGAGCACGATGTCGGCGCGGGGTTTGAGGGCGGTGACGGCCTCATCCATTTTGCGGGAGGAGATGAGGTCGGCGGGGATGGGAGGCAGGGGGCCGGAGGGAAGAATCCACAGGTCAGCGACTCCGGGGGCGGCGGCCAACGGGGGGTCGCCGCCATTCAGGACGAAGCTGCTCAATCCGTTTTCGTTCGAAAGTCCCCAAAGGGTGTGCTGTGCCGGCCGCCGGAGATCGGCATCCACCAGAATCGTTTTGCGCCCGCCCTGCGCGAAGGTGACGGCGAGGTTGGCGACGGCGAGGCTTTTGTTGTTAGCTTCGTCGGGCGCGGGCGAGGTGACGAGCAAAGTGGTGAGCGGCTTCTCGAGGCTGGAGAAGGTGAGGTTGGTGCGCAGGGTGCGGTAGGCTTCGGCGGCGGGCGAGCGCGGGTCGGTGAGGGTGATCAAGGTTGGGGTCATGCATTTACCACGAAGGCACAAAGACGCAAAGGCACAGAGAATTAAACTTGGTGTCTTTAAGTCTTGGTGTCTTTGTGTTTACTTTTTCCTCTCGGCTGACGGAATCGCTCCCAGCACCGGCAGCGCGAATTGTCGTTCGATGTCGGCGGCGGAGCGGATGACGGACGACTCGATATATTCGAGGACGAAGACGATGACGCCGCCGAGAAGGATTCCGAGAATGCCCCCGGCCAACGTGTTGATGCTTGTCTTCGGGCGGTCGAGGCTGTAGCGCGGCGCGTCGAGGATGATGGCGTCCACCCGATCTTCTTTGCGCTGTTTTTGATTCTCGTCGTTACGCCACTGGATGAACAGCTCGGCCCACTTGCGGGCAACGTCGTTGGCGAGATCGCCGTTTTCGTCTTCGATGTCAATCTGAATCACGAAGCGCGAGTCGTCGGAGGCGATGGTGACGTTGCCGCGCAGGGCTTCGGGCACGGTGTCGAGCTGCATGGCATCGATCACATCGGCGGCCACGCGGTCGGTGTCCATCCACGCCACGTAAGAGCGGAGGAGAATCTTGGCCGATTGAGTGAGGCCGAAGTCGGTGCGGGCGGGCTGGACGAGGATGCGGATGGTGGATTGATAGACGGGCGTTTGCAGTTTGCTGAACACAAACGCGGCGGCGGCGGTGAGCAGAGCCATGAGCGCCAATATCCAGCCGCGCCGATAAAGGATGCGGAAGTATTCGGAGAGAGGCATGGGGTGATCTTACCAGAAGTCAGGTGTCAGTAGTCAGAAGCCAGTAGTCAGTATTGGCAAGCGCGTTCTGATTACTGGCTACTGATTACTGTTTTGGAATTTCGCCGAGCACTTTGAGGCCGAGCAGTTCAACGTCGCTTTTGCGGCGGATGAGGGGATCGAGGTAGTGAGCGGCGAAGGCGAGGGCGAGGCCGACGGCGAGGCCAAGCCCCAGCCGGATGGGCAGATCGAGCATCGAGCGCAAGCCGGGCGACGAGACGCCAACGTTCGGCTCGTCGAGGGCGTTGACCACTGCGTTGACTCCGCCGAGCTGCGGAAAGGCTTCTGCGTTGCGAGTTTGGAGGACGTTGGTGGCGGCGGTGGCAATGGCGTGGACATCAGCCGAGTTCGCACCGTTGACATAGAGGATCAGTTGACTGCGGACATAATCGGAGGCGAGCGACGCTTGCGCCTGTGCGGGCGACATAGGATAGTTCCGCGCCGCCAACTCGTCGCTCACGGCCCGCGCGAACGCGCCGGTTCGGATCCAATCGGACAGACTGCCGACGATGTATTCCGAGGTGAGCCACGAATAGTAATTCGGATCGAAGCCGGCGCCCGCGATGGTGGGCGGCAGTGACGCAGTGAAGCGAACGGTCGCGCCGAAGGTGACGGGCGGGCGGTGGTAAGTTGCGAGTCCGAGTCCGCCGATGAGGATGGCCGGGATGGCGGCGAGCCACCACCAGCGGCGGAGAATGGTGAGGTAGAGGCGGAGTTCCATAATGACGAATGCCTAATGACGAATGACGGAATTGATGAAGTCGCGTAGTTGAGTCTCGAAAACCTTTCGGTCGAACTTGAGGGCGTGGGCGCGGATGGTTTGCGGATCGAACTGGCCGGGATCGAATGACTTGAGAACGGAAATCAATGATTGAACGGTTTGCTCGTGGAAGAGCCGCCCGGTGCGACTCTCGATCACGGTGTCCAACGCGCCGCCGCCCGCAAAAGCGATGACGGGCCGCCCGGCGGCCATGGCCTGCACGGGCGCGATGCCGAAATCCTCGAGGCCCGGAAAGATGAATGCGCGGCAGCGGGCCACGAGCGCGGGCACATCGGCGTCGGGCACGCGCCCGAGGAATTTTACCGTAGACCCGGCCATTCGTTCCAGCCGCGTGCGGTCGCGCCCGTCGCCGGCCACAAGCAAGGGCAGGTTGAGTTCGGTGCAGGCTTGCACCGCGAGATCGACTCGCTTGTAGGGAATGAGCCGCCCGAGACAGAGAAAATAATCGTCAACGGAGTCGGCGACCCTGAATTGATCTGTGTTCACGGGCGGATAAATGATAATCGATTCGCGATCATAAAAACGAGCAATTCGCCGTTGAACTTCCGACGATATGGCGATGAAGTGATCCACGCCGGACGCCGCCGCTTTGTCCCACTGTTTGAGCAGTTGCAGTGCGGGGCGCAGAATCTGCCGGGACGTCGCCCCCCACCCCTCGCGGGCGGCGTACTCGTCGAAGCCCCAAACGTAACGGGTGGGCGTGAGGCAATAGCAAATGTGCGCTGCGCCGCGCGGCTTGCGCACGCCGTGGCAAAAGCCGCTTTTGTTGGAGAGGATGATGTCGAAGCCGGAGAGGTCTAAGGATTGGAAAGCGAGGCGATAGAGGAAAAGGTACGGTTGATGAAAGCGATGCACAAGCGGCAGAGAATCCATGAAGGACGTTTTGATGTTCCATCGTCGCCAATGCGCGGGCATCTTCTCGCGCCAATAGATCGAGGTGAAGATCGGCGCGGCGGGGAACATCTCGACCAAAGTCTCCAGCACATCTTCTGCGCCGCCGATCTGGTTAAGCCAGTCGTGGATGAGGGCAATCTTCATCAAACATAAAACCTGTCAGGTCTCAAAAGCCTGACAGGTTAGATCGATCTACGGTATCTCTGCCAGATACGCCATGAGGTAGGTGCTGTCTTTCAACAATACTATGCCGTGATCAGGCGTAGCCGATTTCTCTAATTTGGGATCGGCTCCTTGCACTGGGAGTCTGGTGCCGGGCTCGATTACCCACTTCACGCCGTCCGTTGAAAATGCAGAGGTGATGCCGGGCGTTGAGCCGGGTCCGATTAATTGACCGTAGAGGCGATACCCCTTATCCGGGATGGACACAGTTGCCCAAGTGTGAAAAGTTTTGCCGTCAACTTTAAATTCGCCCGTGTCGTCAAACTTCAAACCATCTTTTGATTTCGCCGAGTGTTTGCCGTCGGGTCCCGTCCACAACAACCAACTATCTTTCGTTTGCAGCACGATGGGATCATACACATCGCTGGGGTTGTAACGCTCGCCATCTTCTTTGGTGAAGTTCACGCCGTCGTTCGAGATCGCCGAATAGATCGTCGGCTTCTTGCCGATTTCGGCTTGCATGTAGTAAAGGCGATACTTGCCGTCAGACAACAACACAACTGTCGGATCAACAGGGTCACTGCCTTTGGGCAAACCAGCAAGGCTCACTTTGCGCAGCACCCATTCATTCGCGCTCTTTTGAATCGCAACGGCGATAATGTTGTTGTTGCCGAAATCAATGTAATAGATTCGCGCACGCCCCTCTTTATCGAGCATTACATTTGGCACGCCAGCCTGATCGCTAATGACTGTATTAGTGCGCGTGAAAGTTAAACCGTCTTTCGACGTGGCAAGCATCAAGCGCGTTGACCAAGGACCTGATCCGCCCGCGCCTTGCGGCGCAGTCCCTTTGCCCTTCTTGGGAACGAGATCACTCACCAAAAGATCGGGCGCCGGAGTCGGCGCAGGCGGCTTCGTCGGGGCAACCGTCGGCGCGGGCGCAGCAGTGTTCGTTGGGGCAGCCGTTGGCGGCGCGGGTGTTGCCGGTGCTGGTGGCGGCGCGACTGTCGTTGCAGGCGCGGCGCAAGCGGCAAGCACAAGACACATAACAATGGAAACTAACAGATGTTTTTTCATGGCGTTGTTCTTTCTTGGCTAAGTAATCCCGAATAATCAAGAACTTGATCCGACCATTTTTTGGAGTGGAAAGAAAGCAAAGCGCGTTGACTTTTGTTGCGTTGCGCTTCAATCCAAATTCTTCGCCACATAGATAAGGCAACTTGTATATCTACTAACTCTGCCGCAACTTCAGGTTTTGTTTCGGCGGCTGTCCATTCGATGTAATACTGACTCTCCTCCATCATCTCGGCGACGCCCTCCGTGCTTGTTTCGTATCTCGCCGATGAAGATACACGTCCCAGAGATGCGGCAAGCCCGCCTAAGCGTTTTGGCAAAGAGTCTTTTAAATATCGTTCGCGTTTGCGTTCAAGGTTCTTCATTGTACATCTCTTAACAAGCGTCGCGTGACTTCTTCGACGGCTTGGCGAATTTCTTCGCTCTGAATGAGAATGCCACGATTGTTTAATCGTGGGCGGATGTTGATCAGAGATTCAAATACGATGCGCTGATCTTTAGGATACCAATTCGCGCCCCACAGATCGTCTTGCTCACTGCCGTCATCTAACAAAACCGATTCGCAATCGGCGTGCATTTCGCCGCCGCCCGCAATAATCTTGCGGCGAGTGTCTACGACGATTTTGATCATCGTCTCATATTCTTTCAGCATTTCTTTGATTTGCTCGGGAGAGGCTTTTTCACGCAAAATAGGAATAGACATTATTTGACTCTCTTTGGATTATTTTCATCTTCCGCCCAACGCGCGGGGTTGCATTGAATGTATTCGTGTATACGGTTCAGATCGATCTCGTCGCGAACAATGTGTTCGTAATAATTGCGCTGCCACACGGCGAAGGCGGGCGTGTTACGTTTGAGGTTGAGTCGTTTGGTGGATTGATATTTGAAATACGCCACAACATTACCCAACGTGCGGCGTTTTCGTAGGGGCGCGGTCTCCGCGCCCTTGACGGCGGTCTCCGCGCCCTTGACGGCGGTCTCCGCGCCCTTGACGGCGGTCTCCGCGCCCTTGTCGGCGGTCTCCGCGCCCTTGTCGGCGGTCTCCGCGCCCTTGTCGGCGGTCTCCGCGCCCTTGTCGGCGGTCTCCGCGTCCACGTCGTTGGATTTTAATTTTGAATCAGGGCGGGGGAACCCCGCCCCTACGGTGTTGGTGAACACAATAATTCCATGCACATGATTCGGCATAATGGTGAATGAATCCAATTCCACATCATCGAAATGGCGGGCGATATCGTCCCAACATTCTTCAACCGTCTTCCCATATTCATTCAATCGCATCTCCCCATTTATTACATCACCAAACAAACAGTCGCGGGCGTGAGCGCATATCGTCACGAAGTACGCGCCTGCCTGTGTGTAATCATAGTTTTGCAAACGAATCGAACGACGGTGGAACATTACTCATCCCTTCCTTCCCCTATTTCCTTAATCGGCTTAAAGCTCTTTCTATGCGCCTCACACACCCCTCTCTCCTTCAACATCGCCTGATGCAACTTTGTGCCATACCCTTTGTGCTTGGCAAAAAAATATCCGGGATACACTTCGTCCCAATGCTTCATCAAATCATCGCGCGTCACTTTGGCGATGATGGACGCGGCGGCGATGGTCAATGAGATCGAATCGCCGTGATAAGGATGAAGTTGATGGAGAGGAACGGCTTGCGAAAGATCAACCGCGTCAATCAATAATGCTTTCGGCTGAACAGTGAGCATACTCACCGCGCGGCGCATCGCCGCGCGAGTCGCCGCCAAGATTCCGTCTCGATCAATGTGGCGCGGACTCGCCCCGCCTAAACTGACTGACAACGCCACTTCTTTGATTAGATGAAAATATTTCTCGCGCTGTTTCGCCGTCAACTGTTTAGAATCGTTCACGCCTTTCAAGACTTTCATCAGGTCGGGGCGATCCAACGGTAGAACAACGGCGGCGGCAACCACCAGCCCCGCCCACGCCCCGCGCCCCGCCTCATCCACACCGGCGATGACGGAGTAGCCTTGAGCAAGAAGTTTGCGTTCAAGTTTGAGAGAAGGCATAACAAAAGGATGAATTAGGAATTATGAAGGATGAAAGGGGACTTTCATAATTCATCCTTCATAATTCATCCTTTGAGAGTATTTCCCTTGCGCCCAATTTTTCCTGATCACCAAAATATCTCGCAACATTCGCAACGGATCAAGGATGGGATGCACGCGGCTCTCCGAGCGGTAATACCAGTCAATCGGCACTTCGAGAATTTTGTAGCCGCGTTTGCGGGCAATGAACAATGCCTCCACGTCGAAGCTCATACCGTCGAACTTCTGCACGCGGAAAATATCAAGCGCGGCTCGCGCGCTGAAACATTTAAAACCACACTGCGTATCTTCAAAACCCGGCAGCGCAAAAATTTTCACCAAGTTGCTAAACGCGCGACCCTGAAAATGACGATAGGCAGGTTCGTTATAACGCCGCGCGCCGGGCGCTTCGCGCGAGCCGATGGCAACATCGTAGCCGTCGAGCGCGGGGGGCAGGAACTTGGCCACCTCCTCGATGGGCATCGACAGATCGGCGTCGCAAATGAAACGATACTCACCTTTTGCTTCGAACATCCCCCGCCGCACCGCCAGCCCTTTGCCGCGCCCGCCCTCGCAAAACAATTTCACTCGCGGGCTGTCGGCGGCAAACGCCTCGACGACCACCGCCGTCAAATCTTGACTGCCATTCTCGACGACGATCACTTCGCTGGCATACGATTGTTTTTCGAGGTAGGCGTCCACTGCCTTCAGCGTGGGCGGCAGCCGCCTTTCTTCGTTGTGGGCGGGGATGATGATAGAGAGAAAGATAGAGGCCATTGGTGTTGGAGTTCGGAGTTAGAGTTTGGACGCCGCTCCCAGACTCCAACTCTAACTCAAAACTGATTCGATGTGCTCATCCGAAACTCTGCGAGTTGCCTGTGTTTGCTTGCGCTTCTTCAACAGCATCGGCAGCGCCAACACTCCGGCGAGCTGGCCGCGCAAGCGGGCGCGCGCTGCCGCGCCGCGCCAAGCCCTGAGCGCCTCCCACGCAATGCGCCACTGCGCCCCGATTATCTCACGCCAATGCTTGCGCCACACAACCCCCGGCACATCTTTGACGAGCAAAAAAATAAAGTTGCGCCCGTCGTGGAAACTGGCCGTGACGCCGCCGCCGGTGGCCGAGAGTTTATGATACACCACCGCCTTCGGCGCATACACTGCGCTCCATCCGGCGAGCTGCGCGCGCCATGCCAGATCGACATCCTCGCACGAAAAGAAAAAATCTTCATCGAGCAGGCCGATCTGATCGAGCATGATCTTTCGATACGCCGCCGATCCGCCGCAGGCCGAAAACACCGGCCCTTCGCCGTACTGCCCATCGTCTTTTTCCCACACCCCTCGATTCTTCGGGACGCCGTCTCTGCCGTACAAATCGCCCGACGTGTGCAGTGTGTCCCGCCGATCAAAGAGAAGCATCTTCGAGGCAATCATGCCAGCCCGCGGATGACGCTCGAACGCAGAGACGACTTCCGCCAGCCAGTTCGGATCGGTTTCGGTGTCGTTGTTGAGCAGAATCTGAATCTCGCCCTTCGCGGCGCGCAGTCCGGCGTTGCACGCTCCGGCAAATCCGTAGTTGCGGTCGAGCGCGATCACACGCACTTCGGGATAGCGAGCGGCGAGGAGGGCGAGCGAGTGGTCGGCGCTGGCATTGTCGGCGACGATGATCTCAAAGTTGCGGAAGGTTTGAGCGCGAAGAGAGTCGAGGCAGGCGGGCAGGTGCGCCGCGCCGTTCCAATTGGGGATGATGACGGAGACGAGCATTTGTGGGCGGGGCTACCCCACCTCAAACGCCAGCAGCGTTTCGCCAATCTCGATTTGATCGTTCGCGCTCAACACGACGGGGTTGTATGGCTCGATTTTTTGGCCGTTGACTTTTGTGCCGTTGGCGCTTTTCAAATCCATCACGGCGTAGCCTCGCTCGGTTTGATCGACGCGGGCGTGGGCGCGGCTGGCGTAATCATCGGGGAGGTGAATGTCGTTTTTCTTTTTGCCGAAACCGATGGAGACGCCTTTGCCGATGTCGAACCGCTGACCGGCGAGGGGGCCGTTGACGACTCGCAGTGAGGCGTTGCGCGGGACGTAGATCGTTGCGGGGACAGGGGTGGGAGCGGGGTCGCTTTGAGTCGTCGGCGCCCCGCGCGGGGCGCAGGGGCGGTTGTTGGCGGCGCAGGCCAGTTCCCACGCCGTGCCGAATCGATCGGAGGGAGATTTGGCGAGCGCGCGCAGGACGGCTTCATCCACGTGAGGCGGCGCATCGGCGTTGAACTCGCTGGGCAGGGGCGGCGGCTGTTGAAGATGCCCTTTTAGAATCTCCATTTCGTTCTTGCCCATGAAGGGCCAGCGGCCGGTGATCAATTCGAAGAGAATGACGCCGAGCGCGTAGATGTCGGTGGCGTGAGTGACGTCGTCGCCGCGAGCCTGTTCGGGCGAGATGTAGAGGAGGGCGCCCATCGCTTGCCCGGCCATGGTGCGCCCGGCTTCGCCGGTGATGCGGGCGAGGTCGAAATCGGTGACGACCAGTTTGCCGTCGGCGTCGTACATTACGTTGTCGGGTTTGAGGTCGCGGTGAATGATGCCGTGCTGATGGGCGAAGTCCACTGCGTCGCAGATGGTGGTGAAGGTGGCCAGGGCTTCGGCGAGGGGCAGGGGTTTGAGGGCGATGCGCTGGCGCAATGTGCCGCCGGGCAGATATTCCATCACCACAAAATCAATCAGTGTGGCCGGGTCGCGCCCGAGGTAATGCACGGTTTGCAGGTTGGGGTGTTTGAGGCGGGCGGCGGCGCGCGCGCCGACTTTGAGGCGGTGAAGCATGGGTGGCGTTGTCGGAGATTTCGGCGCGCATGACTTTGATAGCCACGTTGATGTCGAGGTTGACGTCGCGGGCGAGGTACACCGAGCCGAGGCCGCCTTTGCCGAGCAAGGCGAGGATTTCGTAGTTGAGGAGCCGGTCGTCGATGTTCATTCTTTGAACTGTTGAAGATAGACGACGCAATTCTGCATTTCGTCGGCGAGGAGGGCGTTCAACAACCGCAATACAAGCCTCAGTAGTTCGCCAAAACGCCGACGGCTGAATTGTTCGGCAGAAATGATGATGCCAGAGTGCAAGCGGCCGGACTCGGCATATTGCTGAGCCAATGCAATGAAGTGCTCGGCATTGCAGGTGAGGATGGCCATGCCTCTCTCGGCGGCGTATGCCAACTGCTCCGCGTCGTCGGCGTGGAGCAACCCGGCCTCGGCAACGCTCTGAGCCTCAAAGCCGCGCTCGCGGAGCGCGGGTGCAAGTTCGCTGGTGATGTCCTCATCGGTGTAGAGTGAGATGAAGAGGCGAGGTGCGTCAGCCATTGGCTTGCGCGGGTGGGAGGGTGATGAAGCCGCGCTCGTTCATTGTCGCGCCGGAACGGGCCAGAACATTTTCGATACGGTGTTCAGCGATCTCTTCTTCAATTTCGGCGCGGTGGTCGAGATAATAACTAATGGCATCGTGAGCCGCCGCCGCGCTGAGGTGAGGATAACTGCGCTGGATGTCGTCCACGGTGTCGCCCTCGCGGTGCATCTGGGCAATTAGGCGCACAGCGATGCGGCTTCCGCGCACCATCGCCTGCCCGTTCACGATGATGACATACGGATGCTCAGTACGTTGTTCGGCAGGCTCGGTGTGGGGCAGGGCAACAGTGGTCATGGCACGATCATATCACAGAGGGCCGAGGGATGGCGCGCGCTCCCCGCTCAATTCCGCGGCGCAATTCGTTTGAAGTCGGGCGGACGGGTTTGAAAAACGCGGCGCAGGTCTCAAGCGGATGGGAAACAGATAAACGGACTGAAGCGGAATCCGTTGCGTTCCGCTTATCCGTTTCGCGGAGCGGTCCGTTTGAACCCGAGCGGTGAAGGGGTAGCGGTAGAAGGCTTAGCTGGCATTTGCAATTCACCAGTTCGATGAATTATGGTGTGGAAGTGGCCGCAGAGAGCATAACATCGGCAATGTTCTCGCCAGCCCACTGCGGAGAGAAATTCGAAAACCAATCTTTGGGTATATCTGCGATTACAGTGCGTGACGAAGCGTCACAGCCATTGGGTTTTTCGTTGCAATCTGCTTCGATAAGATAGGCCGTACTCGCCTCAGTCTGCACAGCGATGGTTCTCCCGTCCGGGCTCCATGCGATGACGTTATTCACTAATGTATATTCAGAGTTGAAGACTCGCCGCCAGTTACGACCGTCTCTACTGATGATCCAGACGCTAGTGGGCGAATCAACAACTTCGGTTGTTGGGTCGCGTACGCTAAATAGCATTGCAATCCATTGACTATCGGGCGACCATGCAAACATAGGTGAGCACCATGAACCACTAGACTCCAAGAGAGTTCGTCGGCCAGCCCCATCAGGTCGGACAATGCCCAAACCACAACTGTGATGATAAGCGATGAGTTCTCCATCTGGCGACCATGTAGGGTTGTAAGTATAGGTGTTTGGAATTCGGACAACAGCTTGAACATCGGTGCCGTCCCGCCTTGTCGTGTAGATGTGCATGCAGGGTTGCCAACCAACGCGCGGCAAGCTACCCTCTTCGTCAAGAGGGCAGGCGGCAAAGGCAATGCGTGAGCCATCCGGCGACCAACTGAGACCGACGAACTGTGTAAACTGTGATTCGAGGTCAAGGTGAAGGCGGCTACCCAAGCTGTCGATACATACATCCCGCCCTGAAGGACTGTTTCACCCTTGTCAATAGGACTTGGCGTCCGAGTCGGGCCTGTGGCTGTTGGAACTGGCGTGCGCGATGGTGTGAGAGCAACTATCGTTGACTGTGCATCGCTGGTCGCTTTCGACTCTGTCCGTTTCGCCATTTGTGTCGCGATAACTACTGTAGCCCGTGTTTGGGTGGCGATCTGTAATTGTGTTGCAAACGCACTGATATCTGGTGTGCATTGGCCGCCGTCGCTACTGCTTGCGCTGTTTCCGCAAGTTGTTGCATGTTAGTCTGTGCCTGCTGAAACTGGCCAGATAGCCACATTGCCAGTGCTACCAGCACAGCGATTGCGCCAAGTCCAACTCCCATTGGCAGCCACTGAGTTGGTTTCGTCTGTGACTTGGCTTCAGCTGGTTTCGTGCCGGAGAGGGGTCGGGCCGTCTGCCCACGTTCAATGTCGGCGGCCACTTCGCGCATCGTCTGATAACGCACCGCTTTGTCCCGCGCCAACATCCCGGCAACGATTTTTGTCAACCCCTCCGGCACATCGGCCCGCTTCGTCTTCAGCTCCGGCAACGGCGTGGTCAGCACTTTGTTCATCACCACCACCAGCGTCTCGCCGCCGAAGGGCACTTCGCCGCTCAGCATTTCGTACAGCACGATGCCCAACGACCAAATATCCGCCTGCGCATCGAGCGGCTTGCCTTCCCACGCTTCGGGACTCATGTAAAAGGGCGTGCCGACCTGCGTGCCCGTGCCGGTGAGCCGGTTGCCTTCGGAAACCAAGCGGGCCACGCCGAAGTCGGTGAGTTTGGGCGTGCCGTCGGCGGCCAGCAAAACATTTTCGGGTTTGATGTCGCGGTGAATGATGTTGAGGCGATGAGCACGGATGAGCGCGTCGCATAAGTCAAGGGCGATCTGGCGGGCGCGGTCAATCGGTAGCGGCCCTTGTTTGATGAGGTCGTGCAGACTGCCGCCGGGCACGTATTCCATGGCGATGACGTACTGCTCGCCGTGCTGAAAGGCATCGCCGAAGCCGACGATGTTGGGGTGTTGCAGTTGGCGCAGGGCTTCGGCCTCGCGTTTGAATCGCTCGATGAGTTCGGGGTCGAGGGCGAGGTCGCGGCTGATGATTTTGAGTGCGACTTCGTTTCCGGTTTGCGAATCGGCGGCGCGGTAGACTGTGCCCATCGCCCCTTTGCCGAGCCGGGCGGTGAGGGTGTAGCGATTGTGAAGGGTTGGCCGATCATCAACGCTTCCTCCTCAGAAGGGCATAAGCATTGTCCATCTCGTCTGCGCCAAAACCATTTCTACACAGGCCGGCAGGCAGCATCCCTCAGCCCATTGAAGGCGGTGCGGAACTGCCAAACGCACGGGCTTTCTCCCATATCTGTTCAATCAGCGCATCGCTCGCTGCCATGCTCCCGGTCTGGGCATTCACGTCAACGATGCCCACTTCAATCTCCCGGCCCTCCGATGTCATCACTACCGGAACTTGCCACACGGGAGGCTCACCTTCCATAAGGCGGGGCGCTCCACCGATCAGCATATTGCCGACATTGGCGATGAGCCATGAGGTAACGCTTCGCCGCGCTGCTGCCGCCGGAACGGGAACTTTGAACTCCGCTGGAACGGCCTCTGGCGGGATGGTGTTCGCCAATGCCAACGCCCGCCGCGCCACTTCTTCCACTCGACCGGGCCGCAGATCAAACTGACTGGTCTGCGCGTCCACGTCGAACCAATCTACCGCGCCGACATCACCGTATCCCGAAAAGCGCAAAACGGCCGGCACACGCCACAACCACCGATCGCCCACCACCAGTTCGGGGCTTCCGGCGCGCAAGTGCGGCCCGAACTGCCGCGCGAGCAGTCGGGCGATCAACTCCCACGCTCGCTCCGGCGACACGGCCAGATCGGCCTCGAGCCGAATGGCAATGTGCGTTGCGTTGCCTTTTGTTTCCAGTGTGACGGCAGGTTGGCGGATGATGGCGTTCATGGCTTCATTCTACTCTTTTTCTCTCACGGCACCCTATCCCCATTCTCGTCGAACGTGATCGTGCCCGACACGCCTTCGTAGTTTGCCGTGCTTCGCACGGCCTGCGCCAATGCTTGCCGAGGGATGATGAGCTGGCTTTTCTCATCCACCACCGCAACGGACTCGATGGACTTGAGCAGAATCATTGCCGCATCGTAGGCCTCGGCGGCGTAGGGCGCGCAGCAATCGCGCCCGAACTTTTCTTTGAACTTCGCCGCGAACTCTTTGTAGGCCGCCGAGTTCGGATCGACGGTGGATTCGTCGCTGGGATTGACGGCGACGCTGAGGGCGACGCGGTTGAAAACGAGCAAGCCATCTTGCGAAAGATCGGCGCGGGTGGACGACGGCGAAATGAATGGCGAGTCGGACAGAGTGTAGCACGAAGCAACGGAGGAAGGAAAGTATATTGCTCCCACGCCGACGCCAAATGTGATAAGTATTATCTGCAAACAATGACAAATGCCGTTCGCCGAAGGCCAAGCCTTTATGCTAAAATCTCACCGTTCGATTCCCAATCTCACGGAGATAATCTATGGCAACCTTCATTAGCACCCTTTGGGAGGGTGTGCGGTATCGGGGCGGCATCGGCAACTGGGCCTACCTCTTCCACCGCCTCGCCGGACTCGCCACGCTTCTCTTCCTCGCCATCCACATCGTGGACACGGCTTTCGTATTTTTTGCCCCCAGCCTTTACGCTCACGCCATCGACATTTATCGAAGCACGCCGTTCATGTTCGGCGAAATTGCGTTGGTGGCCGGAGTGCTCTTCCACGGCGCGAACGGATTGAAGATCATCGTCTTCGATTACCGGCCCGATTTATGGTCGCATGAAAACGAAAAGAGAGCGGCAATCATCGTTTTCGCCGTCACCATCATTCTGTGGATTCCGGCGGCGATCATCATGGGCAACAACCTCATTCAGTGCAACTTCCTGCATCTCTGCGGAGAATGATGATGAGCGCGATCTCTTCAACCCCCACCGTCCGCAAAGCGGCGGCGCCCCCCACGTTCGAAACGCGCATGTGGCAGTTCATGCGCCTCAGCGGCGTTCTGCTCATCCCGCTGGTGTGGATTCATGTCGCCCTCAAAGATGTGATCGTCGGCGTGCACGCGATTGATCTCAATTACGTGCAGAAGATTTGGGCCATCACCGCCTGGCGTGTGTACGATATGGCCTTGCTGGCTTTTGCCTTCGGGCATGGCATGAACGGCTTGCGCCACGTTGCCAATGATTATTTCCATAGCAAGTCGGCGCAAAAAATTATGGCTTGGGCCATCCTCATCGGCTGGATCGTCATCACAGCCATCGGCGGCATTGCCATCATCGGCGGAGTGAACATGCCATGACAAAGCATCATCAATTCGACGCCATCATCGTCGGCGGCGGCGGCGCGGGGCTGGAAGCGGCCCTGCACGCCAGCAAAAGCGCGAACGTCGCCGTCGTCACCAAACTGTATCCCACCCGTTCGCACACCGGCACGGCGCAGGGCGGCATCGCCGCCGCGCTGGGCAACATGGAGCCGGACTCGTGGGAATGGCACATGTACGACACCGTGAAAGGCGGCGACTATTTGGTCGATCAGGACGCCGCCGAGATTCTGGCCCGCGACGCCATCGACGCCATCATCGAACTGGAGCACATGGGCCTGCCCTTCGACCGCACGCCCGACGGCAAGATCGAACAGCGGCGCTTCGGCGGCCACACCGCCAACTTCGGCGAAAAGGCCGTGATGCGCGCCTGCAAAGCCGCCGACCGCACCGGGCACATGATCCTGCAAACGCTGTATCAGCAGTGCATCAAAAACAAAGTCAACTTCTTCAACGAATACTTCGTCACCGATATTATCGTGGAAGACAACGTGTGCCGCGGGGTGGTCGCCATCAACGTCGCCGACAGCGAAGTGCACCTCTTTCACGCGAAAGCTGTGCTCATCGCTTCCGGCGGGTTCGGCAAAATGTTCAAGGTCACCTCGAACGCCCACACCCTCACCGGCGACCCGGTGGCGGCGTACTATCGGCGCGGCCTGCCGTTGGAAGATATGGAATTCTTCCAATTTCATCCCACCGGAATCTACAAGCTGGGCATCCTGCTTTCCGAAGCGGCGCGCGGCGAAGGCGCGATCTTCATCAACGACAAAGGCGAGCGATTCATGGAACGCTACATGCCCACGCTGAAAGACCTCGCCCCGCGCGATATTTGCAGCCGCTGTATTTACGAAGAGGTGCGCGCCGGGCGCGGCATCGGCGGCAAAGATTACGTGTACATGGACTTCCGCCCGGGGACGATCAACAAATTCAAGAGCGGGCCCGGCGGCAGAGATGTCACTCGCGAACACCTCGAAAAAGCCCTGCCCGATATTCTCGAATTCGCCCGCGTGTACATGGGCATCGATCCCATGAAGGATCCGGTGCCCATCCAGCCCACCGCGCATTACGCCATGGGCGGCATCCCCACCGACGCGGATGGCCGGGCGCTGGCCGATAACACCAACGTCGTCACCGGGCTTTACGCGGCGGGCGAATGCGCCTGCGTCTCCGTTCACGGCGCAAACCGATTGGGAACGAACTCGCTCGTCGATCTCGTGGTCTTCGGGCGGCGAGGCGGCAAAGCGATGGCCGACTTCTGCAAACCAGCCGGCTTCGCCCCCCTGCCCATCACCGCCGCCGCCGACACCATCGCCGAGTTCGACCGCATCCGCGCCGGGCGCGGCAGTGAACGCGCCGCCGCCATTCGCGCCGACCTGCAAAATATGATGACCAATTACGTCGGCGTGTTCCGCAACGGCCCCGACATGCAAAAGGCGGTGGAGGGCGTGCGCGAACTGAAGGCGCGATTCAAGAACATCAAAACCGACGACACCGGCAAAATCTTCAACACCGACGTTCTCGAAACGTTCGAACTCGGCTGTTTGCTCGACCTCGCCGAAGTGACCGCCGCCGCCGCTCTGCGCCGCACCGAGACTCGCGGCGGCCACGCCCGCGAAGATTTTCAGGAGCGCGACGACGCCAACTGGCTCAACCACAGCATGGCCTACCGCGCCGACGACAAGCGCGACGCCGCCGTCACCCGGTGCGACATCCGCTTCGAGAACAAGCCGGTGACCATCACCAAATTCCAGCCGAAGGAACGGAAGTATTAGAGATTAGTAATTGGAGATTAGAGATTGGCAACTATCAATCTCTAATCTCCAATCTCCAATTCCAGCCATGAAAGTCCATCTCAAAATCAAGCGCTTCAACCCTGAAAAAGATTCGAAGTCGTGGTGGGGCGAATACGATGTGAATGTCGATCCGACCGACCGCGTGCTGGACGCGCTCCACCTCGTCAAGTGGTATCAAGACGGCACATTCAACGTGCGGCGCTCGTGCGCGCATGGCGTGTGCGGCTCCGACGCGGTGCGCATCAACGGGCAGAACCGGCTGGCCTGCAAAGTGCTCATTCAAGACATCGTTAAAAACGACGGCGACACGATCACCGTCGAGCCCATTCTCGGCCTGCCCGTGATCAAAGATTTGATCGTGGATATGGAGCCGTTCTTCGATCACTACAAATCGGTGATGCCCTATTTCGTCAACGACGAGGCGCTGCCCGCCGACGGGCGCGAGCGCCTGCAGAACATCGCCGACCGCGAGCGATACGATCAGGGCACGAAGTGCATCCTCTGCGCGTGCTGCACCACCTCCTGTCCCTCGTTCTGGCTCAACGACGATTACGTGGGCCCGGCGGCGGTGGTGCAGGCGCACCGCTTCATCTTCGACAGCCGCGACCGCGCCGCCGAAGAGCGCCTGAAGATTCTCAACGAGCAAATGGGTGTGTGGCGATGCCGCACCGCCTTCAACTGCACCAATGCCTGCCCGCGCGAAATCCCGGTGACGCAGTTGATCGGCGAAGTGAAGAAGGCGCTGGCGACGGGCGAGATCAGATAGCCATGTAGAGTCGGGGTCCCCGCGTTGTCGAATCCGGTCAGTGCGATACAATAGCGCTGACCGGATTTCTTTTTTGATCATGGCCGCCGACTCTGCAACTCGCAAAATCCTCATCGTGGACGACGATTGGCTCAACCGCGATCTGCTCGAAGCCTATTTGACGGACGCGGGCTACGAGTGCGCCACGGCCAGCGACGGCAACGAGGCGCTACGGTTGGCGACCGCCTCCCCGCCCGACCTTGTGCTATGCGATGTGCAGATGCCGCGCATGAGCGGCTACGACGTGTGCCGGGCGCTCAAAAACGATCCGGCCACTCAATTCGTGCCGGTGGTGATGGTGACGGCTCTCGACAGCGACGACGAAAAACTGCGCGCGGTGGAGGCCGGGGCCGACGACTTCGTTACCAAGCCGTTCAACTCCATTCTGCTTCTCACCCGCGTGCGCTCGTTGTTGCGAATCAAACTTCTGCACGATCAAGTGGAGGCGCGCAACCGGCTATTGCGCGAAGTGCTCACCCGCTATTTGGCCGAAGAGGTGGCCGATATTATTCTCACCGACCCGGAGCGCCACCTCAAACTGGGCGGCGAGACTCGCCCGGTGACAGTGTTGTTCGCCGACATTCGCGGCTTCACCGCTTTCACTGCCCGGCACACTGCTCAAGAAGTGGTGGAGACGCTCAACCAAATTTTTTCGGAACTCACGCGGGTGGTGTTCGCCCATCGCGGCACGTTCGACAAATTCATTGGCGACGCGGTGATGGCCTTTTGGGGCGCGCCGCTGGCCTCGCCCGACGATGCGCTGAATGCGGTGAAGGCGGCGGTGGAAATGCGGGGCGTGTTCATTGATTTGTGCCAGCGGAGCGGGGGCCGGTTGTCGGGGTTAGGCCTGTGCATCGGCGTCAACACCGGCGAGGCCACGGTGGGCAACATCGGCTCGGAAAAGGTGATGGATTACACCATCATCGGCGACACGGTGAATGTGTGCAAACGATTGCAGGAGGCCGCCACCGGCGGCGAGATTTTGATCAGCGAAGCGACGCGGGCGCGGCTGGGCGACCGGGTTCGGGCCGAACGGCGAGAGCCCATCACCGTACACGGGCGGCTGGAGCCGGTGGCCGCGTATGGGGTGGGCGAAGTGGTAGGGGACGGGTGATATAATTAAGAAGCACGCCCCAGTAGCTCAATAGGATAGAGCAGGGCACTCCTAAGGCCAAGGCTGCGTGTTCGAGTCACGCCTGGGGCACAGAATCTCGGCCAAGTGTCTTAACCAGAATCTCACAAAAACACTCTTGCAATTTTTTCTAAAAGTGGTATTATTTTTCTCGGACGAACGACTGGGTGCCCCCCCTCACCCGGTCGTTTGTCCTTTTTTGTGCCGGTCACTTTTTTAGTCTGCCCACTGCCTCCACCAATTCGTCAATCTCATCCAGCGTGTTGTAATGCGCCGCGCCCACGCGCACCATGCCGCCGCTCTTCTGCAAGTCGAGCCGCTCCATAATTGCCAGCGCATAATAGTTACCATCCCACACGAAAATGTTTTGCTCGGCGAGTTTCTCGGCGGCCTCGCGCGGACTCCAGCCTTCGAGGGTGAACGACACGGTGGGCACGCGCCGATCCAGCCGATTGAGATCGGTGACGCCCCAAACCTTGAGTCCCGGAACTTGGCTCAACCCGGTGATGAGCCGTCGGCTGATCTCCCGTTCATAGTCCATCATCAAACGCATCGCCTTTCTCAACAACTCCCGCCTTTGAAGTTTGAGATTTGGAGTTTGAGGTTTGTCGCCGAAGGTTTCCCCGATCCATGCCAGATATTCCACCGCGCCCAGCGTGCCCGCCATGCCCTCGTGATTCTGTGTGCCGGTTTCGAATTTGTGAGGCGGCTTGTTTTCCGCCGGACGAACTTTGTACGCGGCCAGCCGGTCGAGCAGATCATATTTGCCGTATACAATGCCCGTGTGCGGGCCGAAAAATTTGTAGGCCGAGCAAGCGAGGAAATCACAACCCAATGCTTGCACATCGGCGGGGCCGTGCGGCACGTACTGCACCGCGTCCACGAACACCAGCGCCCCCGCCGCGTGCGCCATATCCACCACGGCTTTCACATCGTTGATCGTGCCCACTGCGTTGGAGGCGTAACCGCAGGCCACAATTTTCGTGCGGTCGCCGATCTGGCTCTCGAAGTCGGCCATGTCGAGGGTGCAGTCGTCGGCGCGAATATCCACCCAGCGCACCACTGCGCCGCGATCTTCGGCCATCATCGTCCACGGGGTGATGTCGGCGTCGTGATCGAGCCGGGTAACCACGATTTCATCGCCGGGTTTGAGCCAGCGGCCCAGCGCCCGCGAGATCGAAAAGGTGAGGGTGGTCATGTTCGGGCCGAAGATGATTTCGTCGGGCGAGGCGGCGTTGAGCAGATCGGCCATCGCGGCGTGGGCTTCGCGCAGAACGGAGTCGGAGTCCACCGAGGTGCGGAACGCGCCGCCGTGATTGGCGTTGTTGCGGAGCAAATACGCAGTCATCCGATCCATAGCCGGTTGGGCAATTTGCGTGCCGCCGGGGTTGTCGAGGTAGAGTCGGCGGCGGCCATCATCGGTGACGCGCAGGGAGGGGAACTGCGCTCGGATGCGTCGAAGGTCGAAGGGCATATCAGTCTCCAATGGATGAGTTTTCGAGATTATACTTGCAATACACTCCGCGCCCGTGTTAGACGCCGCGAACAAATCCGGCGATAGAATTGTGTGTGCAAGGCCGTTGCACACTGGCGTTGAATTGCGTAAACTACGAACCGTGTATCGGGCAGTTCACGAACTGCCCCTACCAAGAGACCCTCTCACGATATGCCCGACTTTGATCTGACTCCTCTGCGCGCCGCGTTGGCCGACCTTGCCCCGCAGGGCCGCACTGCGCTCCTCCCGGCGCTGCACGCCGCGCAATCGCTCTACGGCTATTTGCCCGAACCCGTCGCCGCCGAAGTGGGGCGCGCGCTCGGCGTGCCGCTGGCCGACATTCACGGCGTGATCGATTTCTATTCCATGTTCTACCGCGAGCCGGCGGGCAACACCATCCTCCGCGTGTGCGCCGACCCGGCCTGCGCTTTGCGCGGCGCGGATTCGATTCTCAACGCCATGTGCCGCCGGGCCAAAGTGATGCCGGGCGACACGTCGTTCGATGGGCGTTACACGATTGAGCGCACCACCTGCCTCGGATTGTGCAACGCGGCCCCGGCGGTCAACATCACCCAATACGATCCGGCGACTCAGACATCGGGCGACATCTCGTTTGCGCGCGTCGCGCCGGACGCCCTCGACGATCTCTTTGCCGCTCGAGGCCGGGGCGCCGACGATTTCGTGGGCGGCGATCTCAATCTCATCACCGTGCTGTGCGGCCGGGGCCGCGCGGCCACTCTCGAAGAATACGAAACCGTGGGCGGCATGCAGGCGGCCAAACGCGCACTGCGAAAGATGACTCCCCAGCAAGTGATCGATGAAGTGAAGCAGTCGGGGTTGGTGGGCATGGGCGGCGCGGCGTTCCCCACCGGAGTCAAATGGGAGGGCGCGGCGAAAGCGCCCGGCGGCCCGAAGTATTTTGTGGTCAACGCCGACGAGTCCGAGCCGGGCACGTTCAAAGATCGTGTGCTGATGGAAGGCGATCCGTGCCGCATCATCGAGGGCGCTATCGTCGGCGCGTACGCCATCGGCGCGAGCAAAATCTATTTCTACATTCGCGGCGAGTATCCCACCGCAACCGAGCGCGTGCAGAGCGCGATTGACGAATTGCGCGCCGCCGGGTATCTCGGCAAGAACATTCTCGGTTCGGGTTTCGATCTCGACATCGAAGTGCGGCGCGGCGCGGGCGCGTACATTTGCGGCGAAGAGACGGCGCTGTTCGAGTCGATTGAGGGCAAGCGCGGGCTTCCGCGAGTGAAGCCGCCGTTCCCCGTCACGCACGGACTCTTCGGGAAGCCGACGGCCATCAACAACGTAGAGACGTTGTCCAAAGTTCCGTACATCATCACTCACGGGGCGGCCGCCTTCCGGCGCTACGGCACCGAAAAATCTGCTGGGCCAAAATTGTTCTGCGTGTCGGGCGATGTGGCCAGGCCGGGCGTGTACGAAGTTCCGTTCGGGATCACCATTCGGCATTTGCTCGACGATCTGGCTGGCGGCGTGGAGGGCGGCAAGTTGCAGACCATTCTGTTCGGCGGGGCGGCGGGCGCGTTCGCCACCGAAAAAGATTTGGATGTGAGGCTGACCTTCGAGGATTTGCGCGCCGCCGGTTTGCCGCTCGGCTCCGGCGTGGTGATGGTGTTCAACGAGACGCGCGATATGCGCGACATGCTTCTGCGGCTGACCAAGTTTTTCGCGCACGAGTCGTGCGGCAAATGTTATCCGTGCCAACTCGGCACACAACGGCAAATGGAGATCATCGAGCGCGTGCGCGAAGGCAAAATGCTGCCCGGCGACTCGGAGCGATTGACCGACGTGGGCTGGACGATGACCGACGCCTCGCTGTGCGGCTTGGGGCAAACGGCGGCCAGCGCCGTGCTGAGCGCGATGAAAGTGTGGCCGGAGTTGTTTGGAAAGAAGAAGTCAGAAGTTAGAAGTCGGAAGTCGGAAGGCAAAGGGGGGAAGAAGGTTGTGGCAAAGAAGCAGAAGAGGTGATGATTCACGAAGGAACACGAAGGGGCACGAAGAGCAAAGATTGCACTCTTCGTGATCTTCGTGCGCTTCGTGAATCAAAACATGACTGAAGGCGTTGCGCAGTTTCGATACCAATCGCTGAACGGGCGGTGGGAGGACGTTGACGGCGAAGTGATCGAGGAGGGGTTCGTTTCGATCTTCGTCAACGGGCAAGAGATCGCCACCATCATGTCCACGCCGCGCGATCAGGACAAACTGGCGCTCGGCTTTTTGCGCAATGAGGGCGTGATCGGCGGCATGAGCGACGTGCGCGCCGTGCACGTTTGCCCTTCGGGCGTGTGCGTGGATGTGTGGCTGGCTCGCGCCGATTTCAGCCCGCCCGCGCGAATGATTCTCACTTCGGGCTGTGGAGGCGGCGTCACCTTTGATGATCTCTCGAAACGAGTCGAGCCGTTGCAGTCATCGGTCACTATCGCGCCGTCGCGCCTCGCCGAGTTGATCAACCGCATTCAACAGCCGGGCAGTCTGTATGCCCGGTCGGGCGGGGTGCATACATCGGCGCTCTCGGATGGCGAGCGAATCGTGGTGATTGCCGAAGATGTGGGGCGGCACAACACGATTGACAAGTTGCGCGGCGAGTGCCTTCTGCGCGGCCTCGATCCCAAAGATCATATTTTGCTCGCCACCGGGCGCATCTCCTCGGAGATGATCAACAAAGCGGCGCGCATGGGCTGTCCCATTGTGGCCTCGCGCACGTCGCCCACGTCGATGTCGGTGCGGTTGGCGCGTGAGTGGAATATCACCCTGTGCGGTTACGTGCGGCGCGGCGCGATGAATGTGTATTCGTGCCCGGAGAGACTCGGGAAAATGAGCGATGAAGAATGAGACAATGAACAATGGGATGACGAAGGATGGCTGACGTTACTCTGACGATTGATGGCAAGGCCGTTTCCGTTCCGGCGGGGACGACGATTCTGAAAGCGGCGCAGGGCATCGGCGAGCACGTGCCGACGATTTGCTTTCATGAGCATTGCACGGCCAACGCCCTCTGCCGCGTGTGCGTGGTGGAAGTGGAAGGGGCGCGGGTGCTCTCTCCGGCGTGCGTGGCGCAGGTGAGCGAGGGGATGAAAGTGCAAACGCGGAGCGAACGCGTACAGCGGAGCCGGCGGACGATTTTGGAGATGCTCGATTCGGCGGTTGATCTTTCGGAGGCGGAGTCCATTCAGCCGATGCTGAAAGAGTACGCCGCCGATGGCGAGCGGTTCGCCGACGGCGCGCGCCGCGATCATCCCCTGCTCGACGACAACCCAATGTACATCCGCGATTACGCCAAATGCGTTTTGTGTTGGCGGTGCGTGCAAGTGTGCGCCGACGACGCGCAGTACACTTATGCGATCAATTTTGGCAAGCGCGGATTCGAGACGAGCATCGCCACGTTTTTCGACAAGCCCATGCCGGCGACGACGTGCGTGTTCTGCGGGCAGTGCGTGGGCGTGTGCCCCACCGGCGCGTTGAAGCCCAAGCGCGAATGGTTGTTGCAAGAGGGCGCAACGCCCGACGAGATCATGCAGGCGACTCGCGCCGAGCGGCGGCGCAAGAGAAAAGCGTGATGGCCGGATCGGAGATTGCGTCGGGGATGTTCGGGTTGGCCTCGGCGGCGTCGTGGGGCGCGGGCGACTTTTGCGGCGGACTGGCCAGCAAACGTTCCGGCGCGTATGCAGTGGTGATCGGCTCGCAGTTGATCGGCGGGGTGATGTTATTCTTGGCGGCGGTGGTGTTGAAAGACAACGCGCCCCCGCTTCCGAATCTGTTTTGGGCCGCGGTGGCCGGAGTGTTGGGATCGGGCGGGTTGTTAGCCCTCTATCGATCTCTGGCCGTCGGCCACATGGGAACCGCCGCGCCGGTGTCGGCAGTGGTCACGGCGGCCCTGCCGGTTTTGGCGGGCGCGGTCGTCGAAGGCGTGCCCGGCGCGATCAAATTGCTCGGCTTTGCGTTGGCCATTGTGTCGGTATGGTTCGTGTCGCAAGCGGGCAGTGGCCGGGTGGAATGGAAGCATCTCGGATTGCCGGTGGCGGCGGGGGTAGGGTTCGGCCTGTTTCTGGTGTTGATGAATCGAGTGAACGGCGGCGCGGTGTTTTGGCCGTTGGTGGCGGCGCGGGCGGCATCGCTGATCGTGTTGAGCGCGGCGGCGGCGATCTCGAAGAATCAAATTTTGCCGCAGGCATCTCATTGGCCGCTGGTCGGCGTTGCCGGTTTGCTCGATGCGGGCGGCAACACCTTTTATGTGCTGGCCTCGCAGGCCGGGCGGTTGGATGTGGCGGCGGTGCTGTCGTCGTTGTATCCGGCCTCCACCGTTGTGTTGGCGTGGCTGATTCTCAAAGAGCGCATCACGCGGCTGCAAGCCGTCGGCATCGTGGCCGCAGTGATAGCGATTGCAATGATAACGAATTGACGGAGAGGAAACATGTTCAAACACATTTTGCTCGCCTACGATGGTTCCGATCATGCGCGCCGGGCGGCGCAGGTTGCCGCCGAGTGCGCGCGAACGCACGGCGCCGTTGTGCGCGTGGTGTGCGCGGTGGAGCCCATTGCCGCCGACTTGGGCGAGCCGAACTTCAGCCGCGTGGCCGGAGAACGGAGACTCGCCGGAGAGCGATGCGTGGAAGAAGCGCGGCAGTTGATCGGCGAGGGGGTGGATGTTCACACCGAAGTGCTGTTCGGCCCGGCGGCGGCGGAGATCATCACCGTGGCCGAAGTGCGCGGCTGTGATCTCATCATCATGGGCTCGCGCGGGCTGGGCGGCCTGAGAGGGCTGCTGCTCGGCAGTCACACTCAGCGAGTCATCAGCCATGCTCATTGCCCGGTGTTGGTGGTGAGATAGAAGGGGGCAAGGAGTCGCTCATGCTCACGCCCGACCGCATCGTTCCCACCACCTGCCCGTATTGCGGCGTGGGATGCGCCCTTCAGCTGCACATCAAAGACGACTTCATTTACAGAGTCACTTCGCCATTCGAGTCGGTGGTCAATCGCGGCAACCTGTGCGTGAAGGGGCGGTTCGGCTACGATTTCATTTATCACCCGGATCGGATCACGACGCCGTTGATCCGGCGGACGCCGCAAACAGCCGGGCGCCGCACCCAAGCCTTCGACCGCTCCGAGTGGCGCGAAGCCACGTGGGACGAAGCGCTCGACCTCGTCGCGGATCGGCTTGCCGAAATCTACCGGCGCGACGGCCCGGAGGCGATGGCCGTGTACTGTTGCGCCAAAGCCACCAACGAAGACAACTATCTTCTGCAAAAAATGTTTCGCGCGCTGTTCCGCACCAACAACGTAGATCACTGCACGCGGCTGTGCCATGCTGGGAGCGTCGTGGCTCTGCTCAAGTCGCTGGGCACATCGGCCATGAGCAACACCGCCGCCGAAGTGATGCGCAACGACGTGTTCATCGTCACCGGCTCGAACACCACCGAAAACCACCCCATCATCGCTCTGCAAATGAAAGAGGCGGTGATGAAACGCGGCGCGAAACTGATCGTGATCGATCCGCGCCGATTGGAGTTGTGCGACTTCGCCGCGCTGTGGCTGCCGGTGAAACCGGGAACCAACGTGCCCGTCTTCTCGGCGATGGCTCACGTCATCGTAAAAGAGAATTTGGTGAATAGAGAATTTGTTGAAGCGCGCACAACTGGCTATGACGAGTTGGCGCAGTCGCTGGAAAAATTCACGCCCGAGTACGCCGAGTCCGTCTCCGGCGTGGATCGCCATCTCATCGTCGAGGCGGCGCGCATGTATGCCCGCGCCAAGAACGGCGCGATCTATTGGGGCATGGGCATCTCGCAGCTTTCGCACGGCACGGCCAGCGCCCTCGCCCTCATTCACCTCGCTTTGCTCACCGGACACATCGGGCGCGAAGGCACCGGCCTCAACCCACTGCGCGGGCAAAACAACGTGCAGGGCGCATCCGACTCCGGCGCGATGCCCTTCTTCTATCCCGGCTACATGGAAGTGGACAAAGAGGAGAACGCGACCAAGTGGGAACGGGCATGGAACATCGAGCCGGGCGGCCTCAGCCGCAAGCGCGGCCTCACCACCACCGAGATTCTTTCGAACGCAAAACCCGGCGGCGTGCGCGCCCTGTACATCATGGGCGAGAACCCGATGATGACCGAGCCGAATCTCAACCTCACCCGCCACCACATGGAGCAATTAGAATTCCTCGTGGCGCAGGATGTGTTCATCAACGAGTCGGGCGCGTTCGCCGATGTGTTTTTGCCCGCCGCCTCATGGGCCGAGAAGGAGGGCACGTTCACCAACACTGATCGGCGCGTTCAGCGCGTGCGGCAGGCCATTGCGCCACGCGGCCAAGCCCGGCCCGATTGGCAGATCATTTGCGATGTCGCCGCTCGCATCGAGCAAAGGTTAGGCCGGGCCACCGCGCGTTGGAACTATGAAGAGCCGGAAGAAATCTTCCGCGAGATGGCCGACGTGGCTGTGATGTTGAAAGGGGTGACGTATCGGAGAATCGAAATGACTGGCTTGCAGTATCCGGTTCCTGACGAAGCCCATCCCGGCACGCCGTTTCTCTTTTCGGAGACGTTCCCCTCCGGGCGAGGCCGTTTCTTCCCGTTGGAATATGTCCCCGCCGCCGAACTGCCCGACGACGAATACCCGTTCATTCTCACCACAGGCCGCCTCCTCGAACACTGGCACGGCGGCACGATGACCCGCCACTCGCAGCTCGACGCCTTGTTTCCGCAACCGCTCATGGATCTGCACGAGGTGGACGCGGCGCGGTGCGGAGTGAAAACGGGCGACGCGGTGCGCGTGTCGTCGCGGCGCGGCTCCGTTGTGTTACGAGCGAACGTCTCTCCCAAAACCAATCCCGGCGTGGTGTTCATCCCCATGCACTTCGCCGAAGCCGCCGCCAACCTGCTCACCATCGACGCGCTCGACCCGCAGGCGAAGATACCGGAGTTCAAAGCCTGCGCGGTGAAGATCGAGATTGCGCGCGCGGAAGAGTTGCCAACTCAGAAGGAGTTGATGGAGCGAGGGAGGTATTAATCCATGCTGAGTTTAACCTCCGCCATCGCCCGCCTCTCTGCCAACGCCGAGGCCTTCGCCGCGCTCACGCGCAGTGTCTCCGACGAACAGGCGCGATGGAAACCGTCGGCGGAGGAATGGTCGGTGCTCGAAGTGGTGTGCCATCTTCATGATGAGGAACGCGAAGACTTCCGCCAGCGAGTCGATCTCACTCTGCACAGCCCGGCCACCGACTGGCCGCCCATCGATCCGATGGGGTGGGTGACGGCGCGCGGTTATAATCAGCGCGAACTTGCGCCGATGCTCGACTCGTTTTTGAGTGAACGGCGGAAATCGGTGGAATGGTTGTCGGGGTTGAAGGAGCCGGATTGGAGCATGGCCCGTCGCCACCCGGTGGCGGGGACTATGACGGCGGGCGATGTGTTGGGCGCGTGGGTCGCGCACGATCACTTGCACATCCGCCAGCTGAATCATCTGCACTGGCAATATCTCGCGGCGCAAGTCGATCCGGTGTCAACCGATTACGCCGGCGGCTGGTGATCGCCTTTGGGCTTTCGTCTTTCACTTCGGGGTGATGCGCAATGCTGGGGCAAGGACTCAACCAATTACAGAAAGCGTTGAACGCGAAGGCCGATTCTATTCAACGCGAGTTCATCGCCGTCAGCGACCGGCTCAATGTGCTCACGCGCAAGGTTATCGAAAGCGAGGGCGAAGAGAAAGCCAAGTTCGTCGCCGAGCAGGATGAGCTGCGCGAGCGGCGCGGGACGATTGCCGAAGATGTGAACGTTTGGCGTGACCGGGCCAAAGAGGTAATGGCCCAGCCCGGCGAAGATGCTCTGCGCGCGTACTTGAGCGAGCTTGCCGATTGGTCGAAAGACGACGAGGCAGTGCAAGCCGCAATCAAACATGTGCTGTTCATTCTCGATGCCACCGAAGAGGAGTTAGCCGCCCTCTCTCGACCCGAAGTAGAGACGAAGCCGCTCACACCCGCCGGGCGATTGATCGACCGCGCGCGAAAAGAATACGACCTGCGCGGCAACGACCCGGCTCCCCGACACCGCGCCGCCGCCGAGTTCGCCAATCGTTCCGGCGCGGCGCAGGATTTGGAAGCCATCGCCGAGATTGAAGAGGCGATTTACGACTACGACAAGATTGTGCGCGAAGTGGCCCTGCTCACGCTGATACAACTGCACCGCTTCCGGGCATTGCGGCTGGCCGATCTCGATGCGGCGTTCACTTCGGTGGAACGGCTCACGCGGATCAACCACCCGAACGTAGTGGGATCGCTGGTTGCCATATTGGAGAATTCGCGGATGGGCTACGCCAGCAAACCCGGAGTGGACGAGCCGGTGGAAGAGAACAACGGCCGGTTGCGGGTGGCGGCGCTGAGGCGGATCATCGAGTGGCACACGCCCGAAGCGCGGCGTGCGGTGGAAGCGTGCCAATTGGATCGCGGCTCGCAGGTGAGTTATTTGGCCCGGCGCGCGCTGGAAACTTTCCCCGGCGAGTGGAAGGGGCCCATTCGCGGCACGGGAATTCTGGGTTAGCCCTGACAGATTTTCCGAGAACAAGTGATATTACTCAGTTTGCCGGGCAGTGTTTCTGTTTCATAATACAGTGCCAATAAATTCATAAGGAGACGACAGATATGCCAAAGATTAGTAAGAAGTCTACCCAAGTGGCGAAAGCCAAGCCCAAAGCCAAAGCAAAGGCCAAACCAACTCCCGCTTTCACTCCCACCAAACTCAAACTGCTCAACCCTGTGCCCTCGGATATTGAAATTGCGCAGGCAGGCAAACTCAAACCCATTTTGCAAATTGCATCCGAAGTGGGCTTGAAAGAAACAGACCTTGAACTGTTTGGCCCCTACAAGGCGAAAGTGCATTTGGATGTGCGCGACCGGCTGGCGAAAAAGCCCAGCGGCAAATACATTGACGTGACCGCCATTACCCCCACGCCGTTGGGCGAAGGGAAGACGACCACCACGCTCGGCCTCTCGCAAGCATTGGGCGCGCATCTCGGCAAAAAAGTATTCACCTGTATCCGTCAACCTTCGATGGGCCCCACCTTCGGCATCAAAGGCGGCGCGGCGGGCGGCGGCTATTCCCAAGCCATCCCGATGGAGGATTTCAACCTCCACCTCACCGGCGACATCCACGCCATCACCGCCGCCAACAACCTGATGGCCGCCGCCATTGACGCGCGCATTTTGCACGAGCGCGCTCAGGCCGACGACGAGAAACTCGCCAAAGCCTTTTGCCCCGATGGGTATATCGCTCCGAGCGTCCGCCGCCGCATGGATAAGGTGGGTGTGAAGAAAGAGAAATTCGAAGACCTGACCCCCGAAGAGAAGCGCCTCATCTTCCGCCTGGACATCGACGCGGCCAGCATCACCTGGCAACGGGTGATGGATATCAACGATCGCCTCCTGCGCCGCATCGAAATCGGCAGGGGCGACGAGGAAAAAGGCAACGAGCGGAACACTGGCTTCGACATCACGGTGGCCAGCGAGATCATGGCCATCCTCGCCCTCACCACGTCGCTGGAAGACATGCGCGAGCGTTTCAGCCGGATCGTGTTCGGCACCAATACGCGCGGCGAGGCTCTCACCGCTGAAGACCTCGGCGTGGCCGGCGCGCTCACTGTGTTGATGAAGGACGCTATCATGCCCAACCTCATGCAGACGTTGGAAGGCACCCCGGCCTTCGTTCACGCCGGGCCGTTTGCCAACATCGCCCATGGGCAATCGTCCATCGTCGCCGATCAGATCGCTTTGAAGTTGGTGGGCAAAGACGGCTACGTTGTCACCGAGTCCGGCTTCGGCGCGGACATCGGCATGGAAAAGTTCATGGACATCAAGTGCCGCTACTCCGGGCTGGTTCCGGATGTGGTCGTGATCGTGGCGACCATCCGTGCGCTCAAGATGCACGGCGGCGGCCCCAAAGTGGTGGCGGGCAAGCCGTTGGACAAAGCCTACACCGAAGAGAACTTGGAATTGCTCAAAGCCGGTATGGGCAATATGGTGCGCCACATCGAGAACGCCCGCAAATACGGCGTGCCGGTGGTGGTGGCCGTCAACTCTTTCAAGTACGACACGCCCGCCGAAGTAGAGTTGGTGCGCAAGGCGGCTGTCGAGGCCGGGGCCTCGGACGCTTGCGTCTGCACACATTGGATGCACGGCGGCAAAGGCGCAATTGAATTGGGTAAAGCAGTGATTGCCGCGGCAGAGAAACCCAAGAAATTCCAGTTCCTCTATCCGCTGGAGATGGGCATCAAGGAGAAGATTGAAACCATCGCCCGCGAAATTTATCGCGCCGATGGCGTAGACTTCACCCCCGAAGCCGAAGCCAAAGTGGAACTTTACACGCGGCTGGGGTTCGCGGGCCTGCCCATCTGCATGGCCAAGACGCACCTCTCCTTCAGTGATAAAGCCGAAGTGAAGGGCGCGCCCACTGGCTTCCGCGTCACCATCCGCGATATGCGCGCCAGTGTGGGCGCAGGCTTCATCTACCCGCTGGTGGGCGCTATGCGCACTATGCCCGGCCTGCCCACCCGCCCGGTGTTCTTCGATGTGGATTTGGATTTGAAGACCGGGAAGGTGAGGGGGTTGTTCTAACTCTCACTGGGTGACACGATGAGTTGATGACAGGGTGATCGCGGCAACTGCCGAAATCACCCTGTTATCTTTTCAGCGCCCATCTCGTCCAATGAGCCGCCCAATCAATTTGGGAACATGGTTCGGATTGAAATTCACCATCTCGTTGTGGAGCATCGTATCCTATCTCGCCACGGCGTTGGCGCTTGCGCTCGTGTCGGGGCTGTGGCTCGCGCTATCGGCCAACGACGCATTGTTGGCCGGGGCGCTCTCGGCGGTGATGATGTTCCTGTGCGAGAACTTGCATCAGTGGGGGCATTCGCGCGCGGCGCGGCGCTTGGGTCATCCGATGATCGGCGTTCATCACTTTTCGCTGTTCTCGTTTTGCGTGTATCCACCGGATGAGCCGCCTCTGCCCCCGAGCGTTCACATCCGGCGAGCGTTGGGCGGATTTTGGATCAATCTGCTCATCGGCCTTTTGCTCGTGCCCGCATCCATCACCCTGTGGCCCACAGGCGGCGCCATCGGCTGGCTCACGGCATTCACCGCCTTCTGGAATGGGGCCGTGCTCGGCTTGGGCGCGTTACTGCCCATCGACATTCCCGGCGTGTTCACCATTGATGGCGGAACGATTCTGCGCTGTTGGCGAGAGATGAAGAGGCGTGGAGCGTGAGGCGGGGAGCGTGGAGCGGAACGCACGTTTTTACAGCCCACGCATCTCCCAAATCCTTCGCACCGCATCCAACTCCTCTGGCGTATTGCAATTGACAAACGAAAGCAGTTCGGGATCGAACTGCCTGATCTCGTCTTCTTCCACCCAGCGCAAACGGATGTCGGGGAAGAATGAGATCACCCGCATCTTGCCCGAGTCGAGCGCGCGGCGGATCGGCTCGAGGCAGGCTTTGCTGTAAATCGCGCGGAGGGGCTCGGCATCTACCCTCACCCCCAACCCCTCTCCCTCAGGGAGAGGGGAGCGAAGGCGTGGCACCACCGCATCGAACTCCGGCGCGAACAACATCATATATTCCAACAGAGGCCGATTGACGAATGGCATATCGCACGCAGTCACTAAAACATAGTGCTGAGTGGCGGCGTGAATGCACGTATACACGCCTCCCAATGCGCCTTTGTCGGGGAGCACATCGGCAACGATTGGAAGGCCAAGATGAGCGTATTCCTCCGGCGAATTGGCGACGATGATCTGATCGCCCAGCCCGGCAGTCTGCTCGATGATGCGCTCGATCATCGGTTTGCCGCCGATGTCGGCGAAGGCTTTGTCGGCCCCCATGCGCGACGATCTGCCCCCGGCGTTGATGACGACGCTGAAATTTGACATGCGGCGAATTTTACTCCGAACGGTTTCTTTGCCCGGAATGATATAATCATCGCAGAGCATTCAACATGGCCCAAACGCTCGAAGCCCTGCTCGATTCACTCACCGCAGAAGGCACGCTGTGCGAGCGCTTGCCCGGAAACTCCGTGCGCTGTTTCGCCTGCGGCCACCGCTGTCTCATTCACGAAAGCCGACGCGGAATCTGCAAGGTGCGCTTCAACGACGGCGGCACGCTGAGAGTGCCGTGGGGATACGTTGCCGGGTTGCAGTGCGATCCCACCGAGAAGAAGCCGTTCTTCCACATCTATCCCGGCTCCGAAACGCTCACTTTCGGAATGCTCGGCTGTGATTTCCATTGCGCCTTCTGCCAAAACTGGCTCACCAGCCAAACCCTTCGCGACGACTCGGCCGGAGTTGCGCCGCAGAGGGTGACGCCGCAGGAACTGGCTGCCTATGGCAAACGCGCCGGAGCGAGGCTGGTGGCTTCATCCTACAACGAGCCGCTCATCACCAGCGAGTGGGCGGCCGCCGTGTTCACGGAGGCGGTCAAACACGGAATGCAATGCGTGTACGTGTCCAACGGCAACCTCACCCGCGAGACTCTCGAATACATCCGCCCGCACATGATCGGCTACAAGATCGATCTCAAAACCATGTCGGATAAACGCTACCGGCAGTTGGGCGGCGTTCTGCAAAACACGCTGGATGGAATCAAACTGGCAAAAGAAATGGGGCTGTGGGTGGAAGTCGTCACCCTGATCATTCCCGGATTCAACGATGGCACCGATGAATTGATGGACGCCGCCCGATACATCGCCTCGGTGTCCCCTCACATCCCATGGCACGTCACCGCGTTCCACCCCGATTACAAAATGACCGACCCCGATCCCACGAGCGCCTCCACCCTCATCCGCGCCGCCGAGATCGGGCAGGAGGCCGGGCTGAATTTTGTGTACGCCGGAAATTTGCCGGGGCACGTGGGCGACTACGAAAACACTTTTTGCCCCAACTGCCGCCGCCGACTCATCGAGCGCTACGGCTACGTGATTCTCGATTACGAGATCACCGACGAGGGCTGTTGCCCGCACTGCGGCAACCCAGTGCCCGGCATCTGGCCCAACCGCTCCAAAGTGCGCGTGGGCACATTGGGCGATTTGTTTCGCCGCGCCCCGCGCAAAGTGAGATGACGCCCAGCCGCGAACGCGCCACAACAGAGGTTCGATAAGCGCCGCCTATGACCGATGACATGAAAGACTACACCAAAGTCTTGCTCACCTACGATGTGATCCCTGAAACGCAGGAGACTTATTTTCAGTTCATGCTTGGCGAGTTGGTGCCTGCCGTGCAAAATTTGGGGCTGGGCATGGCCGAAGCATGGCATACGGCGGTAGGCGATTACCCCGACCGGCTGGTGGCCTTCGTGGGCGAATCGCGCGAGGCGGTGGATAAGGTGATCGATAGCGAGCAGTGGGAAGAGCTGGAGACTCGCCTTCAACAATACGTCACCAACTACAAGCGGAGGATCGTGCCGCTGAAGAATCGATTTCAGTTTTGATTCAGAAGTCAGCAACCAGTGGTCAGAAGAAACCGGAAGGCAGCGCTCGCCGCCTTCCGGTTTCTGACTTCTGACCTCTAACTTCTACTTCACGGCGTCACCACTTCGCCCTTTTCGTTCAGCGTCACCGAAAGCTGCGTGCCCGGCCCATACTGAAAGACGGCTTGCCAGGGGAGGTAGTGAGTTTTGATCACGTCCTCCCAAAGCACTTGCCCGTCGCGTTCAACTTTGCGCCACACAGTCGTGTCTGCGCCATCGGCCTCGAAATCCACCTTCTTGATCTCGCCTTCTTTCAGTTCGGGATTCTCTTCGTATCGGTCGGGCGGGTGGGTCACGATGTTCTTGACCTCCGGTGCGCTCACCGTCACCTTGCGCCCGTCGTCCGCCGAATAAAACTTGAACTGCAAAGTTTGGTTGGCGTAAATATACGTTTCGATCAACAGCCATGCGTTGCGATCGTTGGTGAACTGAAAATCGGCGACTGGCGAAAAGATGGTGGCGTCGAGGCCGGGCCCGAACCCGCGCTCGTAATATCCCACGCGATAAGCGTGCGAGTGCCGCTCCATAATGGGATAACCGCCGAAGAAGGCGGCGCGAAAGGCGGTGGTGCTCACTTGGCAAATGCCGCCGCCCACGCCTTTGATGGTGCGCCCGGCGTAAATGATCAACGCCTCCGAAAAGCCGGTGTCGAGGCTGATGTCGCCCAGCCATTCGTTGAACGAGAACATGCCGCCCGGCGGGATGAGGATTCCGTGAAAGGCCGCCGCCCCCACCCGAATGTTGTTCTGCCGCTCCGCGCTCGAGCCGACAAAATAGGTGAGTTGATCCGAGACGAGTCCGGTGATGCCGAGATCGGCGGCGGTGGTGTGATTGCCCACCTCCGGCGGAGTGATGATGAAAACAAGCGGGATGGTGTGCGCGCCCTGCACCGCCTGCGCGTTGATGTTCTGTAGGGTGGCGGCTACATCGAGCGTGCGCCCGTCCACCGGCTCGAATCCCGGAATCACTTCCAGCTCTCGCGTATCGTCGTTGAAGATGAAGCGGGCGTTCTTTGGCTTCACTTCCAACTGCGGGGCGAGCGTTTCGAGAAACGGCGCCAGCCGCGATGAGTCGAGCGCGACTTCGTATCGCGCGCTGTTCGCCTCTTCCACACGCTGGATGATCAGCATCGTTGCCAATTGATCCTGAGGGAAGGCCCACGGGCCGGGGTCGCCGGGGCGCGGCTCGCTAACGGTGAGCGTGAGCGGCTGGCTGAGAATGCGCTCGGCAATAGCCGCTTGCGCCGAAGCGTCAAGCACGGCGGGTTTGTGTTCGTCGATCACCAGCGTCACATCCGCGCCGCCGAGCGCGCGAATGGGCTCAGCGATCTGTTCGAGCGTCGCGGCGATATTCACCGTGTAGCCGAATTGCCCGGGAGTGACGACGACTTGTGTGCCGGTGACGGTGAGCGAGGCCTCGACCGAAGGCGTGTCCACCTCGGATGCGATGTCCCCCAGTGTCGCCGTCGCGCGCGCCGGATCGTACACCACAATGGGCGCGATGTCCGTCCCTTCATACCACGCCCAAAACTGATCCTGAAGATCGGGCCACCAATCCCCCGAACGACCATAAGCGAACGCGCGGGAGGCCGTCTCTTCGACGGCGAACGCCACGCCGAGCTGCGCGGGCGTCGTCGTCCACGAGTGATCGTGGTAGCGGAAGATGAACGCCGGAGTTTGCGGATAGGCGAACTCGCGCGAAAGTTTTTCCACTGCCTGCGCGCGGTTGAGGCCGGAGAGATCGATGCCGTGCACGGTGACGCCGGGATAGATCGAGTTGGCGTACAGAATCTGCGCGATGCCCAGCGCGATGCCCGCGCTCGACAGCGCGATGGCGGCGACGGAGGCCATGCCGGCCAGCATTCGGCCGATGAATGCGAAAGGCGGTTCCTGCGCCGGGGCGGTGATGGTTGCCATGCGTGTTCCTCAATCCAACTCACAACACGTTTCTTTGCCAGCCGCCTTCTCGAACGCTTCGCGCCCCTCCTGAAAGGAAAAGTAGGCGATGCCGAGTGCGCCGAGACTGTCAATGAAGCCGACGCGCGTGAACTGATACACGAGGCTGGCGAGCAGAAGCACGACCGACATGTAAATGCAGGCGCGGGTGCAGTGGGCGTCGGCGATGATCGGATCGGAGTTGAGGCGGCGGCCAACGTTGAGCTTGAGATAGACGAGCAGAGTCATCACGCTGATCGAGATCAGCGAAATGACGAGGCCCCAGAGGGTGGTGGTGGGGCGTGCGCCGAGCGCGGTGTTGATCACAACGGTGGCGATCAGCCCGGCGGTGAGAAGATAGAAGCTGGCTCCCGTCACGCGCAGGGCGGCGATCTCGAAACGATCGCGCGGGCCATGCGGATTGCGGCGGATGCGCAAGATCATGGCGGCGATGCCAACCGCCGAGATCACTTCGATGAAACTATCGACCCCGAAGCCGAACAGCGCCAGCGTCTCATCGCGAAAGCCGAGAAACGTGGAGGCGCTGCCTTCCACAAGATTGGCGGCGATGGTGAAGAGGCTGAGCAGGAAAGCATAAAGATACAGCCGCTTCTGATCGGCGGGTGAAAGGGCGGCGGTGGTTTGCATGAGGACTCCGGCAGAGACTATTGGCCTCCGGCCTTCTGCCACACCTTGAAAAACTCGTCGGTGTACTGCGCGGCAATGGCCGGGTCGTGAATGATCAGCACGTTTTCATTGTTGCTCTCTTCGGCGGCTTTGGTGAAGTTGTAGGAGCCGGTGACGACGATGCGCCCATCCACGACGAAGAATTTGTGGTGCATGGTGTAGCGGTTGCCGTCGAGCAGAACCGGCAGGCCGGCCTGCGCCAGCATGGTGTACGACTCGTCACTCCCGGCATCCACCTGCCGCGTTTCGTACACGCCCTGCACAGTCACTCCGGCCTGCGCCCGCTCGATGAGCGCCTCGCTGAAATCGGCGCGGGTGAAGGTGAAGGCGGCGAAGTAAATACTCTGCTGCGCGCTTTGCAGAATGGGAAGGATGTGGCCGGCCACATCGCCATCGGGAGAGAAATAGTTTTCCACCAGCGCGCCGCCGACGGTGAACTCGTGGTACGGCGCGCGTGTCGCCGACTCTGATCCGAACTCGCCTCCCTCGAACATGACGTTGAACACGGTTTGATAATTGGCCACCAGTTCGGGCGAGGCCACGCCGATGACGTTGTTGTTGTTGCGATAGGTGTCGTTCTCGGTGAAGTTCCACGATCCGGCCCACACCACCAGCCCGTCCACGATCGCAAACTTGTGGTGCATGATAGCGCTGCGCCCGTCTTCAGCGACGGGGATGCCAGAGTCGATCACTCGTTGGACTTGCTCTTCGGCTATGCTGTCGGTGTCGGTAACGAGGCGGACGACGAGCCCGCGATTGTGGGCGTCGATCAGCGCGTCGGCCATCGAGGGCAGGTTGAATTCGTAGGTGGCGGCGTCCACTGTGCGCGTGGCCGAAGCAATGCTGGAGACGATGTAATCATCAATGCTCTCTTCGGGGCGGTTCTCTCTGTCGTCTTTGTCGAGCGGGTCGGTGAAGTAGAGTCGATACCAACTTCCGTCGGAGGGAACGCTGACGGGAGTGGGCGTCGGATCCGCGAATTCGACATCGACGACTTCACACGCGGCAATGAGCGGGATGAGCAGAAGGGTGAGGGCGCGGCGAATCATTCCGCGAGTTTAGCAGGATTTGGGAGAGGAGTCGAGCGGGGTGTAGGTGGTTGGGTGGTTAGGGTATTGGAGAGGGCGATGTTGTAATGTCCAAGATTGGGAAGAGTGTGGCGGCGATGTCGGTGGCGAGTTGCGAGTCGAGGGTGAGGTCGATAATTGTTGTGAGTGTGGGCGAGGGGGCGAGGGTGGGAGGCGCGAGGGTGGTCCGGGCGGGAGTGGGGGTGGAGGTGGACGTGAGTGTGGGCGATGGCCGGGTGGTGTTAGTGGCGGTGGGCAACAGAGTCGGGGTGTCGGGTTGGAGGATGGCCTCTTGCGGCGTGGGTGTGTCGGAGGGTAATGGGATGGGCGTGTTGGAGGGCAGAGGCGTTGCCGATGGCGCGGGCGTCGGCGTCGGGTTGAAGAAGACAACATATGCGCCGATGGCGGCGGCGATCACCACCACCAGCCCGATGCCGATCATGGCGGCAATGGCCGTGCCGCCCACCAGCGCCGGAGCGATGCCGGTGGATTCTTTTTTCGATGTTCGCGTCGGCGAGGCGGCTGGCGGGGTTTGTATGGCGGTGACGGTGATGTTGTCGTGCCCGCCGCGCTGTCGCGCGAGCAGCACCAGCGCGTCCACTGCCGCCTGTGGAGTCTTGCCCTGAAAGGCGGCGAGTATCTCATGATCTTCGACGAGATCGGTCATGCCGTCGGAGGAGAGCAGAACGATGTCGCCGGGTTTGAGGGGCAGGCCCTGATTGCGCCGCGCGGCTTCGGCGCTTTCCGAATCGTCGAGGTGCAGACGGTAGTCGGGCGTGGCGTCTTGCCCGGCGCCGAGGTGTCGGCGCACCACGTGCCGGTTGGGATGCTTGCGCGCTTCTTGTTTGTTGAGGATGCCGTGCTCGATGGCCTCCTGCACCCACGTGTGATCAACGCTGATCTGCCGAATACTGCCATCGCGCAGAAGATAGATTCGGCTGTCGCCGATGAAGGCGATGTACAGCCGACGGTTGGCGATGAGCGCCGCCGAGCATGTGGTGCCCATGCCTTCCGACTCGGGGTTGTTGGCAACGTGTTTGGCGATGGTTTGGGAGATGTTGCTGAAGGCGCGCGAAAACAGATCGAGGTAGGAGCGCGAGTCGGCCTGATCGAAAAGAGTGGTGAAGGTGTCGATGGCGATCTGAGAGGCGACTTCACCCGCGCGGTGGCCGCCGATTCCGTCGGCCACCACCGCCACCGTGATTCCGCCGTTTTCACCCGCCGCGCCTTGATACGTCAATACCGCCGCGCGGTCTTCGTTGTTCTTGCCTGTTTCTCCGGCGTGGGTTTGGTGGCCGATGATGAGGTCGGACTGTGGAATGCGATTCATAATCCTCAGGGAGTTGTGGCAGGAGTGGATGTGGCCGCCAGCGGCGTGGGTGTGGGAGGCTGGGTGGCGGTGGGGGTGGATGTGTCGGTGGGCGGCGGCGGTGTGAATGTGGAAGTGAGGGTGGCGGCGGCGGTGGGGGTGGGGGCAATGAGCGCCGTTCCCGCGAACAGCCCCCATCCAACCAACGAAACGATGGAGCACAAGAATAATGCGACGGCGAGGAGGGTGGTGAGCAAAGGCCTGCGGTTGCGGCGGGCGGCAGGTTTGATCAACGGGGGCGCGGGCGGGCGAGCGACCATCGCCTCATCGAGCCGGGTGATCACTTCTTCGATTCGGGGGCGCCGACCCGGGTCTTTCTCCAGAGTCGCCATCACCAATTCATCCACTTTGGGCGAGATGGCGGCATTGATCTCGCGCGGGGTTTTGGGATGGGTTTGGAGGATGGCGCTAGTGAGTTGATCGCGCGGGAGGCCTTCGTAGGGCAAGTGGCCGGTGAGCATCCGATAAAGGAGCACGCCGAGTCCGTACACATCCACTTTGGATTGATCGCCGAAGTGTTCGGGGGCCACTTCGCCGCGCATGACGCGGATTCGTTCGGGAGCCATGAAGGGGATGGACCCGGCTGGCGGCCCGATCTTGCGCATTTTGTTGGCGATGCCGAAATCGATAAGCACCGGCTGGAGATGGCGGAGCGCGACATTGCCGGTGTTCAACGGGTAGCGGAAGAGCACGTTGTCGGGCTTCACGTCGAGGTGCGCCATGCCTTTGAGGTGGATGTGATCGAGGGCGAGGCAGACCTGATAAGCGATCTCCATCGCTTCGGCCAGCGGCAAAGCCTCTACGGTTTTCAAGCGGCTTTCGAGCGAGCCGCCGCTGAGGTATTCCATGGCGCAGAACCACGGCATCCCGTCGAGTTCGGTGGCGCGGGCGGCGTAGGGGTTGCGCGGCAATCCGCGCGGGATGGGGAAGAGGCGGACGATGTTGGGATGGCGCAAGCGCTTGAGGGTTTCCACCTCGTTGTTCAGCGCCTCGAAATAAAACGCCTGCTCCGACGAGGCGCTGTCGGGCGTGCCCACGCGGGCGATCTTCAACGCCACGCGTTCGGGCAGCGACTCCACATTGCTTGCGCCGGTAACGGCGGCGTGCTCACCCACCGAGGCAATATACACGCGAGCCATGCCGCCGTGCCCGGCAGGCATGGCTTCGATGATGGTGAAGGGGCCGATGGTGGCGCCGATGGTGGGTTCGGGCATTGAGGGGGAATCGGCGGAGGCTGTTTACGAGTCGGGGTCGCTGTCGAATCGCGGCGTGAAGGCTTCGGTGTGGAATTCGGCGTCGTTATCTTTGTCTCGATTCTTCACCTGCGAATGGACGCCCTGCTCCGTTTTTTCTTGCGCTGTTCTTATCATCGCCGCATCGAATGGCTCGGTGGAATAGGCGGGAGCAGTTTGCGCCGAAGCCGCCGGCGTTGGGGCGGGAATCGGACTCGGCGGGGGCGATGTTTTCGTTCTCAGGCTGAAGCGCAGCTGCACGCGGCCCAAATTGATCACATCGCCGTGCCGCAGCTGCTGGCCCGAGAGCGACACTTGATGATAGTTGACCCACGTGCCGGAGGTGGAGCCTTCGTCGGGGATGAAGAAGACGCCGTCGGCCTCTTCGGTGATGCGGGCATGAAGGCGCGACACGGACTTGTCGTTGAAGGCGATCTGCGCCAGCGTTTCATCGCGGCCCAAGCGCAGGTTGTCGCTGATGAGTTCGATGGCCGGGTGCGGGCCGGGCACGGTGTCGTCGATCCGATCGAGGTAGGCTTTGCCGGGCCGGTTCTTTGCCGCGCCATGATGCGGCGTGGGAATGAAGGGCTCGGTCATTTCTTTCACTCGCCCGCTGGCCTCGCGCACAATGTTGGTGATGATGGTGGGGCGGCGCAAAAAGAGAACGACGACGGCCACCACCAAAGCCAGCACGGCCACTCCGGCGATCACGGCCACGCTCACGCCCAACACCACCGGCCCGGCGGTGGCGATGAGCGGCGGGGGCACGTCCACGGTGACCAGCACGTTGGCGATTTCACTCCGGCCCTCGAGCCCGAGTTCGTCGATCACCAGCGCTTGCATTCCGTGTGCCGCCGTTTCACTGTAACCGCTGAGATCCCAGTGGAGGGTGTCGAACGGGCCAGCGGTGATCTCGTCGGCGATGGTGTTATCCACGATGAGCTGCAGTTTGGCGATGTTGCGCGGGTAGCCGTCGGGGGATTCGATTGCCACCGAGATCACTTGCTCTCGCGGCTCGATGGAGGCCGGGTTCGCGCCGCGCTCGTCGGTGGCGCGAACAATTTCCACCGGCGCATTGGTGACAGTGATGAGCGGCGGTTGGATGGCGAGCGAAAAACTTTCGGCGCCGGAAAGCAGGGAGAGGCCGCGAATGTTCGCCAGCAGCTGCAGGGTGTGCTGGCCGCTCTGCCTCACCCCCGAACGATACACGAGCCGATACTGCGCGCGCTGAGTAATGATCGCGCCCCACAACGCATTCGTGGAGGCGGGCTCCTCGAAATACACGAATGCGCCGCCGGTGAGCGACGACAGGGCTTTCACGTTTTCGGCGATGGGTTGGCTCACGCTGGCCGCCGGGCCGATCAACACGGTGTGCACGACGATATTTCCGGCCACAGCGCGCTGGGCTAGCGCCGACACTTGGGCATCGGCAGAGGCGTCGATGCCCGAGGTGAAGATGATCACTTCGCGCCTCATGCCCGGCTGCGCGGTGGAGGCCGACACCGAATCCAACGCCTGAGCGATGAGGCCGAACAACCCCGTGTCTTCGAGGAAGTCGCTTTGATAGGCGATGAGCGCGTTTCGTATTTCGCCGCCGATGGACGAGTTCTGCGCCACAATGCCTTCGGGGGCAAAGATGTTCACCGTGTCCACCACATCTTTCATGTAGGCGTTGCCCGACTCGCCCTCGCCCACAGCAAAGTTGATGATGGATGTTTTGACGTGATCGAGCCGGGTGAAGGTGTCGGCGTCCCGTTTAGAAAACGCGGAGGAGGAGTCGATGACGAAGGCCAATTGCAACCCCACGTCCTCTTCGCGGATTTCTTCGATGTTCACGTCCTCGCCGTTCTCGAGCAGGGCGAAATCGGATTTGCCGAGCCCGGGGATTCGCAGGCCGGTGGTGGTGTCGGATATGGAGACGGTGGCCGTGATCTCTGGAAAGGCCGAGGGGTTGATGGCGGTGATGATGGCCGAGTATGACGATTGGGCCGCCGCGTGCCGGGGCGCCGTCATCGGGGCGAGGGTTGCTATCCCCGCCGCCAGCGCCAACAGTGTGCGCAGAGGGCGGCGACTCATATGACGCTCACTCGCTTGGGATCGTGAAACCTGAAAGCGATGCCGCCGAGATGAATCTGATCGCCGTCGCCGAGCACAACGGCTTCTTTGCTTTCGAGCCGCCGCCCGTTGAGCCACGTGCCGTTGAAACTGCCCATGTCCATGAGGCGATAGACGCCGTCTTCGGGGATGAAGATGCGGCAGTGGAAACGCGAGACGGTTTTGGCTTTATCGAGCGCGAGTTGGCGCACGTCCACATCGGGCACCCAAGTGTCGTCGGTGGGGGCCGAGCGGCCAATGACCACCTCGCGGCGCGTGAGCGGAATTTTGTCGCCGCGATCCGATAAGAGGAAGCAACCGCGATCGGTGATCTGGCTGGTGGTGTGGTGAGAGGCGGCCGCGCCGGAGTCGCCGCGCACGCCCAGCGTGTCCCACGGAAGGGAGAGGTTGATGCTCGGGTCGATGAGGCGGTTGATGTCATCGATGAGCATTTGCGGCGACGGCGCGGCGCAGATTGGGATCCGTGCCTTTGTAAACCGCCGACTGTAAACCGCCGACATGCCTCCCTGCCCGAGCAGGGTTTCTATTTTGTGCCGTCCGCCGATAGTCTGTCCGATCCAACTGGGTGGGGGCATTGTGCTCTCCGAATGCTTTGCGTGTGAGTGCCCGAAATATAGCCTGAAAGCGCCGAATCGCCAAACGCTACGCGCGGGCGGCCAAGCGGCCATCGATGAAGGCGGCCACCTCGCGCAGTGTCTTCAAGTTCTGCGCCGCCTCGTCGGAAAGAGAGACGGGCGGAAAGGTTTGCTCGATGTCGAGAATGACGGCCATGATGTCGAACGAGTCCAATCCGAGATCGTCGGCGAGGGATTGATCGAGCGGCACACTGGCCGGGTCGATCTTCAATTTCTCGGCGACGATGGATTGCAGTTTGAGTTCCGTCGGAGTCATTCGCCCTCCGGGAAATGGGCAAAGGCCTCGATGCTCTCATCGGCAATCGGCTTGCCGCCGCGATAGAGCGGCGACGGATTGAAGCCCAGCGATCGCGCCAGATCGAGAATCACCCCCATCCGTTCGAGAGTGATTCGCCCTTGCCCTTGAGAATAGCTTTCGTATCGCCCGGCCATCGCCAGCGCAATCGTCTCGGCGAAACACCCATAGAGAATGCTGGGCGAGGGGAGCAGCGTGTAATGAGTAATGTCGAGCGTGAACGGCGCGTGCGCCAGCCCTCCAGCAAAGATCAGCACGTCGGGGCGCGGCTTGGGCGCGTGGGCGATGGTGTGCGGGTAGCCGATGTCGCACACCATCGCGCCGGGACTCAATTCGGTTTCGGCGAGGAGCGGTTGCGCCGCGCTGGTGGCGGCAATGATCAACGAGGCTTGATGAGCCACAGCCGGATCGGTTGAAGTGTGAACGTCGCCGGGAAAGTTGTGGCGTATTTTAATCTCGTCGCGCAGGCCGATCAACTTGGCTTTGTTGCGAGCGATCACGATCAGCGAGCCGACTCGCTCGGCGGCCAGCGCCAGCGCGCACGCCCGGCCAATATCGCCGGTGGCTCCGAGCACGGCCACCGTTTGCCCAGCCAATGGCCGTTGCAGTTTGGCAAACAATGTTTTGATCTGCTCGACGGCCAATGCGGCAGTGAGCGAATTGCCCGAAGTGACGGCGAGGCCGAACTCGTGCGGCAGTCGTTCGCCCTGCGCCCCGCCCACGCGGGGGACTCGGCCAACGCCGCCGCGAGCGAATCGTACACGGAGACGGCCTCCCCGCCCATGTCGGCAGCGCAGTCAGGGTCGGCGTTGCAGGCTTCGAGGGTCATCACCAACACATCGTTGAAGGCCTGCGTTTGTTCGCGGAGGTAATCGGGGCCGGAGAGGGTGAGGTCAACCGTGCCGTCGAGGATGAGCGCGGCGAGATGATCGGGGTGAGCGGCGGCGTAGGCTTGCGAGAATTGCGTGCCGTAACTTTCGCCGTAGAGCCACAATTTGTCGTCGCCTATGAATTGCCGGAAGGTTTCGAGGTCTTCGATAGCTTGGCGGGTGCCGAGGTGATCGAGGTAGTTGGGTGGTTGGGTGGTTCCCACTCCGCTTTCGCTACGGGGCGCTGTCGCGAGGTGGTTGAATTGTTCGGCGCAGTTGCGGGCGAGGGTTTGGGCGGCGTCGAGGAGGGCGGTTTCGCCTTCGAGGGTGAGGGGGCGGGCGTCGGTGTCGTAAAACTCGGCGATGGACCCGGGGCACTGAAGGCCGCCCGACAGGCCCACGCCGCGCTGATCGAAGAAGACGAGGTCGAAGTGTTCGGGGATGGAGGGGTCGAAGCCGTCGGTGTACGAATCGGCGGCGGCGATGCCCGATGTGCCCGGCCCGCCGGTGGCGGTGACGAAGAATCCTTTGCGCTCACCGCTGGCGCGCAAAAGGGCGAAGGTGACGGGGATGAGCGGAGAGTTGGAGTTGAAGTGGTCGAGAGGAGCGTCGAGGGTAACGCAGGTGAAGCGGGAGTTTGGGCAGAGATTGGGTGGTTGGGTGGCTGGGTGGTTGGGTGGCTGGGTGGTTGGGTGGCTGGGAGGGCGAGGTGGTGGTGCAGGCGGTGACGGCGAGGGAAGCGAGGGTGAAGATCAAGGATTTTTGCAGAGTCATGAAGGAAATATATCGATCCTCCAAGCGCAATTCTGCGGAGTTTTTTCCATAGAACATGCGGGCTTGAGAAAACGCCGAGAATCTGCCCCCGCTAGCGCGTTCGCAAAAACGGGTGTATATTTCAGCCTACTTTTAACGGTACCACCTTTCAACAATCAACAAAAAGGAGCGAAACAATGGCTAAAGGAATGACCAAATCTGATTTCGTGGCGGCAGTCGCCGAGAAAGCGCAGGTTTCCAAGAAGGAAGTGACAGCAGTTCTCGACGCGCTGATGGATGTGGCCGTCGGCGAATTGAAGAATGGCAACGAAGTGACTCTGCCCGGAATGGCGAAACTGAAGGCCGTCCACAAACCTCCCGTGCCCGAACGGGAGGGACTGGACCCCTTCACCAAACAGCCCAAGATTTTCAAGGCCAAACCGGCCAGCACTGCGGTGAAGATGCGCCCGGTGAAGGCGCTCAAAGACGCGGTGATGTAATTTCTGCGGATAATCAACAACGCCCCGGCCACGGGGCGTTGTGCTTTAACCCGCGTTCGCTCCCCGTTCTCCGTGTGGTCCGTGAAATCGGCGGCTCCTTTCGGCCTCAAGTTCGATTTCAGATCAACTCCGCAACGGCGATCCACTCGCCGGGCTGCGAGTCAACAGTCAACCCGCGCCGAACGGCCCCGGCTTCGGCCAGATCGGCAACGGCCTTTTCCGCATCGGCAGGCTTCCAGCCGAAAAGCCTCGTCACATCGCGCAACTGCTCCGCGCCCACCGAGCGGAAATACAACTCAGCCAGTTTGTGCCGCGCCCCGCGATGGGAGATCGGGCGGGCGGCTTCGGCCAACTTTGGGAAGTGATTGGTCACGAGATCGTAAACGAAAGCATATTTCCACGCTCCGGCTTTCGCCACGCCCACCGGAAGAATCTTGAAATCGGCTTGCAGTTCTTCGATGGCTTTGTTGAACCGCGCTTCGTTGAGGCGGGCGTCTTTTCGCAAGGACACCGAATCCGTCGCGCCTTTGCGGAGCAACACTTCGTACACTGCTTTGGCTTCATGAGTGAGCAAACCCTGCTCGTGCAGAATCAAATAATCGTTCGCCGGGTCGCCATAATTTTCGCTGAGGGCGTAGAAGTACGGGGTCACATCGAGCGCGATCATCGTCGCCTTCTTGCGCAGAACTTTGGCGTAATACCACACGCGCTCACTCAACGCCGAATCTTTCCAACCCCACGTCACGTGGCCGGGGTCGTCGTGCGCGTCGGCAACCGGGCGGTCTCCGGCGACGGCGGCCCACAGGCTGGGAAGGGTGATGCCGCTGATCGGCCAAAAGTAAACGAACCCGCGCTCGCTCACGAAGTCAACCGCCTGCGCTTTGGTTTTGATCGGCTTCGCGAGGCGGAAAGTCTTTTTGCGATATGACTGAATGCGCTTGAGGGTGAGAGGCCGGGCGCTCACCGTTCGACAAACTCCGCCGCCAACCCCAACTCGGCCATCGCCTCGCGCAGTCTCTCCCAATCTTTCACTTCCACCGCCCGGTCGCCGATGGCTTCGCCAACCCATCGCCGGGTTCTCGGCGAGCGCATCAATTTCTCCAGCAGTTCGGCGTCCTTCAACTTCAGCACGGTCATGTTTGCGGCGCGGGCTTCGATGCCGCGCTGGCCCCAGCGCTCGATCATTTCGAGGATGTGCGGCGGGGCGATCTCGCAGGCGCGGCGCAAAAACGAGATGATGTGTTTGGCGGTGATGCCCTGCGCGGCGGCGGTTTGCAGTGAGTTGCCGGTGAGGCGGTAGTCGAAGCTTGAGTTGAGAGTTTGAGTTGGAGTTGGGGGAAGCCATTCGCCGATGCGGGCGGCTTGAAAACGATCGAAGCGGTTGACGCTGCGCGAGACGATCATCGTGCCATTGTGTTTCAGGATAATGGGTTGCGGCGTCTCGGCGATTTGCCACGCGGAGCGGGTGTTGGCGGCGAAAGCCGGGAAGTGAGGCGTGAGTCGGAAGGCATCGGGCCGCGCGTCGGCGAGGCCGAGCCAGTGCAGTGGGCCGCTGAGGATGAAACGAATCAACGCGCCGTCAACCCGATCCCAATGCTCGAAGCCGCGCAAGTAGTCGCCGCTGTCGGCGTCGCGGATATACCATGAGTCGTAGTCTCCGGCGGGGCGCTGAAAATCGGGATGATGCTCGCGGACAAAGGCGACCAGCGAATCGAGTGAGCGCCATTCGCCGGGCGGCAGGTCGGCGCACAAGCGGATGATGAAGTTGCGCGCGGCGATGGGGTCGTTGCGCCACGCGCCGGGTTCGGGGCGCAGTGCCGGAACGTGAAGAAGATCGTTCCACGTTTGCGAGTTGCGCCATGCTTCGGCCAGAGCGCGCAACTGCTCGGCGCGAGCGGATTGCAGAAATGGTTTGACTCGTTCGGGATTCAGTTTGTGATCGGGCGCGATCCATCCGAGATCGGTGAGGAGCGCGGAGAGGAGATTGAACGCCGGGAGGCGGAGGTGCGGCGCGGCCGTTTCGCGCGCGGGGAGCCGCCCCTGCATTTGAGTGGCGGCCAACACCGTGACGGCGTCATCGACGATGAGGGAGGTGGCCGCGATTGCGTCGGCAGAGTCGGAGTCCACGGGGGCAATGGCTTGGGAGGGATGAACGGTAGTGGGCGGAGTCATGTCCGGCAACAGCGGGAGCAGATCGGAGGGGATGTAGAAATACTCTTGCGGCCCCGTTTCGGAGTCCATAAAGGTGCGGCCGATGAGGCCGTTGAAGTAGAGGGCTTCGGCGGCGGTGGCGGGGGCGTTCCACGGTTGTTCGCGAGCCAGTGCGCCGGGCCCGAGCGGGCGCACGTCGCCGAAGCGGCGGGCAAAGGCGGCGACGGGGTGGCGGCCTTCGGAAGCGATGAGTGTTGCGAGGGCGGAGCGGCTGAGGAGTTGGTGATTGGTAATGGGCAATTGGTAAATTCGGTCGAGGAGGAGTTCGAGGGCGTCGGGCTGTTTGAGGGCGGCGGCCAGTTCGGCGGCGGCGGCGCGGGGGTTGGCGGCGGCCAGTTCGCGCCCGGCTTGCGCGGCGATGGCGCGGAGGAGGGTGAGGTCGTGATCGAGGAGCGTTTGCTCGAGGGAGGGCATGCTTGAAGGATGAACGATGAATGATGAAGAATGGATTGCTATCATCGTTCATCGCTCCGCGTTCATCGTTCGCTTATGTGAGCAGTTGTATTGCTCCCGCCATGATCTCAACTTCGACGACGCGCGTGTTCACTTCGTAGGGCGACCATAGTTCGCCGTCGGTGTGGATGGGCAGGGCGCGGTCGGCTTCGAGGCGCAGTTTGCGGAAGGCGCTGATGGTGACTCGTTTGTCGGAGCCGTGCGTGCCGTTCATCACTTTGGGCAGGAGTCCGAGAATGGCGATGCGCCCCATGTGGCCGACGATGACGTAATCGAAGTGGCCGTCGCCCACTTGGGCATCGGGCGTGGTGAGGAATCCGCCGCCCTCGCGGGGGCCGTTGCCCAGCGTGAGCATGAGCACGTTGCGTTCAACCACCGGCTGATCATCGATCCATAATTTCATCTGCGCGGATTCGTAATCTTGAAAGATGGTGCGCAGGACGGCGGTGAGATACATGGGGAAGCCATAGAGGCCGGTGATCTTGCGGCTCATGATATTGATCTTGCCGTCGAAGCCGATGCCCACGCTGTTGTCCCAATACTCGGTGCGGTTGTTGTTGTCGTGCAGGACTCCAATATCCACTGGCTTGGTTGCGCCGGTGAAGGCTCGCTTCATTGCTTCGGCGGGATCCATGGGCACGCCCGCGCCGAAGGCAAAATCGTTGCCGGAGCCGATGGGCACGACGGCGAGTTTGGGCCGATGCGGCGCCGCCACGCGCATGAGGCCGTTCACCACTTCGTGCACCGTGCCGTCGCCGCCCAAGGCCACCACCGTGTCGTATCCATCCAGCCCGGCTCTGGCCGCGAGTTCTGTCGCGTGCGTCGGGTATTCACTGCCCACCCAATCAGCGCCGCCGTATTCATCCACAATGGCGCGCAGGTCGGAGGCCTTTTGGCCGGATCGGCCTCGGTCGGACATCGGATTGAAGATGAGTTTAATTTTGCGCATCGCTAATTTTCCCAGCCGCTTTCTTCGACAGCCATAAAAATATCGGTGGCCGACACCATGCCGATAAGCCGCCCGAAGTCGTCGGCCACCGGCAAGTGATGCACTTTCAATTCGCCCATGCGTTGCGAGCATTGTTTGATCGTCCAATCGGGGCGCGCAGTAATGATCGGCGAACTCATCAGTTCTCGGCATTTCACGCCGCGCGGGTCGCGGTCGAGCGCGGCGATTTTATCGCGCACGTCAGTGCTGGTGATGATGCCATACGGCTCGCCCGCTTTGGGCGGGGCGACGATGACGCTGTGAATGTTATGCCGCCGCATGATGGTGAGCGCGTGCGCTGCCGTGTCTTCTTGCTCGACAACGATCACCGGGCTGGACATGATGTCTTTGACGAGATAGGGCATGGCGCTTCTCCAAACCGTATTCGGGCGGGCCGTGAAAGTGCGCTGATTATAGACTCGATTGTGAATAGCGGATAGCGAATGGCAGGCGGCAGATAGCGAATGGCAGATAGCGAATAGCCATCAGCCATTCGCCATTTGCTACTTGCTACTTGCCACTTGCCACTTGCTACTTGCTACTTGCTATTCATCATTCCGCATTCATCCTTCATCGCTCATCGTTCCCAAGTTGCCTTCCCGTATCGTTGTGCTATACTCCGTGCCGTGAACAAAACTTCTATTTTTGCCGAGTGGCGGGGGCGATTGAATGCGCTGGGTTTCGGCGATTTCTTCGCCGAACTCTTCCGGCCCGGATCGCCGCTGGCCTTTCTCACCGCGCAGGGCCTGCGCGTGGCCCAACCCACGCTCGGCGCATTCGCCGACGACTCCGGGCTGGCCGCCATTGCCGCGCTGGCCGACCGGCTCGAAAGGGCAGAGACGGAGTCCCGTTCATGACCATCGCTTCCCTTTTGGGTTTGGGCCTCGCGGGGATGATGGCCGTGCTTATCATCGGCGTCGGGCTGTGGGCGCGAAACCCGGAGCGGAGCAAAATGCTGGGCCTGCGCCCGGTGGATGCCTTCAACGATTTGCCTCAAAAGGCTGGCGAGTCGATAGAGGGCGGCACGCGCATTCATGTGTCGTTGGGCGCGGGCGCGGTGGGCACGGAGACGACCACCGGCGCATTGGCCGGGATCACTGTGCTGGAATCCATCGCCGATGCGGCCACCATTTCCGATAAACCCCCAGTGGTGACGGCAGGCGATGGCGCGGCGGCGATGCTGGCGCAAGAAACTCTGCGCCGCGCTTACGAGCGCCAGAACGCCGCCGAACGCTACGATCATCTTTCGGGCCGCATGGCCGGGCCCACGCCGCTTTCGTTCACCGTCGGCGCGATGACGACGCTGAAAGACGAAAACGTGTCCACCAGTTTGCTCATTGGAAGTTTCGGCAACGAAGTGGCGCTGATGGCCGATGCCGGATGGGGCGAGAACGCGCACCAAATCATCGGCACCGACAACGCGCAAGCGCAGGCGGCGGCTTACGTCACTGCCGATGAGACTTTGCTTGGGGAGGACGTGTACGCCAGCGGCGCGTATCTTCTCGGCGGCAAACCGTTCCACCGCGCCAGCTTGCACGCGCAGGATGTGGCGCGATTGCTGATCATCGCCGCGCTCTTCATCGGGGCGCTGTTGAAATTGGTGGGGATCATTTGATGAAACTGCGCCTCTCGCTCGCCGTTCCGGTGGCGGTGGTATCGGGGGTCGTCACCCTGCTCGCCTTCTTCATTCGCGTCGAACCGCTGACGACCGTCTTTCCCGTGCTTCTGCAATGGGCGGCGACTCTGGCGGCCATTGCCCTTTTGGCCGGCATCGTCAATCTCATGTCGGTGCACATTCGCAAAGTGAGCGCCTTCAGCGCCGGATGGGCGTACAGCGCCGTGCTGGTCATCGCCTTTGTGTTTGTGATCTTCATGTGGCTGCTCGGTTACGCTGCCGCGTTTGCGCCCGACGAACCCACCCGCGCCGACGTGATCAAACTGAGCCAAGAGTCTCTTAACGTCGCTTTTCAATTTGTGCAAACGCCGGTCGAGGCCTCGCTCTCGGCGCTGCTCGTCGTCGTGATGGTGTTGGCCGGAGCACGCCTCATCCGCGCCCGGCGCCACTGGTCGGCGGTGCTGTTCATTCTCGTGTCACTTTTCCTCCTCGTCAGCCTCGCGCCGCTCGGCCCGCTCTCTTTCGCGCAGGGCCTGCGCGATCTGCTCATTCAGCCGCTGGCAATGGGCGCGGCGCGCGGCATTCTGTTGGGCATCGCTCTCGGCGCAGTCGCCACCGGCTTGCGGGTCATCATCGGAGTCGATCACCCTTACGGAGATTAACGTGGCCGATCTCCGATGCCCGATGTGCAGTAAACTGAATCCCGACACGCTCGACGTGTGTCAGTTCTGCGGCGCGCGCCTCCGGCCCCTCGTTCTGCCTCCCACCAGCGCCCTCGACCTGCCTTCCGATTGGAAGAAACCCGCACCCCCTCCTGCGCCCGCCCCCGAACCGGAACCGAAACCCGCCGCCGGAAAAGAGGCCGACGACTGGCTCGGCTCTCTGCGCAGTGGGACATCGTCATTCGAATCGACTCCCGAAGAACCCGCCGCCGACTCCGGCGCGGCCCCCTCGGTGGATGACTGGCTGGCGAAACTGCGCGCACAGGATGAAACGCAAGAGGCGGAAGAAGAAGCCCCTCAGCCCGCAACCGAAGAACCCGCCCCCGCCCAAAGCCCCGAAGGCGGCGATTGGCTCGGCTCTCTGCGCGCCTCCTCTGCCGAACCCGATTGGCTCTCCTCCCCAGTGGAATCCGAATCGCAAAACGGAGAAGATGTCAACTGGTTGCAATCATTCGGCCCCACCGATGAAACACTCATCGGGGCGGTTCGCGCGCCGACTCAACCCGAACCACCCGCCGCCGATTCCGAACTGCCCGAATGGTTGCGGCCTCCGAGTTCCACTGACGAAACGCTCGTCGGCGCGGTTGGCGAACCGCCCGCCGCCGAAGAGCCTCCACTGCCCAGCTGGCTCGAAAGCCCGGTCATCAAAAAAGCAACCGGTCCCTTCGATAAAAAGATTCCCACCCCCATCGAAGCGCCTGTTGAACCGCCCCCGCCCGCTGAGCCTCAACCGAAAGCCGTGTTGGGCATGACCGATTGGCTGGCCTCAGCCGAATCGCAAGCCACCCCCGAGTCGCTCGATTGGCTGACCTCTCCCCCGCCGGACGAAGGGCAGAAGCCGGTCGTCGGCGCCACCGACTGGCTGCAATCGCCAGAATCAGAATCACTGCCGCGCGCCGAACTCCCCGAATGGCTGAAGCCTCCTCCATCCGAAGAGGGGCAGAAGCCCGTTGTCGGCGTAACCAGTTGGCTCGCCTCCACCGAGTCCGCGCCCCCTCCGCCCGCGCCCCCCGACGCTGAAGGCAAAGCAGTCATCGGCACCACCGATTGGCTCGCCTCATTCCAACCCGATTCATCAACGCCGCCCGCCAAAAAAACCGGCGCCACTGGCTGGCTCAGCTCACAGCCGCCCGTTTCCACTGGAAGCACCGGGACATTGAAGCCGAGCGGCAAATCAGTCCTCGGCGCCGCCGACTGGCTCAACTCGCTGGCCGCTTCTGAACCCGCCCCCGATGCGCCGCCCGCGTTCGATGCGCAAGATTTCGATCAGGCCATGAAATCGGGCGAGCCCGATTGGGTGATCGGCAACGACGAAGACCTGCCCGATTGGATGAAGCAGAGCCCGCCGCCCGCCGAGCCGACGCCGCCCGAAACCCCATCGGCCTCACCATCCGCGCGCGCCGTCGTCGGCACCACCGACTGGCTCAAAAACTTCGGCAAAGTGAGCGACGAGCCCACGCCCGCTTTCGACATGGCGGCTGTCACCGGCGAATTGCGGGAAACAGATTCTTCCGATCTCGATTGGCTGGCCTCTCTCGACAAACCCATCGAAGCCGCCGCCCCCACGCGCCCACCCATCGGCCCCTTGCCCCAACCCACTGCGGCAGAGACAGGGCCACTGCCTCCCGGCGGCGAAGGAATCGAAAACGCCGACCTGCCGCCGTGGCTGGCGGCCATGCGCCCCACCGGGCTCGACATCACCGGCGCCGCGCCATTGCCCGAAGCGCCTGCCATCGCCAGCGCCGACTTGCCCGATTGGGTGAAGCCTCCGAGCGGGGTGAGCACGGCTACAAGCATCAGCCCCGATGAGACGTTGCCCGGCGCCCCGTCCTTCCCCTCTGCGCCATCTGCTCCGCTTCCATCGGCAGCGGCTTTCACCGAAGCGCCCGCCGGAGAAGACATCACCCAAGCCGTTGTCCCCTTGTGGCTGCGGCAAATGCGCCCGCCCGATTCACAAGCGGCCATTCTCGCGCTCGAACCGGAGCGCGAAGAAACCGCCGGACCCCTGGCCGGAATGCGCGGCATCCTCCCCGCCGAGTCGGTCATTGCTGTGGCCGGCAAACCGGGGAGCGCCGTAGCCCAATTCCTCATCTCCGATGCGCAAGAGCGCCGCGCCGAAATGTTGCGCGCCATCATTCAAGAGGAAACCGCCGAACCGGCAGAGATACGCCCGCGCAAACGCGCCCGCATCCATTATTCGTTTGGGCGATTGATCGTCGCCCTCATGTTGATCGCTGTGGCCATCCTTCCGCTTCTGCCGCCGGTTGCCGCCTATTTGCCCATTGGCCTGTTTCCGTTTCCCGAACTTTCTTCGGGTGGGAGGCCGTTATTCCAAACCATCGAAGCCTTGCCATCCGATCAACCGCCTCTCGCGTTGATAGCCTTTGAATATGAGCCGGCATACACCGGCGAATTGAATCCCATCATCGAATCGGTGCTGGCGCATCTCATGAAACGCGGCGCGCGCATCGCCGCCGTGAGCACGTATCCCACCGGCGCATTGATCGCGCAGAACGTGATGGATCGAGTGGCGGCCGAATCCGGAGTCGCCGAAGGCTATGGCAAGAGTTACATCAATCTCGGCTACATTCCCGGCGGCGCCACCGGCCTTCAGCACTTCGCCACTGCGCCCACTGCAACCATCCTTCGCGACTTCAGCGGCGGCGAGAAGCCTTTCGAGCGGGAGGCGCTGACCGGCTTCACCGGCCTCGAAAACTTCGACCTCATCATCGTCGTCTCGGCTTCGCACGACGATGCGCAGAGATGGATCGGGCAAGTGAAGCGCGAAGGCCAACCCATGTCGGCCATCACCAGCGCCGCCGCCGAGCCGCTCGTCGCGCCGTTCACTGGCGGCGACACGCCGCCCATCACCGGGCTGGTGTCCGGGCTGGCGGGCGCAATCGGTTACGACCGCGCCACTGGCCGCGCATCCGAATCGGCGGCGCAAGCGGCCATCCGCTGGAATAGTTTTGCCATCAGCCTGCACGCGAGCGCGGCCATTCTCGTGGGCGGCGCATTGCTCAGTGTGTTTGCGCTCATCGGCCAGCGGCGCACGGCGGCACAACCCGCCGCGCCGTTGGCCTCGCCCGCGCCGGTTTCGCCCACCGTGCGGCGCAGAGCGACGAAAACGGGGGCGGCGAAAATTGCCCGGCCCAAAGCGCGAAAGAAATGATCGATCAACTCGCTCCACTCCTTCCCAGTTTGCTGGCGGCCAGTCTCACGATGATGGTGTTCAGTTACCTCATTGGCGATAACCCGCTCTATCGGATCGCCGTGCATTTGTTTGTGGGCGTGGCCACGGCGTACGCCACAACGGTCGCCGTGCAATCGGTGATCGCGCCCCGATCCCTTGCGGTGATGGATGCCGTCTCTGGCCTGCTCGCCGGAGATTGGCAACCGTTCACCCTTCAACTCATTCCGTGGGTGTTGGGGGTTTTTATTTTTCTGCGAGTCTTCCCGCGCCTCGCGCCCATGGGCAACTTTGCGTTGGCGTTCATGGTGGGCGTGGGCGCGGCGCTCACGGTGGGCGGCGCAATCACTGGCACAATTTTTTCGCAAGTGCAGGCTTCGTGGTCTCCGCCCGAGTCCGGTTTCTTCGGATTGCTCAAACTGCTCATCGCGCTGGCGGCCTCGGCGGCGGTGCTCCTCTATTTCTTCTTCACCGGCCAGTCCAAGCCCGATGGGCGCGGCGAGCGTTTCCGCTTAATGCTGCCAGCGGCGTGGGCCGGGCAAGGGGCAATGATGGTGGCGTTGGCCGCGTTCTACACCGGCGCGGTGGCCGCCTCCTTCGCGCTGTTCATCGAACGGATCCAATTTCTGATCGCGACGACTCAAGCCTTGCTCAAGGCTGCCGGCTTCGGAACTTGAGGCGCGACTTTCCCCAATGACCTCCGCCGCTCCCACCGACTCAATCCTCGCCGCCGACATCGGAAGCGTAACCACTCGCGCCGCGCTGTTGGACATTGTGAGCGGCCAGTTCCGATTTGTGGCCGCGGGCGAAGCGCGAAGCACCGCCGAGCCGCCATTCAGTTACATGGGCGAAGGCGTGCGGCAAGCGTTGGATCATTTGCATATCATCACTGCGCGGCCATTCATGGATGAGGGGGATCGCCTGCTCATGCCCACTCGCGCCGACGGCGCGGGCGTGGATGCCTTTGCCGTTTCGGCCAGCGTGGGCAAACCCCTGCGCGTTGCGCTGGTGGGCCTCATGCCCAACATTTCGCTGGCCAGCGCCGAACGCATTGCCATGTCGGGCCAAGCCACCATCGTGGATCGATTGGGGTTGGGCGACCGGCGGCGGCGCGAAAAGCAGATCGACGATCTGATCAACGCCAAGCCCGAAGTGGTGATCATTTCCGGCGGCACCGATCACGGCTCGCAGGGCGCGGTGCTCAAACTGGCCGACACCGTAGCCATCGCCACCCGGCTGATGCGCGAAGCCGCGCGCCCCGACATTCTGTTTGTGGGCAACGCCGTACTGCATGATCGGGTGCGCGATATGTTTGCGGGGGTATGCGATGTGGTTGTGGCCGAAAACTTGCGCCCCTCGCTCAACGACGAAACGATTGCTTCGGCGCGCAGGCAGCTCGCGCGATTGTATGAGCGGGTGCGATTGAGAGCCATGCCCGGCTACGGCGAACTGGCGCAGTGGAGCGGCAACGGAGTCGCGCCCAATGCTTCGGCGTTCGGCAACCTCGTGCGCTACTTGAGCCGGGCGATGGAGGGCGGCAAAGGCGTGCTCGCAGTGGATGTGGGATCGGCCACCACCACATTGGCCGCCGCCATCGGCGGCGACGGGTCGGTAACCGTGCGCGCCGATCTGGGCGTGGGGCACAGCGCGGCGCACCTCGCCAACGCCATCGATCGCATTGCCCGTTGGATGCCCGAAGCCACTCTCGACGACGACCTCCGCGATTATCTTTCCAACAAGACTCTGTATCCGGCCACTGTGCCGCAGGAATTGCGCGAGCTGCAGATCGAACACGCCCTCGCCCGCCAATGTTTGCAAGGCGTGGCGCAGTCGGCGGTGTGGCCGGCGAAACTCAAAGGCTATCCGGGCCTCACGCCTGCGTTCGACACGATCATCGGCAGCGGCGCGGTGCTGGCTCGCGCGCCCAAGCCCGGGCAGGCCGCGCTCATGCTGCTCGACAGTCTTCAACCAACGGGCGTCACGACTCTGCTGTTGGATTGGCAGTGTCTCATGCCCGCGCTCGGCGCCGCCGCCGCCATGAATCCGACCGCGGTGGTGCAGGCTCTGGAAACGAACGCGCTGATCAATTTGGGCGCGGCGGTGTCGCTCGTGGGCGAGGGCCGCCCCGGGCAAGAGGCGGTGCGAGTGAAAGCCTCGCTCCCCACCGGAGAAAAGATCGATCAGAAGATCACTTTCGGATCGTTGGAAGTGGTTCACATGCCGCCCAATGTGGATGTCAAAGTTTCCATTCAGCCGTCGGGCGCGTTCGACGCCGGATTTGGGCGCGGCGCGTCGAAGACCATTGCCATCAACAGCGGCGCAGTGGGATTGATCGTGGATGCGCGGGGCCGCCCCATCGGCATCCCCACCGCCGCCGACAAACGATACGAAGCCGTGAGCAAGTGGAACATGAATGTGGGAGAGTATGGGCTGTAGAATGCAGAAGACAGAAGCAAGAAGTCAGATGTCAGAGTGGCGTGTTGCATTCCGACTTTTCACTTCTAACTTCTGACTTCTCCCTTGGCCTGATTCTTGCAATGTACGTCCCAACGACCACACACGTTTCGCCGCTGGCCACCATCCGCCGGGAGCGTTTATTGCCCCGGCCGGGTTATGTGCTGGTGAGCGACGGCGAACGAGTAGATGCGACGACGGTGGTTGCCAAAGCCGAAGTCACGGGCCGCCATTATTTCTTCGATCTCGTCCAGCGGCTCGACGCGCCGCTTGGGCAGGCCGAAAGGTTTTTGCGAGTTCAACCGGGCACGGCAATGGAGAAAGGCGAACTCATCGCTCTGCGCCCCACGGCCTTCGGGCTGAGCAAAAAAATGGTGCGCGCTCCGTCGAAAGGCACGATGGTGGAAGTGAAAGACGGCAAAGTGCTGTTCGCCGTCACCCATCCCGATTACGAACTCAAAGCCGGATTCCCCGGAATGGTTTCCAGTGTGAACGCCGATTGGGGCGTAATCCTCGAAACCCCCGGCGCGCTCGTGCAGGGCGCATGGGGATCGGGTAGGCAAGAATACGGCGCACTGAAAATGCTCATCAACGACCCGGCCCAGCCACTGCCCACCGAACTGCTCGACTCGAGTTGCGCCGGAGCCATTGTGGTGGGCGGCAACGCCGACGACCAAATACTCCGCCGGGCCGAAACGGTGAAAGTGCGCGGCCTCATTTTGGGAAGCATGTCGGCCTCCCTCATACGCATCGCGCGTTCGCTCTCCTTCCCCGTTCTCGTGGTGGAAGGGTTTGGCAAACAAATCATGTCGTCTCATGCGTGGACTCTGTTGGCCGATCACAATGGCCGCGAGGCGTTTGTGGACGCCCGCCCGCCCGATCGTTGGGAATCGCGCCGACCGGAAGTGATCATCCCCCTGCCGCCTTCGGGCGGGATGCCGCCGGTGCCCTCCGACGGCCAGCCGCTCACCGAAAGCAAGCGTGTGCGCCTATTGCGCGCGCCGCACGCGGGCGCTATCGGCACGGTGCAGCACATCCTGCCCCGAACGCACGTCTTCCCCTGCGGCCTGCAATGCCATGCGGCGCGAGTGGAGATCGAAGGGCAGGACGAGGAAGTGATCGTGCCGGTGGCCAACCTTGAAATTTTCGAGTGAGCCGCGTTCGCGGCCTGCCGCCATCGAATTTGCAAAAGTCTGTTGAATTCGTACAATAGGCGGCTTATAACAGGAGAAACAAACTCATGACCGAATTCAACCCTGATGCTGAAATTGAGCCCGAAGAGGAAGGGATTGCTGAGGATGCTCCCGAGCAATCGTCGAACCGCACGTTCATCCTCATCGCCGTCGGCCTCGGCGGGTTGTTCATCGTCGGCCTGATCTGCATTGCGCTGTATGCGTTCCTCATCGTCCCGCAGCAACAGGCGGGGCGCGTCGCCACCGCCGAAGCCATCAACGCGGCCAACACGCAGGTTGCCCTCGACGCGGCGCTCACCGCCAACCCGGCCACCAACACCCCCGAACCGACATTCACCCTTGAGCCGACCACGCCCCCCGAAGTCGCCCCCAGCGATACGCCAGTGATCGCCATCGTCGGGCCGTCGGCCACCTTCACCGCCACCAACACCGCCGGCCCCAGCCCCACGCCCAGCCGCACACCCACGCGCATCGGCGGGAGCGCGGGCACGGCAGTGGCCGCAGTGACTACAACCGCCGCAGGCGCTGGCGCAACCGTCACCGGCACGCCCACGCGTATTCAGGCTGGCGGCATCACCGCAACAGCCTCGCGCACCTTCACGGCCACCGCGCCCGGCGGCGTGGGCGGCGGCGGCGAAACGCGCACGCCCACCCCCACCGCCCTGCCCGACACCGGCATCGCCGACAACTTCGGCGGGCCCGGCCTCTTCATTCTGGCCGCCGCGCTCGTCGTCGTATTGTTCTTCGCCCGGCAATTGCGATTGCGGAACAGTTAGAGTTTCGAGAGCGAGGTGGAGTCTGCACGCAACACGGGTGCGATAACCGTGTTGCGTGTTTTGTTTAAGCGCTCGCCGCAGAGGCCTCCTGCCTCAGCTGCACAATCACCACACCCGCTCCCACCAGCAACATGCCCGCGCCTTTTTGCAGAGTGATTTGCTCGCCGAGAAACAGCCAAGCCAACACGGCAATCATCACCAGCATGGTGCTCACGATGACGCTCGACTCGACGGCAGTGAGCGTTCGCAGAGCATGGTTGAACAACGTGAAAGCAAAAGCGGTGTTGACGACCGCCATCCAGAGGATAATCAGCCAGTTGATCGGCGAGATAATCGGCACGCCCTGAGCCGCCGCGCCGCCAACGAGCAGCACCACTGCCCCCACTCCCATGCTCACCGCCGTCACCGACAACGCATCGAGCCGCGCCTCGCGATTGACGCCGCGGCTCATCACCGATGCAATCGCATTGGCGAACAGGCAGGCCAGCACCGCCGCATACCCGATCCCCTCGTGAGCGAGAAAAGCCACCGGATAGAAAAACACCAACGCGCCGATGATGCTGATCGCCACCCCAACCCATTGCACTGCGCGCGGCCTCTCGGCGAGAAAGGCGATGCCCAGCAGGGCAATGACGATGGTGTTGAAATTGAGCAGCAGGCTGATGGTGACAGCGGGCAAATAGGCCAGCGCCACAAATTGCGCTCCCTGCGCAACTGCGTAGAATAGCAATCCGAGAACTGCGAGCCGCGCCCACTCGCGGCGGGGCAATGCGCGCAGCCGCTCAAGCCGCTCGCGCTGAAAGGCGAACGGCAACAAACACAGGAAGGCCATGAAGTAACGCAGACCGGCAAAGGTGAGCGGTGGGATGTCGGCCAAGCCGATTTTGATCAGCACCCATGAGGTGGCCCACAGAAACGTGACGAACAATGCTTGCAAAATTGCAATGAGGCGCGGCGGCTTCGATTGGAGCATGGGACGCCGCAACTATAACCCACTTCTGGAGACGGACGATGACACAATACGTTGCCGCCATTGATCAGGGAACGACCAGCACGCGCTGCATGATTTTCGATCACGCAGGCAAAGTGATCAGCCTCGCGCAGAAAGAGCATGCGCAGATATACCCCCAGCCCGGCTGGGTGGAACACAACCCGCAGGAAATTTGGGAGCGTGTGCAGGAGGGGATTGCGGGCGCACTGCAAACGGCGAGCCTCGCCGCCGCCGACATCGCCGCAGTGGGCGTGACCAACCAGCGCGAGACCACCGTGCTGTGGGACAGGGCCACCGGCCAGCCCGTTCACAACGCCATTGTGTGGCAAGACACGCGCACCGCCGACATCTGCAACAAATTGGCGAGGCGCGGCGGCCAGAATCGATTCCGTAAGAAGGTGGGCCTGCCGCTGGCAACGTATTTCTCCGGGCCGAAGATCAAATGGATGCTCGACAATGTGCCGGGACTCAAAACGCGGGCGAAGAAGGGCGAGATTCTGTTCGGCAACATCGACACGTGGGTGATCTGGAATCTCACCGGCGGCGCGCATGTCACCGATGTCTCCAACGCCAGCCGCACGATGCTGATGAATCTCAACACGCTCGATTGGGATGACGAGATTCTACAGGTGATGGGCGTGCCACGGGCAATGATGCCGGAGATCAAAGCCTCCAGCGCGGTGTACGGCGAGGCGACGGGAGCGTTGAGCGGGGTTCCGGTGGCGGGCGACTTGGGGGATCAGCAGGCCGCGCTTTTTGGGCAAACGTGTTTCGCGCCGGGCGAGGCCAAGAACACGTATGGCACGGGGTGTTTCATGCTGCTCAACACCGGCGAGAGGCCCGTTCAATCCAAAAACGGTTTGCTCACCACGCTGGCCTACAAAATTGGAAACGAGAAGCCGGTGTATGCGCTCGAAGGATCGATTGCCATCACCGGCGCATTGGTGCAATGGTTGAGAGATAACTTGGGGCTGATCGAAAAGTCGGCGGAGGTGGAGTCGTTGGCGAAGACGGTTGACGACAGCGGCGGCATCTATTTTGTTCCGGCGTTCAGCGGATTGTATGCGCCGTATTGGAAGGATAACGCGCGCGGCGCGATTGTGGGAATGACGCGCTACGTGAACAGAGGGCATATTGCGCGCGCGGCGCTCGAAGCCACCGCCTATCAAACACGCGAGGTGCTCGAGGCAATGAACAAAGATTCGGGCGTGAGGCTGAAGGCGCTGAAAGTGGACGGCGGCATGGTGCACAACGAACTGCTCATGCAGTTTCAAGCCGACGTGCTCGGCGTGCCGGTCATCCGGCCAACGGTGGCCGAGACGACATCGCTCGGCGCGGCATACGCCGCCGGGCTGGCCGTTGGTTTTTGGAATGAGGTGAATGACCTGCGCGCCAATTGGGGCAAAGATAAAGAGTGGACGCCGACGATGCCGAAGGCGAAACGCGAGAAGTTGCACGCCGGATGGAAGAAGGCCGTGACGCGAACATTCGATTGGGTGTAGGGGCGATTCACGAATCGCCCCTACGCCGACAGAATCAGCGAAACCAATGCGGCGAGGCCGAACCCGCCGATGATCACCCCCGACAGCCGATTGACCCAAGCCATCGCCGCCGCGTTGAATCGTGATCGAAAGAAGCCGACTCCGATACTGAGCGACAACCACCATAAAGCCGACCCGGCAAACACGCCCGCCACCATCGTGCCTGCCGCACCGTAATCTGCCGCGAGGCCGATTCTCAGCACGCCGAACACGGCCACGAACGAAAGGATGGTCGCCGGGTTAGTGATGGTGAGGGCGAAGGTCGAGAGGTAAGCGGTGAAGAGTTTGGAGTTGGAATTTGAGTTGGAAACAGTGGCGGCTTCTGCGGCGGGTTTAGTGAGGAACGTGCGCACGCCGAGATAAAGCAGAAACGCGCCGCCGATCAAACGAAGCCAAAACGTCTGCCCCAACAGAAAACTCGACACGAGCGTGAGGCCGAATCCGGCGACTGCGCCGTAAAACGCGTCGGCAGTGGCCGCGCCGAGCCCCGACACGAATCCCGTTGGGCGGCCTTCGGCCAGTGTGCGCCGAATGCACAGCACGCCGATGGGCCCGACCGGCGCGGCGATGGAGAAGCCGATGAGGATACTTTTGAGAAAGAGAAGGATCATGTGTCACACGGCAGGCGCGAAGCGCCTCAGCAAAGTTATGGCCGTATGATACACGATGCTATGCGCTTGATGCAGGGCAATTCAATTTGCTGGCGTGGGGGTGATGACGATCTTGCCCGCCACTGCGCCCTTTCCGAGCAAGTCGTGCGCGCGGCCCGCCTCCTCCAACGGCATTCGCTCGGCAACAACGGGTTTGATCTTCTCCTGCGCCAAGAGGTCGAACAGCATGGATAAATCTTCGCGACACCAAGCGGGTTTGCTATACGGCGGCGGCGTGACGCTGTAGTTCAGTACCGTCCTGCCATCTGGCAAAAGATTCAGCGCCGAGCTCAACATGAAGCCCAGTATCATCTTGGGCATTCCCTCAGTGACGACTGAATGCGCGCCGTAAACGACGAGCCGCCCGCCCTTCTGCAAAGTTCGATACGATTGCCAGAGGCGGGTTCCGCCGACGGGATCGAACACCGCATCAACGCCATCGCTCGCCAGAGCAGAGAGCCTCTCCGCAAACCCCTCTTTGTCAATCGGGGTGGCACCCAGATTGGCCACCAGCTCATGCTTCCCGCGAGAGGCCGTCCCATACATTTCTAATTCCGCCAACTTCCCCAATTGCAGTAACGCCGTTCCAACACCGCCTGCGGCGTTGTGAATCAAAACGCGCTCGCCGCGCCTCACGCGAGCGGCGCGATGAAGCATCTGATGAGCGGCAACATAATTCATGACCAGCGAAACTGCTTCAGCAGGGTCTAACCCTGTGGGCACGGGCGTCAATTCCGAGGCGGGTAAACAAATGCGCTCGGCGTAGCCGCCCACCACTGGCAGAGCAGCCACCATTTGCCCAACGGTGATCGTCGAAACACCCTCACCCAATTGGTCCACCACGCCGACGATGTCATATCCGGGCGTGAAGGGAGGGCGCGCGCGCCCAAATCCCTCGCGATTCAGAATATCTCCCCACGCCACACCCGCCGCGAGTATTCTCACGCGGGCCTCGCCAACGCGCGGCTTTGGAATCTCGCCCTCGACGACTTGAAGCGCTTCTGATCCGCCATAGCGCGAGATGATCACACGTTTGCATTTCATGAGATGTGCTCCTTCATTGCCAACACAATTGGACAGTTGGCTCTCACTCGAACTTAAACTTCCACACCGCCACGCCGAAGAAGGCGGCGGCAAAGATCAGCAGCGCGCCCGCTTCGGGCAGAATCGCGCTCGCGCCCAGTCCGCGCACGATCACATCTTGATATCCGGCCAACGCCCACGCGTGCGGCGAGATTTTGCTGGCGGTCTGCATGAACGGCGGCATCACGTAAGAGGGAACCATCACACCGCCCACTGCGGCCAGCGTGATCACCAGCATGGCCGATAGTCCGCCGATCTGTTCGGGCGTGCGGCCAACGGCGGCGATGAGCAATCCGAGTCCGGTGGACGCCGCCGAGGCGGCCAACGTGATCACTACTAACGCCAACGGGTCGTTGCCCAGACTCATGTTGAACACGATCACACCGGCGGCAAACATCAACGCCACTTGAATCAGATTGACGAGATAGTATGGCAAGAGTTTGCCGATGAGGAGCGCGGCGCGCGACACGGGCGCGATGAGCAATCGGCGGAACGTGCCTTCTTGCTTCTCGCGCAAGATGCTGATGCCCAATACCTGCGCGATAAAAAACACGCCGAACAGGGTGTAGCCCGGCACGTTCTGTTGAGCCGAGTCCGGGAACTTTTCGATTTGGAAATCGGCAGGGGCGGCGATCTCGAATACCACCGGCGAGTCGGTCACACTGCCAGCGAGTCCGCCGCCGTTGTTGAGCCGCTCTACAAACGCTTGGCCGATCTGCTTCACGACCGGCGCAAACTGCGGCTCGGCTTCAGCCGCCATGTTGTCGAAGGCGGCGCCGATTTGAGTGGGGGCTTGCGCGTATGAGGCGACACGCAGAATGTAGCCTTGCACTGCGCCCTGCACCGGGCCGAGGAACTGCGCGCCCGCCGCCGGGTCGGCGAGGAAGGTGACGGTCGCCGCCGGAGAATCGGAGTCGGCGGCGCGGGCGAGGATGCGGTCAGAAAAATCGGCGGGGAAGATGATGGCCACGCGGCGGTCGCCGTCGCCGATGAGTCCTTCGGCGAGCTCGCGGGTGAGGGGCTGGCCTTCCCACGTTTGCTCAATGGCAAGACCGTCAACAGTTTGGAGATCGGCGATGGCCTCGGCGGCCAGCTCGCCGGTATCGTTGTTGACGACAAGCAAAGGCGCGGGGTTGTCGGACGGCCCGCTGAACGACCCGCTCAACGCATTGGTCATGACGAGAATGAACATCGCCGGCATGAGGAAGAGCGTGATCATCCCGCCGTGATCTTTGGACAGCACTTTGAGGTCTTTGAAGGTGATGGAGAGGATTTGGTGGAGCATTTTTCTTCCACGAAGCCACACGAAAGACACGAAGGCGCTTTGCGAATCCCCTTCGTGATTCTTCGTGATTCTTCGTGTTCTTTGTGGATCAGTCTCGCAGCGTCTTTCCAGTGAGGTGCAAAAACACCGTTTCCAGATTCGGCTTCAGGATTTCGAGCGAGGTCACGTTAGCGTCCAATCGGTTCGCTACTTCCAGCACGCTCACCAATGCTTCCTGCGCGCGATGAGCCTCGATCTCCATCTTGCCGTCGATGCGGCGGATGGATTTGACGGCGGGCAGAGCGCGCGCACTTTCGGCGACGGCGTCCCCTTTGCCACTGAGGCCAATGTGGATGATGCCGCCGCCCAGCGAGTCGATCAACGCCTTCGGGGTGTCGAGGGCGATGATGCGGCCCTGATCCACGATGGCGACCCGATCGCACAACCGCTCGGCTTCTTCCATGTAATGAGTGGTGTACAGGATCGTCAACCCTTCCCGATTTAACCTTTCGACGTTCTCAAAAATGTTGTTGCGGCTCTGCGGGTCCACGCCCACTGTCGGCTCGTCGAGGAACAGAATCTCCGGGCGGTGCAACAGCCCGGCGGCGATGTTGATGCGCCGCTTCATGCCGCCCGAATAAGTGTGGATGGCATCCTTGGCGCGGTCGGCCAAGCCCACGAGTTCGAGCGCCCATTGCGCGCGCGCTGTCAATTCTTTGCCGCGCAAGCCGTAGATGCTGCCGAAGAATTCGAGGTTGTCGCGGGCGGAGAGCGTGGGATAGAGCGCAAGTTCCTGCGGCACGAGGCCGATTCGCTTCTTGATCTCGCCCGGCTGTTTCACCAGATCGAATCCGGCGACGGTGGCCGTTCCGCTGGTGGGCGTGAGCAGGGTGGAAAGCATGGAGAGGGTCGTCGTTTTGCCCGCCCCGTTCGGCCCGAGAAAGCCAAAAATTTCTCCGGTGCGGATGGCGAAGTCCACACCTTTCACCGCTTGCAAATCGCCGTAATGCTTTTTGAGTTTGCTTGCTTCAACGATGTTGGTCATTTGCGCAACCTATTCCATTATGGGGGCACAAGGACACGAAGGCACGAAGACTCTTTGCGCCTTCGTGCCTTCGCGGTGATCATCCGACCATGAGTTGCGGCGGCGGAAGATGACGTACACGCTGATGGCAATGAGGATGAGCGGCCAACCGTACTTGCCGAACATTTCCAGCGCGGCCAATGCTGGGCCACCCGTGAGCAACGCCGCGCCGATGAGGGCCATAATGCCGCCGGGGATGAGCGGCCACCACATCACTTTGCCCAAAGCGAAGGTGAGCGCGGTGATGAGCGCCCAGCCTGCGGCGAAGCAAAACAGGAAGATGCTGGCGCTGTTCGTTTCAGCCTCAAACATGGGCAAGCCCTGCGCCCAAACGCCGAGGGCGATGCCGCCGAGGATGCCGCCCGGCACGATCAGGCCCGGCCTGCGGGTGGCGAGGCCGCCGACGAGGAAGAGAGCCGCCAGCGCCGTGAGAATGAATTGGCCGTACCACTCGAAGTGCACGAACTGGCCGATGAGGAACAGCACGCCGAGCGCGATCAGAATCACGCCGCCCAACATTCCTTTGGGCATTTCCTTGATTTTGGTTTCGATAGAGTTTTGCGCGTTCATTTTTGTTCTCCTTGATTGCCATCACTTTAGCCGAAGCCGCCCCCAAACGGATGAGCCGGGAGTCACATTCACGGGTCACATTCGGGGGTGTGACGGTCACATGCGGAATCAAAAAGCCCGGCGTTGAGCCGGGCCGAATTGCGCGCCACTGAGGGTCAGAGCAGGCCGAGTTCTTTGGCTTTCATCGCCGCTTGCGTTCGGTCGCGCACGCCCATCTTGCCCAAAATGTTGGTGACGTGATTCTTCACCGTGCCTTCGGCGATGACGAGCTGCGCGGCGATCTCTTTGTTGCTTGCGCCGTTGGCGATCAACTTCAACACTTCGATCTCACGATCCGACAACGGCTCGACCAGCGGCTCCGATTGCGCCGACGGCTTCGCCGCCAGCCGCGCGAACTCGGCCACCACTTTGGCCGCCACCGAGGGTTGAAGAAACGACTCGCCCCGCGCCGCCGCCCGAATCGCCTCCACCAATTTTTCCGACGGCGCGTCTTTGAGCAAATAGCCCACCGCTCCGGCGCGCAAGCCTTCGAACACGCGCTCATCGTCGTCGAAGGTCGTCAGCACGATCACCCGGCACTCGGGGTGAGCGGCATGGATGCGGCGGGTGGCGGCGGCCCCATCAAGCGCGGGCATTTGCAGATCCATCAGAATCACCGACGGAGTCAGTTTTTCCGCAAGCCGGATCGCTTCTTCGCCATTGGCCGCCTCACCCACCACCTCGATGTCCGGCTGAATCGAAAGCAGGGTGCGCAGGCCCTCGCGGAAGAGGGATTGATCGTCAACGAGCAGTGCGCGAATTGCGGCCATTCATCGAACGATGAACGATGAATGCGGAACGATGAATCATTTCTTCATTCATCGTTCTTCGCTCATCGTTCATCGTTGGTTGGCAGTTCCACCTCAAGCGCGAACCCCTCTCCCATTCCAGTGTCCATCTTCATTTGCCCACCCAGCAATTGCGCGCGCTCGCGCACGCCGATGAGCCCGAAGCCGCCGTTGGCGTTGCCGCCGCCCCCGCCGTTGTCTTTCACCGTCAATCGAACGCGGGCAGGGTCGTCGTAATCCAACGTCACGCTCACGAACGAAGCGTGCGCATGTTTGCGAACATTGGTCAGGCCTTCCTGCGCGGCGCGGTAGAGCGTGAGTTCGGCCTGCGGCGCGAGCCGCCGCGTTGCGCCGTTCACCAAAAAGTCGGCGCGGAGTCCGGCGGCGCGGCATTCTTCGACGAGCGCGGCGATGGCTTCGGCCAGCGGCCGGTTTTCGATGGGCGAGGCTCGCAGGGCGGCCACCGAGCGGCGCACGTCGGCCAGCCCCTCTTTGGCGAGCGATTGGGCTTTGCTCAACGCCGAGGCGGCGCGGGCCGCGTCGGATTCCATCACCGCGCGCGCCGCCTCGATTTGCACGTTGATCACGGTGAGGTAGTGACCGAGTCCATCGTGGATTTCGCGGGCCAGCCGGTTGCGTTCGCGCGCCGTCGCCAATTCTTCTGCTTGCGCGGCGTACTCGCGCAATTCAGGACTTACGCAAAAGCCATTTGAATAGCTGGAGACCTGAGTTGTTGCCGGAGGTAGTCAGACAACAACCCGCGTTTGATGCGATAGACAGTCTGCTTGGTTTCATTGGCCACTTGTTTAAGAC
>VGOW01000002.1 GCA_016875735.1 Chloroflexota bacterium | reverse complement strand
CATACTAGAGGCTATGCGAGCCTCTCCCAAAAACCGCAATTTGTGCCCGCGCTCGGTATATTTGGGCGTGGTGGCACACCAGAAGGAGTGGACGCCCAGAATCCATCGTGGGCATCGCTGCGATCTGAGCCTGTTCCAACTTGGGCTGCGACTTTTGGGCCATTTGCTCAAAAATGATTTAGCCCTGCCAGCCAACTTCACCCTTCAGCCAGAAAGTGTCTGGTAGTGAACCCCGAAACGGAACGCGGCGCGGTGCATACGCTCGAACTCCTTCCCGCGCAGGCCATCGCCGAGCCCATCCGTCAATATGCTCGCGAGCGAATGGCGGCGGCGTTGCAGCACCACGATCAGTGGCGGGAGGCCATTCGGAATTTGGATGCCGGATCGGAGCGGGTGAAGTTGCTGACCGATTCATTGCGCGACCGGGCGGTGCGCGAAGCGGTGCACGTGCTGAGGGCGATCCATGCGCTGAGTGACCGCGAGACGATGGCGGTGGCGTTGGAGAATGTGCAGAGCCGCGATGCGAATCAGCGGGCCAATGCGCTGGAGACTCTGGAATCGGTGCGGGAGGCGCAGATCATTCGGCCTGTGTTGAGGGTGTGGGAGGCGGACTCGGAGGCGGCATCCACGCGGGATGACGGCGCGGGGACGAGGATTCTGGAAGCCACGTTGGACGACGGCGATGCGTGGATTCGCGCCTGCGCGGCGCTGGCCGTTGGGGCGGGGGACCCGGCCCCGTTCCGAAAAAAAATTAATGGCGATGGCTCAAAACGATTCGGATGGGATGGTGCGCGCTGAGGCGGCGCGCGCGATGAATGGAGGCGCGATGGATGGGCTGGCGATGCTTTCGCTGATGGAGCGCATTTTGTTTTTGCGGCGCGTGCCGCTGTTCGCCGATCTCTCTCCGGCGGATTTGAAGCAGGTGGCGGCGATTGCCAGCGAGGAGTTGTTCGGCGACGGCGATGTGATGGCCGAGCAGGGCGAGATTGGGGCCGAGATGTTTGTGATTGTGTCGGGCGAGGTGCGGGTGACAGTGGCCGCCGATGGCAAGGCCGACTGCGAGATTGCGCGGCGCAAGCCGGGCGATGTGGTGGGCGAAATGTCAATCGTCAGCCATGAGCCGCGCATGGCTTCGCTGACGGCAGTGGGCGAGGCGCGGGTGTTGTGCATCGATAGCAAATCTTTCGAGGGGTTGTTGCGCGAGCGGCCCGGCACGAATTTGGCGGTGATGCGCGTGCTGTGCGCGAGGCTGAAAGAATCGTCGAAGTGATCATCGGATTCCTTCACGGGCGGGAGTGTTGATCCACGAAGGCCGCGAAGAAACACGAAGTTCTTTTCACATTCTTCGCGCCCTTGTGTTCTTCGTGGACAAGAGTCTTCTTTGTCAGATTTTATTGCGGCGCGAGAGAATTTCGTAGAGCAATATGCCTGCGGCCACCGCCAGATTCAACGAACTGATCTTCCCCTCCATCGGCAGGCGAATCATTTCATCGCACACGGATCTCTGCTCCGGCGACAGCCCTTTTTGCTCACTGCCTAGCAATAGAATCAGGGGCCGCCGAAATTCTGCGGCGCGGTAATCGGCGGCGGCGCGCGCCGACGCGCCGACGATGCGATAGCCGTTCGACTTCGCCCACTCGGCAAACTCGGTGAACTCTGCCGACACGACCGGCTTGTAAAACACCGCGCCCATGCTGGCGCGCACCGCGTTGGGATGAAACGCATCCGCGCCGCCTTCGAGCAATATCAGCCCGCTCGCGCTCGCCGCATCCATCGTCCGCAGAATCGTTCCAATATTGCCGGGGTCTTGCGGCGCAACGAGCGCCACGATTAATGGAAACGACTCGGCGTTGAACGATTGAAGCCGGAGTTGATTGCGGCGGACCATGGCGGCGATACCGGCGGGGTTCTCTTTTTCGGAGAGCGACGAAAACGCTTCGAGCGATGCCGGAAGGCAGGCAATGGAGTTGGCTTCGGCTCGGGCAATGAGATCACTGCCGAAGGCGCTGGCGAGTTGTTCGGGAACGTAAAAGATGCACTCGACTGCCGCGCCGGATTCGACGGCGGCGGCCACGTGGGTGATGCCTTCCACCAAAAACAAGCCTGTCGCGTCGCGCTCTTTCCGTTGGCGCAGTGCGCGGGCTTGTTTGATTTTCGGATTCGTTCGGCTCGTTATTGGCTCCACCGTTTCACCACAAAGAAACAAAGGCGCAAAGAAGCACAAAGTTTTCTAGTTGGCTTTATGCCTTCGCGCCTTTGTGGTTAATCACGAGGCGATTTTACAACAACGCCAGAAGTTTCGGCAAAACGTCCTTCGGCTTGCCCACAAGGCAGGTATCCGCCCACGAAAAGATCGGCGCGCGTTTGTCGGGGTGAATGGCGATGACAAACTTTGCGCCCTCGGCTCCGGCGCGGTGCAGAGTGTCGCCCCAGATTCCGGCGGCGATGTAAACGTCGGGCGCGATCTCGATCCCGTTCACACCGACGATCTGATCTTCCTCGATCCAGCCCGAATCGAAGGCCGACCGATCTCCGGCGAAGTGCGCGCCGATCTTCTCGGCGATCTGTTTCCCGATGGCGGCCGACTCCGAGTCGTTGCCCGCGCGGCCCACGGCGAAAACCCGCGCCGCCTTCCGCAGGGAAACGGCGGGCGGCGTGTAGTCGGCTTCGCCCAATGCCCGCGCGCGAATCGCAAGGTCGGCGGGCGAGTCCATCGGCTCCGTTTCGCCGTTTCGCCCGCTGTCGCGCAGTGGCGCGGGGAACGCGCCTTCGCGCACAGTGAAGATTTGCGGTTTGGCCGCGAGCGCGGTGTCGAGATAATACGCGCCGTCGTACACGGGGTGCGAGGCCACAATCTCTCGCGCCGATTCGTCGAGCCGTAGCGCGATGCAATTGCAAACGACGCCGCCCTTCAATCTCTGTGCCAAACAGCCCGCCACTTCGTTTCCGATGTCGGTCGCCGGGAAGAAAACGAATTCCGGTTTGCGTGTTTCGAAGAAGGTCGCCAACGTGGATACGGCGGCATCGGGCGCGAGCGATTCGGCGGCGAGGGTGTGCACGCGATCCGCGCCGAAGGCAATGGCTTCGTCGGAGTCTCCGGCGCCGATGTAATGCACGTATGCGCCGAGCATGTCAGCCATGCGGCGGGCTTCGCCCAGCAGAGACGCAACATGTTGCATCTCTACGGCAAGGCCAACCACCCAGAGATCGCGATAATCTTCGGCTTCGATGTTTTCGCCCATGAGGGCTTGGAGGTCGTAAACGTCCATGGCTATTCGTGGACACAGATTTACACAGATGAACACGGATTGATTCATCTGTGATTATCTGTGTTCATCTGTGTCCTATCACTGAGGCGATGTCGTCGAGCGATGCTTGTTTTCCAAACTCTCGTTCTGGCGGGAACGATTGCCCGCGCTCGATGGCGACCGGCTGAAGATCAGAATCGGAGAGGCCGAGATCGGCGGGCGAGAGCGACTCGATGGCGTTCGCATCGCGATAAGCGGTGATGATGTTTCCGCCGTGCGGGTAGCGCGGTTGCGCGCCTTCGCGGGTGACGGCGACGACGGCGGGCAGATCGGCCTCATGCGCAGTAGCCGCAGGGGCAGGCCTTGCGCTTGCCCGATCCGGGCGACCGCGAGAGTCGCCCCTGCGAATGATGCGAGCTGCGTTGCCCTCGACTGAACATTGCACGGCGCCGCCGAGAAAAGCAAAGTCCAGCGCTTCGGCGAGGCGCGGGCCGATGGATGCGCCCGTGTCGAGGGCGGAGTCTCCGACGATGACGAGATCGACTTGGCCGAGGTGATGGCAGAGGGCGGCGAGGGCGTGAACGGAGACGGTCTCATCGGGGGAGGGGATGTCGATCAGAATCGCGCGGTCGGCGCCCATAGCTCGCGCTTCGAGCAGCGAGTCGGCGGATCGGTCGGGGCCGAAGGCGGCCACGATCACGCCGGCGCCCGCCTCGTCTTTGATTCGCAGTGCGGCTTCGAGCGCGCGTTTGTCCGCCGGGTTCGTCATGTAGTTTTCGCGGTTCACAAAAACCCTGCCCGCCTTGCGGTTGACGATCATCCCGGCGGGATCGAGGATGGGTTTGAGGGGAACGAGTATGTTCATGAAGGGGCGACAAGATGAAGGGATGACAAGGTGATTTGCTCACCATGTCATCTTGTCATCTTGTCATCGTGTCATGGCCGCAGGCGCACGCCAACTTCCTGCATCAATTCCGAGGCGATCACGATTCGCTGAATCTCGTTCGTGCCTTCGAAGATTTCGGAGATGCGCGCGTCGCGGAAGGCGCGTTCGAGCGGGAAGTCGCGGCTGAGGCCGAGCGCGCCGTGAATCTGCACTGCGCGGTCGATACAGCGCGAGGCCGTTTCGGAGCCGAGCAGTTTGCACATGCCGGCCTCTTTGATGAACGGGCGGCCGGTGTCTACCAGCCACGCGGTGCGATAGACGAGCGCGCGCAGGGCTTCGATCTCGGCGGCCATGTCGGCGACGATGAATTGAACGGATTGCATGTGCGCGATCTGCCGGCCAAATTGCGAGCGGGTGCGCGCCCAGCGCACACAGGCTTCGAGCGCGGCCTGCGCGCCGCCGAGGGTGGCCGCGCCCAGCGACACGCGCCCGATGTCGAGCGTCTTCATGAAAGTGACGAAGCCCAGCCCCAACTGCCCGACGATGTTTTCTTTGGGCACGCGCACGTTGTCGAAGTTGAGCAGGGAGGTGGGCGACCCGTGCAGGCCCATTTTGCGTTCGGGCTTGCCGGTGGAATAGCCTTCCCACTCGCGTTCGACGGCGAACACGGTTGCGCCGCCGCGCGCGCCCAGCGCCGGATCGGTGAGGGCCAGCACGTTGATCACATCGGCGATGGGGCCGTTGGTGATCCACATCTTCTGCCCGTCGAGGAAATACGAGTCGCCTTCGAGGGTGGCGCGCATTTGAATCGCGGCGGCGTCGGAACCGGCGTTCGGCTCGGTGAGGGCGAAGGCGCAAATCTTTTTGCCGCTGCAGAGATCGGGCATGTATTTATCTTGCAGAGTCTTCGAGCCGTCGAGATAGAGGCTCATGACGCCGATGCCGATGTGCGCGCCGACGATGGTGGCGACCGAGGGCGAAGCGCGGTTGAGCTCTTCCATCAGAATGCAGTAGCCGATCTCGCCCGCGCCCATGCCGCCGTATTGGCGCGGGAAGGGCACGCCGAGGAAGCCGAGCTCGCCCAAGCGTTGAAGCATCTCGCGCGGCACTTGGCCACTGTGATCGATGCGCTTGGCGGCAGGCTTGATCTCCTCTTCGCAGAACTCGCGCATCATGCGGCGGAGGGCGGTGTATTCGGGAGGGAGGTCGTAGTTCATGGCATTTTTCACCGCAAAGACGCAAAGGGCGCAAAGTCTTTATGAAATCCCTTCGCGTTCTCCGCGCCTTCGCGGCTCATATTTCTACGGTTGAATGCGGATTCCCTTCTCCTCAAACGCCGCGCGGGCGACGACGTATCGCTGAATCTCGTCGGTGCCGCCGAGAACGCGCAGGGCGCGCACGTCGCGATAGTAGCGCGAGATGGCGTATTCGTCGGAGAAGCCGTAGCCGCCGTGCGTTTGCAGCATTTTGTTGGCGATGTTCTGCGCGGCGCGCGCGCCAAAGTATTTGGCCATCGAGGCCGCCCGCCCGAAGTCTTGCCCGGTATCGGCCAACCACGCGGCGTGGCGCACGAGTCCGCGCAGGGCTTCAATGTCAACGGCGGCATCGGCGACATAGTTTTGGATCGCTTGCTTGTGGGCGATCTGCGTGCCGAATTGTTTGCGCTCCGCCGCAAAAGTGACTCCGAGCGCCAGCGACGCTTCGGCGGCCCCGAGTGACACCGCCGCCAACGTGAGGCGGACTCGGTCGAAGGCGCGCAGGATGATCGGCCAGCCGCCGTTCTCTGCGCCCAAACGATTCGCTTCGGGCACGATGCAGTCCTCGAAATACATGGTGCGAATGTCGAGGCCGCGCAGACCCATCGTCGGTTCGCGGTAGCCGAGGGTGAGGCCGGGCGTGTCCTTTTCGACGATGAAGGCGGTGAGGCCTTTGTGCCGCGCCTTCGGATCGGTGGCGGCGAAGACGACGAAGACTCCGGCGATGCCGCCGTTGCTCACCCATGACTTCGTTCCGTTGAGGCGGTAGCCGTCACCGATCTTTTCGGCGAGGGTGGACATCGAACCCGGATCGGAACCGGCGTCCGGTTCGGTGAGGGCAAACGCGCCGATCATTTCGGCGGCGGCCATCGAGGGCAAATAGTTTTGCTTCTGCTCCTCGCTTCCGGCGTCGAGAATGGAGAGAGCGGCGAGGCTGGTGTGCAGGCCGATGGTGATGGCGGTGGAGAGGCAGTGTTTGCTCAACTCTTCGGCCAACATGCAATACGACTGCCAGTCGATGCCCACGCCGCCGTAGGCTTCGGGGATGGGCGCGCCGAAGAATCCTTGCGCCGCCGCTTTGCGAAAGAGATCGAGCGGCGGCTCTTCGCTTCGGTCAATGTGCTCCGCCAATTTCGCCACTTCCTTTTCGGCAAAGTCGCGAAACAGATCGCGGAACATGTTTTGTTCGTCGGTGAGGGAGAAGTCCATAGGTGCTCCTGTGAGTTACACTACGCCAACGTCAATGGACGAGGGGCTTGACAAGGGGCTTAAGCCCCTTGCCTGGCCTATTCGGGCGGCGGCGGTTTTCCGTTCCTCTTCGCTTTCAATTCATCCAGCTCTTTTTCCAACTCCTCTTTCTCTTTCTTCAACCGCTCCACTTCGGCCTGCGCCTCCGCCGCCGCTTGCGCCGGTTTCTTCGCCTCCTGCCCCCACACAGTGATGTTGTCGCTGGTGGGCGGGGAGAGGTAACTGCCGTAAGCCATCCACCACCCGCCGACGATGACTACTGCGGCGACCACAGCAACGATCAACTCCGGCCAGTGCGAGAAGAACCACGCATACAACAGAATCAGCGCCGCGCCCGGATAGACAAGCATCCAATTCGTCAGCCGGACGCGCCGCTTCTCCGTCCGCAAACGGAAGAAGGCTATGAGGCACAGCACGGCGGTGAGGCCGAGGGCGAGGGACCAATTCATGCCGAATGTTGAATGGGAGATCCCGCATTCATCATTTGTCTTTGAACACCGGCTGTCGTTTGCTCAGAAATGCGGTGATGCCTTCTTGTGCGTCTTCGGTGCCGGCGAGCCGCACGACATTCTCCACTTCAATCGCCAGCCCGGCGGTGAGCTCGGCGTCGCGCGCCTTGCCGATGGCATCCATCGCTCCGGCGATTGCCATCGCGCCCTTGCCAGCGATCTTCTTCGCCAAATCTTTCGCCGTCTTCAGCACCTCGCCGCCGGGCACAACTTTGTTGACGAGATTGAGTCGATAGGCCTCCTGCGGCGTGAAGTTGTCGGCGGTGAGGATCAGTTCGGCGGCCTTTGCCGGGCCGACGATGCGCGTGAGGCGTTGTGTGCCGCCCCAACCGGGAATGATGCCCAAGTTGAGTTCCGGCTGGCCCAACCGCACGCGGTCGCCAGCGATTCGCATGTGGCAGGCCAGCGCCAGCTCCATGCCGCCGCCCAGCGCCACACCGTTGATGGCGGCGATGTACGGCTTGGGGCTGTTCTCGATCTTGTTGAATGTGCTTTGGCCCTTTTGCGCGAACTCTTTGGCCTGCTCCGGCGAAGTGAGTTTGGTGAACTCGTTGACATCGGCTCCGGCCACAAACGCCATTTGGCCGCCGCCGGTAATGATGGCCGCCTTCACGGTCGCGTTGGCGTTGAGCTCATCCACGGTCGCGCTCAGTTCGTCGAGCACGGCGTTGTTCAGCGCGTTCACCGGCGCGTGATCGATGGTGATGATCGCCACGCGATCTTCAATGGTTGTTTTTACGAATTGTCGTTCGGTCATTTCTTGTAGCCCTCAGTGATCAGCGATCAGCCGTCAGCCCTCAAACTGCTGACCGCTGAATGCTGATTGCTGTTCGCTCATCCAGAGTATTCGTGAAACCCCTTCCCCGCCTTGCGGCCCAAATGCCCGGCGCGGACTTTGGTGCGCAGGGTGCGCGAGGGGCGGAAACGCTCGCCGTGCTTCTTTTGCAGTTCTTCCAACTTTGCCACCACGACATCCAACCCCATGAAGTCGGCCACCGCCAGCGGCCCCACGCGCTCGCCGCCATACGTCATGCCGGTGCCGGCCACCATCGCCATATCAATATCGTTGATCGAGGCAATGCGCTCTTCGACGCACAGCGAGGCTTCATTGATCAACGGCATGATCAGCCGGTCGGGATCGAAACCCGGCTCGCCTTTCTTCACTTTTCCGCTGGCCTGCAATTCGGCGATCATCTTCTTCGTCGGCTCGTCGGTTTCCGTGCCATAGCCGTAGAAGCCCGCGCCGCTCTTCTCGCCCAGCCGCCCGGCCTTCGCCAACTCCACAAACAGTTCTGCGCCGCGCATCCGCTGGCCGTATTCCTGTTCGAGATACGACCCCACATGCGCGCACACGTCGAGGCCGAGCATATCCATGAGGAAGAACGGCCCCATTGGCCAACCCCACTCGCGCATCTTCTCATCGATCTCGTTGGCCGGAGCGACGCCCTCTTGCAAACACAGCGCCGACTCATTGAGATACGGCATGAGCAGTCGATTGACGAGAAAGCCCGGGCACTCCTGCACCACCACTGGAATTTTTCGCAACGACTCGGTGAACTGCACCACGTCGTCCACCACCTCTTGCGTGGTGTCCAAACCGGGAATGATCTCCACCAGTTTCATCACGTGCGCCGGATTGAAGAAGTGCATGCCGATCATCTTGCCCGGCCGGCCCGAATACTTGCCCATCTCCGAGATCGACAGCGCGGAGGTGTTCGAGGAGAACACGGCGGACTCCGGCACCGCTTTCGAGGCCTCTTCCCAAACTTTCCGTTTGATCTGCATGGTCTCCGGCACCGCTTCGATCACAATGTCCACATCGCCGAAGTCGTCGTAAGTGAGAGTCGGGGTCACGAGCGACAGCTTGCCGTCCATTTCGCCCGCCGACATCTTCCCTTTATCCACTCGACCCTGATAAATCTTTTGGATGCGGGCCATGCCCTTGTCGAGCATTCCCTGATCCACGTCTTTGAGAATCACGGGCAGGCCGGAAAACGAAATCACCTGCGCGATCTCCGCGCCCATTGCGCCCGCGCCGATCACAGCGGCTTTGAAGATATACATGGCTCCTCCAAAATGATGAATGCGGAACGATGAGCGATGAAAACCATCTGCTTTCATCGTTCATCGCTCATCGTTACACTCTTTCGACAATCAACGCGCTTCCCTGTCCGCCTGCCGCGCACAAAGTTGCGAGTCCGTATTTTGCTGGTTTGCCCTCTTTGGCCCGGCGCTTCAATTCGTGCAGGAGCGTCACCACGATTCGGCACCCCGACGACCCCACCGGGTGGCCGAGCGCAATCGCCCCGCCGTTCACATTCACTTTGCTCCACTCCCATCCCTCATCCTTCAGCGCCTTGCCCACCGAGAGCACTTGCGCGGCAAAGGCCTCGTTGACTTCCACCAAATCCATATCTTTCAGCGACAGCCCGGCCCTCTTCAACACCTTCGGCACGGCGAACGCGGGAGCGATGCCCATGCGGTGCGGCTCGACGCCGGCGTAGCCATAGGCCACGACGCGCGCCAACGGCGTGAGGCCGAGCTCTTTTGCCTTCTCGGCAGACATCACCAGCATGGCGCTCGCGCCGTCGGAGATGCCGCAGGCGTTGGCCGGTGTGACCGAGCCGCTCTCTTTGAACACGGTGGGATACATGGCCGCCTTTTGCATGGTGAGGCCGGGATTGATCGTTTCGTCCTGCGTGATCGACTCTCGCGCCACTTCCTGCCCGGCCACTTTCTTCACCACTTCCACCGGCACGATCTCGTCTTTGAACTTTTCCATCCGCGTCGCCATGAAGGCTTTTTTGTGCGATTGAACGGCGAACTCATCCTGCTCCTGCCGCGTGACACAAAACTCTTCGGCAAGGTTTTCGGCGGTGCGGCCCATCAACTGACCGCAAATCGGATCGGTGAGGCCCTCCCACATCGCGTCGGTGAACTGCGCGTGCCGGATCTTGAGTCCCCAGCGCGCGCCCTTCACGATGTATGGGATGTTGCTCATGCTCTCCACGCCGCCGACGAGGTAGATGTCGCCGTCACCGACTTGAATGCCGCGCCACGCGTTGACGATGGCGTCCATGCCAGAGTCGCAGTTGCGGGCGACGGTGTACGCCGGCACTTCTTTGGGGATGCCGGCCATGAGCGCGGCCACGCGGGTGATGTTCGGCGCGTCGGAGGGCTGGGCGATACAGCCGAAGATCACTTCGCTGATGGCGGCGGGATCGATCTTCGTCCGGTCGAGAATGCCTTTGATCACGGTGGCGGCCAGCGCCTTCGCGTCCACGTCGCGGAACGCGCCGCCGTGATTCCCAACCGGCGTGCGAACAGCATCTACGATGACAACTTCTTTCATGAACAACCTCCTTTGATGGGAACTCCAAACTTCAAACTCCAAACTTCAAACTCCAAACTTCAAACTCCAAATCTCAAAATTTGGAGTTTGAGATTTGGAGTTTGAAGTTAATTTCACTTCTTCATTCCTTTGAGCATCAGTTCCATCACTCCGGTGTACAGAGATTCCACACTTTGCTGGAGCATCTCGCGGCGGATGGGATGTGACATGAGGACGAGCGCGCCGTTGATGGCTGCCCAAAAGACTCCGGCGGCGCTTTTGGAATCGGCCACCGCGAAGTCGCTGTCGGTCACCCCCTGATCGATGGCCCGCACCACCCAGCCGAGTCCATTGATGGATCGAGTCATGATCTGTTGGTGCAATTCGGTTGAGATCGCTTCTTGAAATTGGCCGCGATCCAACGCCATCATCAACCGGAAATAGTCCGGTTCGTTCTCGAAGAAATCGAGATAAGCCGAGGCGAGTCGGCGCAGGCGTTGCTCGGCGGTGAAAGGGTGGTTTTCGGCGAAGGCTTCGGCCAGTTGTTCGCCCAGTGCGTCGAGGCCTTCGAGGAGCAGATGGGCGAGGAGCGTTTCTTTGCTTTCGAAATAGAGATAGACAGTGCCTTTGGCGACTTCGGCGTGGGCGGCCACGTCATCCACTGTAGCGCGGTGGATGCCGTTCTCGAAGAACACGTTGCGGGCGGCGGCCAGAATAGCGTCGCGGCGCTCCAGCGACTCGCGTTCGCGGCGGGCTTTGGTGGGTGAGGCCTTCGGATTACGCGCTTTGTGACTATTGGTCATATACTGACTAATAGTCATCTTATGAGAGATTCAGGCCGGAGTCAAGGGGATTTTCTTAAAATTTGCGTGGTCAGACAAACAGTGAGGCTACGGCGCAGGGGGGGCGATGGCCGGTTGGGGTTGTCCGCGTGGGTCGGAAAAGAAGTTGTCGGGCAGGGGGATGGGGGTGAGCCTGGCGCCGGTGCCGAGCGATCCGTAGGCGGCGTAATACAGCTGCGTTTCGCTATTCTCGCCGAGCCGGATGTCTTGAAAGGCGAAGACGAAGTGACTGCCGTCGGCGCTCCAACTCGGATCGCGATAACAGCACACGCCGTCGATGGGCGTGATCTTTTCGGGTTGGCGTTTTGTGTCGGCGTTGTAGATGTACAGATCGCCGAAGCCTTCGTTGCGAACCGGATCGATGAGCGCGAAGAGGAAGCTTCCATCCCACGCGTAGTTTTGCAGGGCGTGGAATTGAGAATACTTTAGCAAAGTGAAGCGCGTGCCCGGAAATTGATCGAGATTGATGGGGTTGTTGTTGCCGCAATCCAATCGGAATAGTTGCACGGTGTCGGCGGCCAGCCCGTCGAGCACGCCGAGCACCATCACTGCGATCTGGCTCGCGTCCGCCGACCAGCGCACCGATTTCGTGCCGCTTCGGGTGTAAACCATGCAGTTCGCCAGCGGCGCAAGTTGATTGCGCTGTCGGACTTGGGAGAGGGCTTCGGGGTTGTAATCGCCGACGTAAAGGATGCGGTCAACGCTGATGGCGAAGTATCGAGAGTCGGGTGAGACTTCGAAGCCTTCGATGAGATCGGATGAATTGAAACATCCGAAGGAGGCCGACTCCTGCGTGAGATAGTTGATCCCCTGAATGCACTTGCCACTGATGTATGCGATTGTCTTTCCATCGGGTAGCCAGCGCAAGTTTGTTTTTTCTCCGCCGTCGAAAGTGAGTTGCTGCAAATTGCCGCCGTCCACGTTCACCACCCATACATCGTTGCTGTTGAGGAATGCGATTTTGGGCGCGGCGATGAGCGCGGCGGTGGTGGCTTCGGCGGCGGCAGTGGTGGTGGCGCTGAGAGCCACTGCGTTTTGGGCGGCGGCGGTGGCCGTTGCGGCGGCCTCGATGGTTGACTGCGCGAGGGCGTTCCCCGATTGCCGAGTCGCCAACTCGGCCTGCGATGTTGCCTGAGCGCTCGCGTCGGCAGTGGCTTGGGCGGACTCGGCGGCTTGCGTTTCAGCTTGCCGAGTGCGCCCGGCATCGGCTTCGGCGGTGACGGTGAGGGCGATGATTTGCGCGCGGGCCAACGCAGTCGCGTCGGGCGTTGGGCTGATATTGAAGGCGGTGGAGACGACGGCGCTGACGACGAGTGCGCCGACGACGACAGAGATGACGAGCACTGCGATCCCGGCGATGGCCCATCCCCACATCGGTATCCCGCGAGATGTAGCGGCGGCGGGCAGTGGCGGCGGAATGGTGTCGCGCTGCATCGAGAGCACCGTCGGCGGTTTCCCGCGGATGGTGCGTTCGGTGGAGACGGTTGCCCTGCGAGCGGCGATGGTCGCCAACGCGGTTGCCACTTCGGCGACGGAGGCGTACCGCTCGGTTCGCTCTTTCGCCATCGCCCGCTCGATCAATTTTCCACAGCCGGAGGGCAGGTCGGGTTTGACATCGCGGATGCTCGGAACGGGATCGGTGATGTGCCGAAGGGCGACGCCCATGGGGGTGTCGGCCTCGAACGGCACTTTGCCGGTGAGCATCTCGAAGATGATCGCGCCGAGCGAATAAATGTCGCTTCGCGTGTCGAGGTCGCGTTCGCCGCGCGCCTGCTCCGGGCTCATGTACGCCGGGGTGCCGACGACGTTGCCGCTGACGGTGCTGCCGCCTTCGGCGACTTTGGCGATGCCGAAGTCGGAGATGTACGGCTCGCCGTGATGATCGAAAAGGATGTTGGCCGGTTTGAGATCGCGGTGGATGACACCTTTGGCGTGGGCTTCGTCGAGGGCGGGGGCGATGCGGGTGATGATGCGCGATACGTCGCCAAGGGGCAGGGGGCCGTGGTCGAGCCGGTTGGCCAACGAGCCGCCGGGCATGAGGCGCATGACGAAATAGAGTTGGCCGCCGTCTTCGCCGTAATCGTACAGCGGCACGATGGCCGGGTGTTCGAGCGAGGCAACGGTGTGGGCTTCGCGCTGAAACCGCGCGCGGAAGTCGCCGGTGTTGAGGAATTGCGGCGGGAGGATTTTGACGGCGACTTCGCGGCGCACTTGTGGATCGAAGGCGCGGTACACGATGGCCATGCCGCCGCGTCCGAGTTCGCCTCGGATTTCGTAGCGGCCAATTTTGTTGAGCGGCTCGGTGGGCGGGTTCATCGGCGCGAGATTGAGAGGGTCATGCGCCGCACGCGGCGTCAGCCAGCAAGGCCGCCACTTCTCCGGCAGTGGGCGCGCGCTCGGCGGCTTTCTTCGCCATGGCCCGATTGATCACCTCGGCGCATTTCGGCGGCAGATCGGGTTTGACTTTGAGGATGTTGGGCACGAGTTCGAGAACGTGGTTGCGGGCCATCACCACCTTTGACGATTGGCGGGCATAGGGCAGTTGGCCGGTGAGCATCTCGAAGAGGATGACGCCAAGCGAGTAAATGTCGGAGCGCCCGTCGAGCGTCATACCCAATGCTTGTTCGGGACTCCAATAAGCGGTGTCCCCGTAAATGGTGACGGTGGTGCTCGTCGCATCCCCGCGCCGAAGAATGGCGACGAGGCCGAAATCTGTAATGCCCGGCTCGCCGTTTTCGTCGAACATGATATTCGCCGGATGGAAGTTTCGGTGGGTGACATCTTTTTGGTGAGCGGCGTCGAGTCCCGCCGCGATCCGATTGATGAGCGCGACGCATGTATCCAGCGGGAACGGCTGGCCGGCGAGTCTCTGCCGCAGTGTGCCGCCGCGCATGAGTTTCGCGGCGACGAAAAGTTGATCGCGATCGTTGCCCCACTCGATGAGCGGCACGATGGCCGGGTGCTGTGCTTGGGCCACTTGCTCGACGAGCACGGTGAAGTAGTCGGCCAGTGTGGGGTCGAGCAGCAGGCCGCGCGGCAGAACCCTCAAGGCCACGTCTTGCCCGGCCTGCGTCTCGACGGCGCGGTAAACGATGCCCAAACTCCCGCGCCCCAGCTCTTCTTTGATTTCGTGCCGCTTGATGGTGAGGGAGTCGTTGCTGTCCATAGAAAGCATTGTCGCTTAATTGGCCGTTGCGCGCAACTTCTCGTCTATAATCTGCCCATGCCCATTCGCCTGCTTTCGGAAGAGATCGCTTCGCAGATCGCCGCCGGTGAAGTCGTCGAACGGCCGGCCTCGGTGGTCAAAGAATTGTTGGAGAACGCGCTCGACGCCGGGGCAAAAACGATCACGGTGGACATCGAGGGCGGGGGGCGCAACCTCATCCGCGTGTCCGATGACGGAGTCGGCATCCCCGCCGCCGATGTGGAATTGGCTTTTGCCCGCCACGCTACCTCGAAAATTTCCGCCGCCGCCGATCTGTTTTCGGTGCGCACGCTCGGCTTTCGCGGCGAAGCGCTGGCCTCGATTGCTTCCGTGTCGCGCGCCAGCATGATCACCCGCGCCGCCGACGAGCGCGGCGGCACGCAGATCAAATTCGAAGCCAGCGCCCTGCTCAGCCGCGCGGCCTTCGGCGCTCCGCAGGGCACGGTGGTCACGGTTGAGAATCTTTTTTTCAACGTCCCGGCGCGGCTTAAGTTTCTCAAATCGGAAACGTCGGAGCGCGGCCACATTTCCACCCTCGTCATGCGCTATGCGATGGCCTACCCGTCGGTGCGCTTTCGGCTCAACTTCGATACTCGCGCCACTTTTCAGACTTCGGGCAACGGCGACTTGCGGGAAGTGCTGATCGTCGCCTATGGGATCGACATCGCCCGGCAGATGTTGGAAATCGACTCCGACGGCGCCGCCGAAATTTTCATCCCCGACCCGCCTCCCGCGCCCGACGACTCGGACGAGTGGCCGATTGCTTTACGCGAACGGCCCCTCCCCCCTCCGCCCGCCGCGCCGCGCGTTTCCGGTTTCATTTCGCCGCCCGCGCTCAACCGATCCAATCGCAAAGAGATCGCGCTGTTCGTCAACGGGCGATGGGTGCAGGACATTCGACTCTCGACGGCGGTGATGCAGGCATATCACACCATGCTAATGGTGGGGCGGTATCCCATCGCGCTGATCAGGATCGCCGTGCCGATGGAAGACGTGGATGTGAACGCGCATCCCACCAAAGCCGAAGTGCGCTTCCGAAAGTCGGATCAAATTTTTTCGGCGGTGGAGCGGGCGGTGCGGCGCACGCTCATCAATCGCGCGCCCGTGCCGCAGATCGAGCCGGCGCATTGGAGCAGTCAGCCGTCGGCGTTCAGCCCTCAGCCTATCTTTGCCAACGTGCCGCCCAAATTCGAGATCGAGTCGGCTCCATCAATGGCAGCCGATCCCCGATCCGAAATCCAAAATCTCCAATCCTCCATCCCCAATCAGCCCTCTCTCCCATCCTCCGCTGTTCCGCTTCTCCGAGTCATCGGGCAGATCGGCGCGGCGTATATTGTGGCCGAGGGGCCCGACGGGTTGTATCTCATCGATCAGCACGCCGCGCACGAGCGTGTGTTGTACGAAGCCTTCAGCCTTCAGCGCGCCGCCGCCGATGTCGTGTCGCAATCCCTGCTCGATCCGGTGGCGGTGGAAGTGCCGCCCGCCGCCGCCGATCTGCTCCACTCGCAGATCGAAACGCTCAACCGCATCGGCTTCAGCATCGAGCCGTTCGGCGGCAACACGTTTTTGGTGCGCTCACTGCCGAGTGTGCTGGGCAAAGTGGATCCGGCGCGGGCGGTGCGAGTGGTGGTGGAAGATTTCGAGGAGGATGAAACGGTGCTGGCCGCCGAAGTGGAAGCGCGATTGATCGCCCGGGTGTGCAAACGGGCGGCGGTGCGCGCCGGGCAAGCGCTCACGCCCGCCGAGCAGGTGGAATTGGTGCGGCGGCTCGAGGCGTGCCAATCGCCGCGCACCTGCCCGCATGGCCGGCCGACGATGATTCACTTGAGCGTGGAAGTGTTGGAGAAGCAGTTTGGCCGGAGGGGGTGAGGGGAGATCGGTTGAAAATGAAAAGCAACTACCGATTACACCGATTACACAGATTACACCGAATCAGTTGCCAATCGGTGTAATCGGTGCAATCCGTGGTTTCTATCGCAGGGATATCGCTTCAATTTCCATCCAGCGCTCTTCCGAATGCGCGATGAGTCCGAATCGAAATTCGCCCGCCTCCGACGCCACCGCAAACTGATTGTCGATCCAGATCACCAGCCCGAGCGGCGCGGCGGGCGGCGCGGGCGAGCGCAGGACTTCGGCGAAGTCCACGCGGAAGACGGCCTCCCCTTTTTTCCACGTCAACTCGTAATCGTGCCACTCGGTCATTCGCGCGTCGAGTAATCGCTCGCGGGCTTTGATCATGCGCCGAGCCAGTTTCATGATCGGGCGACCGAGCCCGGGCACGCGGGTGAGCAGCATGGCCGGGAGCGCCGCGGGCGCGACGAGCAGTGGCGGCCACCTTCCGGTGTTCAGCGAGGCCGCTTTCCATCCGCGGCCGGGCACGCCGTCGCGCAAGTATTGATCGTTGGGCGGCGAGGCGGCGAAGAACCACAGGGTGTTGGGCGCGGCGAGGATGCCGCCGCCGGAGAGGGTGAACGGATCGTTCCAAAATCCGAAGCCTGCCGTGCCGCCGAGTTGATCGGCTGGGTGCGAGAAGCGGGCGCGCACTGAAAAGCGGAGCGGAGGGCGGTGCGGAAAGTTCGAGCGGCGGAGTCCGCGATAGTCGTCCCACTGCGCGTCGGCGTAGGCGCGGGCAGTGGTGGGCGGGATGACGAATCGAGTGATCGCGCCGCACGCCTCGATCCTCCCGCCGCCGATCTTCGTCGTTCGTCCTTCGTCCATCGTCGTATAGTATAATCGCCGTCGGAGGCTTTGCATGGAGATCACTTGGTTTGGTCATTCGTGTTTCCGGTTGAGCGAGCGCGGCTTTGCCAGCATCGTCACCGATCCATACGATGACAGCATCGGCTACAGCGTTCCTCGCCTCAAAGCGGATATTGTGACGGCGAGCCACGCCGCGCCGGGCCACAGCAACATCGAAGGCGTGAAAGGGGCGCGGGCGATTACGACCCCGGGCGAGTTCGAGATCGGCGGTGTGTTCATCACCGGCATTTCCACTGCGCGCTTGGCCGAGAAAAAGAAGAAGGGCGAGGAAGCCAAAAAGAACACGCTCTTTCTGTTCGATTTCGACGGGTTGACGGTCGCCCATTTGGGCGATCTCGATCACGTGCCGACTCAATCGCAGATCGAAGATTTGGGCACGGTGACGGTGGCGCTGGTGCCGGTGGGCGGTGGCGGCGGACTCAACGCGGCGCAGGCGGCGGAAGTGATCAGCCTGATCGAGCCGTACATCGTCGTGCCCATGCACTACAAAACTTCGGACACAAAACTGAAGCTCGATCCGCTGAGCAAGTTTCTCAAGGAGATGGGCTTGGGCGCGGTGAAGGCCGAAGAGAGTCTCACGGTGAAGAAGGGCAGCCTGCCCGAAGAGACTCACGTGGTGGTGCTGGATTACAAGCAGGGGTGAGACGATGACCGCGAAACTTTTGATGAGTTGGGACATCAAGCCCGGCGAAGAGCAGGAGTATTTCGAGTTCATCGTGCGCGAGTTCGTGCCGGGCATTACCAAACTCGGCATTCAGCCCACCGAAGCCTGGTACACCGTGTACGGCAACTGCCCGCAGATTCTCACCGCCGGGGTGGCCGAGAACGCCGACTCGATCCGCAAGGCGCTGGCGAGCGAAGAATGGCAGGCTTTGCAGGAGAAGCTCGAAAGTTTTGTGGATCACTTGGAGAAGAAAGTAATCCGGGCCGGGGGCGGGTTTCAGTTGTAGCGCGTGTTTCATTCGGAAGAAACACAAACGGCGCACCCGTGTATCGGGTGTGCCGTTTTGTTTGGCCGAAAGTTTGCTGGCGCGCAAGCGCCGAATCGTTTGCAAGCGATCGTCAGCCTGCGCCAACGGCTTTGAGCACCCGCAGTGCTCTCAGCGTCACCCATTTGTTGGGCTGCTTCTTCGCTCCAAAGTCCACCCATGTCTTGCCCGCGTAGTCATAGTCCAGTGCCCACCGGCCATCCCCGTCTTGCTTTTCACGGATCAACGCCAATGCCCGCGACAGTCGAGCGTCTTTGTCATAGCCCAGCGCCGTCAAGGCTTCGACAACCTGAAGCAGATCCGTAACGTAGAAAACCGGGAACCCAAATTTCCACCAGTTGCCGCTCGGTTTACTGCTGAAGCCGGAGGGGTAGGCCGCCTCTGCCGGGTCCACACTGAACAGAAAATCGACTCCGTGTTGGATGGCGCGTTCGACGACGGGCGTGCGGCGGCCCTTCGGCCACTTCCCCAAAGCCAACATCACTTTGGCGCCTCCCCACGCGCACGGCAGTTTGTTGTTCGATCCGCAGGCAAAGGTGGGCCCGCACTTGCCCGCATAATAGCGCAGGCTGGCCTCGCGGTCTTTAGAGGAAGCCACGCCTTCGCCAGTCACACTCCGCGCCATCCAGTCGAAAGCCGTTTCGAGGCGCGGGTCATCACAGCCAAGTTCCAGCAGTGCCCACGCCAGATTGCCCTGCAAACAGTCTGCCGTGCCGGAGGGAGCGCCCGAGGCGGTGAACGGTCCGCCGTCGGTGAGCGCGTGATCCAAAAGATAAGCGCATGCTCGCGCGATACGTTTGTCCTCCTCGACAGAGGCTCCCAATTGGGCCAACAGGATGACAGCCCAAACGGTGGAACGATATTTTGGATTGTAGCCGGGGCCGGGCCTAACCCAATAACCCGCCTCATCCATCTCATCGAGGATGGTTGCGATGGGCCCCTTTTTGTGAGCGGCCTTGCGCGCCGCGCGCAGTTCCGAGTCGGCCTTCGGGCGCTCCATCAAATCGCGCAGCGCCAAGTAACGAACTTCGGGAGTCTTGGATTCCAACAACCATGACACAGAGTCGCCTTTGAGTTGTTTCTGCCAAGACATGACGATACCTCCGACAATGCGCCAAATAATCTCAAGGCGCGTTAGCCCCGTGCTGGCCTTGCAGAACCGCCATTCGCTCTACGCAATATATTTCCCCGCCAACAACTTCAGCCGCTCCTTCGCGTCCTGCGGAATGCGGGCGCGGTCGGTGATGAGCGCGTCTTTGAGGGCCGAGCCGCAAGCGCAGCTGCGCTCCGGTTTGAGAGTCGCGGCGAGGCCGCCGATGGCTTGTTGAGCAATCGTTGTGTTTTGGGTGAGGATGCGAATTACCATCTCCACCGTCACCGGCGCTTCGGACACATGCCACACGTCGTAATCGGTGACGTGTGCCATGCAGGCGTAACACATCTCGGCTTCGCGGGCCAGAAAGGCTTCGGGGCTGGCGGTCATGCCCACCAGACTCATGCCCCAACTGCGATACGTTTGGCTTTCGGCTTTGGTGCTGAAGCGCGGGCCTTCGATGGTGATGAACGCGCCGCCTTTGTGCGCGGCAGCCCCGGTGGCCTTCACCGCCTCGTACAACTGCGCCGAGAGGTCGGGGCAAAACGGATCGGCGACGCCCACGTGAACCACCAGCCCGTTCCCGAAAAAGGATCGTTCGCGGCGATTCGTGTTGTCGTAAATTTGATCGGGGATGACGATGTGGCCGGGCGCATAATCTTCGCGCAGGGATCCGCAGGCGCTCACCGACACGATGCGCTCCACGCCCAAAAGTTTGAGCGAGTAAATGTTGGCGCGGTAGTTCACTTCGGTGGGCGTGTATCGGTGCCCCTTGCCATGCCGGGCGAGAAACGCCACTCGCTGTCCGCCGAGTTCGCCGACGACGACCGGATCGCTGGGCGGGCCGAACGGTGTGCTGATGTGCTTCTCTTCGATGTGGCTCAGCCCGGCCATGTTGTAGAGGCCGGAGCCGCCGATGACGGCAAGGGGGATTTTGTCCATGGGGGTCTCCGAGGGGGGTCGGTAATCAGTGATCAGAAGTCAGTAATCAGTAATCGGTGATCGGTAATTGTGATCAGCGTTTATCCGATTCTTCAGCGTTTCCTTTGAGCCTGCCATCATCCGAATTCTAACTTAAACTGCGCTTGGCCCAGCGCGATCAAATCTCCGGCGCTGATCACGGTGGGCGCCGTCACCGGCACGCCATTGAGCAGTGTTCCGTTGCGCGAACCGAGATCCTCCAACCACCATTTGCCCGCGCGCAGAGAGATGAGCGCGTGCTCCAGCGAGGCCGTGTCGTCGGGCAGGGTGATGGCGTTGGTGGGCGCGCGGCCAATGGACGTGACCGGCAGAAGCGGGAACGACTCGCCGACCCCGGGCGAGGGCAGGCCGCTGGAAACGATCACCAATCGCCCACGCATCTTTTCCCGCTCCCGCGTTTGCGCGGCGACGCGGCGAAGGTCCTGCCACAACAAATAAGCAATGCCGCCGAGAAACGCATATAGAAGAATCGCTAACGCAACGCGAAGCAGAAAGAGCGCGAGCGAGGGAGACATCAGGGAAGGAAGAAGGAGGAAAGATGAAGGATGAAGTGATTGATTCATCCTTCTGCCTTCATCCTTCATCCTTTGGCTTCGGGGCCGGGTCGGCGCGCAAGGGCAGGGTGCCGCCGGTGTCGCCGGGGCCGGCCGCCTCCTCTTCGGCGTAGATGAGCGAGTTGTCGGCAATGGCGATCACATCGCCGGGACGCAACACGCACTCTTCGACGCGATGGTTGTTCACATACGTTCCGCTGGCCGAGCCGAGATCATAGAGCACCCAGCGCCCGTATCGCTGGCGCAGTTGGGCATGATGCCGCGACACTCGCGGATCGTCGAGAATGAGGGTGTTGTCGAGTTTGCGGCCCAGCATGATCACCGAACGCCCCAGCGGCACATGCCGTTCGCCATTGACGATGAGATAGGCTTTGGGCGATGAGTCGGGCAGGGTTTCCGCGCGGGCAATGGGCACGGGCCGAGTCTCGCGGCTGGAGGTAACCGAGGCGGCTTCCACCGCGATGCCGTTCGGCTCGATGGCCGGGTCGGCGTCGATGGTGATGATCGGTTGGCCGGGCAGTGAGAGTCCGAGTTCGCGGGCGAAGATCACCAGTTCGGCCCGCAGACCGTCGGTGAGATCGGGCGACGACTGCCGGAGGGCGGCGGCGTCATCGGGGTTGATGCGCACGTGATAGTAGAGGGGCGCGAGGCGCGCATCTTTGGGCCCGAGGTGAGCGTGATCCTCCATCGCCCGCGCCAGCCGCACGGCCACTTCGCGCGCCTGCAATCGCCCGGCCAGCAATCGCGTGAGCGTGCCCTCCACGAAATTTTCGATCTGCGCTTCGAGTCTCGACAGCCGATCACTCATGGCGCGGTGATTATACGGCGAAGCGAGGGGAGTTGCAACGAATGGTGAACGATGAGAGAATTCTCAAATCTCAAGCTCCAAACTCCAAATGAGCAATCAGCGATCAGCAATCAGCAATCAGCAATCGGGAAAACAAATACGACTCACCTCGCTTGCCTCATGCGCGGGTTGAGCGGCCAAACTCGACCCCCAAGTTTTGGGGCAAGTGCTTCAGCCGCTGAGCGATCTGTTTCAGCCCAAAGATTACCCGGCATTGCTCGTGGGATTGAACGAGCCGGATGACGCCGCCGTGTATCGCCTCAACGACTCGCAGGCCATCATTTCCACCGTCGATTTTTTTCCGCCGGTGGTGGATGAGCCTTACGAGTTCGGCGCGATTGCCGCGGCCAACGCCCTCTCGGATGTGTACGCGATGGGCGGCGATCCGTTGTTTGCCCTCAATCTCGTCGCCTGGCCCGACGACCTGCCGGCCGAGATTCTTTCCGAAGTTCTGCGCGGCGGCGCCGAAAAAGTGCGCGAGGCCGGAGCGGCCATTGCCGGAGGCCACACCGTGAGCGACAAAGAACCCAAATACGGGTTGGCCGTCACCGGCATCGTGCATCCGGCGCACATTTTCACCAAAGGCGGCGCGCGCCCCGGCGACGCGCTCATCCTCACCAAACCGCTCGGCGCCGGAACGATCACCACCGCCATCAAACAGGGACGCGCCGAGGAATCGGACGCGCGCTCCTGCATGGAAAGCATGAGGCGACTCAATCGGGGGGCCGCCGCCGTTGCCCGCCAACTCGGCTCCGCCGTTCACGCCGCCACCGACATCACCGGCTTCGGACTCGCCGGGCACGGCCACGAAATGGCTCACCTTTCCGGCTGTGGTCTGCGCTTCGATTTTGCCTCACTGCCGTGGCTGCCGGGAACCGAGAAATACGCCCGCGAGTGGATCTTCCCCGGCGGCGCGGAGCGCAATGAGCACTTCTATTCGCAGTGGGTTACGGCCCGCTCCACATTGGCCGATTGGGAACGAATGCTGTTGTTCGATCCGCAAACCAGCGGCGGATTGTTGCTGGCCGTGTCCCCCGAAAAGGCGGACGAATTTTTGGCGCAGTCGTCGGGCTGGAGAATTGGGCAGGCCGTGACTGCGCCGCCCGGCAGTATCGCCGTCGAATGATCGAACGGCGGTTGACGAGCCGAGCAGATGCGCTAAACTAAACGCAGAATGTCTCCCTCCCGGCCCCGCCGTGCCCGCGCTTCGCCCTCATCCCCAAAAGCCGACACGCCGCGCCCCGAGTCCGCCGCCGAAATCGATCTGCGTGCGCTGACCAGCGCGGCAGGCGACGTGATTCTGGTGGCAGATTACGATGGGCGTTTTGTCAGAGTCTCTGCGACCGACACAACTCTGCTGTACCGCCCCGCCGCCGAACTGATCGGACACACCGTCCACGAGGTGTTTCCTCAGCCGCAGGCCGATGCGTTCTTGGGGATCATCCGGCGCGCGCTCGAAATACGCCAGCCCGTAAACTACGAATACGATTTGCAAGTGGGCGGCGACGAGCATTGGTTTGCCGCGACCGCCATCCCCATGCTGGAAGATCAGGTGTTGTGGATAGCTCGCGACATCACCGAGCGGCGGCAGATGGAAAACATCTCCGAGGATCAGCGAGCCATCCTCGAACTCATCGCCTCCGGCTCGCCCTTTCAACAGATTCTGGAAACGCTGGCGCGAGCCGTCGAGACTCGCCTGCCCGGCGCCATGTGCTCCATCGCTATCCTCGACGCCGAGAGCCAGCGCCTGCGGCTCGCCCTCGCTCTCAGCCTGCCGGAAGAATTCGTCGGGGGGCTGGACGGATTGCCCATCGGCCCCCAAGCGGGATCGTGCGGCACGGCGGCCTTTCGCGGCGAGACGGTGATCGTTTCCGATATTAAGCATGATGAGTTGTGGGCAGACTATCGAGAGGCGGCATTGGCGCACGGCCTGCGCGCGTGCTGGTCGAAGCCGGCGTTCTCCTCTGCCGGCAAGGTGTTGGGGACGATCGCCTTCTACTTTCGCGAGCCGCGCTCCCCCGGCCCCTACGAACTTCGCCTCATCGACACCACCGCGCACCTCGCCAGCATCATCATCCAGCGCCACGAGGCCGAAGAAGCGGAGCGCGAACGCGTGAGCGCACTGCAACACACATATCTTTATCTTCGATTCCCAATCCGGTGGCCGCCTCCATTTCGGCGCGGCCATGTTATCCGATGGCCGCTCGCGGGAGCCGATCGCCTCTCCGCGCCCCAACGGTCTCACCTTCACTGTGGCCCGCGAGGGCAGAACCATCGTTGTGCCCGACATGCATCAGCATCCGCTCTTCGTCGGCGCCCCTCGCGAGTGGAGCGGGGGGATTATCGGCCTGCCATTAAAGATCGGGCAGAGGGTGGTGGGTGTGATGAACGTGGCCTTTCCGGCCCCGCGCACCGTCCCAGAATCCGAACTGCAAATGTTGACTCTGTTAGCCGATCAGGCGGCGATTGCCATTGAGAATGCGCGGCTGTTTCAGGCCAAGCGAGATGCCCACCGACAAGCCGAAGCCCTGCGGGAAGTCGCCACCGCGCTCAACACCGGGCTCGGCCGCCACCCTCTCCGAAATGGTCGTGCCGCTCAAAAGCGGGGAGCGCGTGATTGGGGCGCTGAATCTGGAAAGCCAAGAGGCGGATGCCTTCGACGCGCGCACGCGGCGCATGTTGGTGGCTTTTGCCGAACGCGCCAGTTTGGCATTGGAGAACGGGCAATTGCTATCGCGGCTCGATTCGGCCCGCCGCGCCGCCGAAGACGCCAGCCAACTCAAGAGCGAATTCTTGGCCAACACGTCTCACGAACTCCGCACCCCCTCACCGGAATCATCGGCTCGCTCAGCATGGTGCTCGATGGCATGTGCGACCAACCGGAAGAAGAACGCGAGTTTATACAGATCGCTTACACCGCTTCCGAGCATTTGCTGAGTATTATCAATAATGTGCTCGACATTGCTAAAATCGAAGCCGGCCGGATGGAAATCGAAGCGAAGGCCGTCGATTTGGCGATCCTGTTCAGCGAACTCCGATTGTTGGCGCGGATGCAAGCCGATGAGAAGAATCTCTACCTTCGCATGGATCCACCTGCCGACAGCAATTTGCGAGTGTGGGCCGACTCCGATAAACTGCGGCAGATACTCATCAACTTGATCGGCAATGCGATCAAGTTTACGGAGACGGGTGGCGTCACCGTGGAGGCCAGCGCCGAGGGAGGCTGGGTGGGAATTGAGGTGCGCGATACGGGAGTCGGTATCCCGCTCGACAAGCAAGGCAAACTGTTCCAGCCTTTCGTGCAGGCCGATGGAAGCATGACTCGCAAATACGGCGGCACGGGACTCGGACTCGCCATCGCCCGCGATCTTGTCCAGAAATTCGGCGGCGAGTTGTGGGTGGACAGCGAACCGGGCAAAGGGAGCGTCTTTCACTTCACGACCATGCTCGGCTTGCCCGCCGGCGAGCCCTCATCGGCGGCCAGCGCGCTTGCGACGCCGGGCATCGGCCGCCGAGTGCTGCTCGTCGAAGACAATGCCATCAACCAGCGCGTGATCACACGCATGTTGGAGAAGCGGGGTTACGAGGTGATGGTGGTGAACAACGGGCAGGCCGCCGTTACCGTCACTGGTGAATTGCGCTTCGACGTGGTGTTGATGGATGTGCAAATGCCGGAGGTCGATGGCTTGAACGCCACCATCGTCATTCGCGCCCGCGAGCGCGAGGAAGGTGGCCACGTGCCCATCATTGCCCTCACCGCCTATGCTATGCAGTCTGACCGCGAGCGGTGTTTGGAAGCGGGCATGGACGACTTCGTGCCCAAACCGGTCAAGGCCGACGATCTGCAGCATGCCATCGAGCGCTTGGCGCGTCTCTATTCTCCCTCTCAATGATCCCCTGGTTCAACCGCATGGCAATTCAACTGAAGAATCAAAAAGAGATCGCCGCTCTGCGCGAAGCCGGGCGGTTGGTGGCGCAAGCCTTCGCCCAACTCGAAGCCGCCATTCGCCCCGGCGTGAAGCTGCGCGACCTCGATTCGCTGACCGCCGATTTTCTCCTCCGCCGCGGCGCAAAGCCTCTCTACCAAGGCTATCGTGGGCGGCCGCCCACCCGGCCTCCGTTTCCGGGCGTGATCTGCGCCTCGATCAACGACGAAGTGTGTCACGGCCTGCCCAATGGCCGTGCCCTCCGTGACGGCGACATCGTGGGCATCGACATCGGCCTCAGCCTCAACGGCTATTGCGGTGATGCGTGCGTGACATATCGCGTTGGCCGGATCAAACCCGAAGCGCAAAAGTTGCTCGACGTGACTCAAGAATGTTTGCGGCGCGGAATCGAAGCGGCACAGCCGGGCCGCCGCCTCACCGACATCGGCGCGGCGATTCAAGATTACGCCGAGAGCATGGGCTTCAGTGTGGTGCGCGAGTGGGGCGGGCACGGGTTGGGGCGAAGCCTGCACGAAGACCCTTCGGTGCCGCACATTGGCCCCGCCGGGAAGGGCCCCAAACTTCGGCCCGGCATGGTCTTCACCATCGAGCCGATGATCAACGCCGGGCAGGCCGAATGGAAACTGCTCGATGACGGCTGGACGGTGGTGACGACTGACGGCAAACTCTCAGCGCAGTTCGAGCACACCATCGCCATCACCGATCACGGGCCGGAGATTCTTTCCCTGCCATGACTCGCTTTTTCCCGGTCGGCGATTCCGCGCTGGTCGTCGAGTTCGGCGACGAGATCGATCCGGCGATCAATCGCCGCGTGCACGCGCTGACGCGGCTGTTGTCGCTCGATCCGCTCGACGGCGTGGCGGAATGCGCGCCAACCTATCGCTCACTGCTCGTTCGATACGATCCGCTGGCGCTCGACTATCGCGCCGTCGCCGAATGGGCGCAGAGCAAACTCTCTCGCGCCGAGTCGCTTCGACCCGAAGGGGTGCGGCGCATCGAAGTGCCCACCGTGTACGGCGGCGAGCGCGGCCCCGATCTCGAATTCGTCGCCCAACACAACGGCCTCTCGCCGCAAGAGGTCATTCGCATTCACAGCGGCGCAGAGTACACGGTGTATATGATGGGCTTCACGCCCGGTTACCCCTACATGGGCAAACTCGATCCGGCCATTGCCGCGCCGCGCCTCGAAACGCCGCGCACGCGAGTGCCCGCCGGGTCGGTGGGCATTGCCGGACTGCAAACTGGAATCTACCCCATCGACTCGCCGGGCGGTTGGCGCATCATCGGCTTCACGCCGCTCGCGTTGTTCGATCCGAATCGCGAGCCGCCGTTTCTATTTGCGCCGGGCGATGCGGTGCGGTTTGTGCCACCATAGGGTAGGGGCAGCCCTTGCGGCTGTCCACAGGGCAACCGCGAGGGTTGCCCCTACGGAAGACGATGTTGACGATCATTGATCCCGGCCCGTTGACGACGATCCAAGATTTGGGCCGATTCGGGTTTGCGCGGTTCGGGGTGCCGGTCTCGGGCGCGATGGACATGTTTGCTCTGCGCGCCGCCAACCTGCTGGTGGGCAACGAGGCGAACGCGGCCGGACTCGAAGTGGGCATTGGCGATTTGATGCTGGAAGCGACCGATGATTGCGTGTTGGCCGCCGCCGGAGCCGGTTACGACCTTTTTGTGAACGGGCGACTCATGCCGTTGTGGATGTCGATCCTCTGCCGCAGGGGATCGGTGATCGAAATGCGAAAGAGCCCCGGCGGGTGTTGGGGATATGTGGCGGTGGCGGGCGGGATCGTTTGCGAGCCGGTGCTGGGCTCGCGGGCAACGTTCGTGCGCGGGGCGCTGGGCGGGTTGAATGGCGGGCCACTGCGCGGCGGCGACACCCTTCCGGTCGGCGCTCCTTCGCAATCGCCGTGGCAACTGGCGGGGCGCGAAATTCCCGAAATGATTCTGCCGAAGTATGGCGAGGCAATAACGGTCGACGTGATCATCGGGCCGCAGGCCGAGCGATTCGCCGATGAGGGCTTGCGCGTTTTTTTGTCGAGCGAGTATGCGGTGAGCGCGACATCGGATCGAATGGGATACCGATTGCAAGGCGCGACGATTGCTCATCGGAGCGGCGCGGATATTGTGTCGGACGGGATGGTGAGGGGGAGCGCGCAGGTTCCGGCGAGCGGCGAGCCGATGGTGATGATGGCCGACGGCCCGACGACCGGCGGCTATCCGAAGATCGCGACGGTGGTGAGCGCGGATTTTCCCGCGCTGGCGCAGTGCGCGCCGGGCGCGGGCCGCGTGGGCTTTCGGGCGACGACGGTGGAGGCGGCGCAGGCGCGATACCGGGCGATGATGAATGGGCTGAGAGTGATCGAGCCGGATGATGATTGATCTCAATTGCGACATGGGCGAAAGTTTTGGCCGGTATGTGTTGGGCAGTGATGAGGCGATTATGCCGCACATCACATCGGCCAACATTGCTTGCGGGTTTCACGCGGGCGATCCGATGGTGATGACGCAGACGGTGGCGCTGGCGGCGCGGCGCGGGGTGAGCGTGGGCGCGCATCCGGGCTATCCCGATTTGCAGGGCTTCGGGCGGCGAGAGATGTCGCTTGCGCCCGACGAAGTGGAAGCGATGGTGCTGTATCAAATCGGCGCGTTGGCCGGGCTCGCCCGCGCCGCCGGAGCCGAAGTGGCGCACGTCAAACCGCACGGCGCGCTCTACAATCAGGCCGCGACAGATCGCGCGCTGGCAAATGCAATTGCGCGGGCAGTGGCGCGGTTAAGCAAAAATATGATTCTCGTCGGGCTGGCCGGATCGGCGTTGATCGAAGCGGGGATCGAGGCCGGGTTGCACACGGCCAACGAGGGCTTTCCGGATCGGGCATACAACCCGGATGGCACGCTGAGATCGCGCAAACTGCCGGGCGCAGTGCTGGCTTCGCCGGAAGAGGCTTCGGCGAACGCGGTGAAGTTGGCGAAGGAAGGCATCGCATTCGGCGTGCGGCGAGTGAATGTGGACACATTGTGCATTCACGGCGACAACGCCAACGCCGCCGAGATTGTTCGCGCCGTGCGCGCTACGCTTGCGGCGAACGGTGTGGATGTGAAACCGATGCCAATGTTTCTTTGATTCGCGCACAGATGATCACAAATGAATACCCGGACACTTACTTTTTACCGCCGAGACACGGAGAGCGCAAAGAGCGCAGAGAAATCCCATGAAAAAATCTCAGCGTGCTCTGCGACTCTGCGGTGAAAACTCTCCGGCTCGCAAATGACTTTATCGGAAGACATTCAGCGTGAATTGGATCGGGCGCAGCGCGCGCTGGCCGAAGGCAACGACGGCATGGCGCGGGTGTGCGCGCGGCGCGCGGTGGGCGCGGCCATTCGGGAGTGGGCGGCACAGGGATCGCGCCCACCGGAATGGGCGAACGCGCGAAACGCCGTCACTCAACTTCGCGCGCTCGCCGCCGCCGACTCGTTTCCGCGAAGCGTGCGCGATTCCGCCGCGCGCCTCTCCACCACCGTTGACCGCGATCACAAACTCCCCTTCACCCAAAGCCCGCTCGACGACGCCGCGCTGATCATCCGCCACTTTCTCCGCTGACGCTCGAAAATCTTTACCCAATTTTCATCCCCAATCCCTCAAGAAAATCATACAATGGCCTCGTGGACAGCCCACTATTTGTAACGCCGCCCGTGCCCTCGCGGGATTCGACTGATGCATCGCATAACCGATTGACCTCCTCTGCCGGATCGGATTTTTCGACACTGCTCGATCAGCAACTGGCCGCCACTCAACTTTCGCCGTTCACCCCCGCGACTCCGACTCCGGCTCCCCCGCTCGGCTTTCTCTCCGGCCTCTCGCAGGGAAACTTTTTTGCGCCGCTCGAGCAATTGCTGGCGATGCGGCTCATGCAGTTGATCGGGCAAATGATGATGGGGATGGAGCAGGCCAACGCCGGTGTGCCGCGCGGACTGCCCGTGCAGGGCCCGATCTCGCAAGAATATCACGACGGCCATCGAGCGCTCGACATTGCCATTCCGGTGGGCACACCGATCCGGGCCACGATGAGCGGGCGAGTGACGCACGCCGGATGGAACACCGAGGGCTACGGCAATTTGGTGATCGTCGAGAACGGACCGCACAAAACGTATTATGCCCACCTCGACAGCATCCCGGTGAAGGTTGGGCAGTTCGTGACGGCGGGCAGTCTTGTGGGATTGTCGGGCAACACCGGCAACTCAACCGGCCCGCACCTGCATTACGAAGTGCGGCTCAACGGCCAGCGTGTGGCGCCGGGCGCGCAAATGTAGGGGCGGTTCGCGAACCGCCCCTACAAACATACCCTCAACGCGTTCGCCAGCGCATCGGCATCCTCGCCGGTGTTGTATCCCTGAAACGACACGCGGATCAAATTCAACTCATTCCATTTGAAGACGGGCGCTTCGATGCGGAACTCGTCGTACAGCCGCGCCTTCAGAGAGGCGGCGTTCACTGAGTCCGGCAAGCGGACTGCGACGAGTTGGGTGAACCACTCTTCCGAATCGGGGCAAATGGGCTCGAGGCCGGTGAGAGCATTGATGCGGCGGCGAGTTTCGCTGGCGAGTCGGCGGCACTCGCGCCGCACCGAATCCCAATGGTGTTCGCGTTGAAATTCGATGGCGGCGGGCGTGGCGAGAAAGGCGGCGACATCGCGCGTGCCCTGCCATTGATGAAAGCGAATGAACTGCGTTTCGCCCGTGCCGGGCGCGGGCGCAAAAGTTTCATTGCCCCAGCCCCAACTCACCACCAACGGCTCCAGCCACGATTGAACTTCTCGCCGCGCATACAAAAAGGCTGAACCTTTGGGCGCGCACAACCATTTGTGTGCGGCGGCCGCATACACATCGCAACCCAACTCGCGCAGGTTGAGCGGGATTTGCCCCGGTGCGTGCGCGCCGTCAATGATGGTGAGGATTCCGGCGGCGCGGGCGCGGCGGCAAATTTCGGCAATGGGGAAGGTGAGGGCAGTGGGGCTGGTGATGTGGCTGATGAAGATGGCGCGGGTGCGCGGGGTGACGCCGCCCCAAAAGCGATCGGCAACTGCGGCGTGAGTGGTAACGGGCAGGGGAATGGGTCGGCGGATGTATCGCGCTCCGCCCTTTTTACAGATCAGAGCCCACGTGCGATCCATCGCGCCGTATTCGTGATCGGTGGCGAGAATCTCATCGCCGGGATTCAGATCGAGACTGCGGGCAACCATGTTGAGCGCGGTGGTGGGGTTGGGAAAGCACACGAGGTCTTCGGCCTCCACGCCGACGTGCGCGGCGAGTTTGGAACGGGCCTCGGCCAGCCGTTCGGCGATGCGGCGGTCGAGAAACTCAACCGGCTGTCGTTCGAGCTCGCGTTGCCAGCGTTGATACTCGTCGAAGACGGGCTTGGGGCAAGCGCCGAAGGATCCGTGATTGAGATAGATGATGTTGGAGTCGAGGAGGAAAAGGGATTTGAGGAAAGGGGTGGTCACAGAGTGATGCCGGACTTCAAGCCTGAAACCGATACCCAAACCCGCGGTCGTTGTGAATGTAGCGCGGGCGCTCAGGGTCCGTCTCAATCTTCCGGCGCAAGTGCCACACGTACCGGCGCACGTGGCCGATCTCGTCCGCGTATTGCGGCCCCCACACCTCGCGCACCAGTTCTTCCGGCGACACGACCTCACCCATGCGGCGCATGAGCGCCGTCAGCAATTTGAATTCCGTCGGCGTCAGGGCGATCAATTCGCCGTTGCGAGTCACCCGCTTGGTCGTCAAATCAGCTTCCAGATCGCCGCCGCGCAGGCGCATTTCGCCGGCGTCGGCTTTTCCCGCCCGGGCCAGCACCGCCCGAATGCGCGCCAGCAGTTGCGCGAAGGAAAAGGGCTTGGTCACGTAGTCGTCCGCGCCGAGCGAGAAGCCGCGTAGCACGTCTGGCTCGTCCCCGCGTGCGGTCAGCATGATCACCGGCACGTCGCTCACATCGCGGATGCGGGTCAGCGTCTCCCACCCGTCCTTGTTCGGCATCGTCACGTCGAGAACGATCAGATCGGGCGGACGCTCGAAGAGCGCGCGCAGTCCGCCTCGGCCATCACCGGCCACGCGCGTGCTACAACCCTGACTGCTCAGATAATCGCCCAGCAGTTGAGTGAGGTTGTGATCGTCGTCGATGAGAAGAAGGTCAGCCATCGCTAGTCTCGTCCGGGCTTTCGGCAACCGGCACCGACACGATGAACGTCGCGCCCGGCGCGCCGTTCCCGTGAGCCGGCGAATGCAGGCGGAGGGCGCCGTTCTGCGCCTCGGCCAGCTTGCGCGCAATATGCAACCCCAACCCCCAGCCGGGAGGCGCGTTTTCGCCGCGATGCCCGCGATAGAACTGCTCGAAGATGTGCTCCTGCATCTCCGCCGGAATGCCGGGGCCGTGATCGGTCACACGCAGTTCGATGCAATGGCCGGTGACAGAGGCGGCAATGTGAATCGGCTGATCGGGCGGCGAATATTTGTCCGCGTTCCGAAGCAGGTTGCGAAATATCTCTTCGAGATAGGTTTCATCGGCCCACAATGGCGGCAGGTTGCGCGGCACGTCCCAATGTATGGAGCGGCGGTTGTCGGGCATGACAATCTCGACGGCGTGTTGCAGGAGAGGCATCGCCGCCACCGGGCCGAAGGTCAAGATAAGTTTTCCGGCTTCCATCCTCGATAGGTCGAGGATGGTTTGCACGAAACGGGTGAGGCGGTCGCTCTCATGCATCATCACTTCCAGTGTGCGGCGGGCGGCGGGCGGGAGCGAATCGGTTTGTTGCAGGGCCAACTCCAAGCCGCCATTGAGAGCCGTGAGGGGCGCCCGTAGCTCGTGGCTGACCAGCGCCACAAAATCCGACTTCATCTGATCCAGTTGTTGTAATTCAAAGTTGGCTCGCGCCAATTCACCGTTGCGTTGTTCGAGCACGGCGGTGCGTTCAGCCACTCGCGACTCCAGTTCGTGGTTGAGCCGCTCCAGTTCCACGCGCGCGCTCCATTGGATGGCGAGGAGCCGCCGAATATAGGTGAGCGCCCCAAACACCGCCGCAGGGCCGAGGACGCCGAAGAAGAAGACCTCGCCGGTCAGGTGAATGTCGGTGAGCGACTGCCCTTTGACAATGACGTGTTCCCAACCTTCATATAGCGCAACGATCGCGAAAAGCATCAGCGGCAGTGTCCACTGGATTACCCGAACAACACTTTGCGGATCGCTCCGCAGGGCAGGATGAACATCATTGGTCGCCGTGATACTTGTCATGTCTTGTTCTCCCAAAAACTATTATAGCAACCTTTATTCAGACTTCGTGTCGGGGAGGACGTAATTGTGACACTCTGGCACACAAAAGTGACGCGAGATAGTTATAGGATAGGCGAAAGGGTTCTTACCCCACACTCATCTTTTTGGCAGAGGAGAAAGAAGTTATGAAACACAAATCCCAACTAATCTGGTTAACGGCCCTGACAGTGTGCGCTATTTTGATTATCGCGGCGTGTGGTCAGGCTACTCCCACAGCCGCGCCCACCGAGGCGGTCAGCCCGACCAATCCCCCGGCCGCCACCCCACCGCCAACCGAACCTCCGCCTGCGCCTGCGTTGGTCGGCGATTCTCTGCGCGGCGGCAAACTATACGACAACTTTTTTGAAGAACTCGCAGTAGAGGTACCGGCGCAGATGAATCCGCAATGGGTGGCGGCCAATGCCGAGGACACCACGATCGAAAAATCCTATCGTTGTGTGAAATGCCATGGCTGGGATTTCAATGGCAACAAACCTTTTGTCGGTGTAATGGCTGATGTTGGTAAAGATCCCAACGCCATTCTGGACATCCTCAAAGGCTCAACCAATAAAGACCATGATTACTCGGCCTTGATGGATGAGCAAGCCCTGACCGATCTCGCCCTGTTTATCAGCAATGAGCTAATTGACACCAGCGCCATTGTCGTAGACGGCCAGCCGATCAACGGCGACGCGGCCAACGGCAAAACGCTGTTCGGCGACAACTGCACCGATTGCCATGGCCCCGAAGGGTTGGCCATCAGTTTTCATCCCGACAACGCTCCGGAGTACCCGGCCACTATTGCCAACGAGGACGCGTTGGAGTTGCTGGGCAAGTTGCGCTTTGGCCAACCCAACGTGCCCGACATGCCTTCCGGCATTGATAATGGCTGGACGGATCAAGAATACGCTGACGTAATTGCCTATGTCGCTACCCTGCCGATGGCCAGCCCAGTGACCGAAGGCGGACGCATCTACGACGAATGGTTCGCGGCCTTTGGCGTGGAAGCCCCCGAAGGTGATCAACCTCTCTGGAAGACCCAAACCACCAACACCCGCACCGGCGCGGTCACTTGGCGTTGCAAAGAATGTCACGGCTGGGATTACAAAGGCGTGGACGGACGCTACGGCTCCGGCTCGCACCAGACCGGCTTCCCTGGCATTCTCAATGCCGCCACCATGTCCCTTGCCGACCTAACCGCCTGGCTGGATGGCACCAAGAACGCCGACCACAACTTCTCTTCCCATATGACTGCTGACGACTTTGCCCGCCTCGCGGCTTTCATCCAGAAGGATGTGGTGGACAAGAGCGCCTTCATCAATGATGACAAGACCATCGTTGGCGGAGACGCCGCTCATGGCAAACAACTATTTGACAGCGTTTGCAAAGTCTGCCATGGCGAAGATGGCAAGACCCTCAACTTTGGCGACGACCAGGAACCCGAATACTTCGGCACCGTTGCCGCCGACAATCCCTGGGAGTTCTTCAACAAGGCGACCGTCGGCGTCCCCGGCGAAGCCATGCCTGCCGGTTGGAATCTTGGCTGGACGCTGCAAGACATCATTGACTTGATGACCTACGCCCAGACCCTGCCCACCAAATAAAAGGTGAATACAGAAGGCTGAAGGATGAGAACTCCACATCCTTCAGCCTTCATCCCGTCATATCTATGAAACTTATCTCTCTCGGCTTCACTCGCATTTTTCAATACATCACCATCGCCATGCTGGCGGTGGTGATGTATCTTGCCGTCACTCTGTGGTCAAACGCGCATCCGGTTCACGCCCTGCCCGAATACGCCGCCCGCACCGGCGAAGCCTGCGCCACCTGCCACGTCAGCCCCGGTGGCGGCGGCCCGCGCACCCTGCGCGGTTTGTTGTGGGCCGCGCGCGGCCAGCCTGATCAAGTGCCCACCCTGCCGGGCGTGCTCGTCGCCCCCGGCGTCGCCGACGGCGCGGAACTCTACGACATTGCCTGCGCCGCTTGTCACGGCCAAAAGGGCGAGGGCATCTTCGGCGTGGAACTGCGCAGCACGGCGCTGAAAGAGGGAAAAATCCGCTCCGCGATTCTGCGCGGGAAGACGCGCAGTGGGATGCCTGCGTTCGAAGGCCAGCTCACCGATGAGCAACTCGAAGCGCTGGTGACGTTCGTGACCGGGCTGGCCGACGGCGAAATTCAGCCGCCGCCCGACACCTATCTCCTGCCGCCGGCCCAACTGATGCGCGTGCCCCATCAAACTTTTCCGACGCGAGGAGGCAACTGAAATGACTTGCCCTCCTTCGACCGCGTCTCGGATAGGCCTTACTCGCCGCCAATTCCTCAAACTGGCGGCCACCACCATCGGCAGCATGGCGGTGATGGGCGGCTGGCAGAGTCTGCTGATCGCCCAATCGGTGCAAGCCGCCGCCGGCACTCTCGTCACCTCTGCCGAAGACGTGATTGTGCCGGGCGTGTGTTCGCTCTGCCCCAGCGGGTGCGGCCTCCTCGCTCGCGTCGCCGACGGCCACGTGGTCAAGCTCGAAGGCAACCCCATGCACCCGATCAACCTCGGCGCGCTGTGCCCCAAAGGGCAGGCCGCCCCGGAATTGCTCTACAACCCAGATCGGCTCACCGGCCCGATGAAACAGACCGGCTCAGGTCAATGGGAGTCAATCACGTGGGATGAGGCCGTTCAACTTGTGGCGCAAAAACTGAATGGCCTGCGCGCCGCCGGCCACCCCGAGCGCGCCGCCTTTCTCTACGGTGAAACGCGCGGACAGATGCGCCCCCTCATCGAACGTTTCATGCAAGCCGTCGGCTCGCCCAACGTCGTCTCGCACGACAGCCTCAACGTCGAAGCGGCGCGGCTGGCGATGTACCTCACGCAGGGCATTTACGATCTTCCGGCCTACGATCTTGAAAACAGCAACTACATTCTCTCTTTCGGCGCGAGCCTGCTGGAAGCCGGACGCACGCCCCAGCGCATGGTCGCCGGTTATTCGTACCTGCGCCGGGGCCGCGCCGACCGCGGCAAAGTGGTGGTGATTGATCCGCGGCAGGGCGTCACCGGCGCGAAGGCCGACGAGTGGATTCCCATCATTCCCGGCACGGACGCCGCCCTCGCCCTCGGCATGGCCAACGTCATCATTCGCGCCGGGCTGGTCGATTCCGATTTCATCCAGAACTACAGCTTCGGCTTCGAGGATTTCAAAGACAGCGACGGCAAATCACACAAAGGCTTCAAGTCGTTTGTGTTGGAAAACTACGACCCGGCCAAAGTCGAACAGATTACCGGCGTGCCGGCCACCACCATCTCGCGGCTGGCGGGCGAGTTCGCCGGAAACAAACCGGCCGTCGCCATCCTGCCCGGCAAAGGCGGGTTGCTCAATGGCAGCCTCGGCGGTGTGTATGCCGCCATGGCCGTTCATATGCTCAATGCGCTGGTGGGCAGTATCGAGAAGCCCGGCGGGGTGATGACGCAACGCTACTTCGCTCCGGAAGAATGGCCGGCCCTCCCGGCTGACTCGATTGCCGAGAAAGGCCGCGCGGCTGAACGAGTGGATGGCGCGGGCACGTTGTTCCCGCTCGCTCGCCATGCGTATCAAGCCGTGGCCGACCGGGTGCTGGTCGAAGATCCCCTTCAGGGGGCCGGTTACCCGGTGGAGGCGTTGTTCCTCTACGACGCCAACCCCGTGTACGAAACCCCCGGCGGCGGGCGCTTTGTTGAAGCCTTCGACAAGATTCCGTTCATCGTCTCATTTTCGTCGTTCATGGACGAGTCGGCGCAATATGCCGACCTCATCCTCCCGGAGCCAACCTTCCTCGAACGCTGGCAGGATGACGCCGTTGAAGGCCTGGGCTATCCCGGCGTGGGCTTGCGGCAACCGGCCATCCCGCCGCGCCATGACACGCTCAACACCGGCGACTTCCTTCTGCGCGTCGCCCAAGCCATGGGCGGGCCAATCGCTTCGGCATTCCCGTGGAATTCTTTCGAGGAGTTACTGCAATTCCGTTTGAAGAATGTCGGAACGGATTGGGCCACGCTAAAAGAACTCGGCGTGTGGATTGCGCCCGGCTATCACTTTGCCCGGCGCGGGAGCGAGAAGTGGGTCAACGAAGTGGTGGGGCGTGACCGGCTCAACGCGCCGCGCGACGGCTATTTTGATTTCTATAGCCGCGAACTCTATTTCGCCCTTTCCGAACTGAGCAAGGAGGAACTGGCGAGGCTGGGCATTTCGCAATCAGGCGATGCGGTGAGCTTGCCCCATTACGAACCGACACCCTACGCGGGCGACCCGGCTGAGTATCCTTTCGTGCTGAACGTGATCACCTTGATGAGCCTTGGCCCGGTGGGAGCGGCGGCCAATATGCCGACCTTGCAGGAAATCAGCGGCATGACGGTGGGCGAGACGTGGGACTCGTGGCTGGAAATGAATCCAGAGGCCGCGCACGAACTCGGCCTGCGCGACAAAGATGAAGTGTGGGTGGAGAGTCCCTTCGGCAGAGCGAAGACGAAGGTGCGATTGGTGAAGGCCCTGCGCCCCGACGTGATGAACCTGCCGCACAATCAGGGGCACACCGCCATTGGCCGCTGGGCCAAAGATCGCGGCGTGAATGGCTTGGCCCTTCTCAACCCGGCCAGCGAACCGGCGAGCGGGTTAGCCGCCTTCACCAATACCAGAGTGAAAGTGTATCGAGCGTGAAAACTTCAAACTCCAAATTTCAAACCCCAAACCCGCATTTGAGTTTTGAAGTTTGAAGTTTGAAATTTGAAGTTTGGAGTTGCCTCATGCATTGGTCAATGGTGATTGATTTAGATAAGTGTGTGGCCTGCCAGGGGTGTAGTATCGCCTGCCGGTTTGAGAACAACACGCCGGTGGTCAGCCCGGTTGAAGCTTTGAAAGGCCGCGCCATTCGCTGGAACGACGTTTTTCCCATGCCGGTGAATCCCACCGAGGAAACCGGCGAGTACCCCAACGTGACGACGCGCTATCTGACTCGCCCCTGCATGCACTGCGACAACCCACCCTGCGTCAAAGTCTGCCCGGTGCAAGCCACGTTCAAAAACGACGAGGGCATCGTCGAGCAGAATTATGCGCGTTGCATTGGGTGCCGCTTCTGCACGGTGGCCTGCCCTTACGGTGTGCGCTACTTCAACTGGTATGAGCCGGAATATGAAGGCTCGTTGGCCGAGCACTTGAATCCGGATCGGATTGAGGGCGACGGCGTGCTAGCAGGCCCGGCGGTGCGGCCCAAAGGCGTGGTCGAGAAGTGCACCTTCTGCCTCCACCGTCTGCAAAAGGCGCGCGCCCGCGCTGAGGCCGAGGGCCGCGCCTTCCGCCCTGATGAATACGTTCCGGCCTGCGTGCAAACCTGCACCGGCAAGGCGCGTTTCTTCGGCGACCTCGACGACCCGAACAGCACCGTGTCCCTGTTGGCGAAAAGCCCGCGCGCTTTCCGTCTGCTGGAAGACGTGGGCACGCATCCTAAAGTAATCTATCTGCGTGAGGGCTAAGCGATGCTCAAAGTGGATGCACACGACAAAACGAAACTAATCGACCCGCTCTTCGCCGCGCCCGGCCTGCGTTTCTGGTTGATGCTGATGGGGCTGGTGGTGGTCATTGGCTGGGGCGTGTATATGTATATCCGGCAAGTGGCCCTCGGCCTCGGCGAGACCGGCATGAACCGCCCCACCTATTGGGGCGTCTACATGGTCAACTTCATTTTCTTCATCGGTATCAGCCACGCCGGGACGCTCATCTCCGCCATCCTGCGCGTCACCGGCGCGGAGTGGCGGCGGCCCATCACGCGCGTGGCCGAGGCCATCACCGCCTTTGCCCTCATCGTCGGCACGCTGCAAATCATTATCGACATGGGCCGCCCCGACCGATTGCTCTTCGTCATTTTGCATGGCCGCCTGCAATCGCCCATCCTGTGGGACGTGGTCTCGGTGACGGCGTATTTTCTCGGCTCGGTCACTTACCTGTATCTGCCTCTCATCCCCGACGCGGCTCTCCTGCGCGACAATTGCCCGGAGACCGCGCCCGCGTGGCAACGCCAACTGTATACCCTGCTCGCCATTGGCTGGCGCGGCAGTCGCGCGCAATGGGCGCGGCTGGAGAAGGCGATTGCCGTGATGGCCGTGTTCATCATCCCGGTGGCGGTGTCGGTGCACACCATCATTTCGTGGATTCTGGCGACGACCGTGCAGCCCGGTTGGCATTCGTCCATCTTCGGCCCCTATTTTGTGGTCGGCGCGATTTTCTCCGGCATCGGCGCGTTGTTCATCGCCATGAGCGCCGTGCGGAAAGTGTTGGGGTTGGAGCAATACATCGCCGAGCGGCAGTACCGAAATCTCGGTTTGTTGTTCGTGACCATGAATGCGATTTGGGCCTATTTCACTTACGCCGAACACCTCAGCATTGCGGCGGGCCAGCAGACCGAAGAGTTCCCCGTGCTGGCCGCGAAACTGTGGGGCGAGTTTTCTTTCGGCTTTTGGGCGATGGTGGCTTTGATGGCGGTGGCGTTCTGGGTGCTGGTGGTTCCGAAATTGGTGCCGGCCGCCGCCGAACGGATCGTGGTGTTCCGTCCGCGCTATGCCCTGGCCTCGGCCATCGCGGCGGCGCTCACATTGGTGGCGCTGGTCGCGCCACAGACCCTGCCCGTTCGCGCCTCCCTCACCGAGCCCACGGCGCGCACGCTCGGCTGGGTACTGTTGATGGTTTTCCTCGTGGGCGTCGGACTCGGAGTGAGTTCGTGGTTGAAGGCGCGGCTGGTGACGGCGTCGGTGATTTCGGCGGCGTGCGTGGTGGTGGGGATGTGGCTGGAGCGGTGGAACATCATCGTGCCCACCATGACTCACGCGCGCCTCATCCCCATTGCTCTTTACCGCCCCACGCTCACCGAACTCTCGCTCACCGCCGCGTCGCTGGCGTTGTTTGGATTGATGTTCCTCGTGTTCTTCAAACTGTTCCCGGCCGTTTCCATTTGGGAAGTGGCCGAGGGGCGCGTGGTTGAAGAAGCCCAATCGAAAGTTGTCATCCCCGCGCCCGAGCCGAGCGAGACTCGGCGGCTGAAGCGGTGGGGATTGAAATAGAGGAGCCTTCTATGTCTACTCAATACTATCTCATCGGCCTCGCGGCCATTGCAGTTCTGCTGGCGCTCATCCCGGCGGTCAAAATCGTCTGGCAGTATCAGCGCGGCGTAGTGTTTCGCTTTGGTAAGTTAGTCGGCGAGCGCGGGCCGGGCCTGAACTTCATCCTCCCCTACATTGACCGGATGCTCAAAGTGGATATGCGCGTGGAGACGCTCGTGGTCGAGCCGCAGGAAGTGATTACCCGCGACAACGTGACGGTGCAAGTGGATGCCGTCGTTTACTTCCAGCCCGTCAATGCCGCCGACACGATTATCAAAGTGCAGAACTACGCCAACGCCACCAGCCAGATCGCGCAAACGACTCTGCGGAGCGTGCTGGGCCAATCGGACCTGGACGAATTGTTGGCGCACCGCGACAAAATCAACGAGCGCCTGCGCGAGATTATTGACGCGCAGACCGAACCATGGGGCGTGAAGGCCAGCATCGTCGAAATCAAAGACGTGCTCCTGCCCGAGGCGCTTCAGCGTGTGATGTCGCGGCAGGCCGAGGCCGAACGCGAGAAGCGCGCCAAGATTATCCACGCCGAGGGCGAACGCATCGCCTCCGAGGCTCTGGCTGAGGCGGGCGCTCGTCTGGCGACCGCGCCCGCCAGTCTGCAACTCCGCTACTTGCAAACGCTGGTGGAGATGGCCGGCGAGAAGAACGCCACCGTCCTGCCCATCCCGCTGGACATCATTCGCCAGTTTGCCGGAGCGATGAAGTAGCGCGTGGCACAGGCTGGCGCTATCAACGTGATGACAACTTCAGCCGCCGGTCTTTATCGCGCCCTGTCCGAGTCGCTGGCCCCTGAAGGGCCGCCCGCTTGGCTGGCGCGAGCCGGGCGTGAGTGGCCGTTGTTCGAGGCCGCCCTCCGGCTTGCGCCCGAGTCGGAAGCGGCGCAGAGGGCGGCCACAGCCATGGCAGAAATCGGCGCCGAGCCACACGCCGAGCGCGGAGCGCGATACCGCGCGTTGTTCAGCGGGCCGGGCCGCCCACCGGTGTGGCTGTACGAGTCTGCTTTTCGGAATGGGCGATTGCTCGGCCCGGAAACATTCGCCGTCGAAAAATTCTATCGCGCCGCCGGAATGGAAACGGCCAGCGCCGAATTGCCCGATCACGCCTCGCTCGAACTGGCCTTTCTGGGTTGGCTGGCCGGGCAGGAGGCCGTGGACACCGAGTCCGAGTTTCTCAAGAAACACGCCGGGCGATGGTTGCCCGAATTGGGCCGGACGTTGGCTCGCTCGGGCGATGAAGTGTATGCGCCCATTGGGCAACTGCTGGCCGATTGGCTGGAAGAGTCGCTCGCTCCCGCCCTCCCCCGGATGAAGCGAGGAGAGGTTTGCCTGCCCGCCATTTCTCAGGCCGACCTCTGCACTCTGTGCGGCTTCTGCGCGCAAGTCTGCCCGACGCGCGCCCTTGCCGTGCGCGAAACGGCGACCGAAACCGCGTTGATACTCGACTCGGCCCGGTGCGTGGCGTGCGGCCAGTGCGAACGCATCTGTGAAACTCACGCCCTCAAAATGAATCGCGCTGGTGACGAGGGCCAAGATTCATCTTCATCGCGGCGCGAGGTGTTGCGCCGGTCGCCGCGCGCCATGTGCCGCGCCTGCGGTGAGCCAATGGTCAGCCGCGCCGAGTTGGATTTCGTCGCCGAACGAATCGGGCATCCCGCTTGGTTGGAGTATTGTGTGGAATGTCGCCCGGCGTTTCTGGAGAAGCAATCATGAACTTCCCGATGCAGTACCCGCTCTTTCAATTCTTCTATTGGCTGGTCAACACGGCCGGCTTGGGCGGCCTCGCCGTCGCCATTGTGGGCGGCGGCTCGGTGCTGACCTATTTTTTCACCCTGCGCTGGATCGCTCGCGGCGGGGGCGACGACCGCGCCGAGACCTACCCCTATCCCACCCCCGCGCTCCACAAGCATCCGCCGGAATGAGTTTGCAGTGAAAGGAGGCGGCATTCACGGATTGATCGTTGTCACCATTGCCGCATCGGGCTCCCCGAATGATTCGGTTTCCAGCGCGAGGCGGTCGCCCGTCGCGGGCAAATACATTCCGGCGACGAGAGTCACGGGCTGATCGATTGGGATGTCGAATTCGTGCGTGTCCACGATCAGCTGACCCGGTTGCCATTGCGAGGTGGGGATGTGCGGCGGCGAGTCGTGCCCGGAAAGGTTGAACGTGTCGGCGGCGAGGGCGTGAACGAAGACGGTGTAATCAGCGGAGGGAGTCGAGTCGGCGGCCCACGCGAGGGTGAGTCGGTTCGCTGTGAGGTAGTAGCCAACGAGTCGGATTCCATCGGCGAAGCGGGCATTGATCGGAATGGAGGCCGTCGGCGGCAGGAACAACATGAGCCGCATTTTCCCGAAGCGATCATCTTCGGCCAATATCGCCGTATTCAATAGCCGTTGTTCGACGTAGCCGGTTGGGTCTTGCGCGGTGCGTGCGGGCGCGAACCATAGGCGGTGCGCGAGGAGCGAATCGATTTCGGCGTTGAGGGCCTCGGCGTTGAAGTTTGGGGAGCCGGGCTGCATGTGGAAGGGGAGGCCGAGTCGGCGGAGGTAATACACTTGCGCCGGGTCGGGTGTGTTGGCGAGATAGATGTCGCCGGGCTGTGAGGCTTGGGCGAGGCGCGCGGCAAGTTCTCTCATGCCGCGCGTTTTGCTGTATTGCGGATTGCGGTAGTGATTGTTGAGACCGATGCCGAAGGTGATCACGGCGAGGATGGCGATGCCTGCGCCGATGAGTCGGTTGCGTTTGAGCAGTGTGTGCGCGCCGCCTGCGGCGAGAAGGTAGGCGGCGGGGAAGGCGAAGACAAAATAGAAGGTGTTGAGTGTGGCGCGCGCGGCGACGATGGCATAGATGCCGATGAAGGGGATGAGGATGGCGGAGAGGAGGTAGAGGGTGGGTGGTTGGGCGGTTGGGTGGTTAGGTGGTTGGATGGTTGGGTGGTTGGGCGGTTGGGTGGTGAAGAGGATGGCGAGGGTGCAGAGGGCGGCGAAGGCGAGGGCGACGATAAGTTTCGCCGATTCGGGGAAAGCAGGCCCGGCGGTGAGATCGCCAACCATCGAAGCAGTGTATCGAAGGAAGGAGAGTGAGCCGGGGTCGGCGAGTTGGCCGCGAGAGTACACGGGAAGGATGACGATGGCCCACGGCGCGACGAGTGCGGCGATGGCGAGTCCGGCGGCGAGCCAGTCCCGACCCCCTCCCCGACCCTCCCCCGTCCCGCGCACAACTCGCGGGACAGGGGAGAGGGTAAAGACATATGCCCCGTGCGCGAGGAGGAAGAAGAGCGAATAGTAGTGGCTGTACATGGCGACGACGCCGCAGGCAACGTAGCCCAGCCAATGCGCGCGCGAGGTGCGGCGAATCAGTTCAGGCAAAAGATAGGCGGCGATGAGCAGGGCGATGAGCGCGAGTTGATACATGTTGCGCGCGTCCTGCGCCAGCCATACTTGTTGTGGGTGAATGGCTGTGAGGCCTGCGGCGATCACTCCAACTTCGTCGCGCCACAATTTGCGTCCCACTTGATAGACGAGCGGCGCGAGCAGAAGACTGAGCAGAGCCGACCATGCTCGCATGGCAAATTCGGTGTCGCCGGTGAACTGCGCCCACGCCCACTGCAGCCAGTAATGCAGAGGCGGCTGGGGATCGCCCTCGCGAATAATAGTGGCGACGATTTCGAGCGGCGGCTTCTGAATGTAATTCCAGGTGAAGCCTTCGTCGCCGCGCAATTCTTGATGGCCGAGAAGGTGAACGCGCAGGGCGAAGCCGATGGCGACGATGAAAATCAATGGGGCGAGGCGGCGCACGGCGAAAGTATAACAGAGCGCGTTTGATATAATGCCGCCGGAAACGAATGCTCACTCGATTGTCGCCTCATCGCTTGGCCGCCGCCATCGCCGTTGCTTTCATCGCCCTCGCATTGGCCTACGGTTTCGCCAACCCGCCCTTCGAAGCCACCGACGAAATTCGACACTTTCGATACGCGCGATACCTCGCCCTCAATCGCGCACTGCCGCCCGTGTCGGTGGAAACGTCGAAAGAATTGCAGGCGCATCACCCGCCGCTGTATTACGCGCTCGCGGCGCTCCTCGCTTCGCCGATCCACTCCGACCCCGGCCCCGACCACTCGCCAGCCATCAACCCGTTCTGGGGCTTTCGCTATTTCGAGCCTTCCGCCGACAACAAAAACCAATATCTCCACGCGCCCGATGGTCGTTGGCCGTTTTCATCCGGCGCGGCGCTCATTGTGTTCATTGCCCGTTGGCTCTCCACCGTGTTCGGACTCGGGGTCGTGCTCATGGCCTATCGGCTTGGTCGGATTCTGTTTCCCGATCAGCCGCGCATCGCTCTCGGCGCGATGGCCTTCGTGGCTTTCAACCCCACGCTTCTGCACAGCGCCTCATCGCTGAACAATGATGCGGCGGCGACCTTCTTCGGCTCGTGGGCGGTGGCTGAGTCTGCCGCCATCGCGCAAGGCGGCTCCACTCGCGCGCGCGCGATCCGATTGGGCATGGCATTGGGGCTGGGTGTGCTGTCCAAAGTTTCGGTGGCGGTGTTGGCAGTGGCGGCGGCGGCGGCCTACCTTTGGATCGGTGCGTCACGAAAAGATCGTTGGCGATGGGCGTTTGGACATGGGGCGCTGTGCGCGATGATCGCGATTGCCATTGCCGGATGGTGGTTTGCGCGAAACTATTTGCAGACCGGCGACCCGATGGGGTTGAGCGAATATCAATCGGCGTGGGCGGGCGAAGCCGACCGCGCGCGACTCATTCGTGAAGCCCTCTCCGGCTTGCCCTATGCGTGGACAACCGTATGGGCGCGATTCGATTACGGGCAGATCGTTCTGCCCGATGGGGCGTATCAAACATGGGGCGTGTTGTGCGTCTTCGCTCTCATCGGGTTGGCTCGAGCGCGATTGCGATCCCCCGCCGCGCTCATCGCCTTTCTCGCCATTGCCGTTTCGCTGGCGGGCTGGGCCGCGCTCATGATCACCATCCCGGCCACCGCGCACGCGCGGCACATCCTTTTCGCCTTCCCCGCGCTCGCGCTTTTTCTCGTCGTCGGATGGCGGAGTCTGTTGCCTCAACGCCTGCCCGCTTTGATTTTTGTGGTTTGTAGTTTGGAGTTCCTCTTTTCTCTTTTTTCCCTTTCGTATCTCGACTCGGCCTTTGCTTACCCTCACGCCATTGCGGCGCTCCCCGCCGATGCGACTCCGATCTCGGCAAACTTCGAAGGCGCGGCGGAGATCGTGGGCTACCGACTCTCGACCCGCGCCGCGCACAGCGGCGACCGAGTCGATGTGACCGTGTACTGGCGGCCGCTGGCGCAGACGGCGACGCCCCTGCAAACCTTCGTGCATTTCGTGGACTCGCAGGGGATCATCGCCGCGCAGCGTGATACATATCCCGGGCTCGGTTCGGCGGTGACGACGACGTGGATCGCAAACCAAACTTTCGCCGACACCTATCGCGTTTTCATCCCCGACACCGCCTACGCGCCCGAAACGCTCGCCGTGCGCGTTGGGTTGTGGAATGCGTCGGAGTCCCGCCCGTTGATCGTTGGAGATGCCGACGCGCTCACGCTGGGGCGGATCGATCTCCAGTCGCGAGTCGGCGGCGCGCCGAATCCGATGGCGATCAATTTTGAGAATCGAATGGCGCTGATCGGGTACGCGCTCGACCGGCGCGTGATCGCGCCGGGGGACACTTTGCTGCTCACGACCCATTGGCGCGCGGCGGCCGCCGACTCCGATTATTGGGCCTATGCTCACGTCGTCGGCGCGGATGGGCAAATTTGGGCCATCGCCGATTCGATCATCACGCCGCCGATCACCGAATGGCCGGTAAATGCGAATCAGTCGGAGGCGCGCCGGATCGTTCTCGCGCCCGACACGCCAACGGGGCAATACACGTTGGAGTTCGGCCTCACTCGCGTTTCCGATGCGGGGCAGACGCGGCTGGTTGTGCTGGCCGACGACGGGCACGAGATCGGCGATCACATTGCGCTGGCGCAGATTCGAGTGGAGCGGTGAATTCATCACCAAGGCGCAAAGTCACAAAGTAGAATCCAAAGAAACTTCGTGCGCCTTTGAGCTCTCGGGGCTTTGTGGTGGACAAGATGCGATCGATGTTATGGCGTTGGGGGCCGGCGTTGGCGATCATGATCGCCATTTTCATTGCCTCGTCTCAGCCATCGGATGATCTTCCCAATTTTGGTTTATGGGATTTGCTGGCGAAGAAGGGCGGGCACATGATCGGCTACGGGCTGTTGGCGGCGGCAATGTTGAGGGGCGCCCGCGGTTCTGCGCCGTTGGCGCGCGCGCATGTGGCGTGGGCATTTGCGCTCACCGTGCTGTACGCGATGAGCGACGAGCATCACCAATCGTTTGTGGCGGGGCGGGGCGCGAGCGCGTGGGATGTGGGCGTGGATGCGGCGGGGGCTATGCTGGGGTTGGCGGTTCGGGTGTGGCGGCGGAGTCCGTTTCCTCGCCGTTAGATTCCATTTCCGAATAAATCCGAATCGAGTCGTCGTTGATCCAGTCGCCCACCGGCTCGATGACGATGTCGCCGAAGACTTTTCCCTGCGCGGCGACCACCCGCCGCTGTTTCACCAATTCCAACACGGCCAGAAATGTGACCACGATTTCGACTCGCGTCGTGGCTTCGTGAAGCAGATCGAAGAATCGCGCGCGGCCCTCGACGCGGAGGGCGTGTTGGATTCGTTTGATTTTGTCGCGGATGGTGATTTTGGGCGGGGCCACCACCGACGATACCGACGGCGCGTCGGGCATGAGGGAGAGGGCGCGGGTGACGGCGGCCCATAAATCTGCCGTTGTGAGATTCGAGAGATCGAGTTTGGCTTCCAGTTTGGGCGGGGCGGCGGTGCGGAGGAAGGTGCGCAGTCCGGCGGCTTCGCGTTCGTGCAGTGCGGCGGCGATCTCTTTGTATTTCTTGTAGAGGATCAGTTGGCGGGCGAGTTCGTCGCCGGGGTCTTCTTCGCCGGGGGCGCGTTCGGGCGGGCGCGGCAGGAGGGCTTCGGATTTGATGAGCAGGAGTCTGGCGGCGATGATGAGGAAGTCGGCGATGTCTTGCAGGTTTTGGCGCTCCATCGCTCGCACATGAGCGAGGTATTGATCGGTGACTTGCGCCAGCGCAATTTTGGTGATGTCGAGTTCCTCGCGTTCGATGAGCTGCAACAGCAGATCGAGCGGGCCTTGGTACACCGGCAGGGTGACGGGGAACGGCGGCGATTTGAAAGAGAGGGAGTCGGTCACTTCGCAAGAACGAATAGAAACAGTGCTCCGGCAACGGCAAACACAAACACTGCGCCGATGGCGATAGCGATGAATAGCAGAACGTTTTGTTCGGCGCGCAGGCGTGCGCGCTGATGCTCCAAATTGGCCTGCCGCCGCTTTTCAATGTCCCAAAGGTCAGCCATTCGTTTTTGGCTCGAAGATTCCTCTTCGGCCTTGAGCAGGTTGGCCAGTTCGCGCTGTTGTTGCAGTGTGCCTTTGAAGCCTTGCGTGTGCCGGTTCGCCATCGAGGCGATGGCGTCGAGGTTGTGCCCGCAGGCCGCGCAGTAATCGGCGCCCATCCAGTTTTCGCCGCCGCAGGCCGGGCAGGTGCGCTTCAGTTTGTCGCCGCACTTGTGGCAGAAGTCGGCGTCGGGCGGGTTGATCGATTCGCAGTGCGGGCAGGCAATCTGGCCGTCGTCGGCGAATTGGTTGCCGCAGTGTCGGCACACCACAATGCCGTTGGGCTGATGGGCTTCGAGGCCCGGCGCGCCGCACTTGGGGCAGGATAGTTCATGGAGCATCGTTCCCCTCCGCTTTCGGTTTGAGCACCCGGTAATTGAATCCGTTCATGATGATGGTTTCGACCGACTCGTAGTTTTGGCCGATGGCGATCAGCACCGGGCGCGGATAGAACTCGGCTTTGAGCACGATGAGGTCGAAGGCACGCTCATCAATCATCTTCACCATCGCGCTCGAATCCAGCATACTGTTCTTCGCCAAGTTGAGCAGCTGCGTGGGGTTGCCCACTTGCTCTTTGCCTGCCAGCAGTGAGAACGATGCTTCCTCCGTCATCACCGGCCCATCGGCGGCGCGGGTGTATGAAAGAATTTTATAACCCTGCTCAATATCAATCGCGTTGGGCGGCCTCCCCAACTGAGTATACCCCTGAGAGTCGTAATACGGCGAGTCGGTGGGCAAGTTCAGCCATCGCGCCAGCGGCTCGAAGAGTCGGCCCTGCGTGGGCATATGCACAAGACGGCCAGCCTGCGAGATTAAAAGGTAGGGAATGAGGATTGCCGCTCCCCACTGATACAGCGGCCCCCTCCTCACCGCGTCACGCCGCCACTCGGCCAACATCATCCCGGCGCAAATGCACATCGCCGCAATCGAAGTCATGAAATACGATTCGCCCGCGCCCCACTTCCCGGCCAGCGCCCCGTTGGCCGCCGCCGCCACGAACCACAACGCATACAACACATTGCTCCCGTCGCCCGCGCGCCGCGCCGTGGCGAAGGCAAACACCACGAACAGAATTGACAACACGATCAAGGCTGCGTGCAGCTCAAACCATTGGCGATACAACCCTTCCATCTGGCCGGGAATGAACTCATTGATATTGGCGAGGATGATATTGATCCACCATTGGCCGCCGGTAGCGAGATTGATGGATCCGAAAATGGACGCCGCCACTGCCGCGAAGCCGACGGCGACGATGAGGCCGCGTTTAACCCCGCGACCGATGATGAACAAAAGGGAGACCGCCACCGTTGCATAGGCCAACTGCTTCGTGTACCCGGCGGCCAGCAAACACAGCAGTGCGAGCGCCAATCGTTTTCGTTCGGCGGGCGTATCGGCGCGGGCGAGCGGCGCGAGAATCACCACAGCCAGAGTCTCGAACATCACCATCGAAATATGTTGGCGGAACAACGGGCCGATATGATAAACGTAATTCGAGGCGAGGAAAGCCAAGCCGCTCACGAGGCTGATCGGCTTGTCGCGCGCCGCGCGATGAACGGCGAAGGCAATCGCCCCGGCGGCCACGAGTGTGCTGAGGAACGAAAACAGCCGTCCATACCAATAGGCCGGGCCGAAGACCCACACGAACGGCGCCAGGAAGAGATGATAGAGAGGCGGATAGTTCGAGGCGTAGAACGGATAGACCTCGTTGCTACGGTACGGCCACTCGCCGCGCGCGAACAGCACCGAGTCGTTCAACTCGAAGCCCTCGCCCTGATCGTAATCAAACGGGAACTGCAACAGCGCGGCAGTGTATCGAAGATAGATGAGGAAGTAGCCGAGATAGAGGAGGATCGTCAGTCCGAGCAGAACGCCGCCGACGATTTTGAGAGGGCGCTGGGTCACGGCGGCGGATTATAGCGTATTCCGTCGCTGTGCTGCGCAGTTCTCAGATGCCCAAATAGGCTTTCCGCACTTCGGGGTTTTGGGCAAGCGCTCTGGCCTCGCCCTCGATGGTCACGCGCCCTTCGCTCAACACAAAGGCGTAATCGCTCACAGCCAGCGCCATGTGCACGTTTTGCTCCACCAGCAGCATCGTCAGGCCTTCACTCTTCAGTTTGCGCAGAGTCTCGAACAGGCTGAGAGTGAGGATGGGCGAGAGCCCCAGCGACAGTTCGTCGAACATGAGGATGCGCGGCTCGGCCATGATCCCGCGGGCCACCGCCAGCATTTGTTGTTCGCCGCCGCTCATGGTGCCTGCTTTCTGATTCACACGCTCCTTCAACCGGGGGAGAATCTCGAAGACGCGCTCGATGTTGCGCTTGAAGTGCGGCCGCCCCCGTTGCGCGGCGGCGCCCAATTCTAAATTCTCGTACACCGTCATGTCGGTGAACAATTGCCGTCCTTCGGGAACCAGAGCCAGACCCAAATCGGCTTTGGCGTGGGCCGAGAGCGAAGTGATCGTTTGCCCATCGAAGGAGATCGCGCCGCCCCACGGGCGCACGAGTCCCATGAGCGTGCGCAGCAGGGTCGTTTTGCCCGCGCCGTTCGACCCGACGAGCGCGGTCAGCTTGCCGCTTTCGAGCCGAAGCCCCGCGCCCCACAGAATTTGCAGTTCGCCGTAGCCTGAGCTGAGGTCGTTGATTTCGAGAAGAGCCATGGTGTGATTGCTGATGTTGGATTGCAGATTGCAGATTGTGGGGCTTTCCAAATCCGCAATCTAAAATCGTCAATCTGAAAGTTTTAGCTGCTCCGCCAGTTTCGGGTCGCCGAAGTACGCCTCGATCACTTTCGGGCTCTCGGCCACTTCTTTGGGCGTGCCGCGCGCAATCACTTGCCCAAAGTCCAACACGATGATGAAATCGGATAGATTCATGACAGCGTGCATCACGTGTTCGATCATCAGAATCGTGATTCCCTGATCGCGAATCTTGCGCACCGTCTGCACCATCTCGGCGATTTCGGTGGGGTTGAGTCCCGCCAACACTTCATCGAGCAAAAGCAGATGCGGTTGCGCGGCCAGCGCGCGGGCCAGTTCGAGGCGTTTTTTCTGCGCTACGTTCAGGCTGCCGGCTAGCAAGTCGGCGCGGGGCGCGAGGCCCACTCGCGCCATCACCTCGTCGGCCACCCGCCGCGCTTCGGCCAATCCGTGGTTGTGCCGCCCGAAGCAGGCTCCGACCATCACGTTGTCGCGCACGGTCAGTTCATTGAGGGGCTGCACGATCTGATGGGTTCGCGCCATTCCCAGTCGCGCTACTTCATACGGCGGAAGCCCGGTGATGTCTTTGCCTCGAAACATCACCCGGCCTTCGTTGGGGGGAAAGACTCCGTTGATGGCGTTGAACAGCGTGGTTTTGCCCGCGCCGTTGGGGCCGATGAGCCCCAGAATTTGGTTGGGCGGCAGATCGAATGTCACGTCGGTCAATGCCTGCAAACCGCCGAAACGCCTACTTACTCCTTGAATGGAAAGCAAGGCTGTCATGCCAACACCCCTCGCAGCGGCGTGATGCGCCGCCGTAACAAACCAATCGCGCCAGCCGGGATGAAGAGCACGATGAGCAGTAACAAAACGCCGGAGACCGATAACTGTATATCTTTGAAGAAGTCGCTGGTCACCAAATATCCTCGCATTCCCTGATATGCAAACGCTCCCAAGATGGGGCCGAGCACCGTGCCCTGCCCGCCGAGCATGACCATGACCAACAGCTCAATGGAGGCGTGCAGTGGAAAGGCATCGTGCGGCTCGATGTTGCCGTTCTTGAAAAAGAACAATGCGCCAACCATGCCCGGAACGATGGCCGAGAGCACATACGCCCATGTTTTTGCGTTGGGCGCGGCGACGCCCATAATTTCCGCCGCGTCTTCGTTTTCGCGGATGGCCTGCAGCCCCAATCCGAATTTCGATGTTCGCACCACATGACTGACGACGATGGCGACAAGGGTAAGCGCCGCTACGAGGATGAAAGACATTTCCAATGCTTTGGCCGCGCCGCCGTAGGCCTGATAGACTCTGAAATTCAGAGTCATGCCAGTGGGGCCGCCGAAGAGCTCGAAGTTGTTGATGAAAGCCTTCAGCGCTTCGTTGATGCCAATGGTAGCCAACGCGAAGTATGCGCCGCGCAACCGCAGAATGGCTTTGCCGAGCAGAAAGGCTAACAGGCCGGCGGCGAGGCCGCCCGCCGCCATAGCCGGCCACAGCGACCACGATTGGGCGCTAAGCAAATAGAACCCAACATACCCGCCAAAGCCATAGAAGACGATGTGCCCGAAACTCACGTAGCCTGTGTACCCGAGCAGGATGTTCAGGCTGGAGGCCAGCGCCACCGCCTTCAGAATCGTGAAGGCGCTTTCGCGGTTGGCGGCTTTTCCGGTGACGGCCGGCCAGAGGACAAGGGCCGCCACGACGACCACCGGAAGGATGAGACTCGTGTGCCTTCGCCAGTTGCTCATCGCTTTGCTCCAAAGAGGCCGGTGGGGCGCACGAGCAGGATGGCGACGAACAAAGCGAATTCAATGGCCGGCACCCACGAGGTCTCCATGAATGCAGGGATGATTCCCTCCAAGATGCCCAAGATGAGGCCGCCGAGCAATGCGCCGATCGGATTCCCCAGACCTCCCAATACGCCGATCACGAAACTCTTCAATTCGTAACTCCCGCCGGAAAGAATGTTGAAAGGAAAAAAGGTGGCAATGAGCGCGCCGGAAACAGCGGCGAGCATGGTGCCCAGCCCGAAGCTCAGGGCTAAGATGCGCGTGGAGGGAATGCCCATCAGTTCTGCCGCCGCGCGATTGTTGGCGACAGCGCGGATGTATTTTCCCGGCCGTGTCTTATAGAGAAACAGATACAATGCGCCGGTGTAGAGGATGGCAACCAGCGCCGCGATGAGGCGGGTGCCGAGCAGTGTCACAGAGCCGATCTGGAAACTGCCCATGTTGAAATCCACGTTGTACGGCGAGGTGGTGAAGATGGCCGTGCCCAAACCGATGATGATCATGTTCACGGAGAAGGTCGCCAAAAGCGACGATAAATGCGGGGCGTTGATCACGCGGTGCACGGCGGCGGCATAGATCAGGATGCCCAACAACAACCCTAGCAAGGCGATCACGAACAGACCAAAATACGGATTGAGCCCCAATCGAATGAACAAGAAAAACGTTCCGAACATTCCCAGCGCGATGATCGGGCCATGGGAGAGGTTGATGACGTTCATGACGCCCCAAATGAGGGTGAGGCCCATCGCGGCCAATCCATACACAAAGCCCAACAGGATGCCGTCGGGAAGTGAAGTCAAGAGAAGGCTGAGTTGTTGCATGCACGCTCCCGCTATAGAGAATTGACGTCCGCCTCAGTTCGTTGGGGCAGGGGCGAGCCCTGCCCCAACTGCAACCTCTCGGTTAATCGTGCGCCGTGAACGACTCGTTACGGGGCCGGCACCGGATACAGCGGATCGGCAGTGGCGACATCGGCGGGCCAAATGACTTGGCGGACAAGTTTGCCCTCGGCATCTTTCTGCCACTGAGCCACCACCATTTGATGGCTGATCTGCAAGCCGTGCGCTTCGGGGGTGGTGTCGAATTGGATGCCGCCGTAGAAGGTGAAGATGTTCATGGCGTCCAATGCCGCCTTCACTTTCTCCGGATCGGTCGAGCCGGCATCGAGCATAGCCTTCTGCAGGACCATGCCGGCAACATAGCCGCCTGCGGCGTGATAGGTGGGTTTATCGCCATAGGCCGCTTCGTAAGCGGCGGCAAAATCGGCGCCGCCGGGGCCAAACCACTCAATTCCGAGTCCGGCGGCTTCTTCTTCGGTGTGCGTGGCTTTGAGCTCCCACTGGCTGGAGGTGGCTACGCCGAGCGCGGCGTCGCCCAGTTCGGGGAATTTCGAATCGGCGGGGGCAACGAGCAACGAGACAAACTTGAGACCGACTTTGCGCTCGTAGATTTGCCGGGCGAAAGTGCTGCCATCGGGATAGTGGCCGCCACCCAACAGAACCGTTGCGCCGGACTCGACCAGTTTGTTGATGACCGGCCCAAAGTCTGCTGTGTCGGAGGCATATCCTTCTTCGAGCACGATCTCGAAGCCCTGCGACTCGAGATAGGGCTTGAGGCCACTCACCACGCTGGTGGAGAATTTATCGCTCTCGTGCACGATGGCGACCTTCGCTTCCGGGTCCAGTTTCTTCAGCATGTCCACTGTGCTGATCAGATACAAACTGCCGGGCGTATAAAGTTGGAAGATGTTGGCGTAGCCCTGTTTGTAGGCATCATCTTCCGCCGCGCCGGCGGTGATCATGATCTTGCCGTTCTGCTCGGCGATGATGGCCGCCGCCGCCGTCAGGCCTGACGAATACGGGCTGATGAGAAAGTCGGCATTGTCTTCGGTGATGAGACGCGTATACAGTTCCTGCACGCGCTCTTTGGTGGACTCATCGTCGTAGGTTTGCGCGGCGAAGGTGACCACGGTGCCGTCGGCCAGCACAAGGCCGCCCGCGTCGTTGATCTGCTGCATCCACAGGTTGAGGCCATTCACCTGTCGTTTGGATGAGACTTCCTGCGAGCCGGTGAGCGAGGACGTGAAGCCGATGGTGAGCGTCACGGGCGCGGGCGGCGGCACAGCGGTGGGCGCTTCGGTGGGCTGGGCGGCGGGTTCCTCGGCGGTGGGTTGAGGCGCCGTGGTTGGCGGCGGGGCCTCGGTGGCGGCTGGGGTGGCGCTTGTGCCGCAGGCGGCAAGTGTGAGGGCGGTGATCGCCAAGAGGCTGATCAGAGTCAATAATTTTCGGGTCATTGTTTTCTTCCTCCAGAATAAATGTGAAATTGGGTGTGCGGTTTGCCAGCGCTGTTACTTTAGCGCAGGGGGCGAAAACAATGCATTAAGGGGGCGATGGAAAAAATAAACAAATCGTGAACAGTTATCAAGCCGCGGCCCCCTTTGGCGCAGTGATCGGGTTGGGGGAGCGGGGCGTTATTGGAAGCGGTAGCCCACGCCGTGTTCGGTGAGCAGGTGGCGCGGGTTGAGGGGGTCGGCTTCGATCTTTTGGCGGAGGCGGCGGATGTACACGCGCAGGTATTCGGCCTCGTCGCCGTATTCCGCGCCCCATACGCGCTGAAGCAGTTCGCGGTGGGTGATCACTTTGCCGCTGTTGCGCATGAGGTGGCACAGGAGATCGAATTCGGTGCGGGTGAGGCGGAGCGGTTCATCGCGGCGGGTGACGGTGTGCGCCGCCGGGTCGAGGGTGATCTCTCCCGCGCGGAGGATGTTGGCCGGGCTCGGCGCGGGCTGAGGTTTGGCGCGGCGCAGGACGGCGCGCACGCGCGCCAGCAGTTCTTCGACGCCGAAAGGTTTGGTGAGGTAATCGTCGGCGCCGAGATCGAGCGCGGCCACTTTGTCTCTCTCCTCGCCGAGCGCGGTGAGGATGACAATGGGCACGAGCGACGATTGCCGGATGCGGCGCGTGGTTTCCAGCCCATCCATCGAGGGCATCATCACATCGAGGATGATGAGATCGAGCGGCTGGGTGTTGAAGATGGCCAGGGCTTCGAGGCCGGTGGCGGCGACACTCACGGCGAAACCGCGCGCTTCGAGGTTCTTGCGGATGAAGTCGCGCAGGGATTGTTCGTCGTCAACGACGAGGGCCGAGAGGCGGGAAGTCATAGAGGCAAGGTAAAAGCAAATACTGCGCCAAGCTCGGCGGGCTGTACCCAAATTCTTCCGCCGTGCGCCTCGACAAAGCCTTTGCAGATGGCGAGCCCCAATCCGGCGCCGCTGGCTTGCCGGGCGAGGCCGCTGTCCACGCGGTAGAAGCGGTCGAAGATTCGCTCGCGGTGATCGGGCGGGATGCCGGGACCGTCGTCGGCAACACGGATGAGAATGTGCCCATTGGTTTGCCGGGCGTCGATGCGGATGGACGAATCGGGCGGCGAGTATTTGGCGGCATTTTCGATCAGATTGCGAAGCACAGCTTCGATGCGCGGCGGATCGGCGGGAAAGAGGGGCAGGGTAGGCGGGAGGTCGAGGTGGAGGCGGGAATCGAGTGGGGGGCGGACACGGTGGGCGGCTTGAGTCACCAGCGGCGCGAGGGCGCAGGGCTCGCGGTGGACGACGAATGTTCCGGCTTGAATTTTGGAGAGGTCAAGCAGGTCGTTGACGAGGGCGGTGAGGCGGTCGGTTTCGGCGGAGGCGGCGATGAGGAATTCGCGCTGAGAGGCGGCGTCCCACTGCACATCGTCGGCGAGGAGGGAGGTGACGTTGCCTTTGATAGCGGCCAACGGGGTGCGAAGTTCGTGCGAGGCGGTGGCGATGAGCGCCGATTTCATCCGGTCGAGTTCTTTGTCGCCGGTGATGTCGAGCCACAGTTGGCCGCCTCCGATGAGTTGGCCTTGTTCGTCGGTGACATCGAAGGATTGGAGGCGGAGATCGAGCACGCGCCCGGTGTGTTGGATGGAGAGTTCGTTGGGCGAGGCGAGAGCGCCGCGCCCGATGAGTTTTTGGCGGAGTGAGTGGGCGGTGTGAGTTGGGATGTCGTCGAGGGAAACGTCGGCCAGTTCGCAGATGCGGCGGTTGCAGTAGAGGATGCGCCCGTCGGAGCTTTCGAGGATGAGGCCGTCGTTGAGGGATTGCACGAGGGCTTCGAGGGTGCGAGTCTGCTCGCGCAGTTTTTCATCGGTGAGGGCGAAGAGGCTGGCGTTTTCAATGGCCATCGCGGCCTGATTGGCGAAGTTGACGATGAGGTTGATTTCTTCGGGCGGGCAGGTGTGGGGCTGGGGCCAATAGACGATGAGCGCGGCGGGCGGGGCGTGTGGGGTGAGCAGGGGTGCGGCAAGCAGGGCGCGGTAGCCTTCGGCGCGGGCCCGTTCGCGCATGGGCGGGGGGAAGTCGCTTTCGGTTTCGATATCGCTCACTTGCACAATGTGCCCGGCGCGGATGGCGCGCGCCGAGGGGAAGATAGGCCGGGTGTTGACATCGCGAGTGCGAATGCGGCGGAGGTAGTCTTCGGAGAGGCCGCGCGCGGCGCGGAGGCGCAATTCGTTGGCGCGTTCGTCGAGGGCGATGATGGCGCATTTTTCGATGCCGAGCAGACGTTGAACTTGTTCGAGGATGATTTCGAGCACGCGCTGTGAGTCGAGAGTGGAGACGACGGCGGTGCTGGTGTCAAGCAGGGTGGAGAGTTCGGTGAAGCGGCGCTCGATGTCGCGTTCCATTTGGGTGAGGGCGCGAATGAGATGCCCCACTTGATCGGCGCGTTCGGAGTGCCGGGCGAGGTGGGTGCGGTCGGTGGGGGCGACGGCGCGTTGGCTGATGGCGGCGCTGAAGGCGGCCAGCCGTTCGAGGGGGGCGATGACTCGTCGGGAGAGCATGATCCAAAAGAAGAGGCCGCCGATGAGAAAGATGCTGATGGCGATGAGCAGGCCGTTGCGGAAGGCGCGGGGGGAGGCGAAGGCGAGATCGGTGGGGCGTTGGACGACGACGGCCCAACCGGCGGCGGGAATGGGGACGTAGCTGCGCAGCCATTCGCGCTCGGCGGTGTCGCGGCTGATGCGGGAGGCGGTTTCCCCGCGCAGGGCGGAATCGGTTTCGGCGGGGAAGTCGGCGCGGGCGTCGGTGAGGATGCGCGCGGGGTCGGAGTCGGCGACGATTTGGCCGGTGGAGTCGAGGATGCTCACACTCAATTCGGTGTCGGGATCGGATGAGATGTGGGCGAGGGTGGAAGAGAGTTGTTCGAGCGAAATGTTGGTGGCGACGACGCCGATGAAGGAGTTGTCGAGGCGCACGGGCATGACGGCAGTGACGACAGGCTGGTTGGTGGTGGGCGAGATGCGCCCGGCCGACATGAGCGGCGCGCGAGAGACGAGGGCCTCTTGGAAGTATTGACGGTGCGAGAAGTCGGTGCCGACGGTGGTGCCGGGGCCTTCGGGGTAGTGGTAGCGCATGATGCCGTCGGCGTCGAGGAAATAGACGAGGTTGATTTCTTGGCGCGCGGTAGCGACGGCGGCAAAGAGCGGGGCGAGGTGTTGCGTGTCGCGCGATTGCACTTGGGGGCTGAGCGAGAGTTGGGCGACGGTGTTGAGCGCGTTCTGCAGTGAGGCGTCCGTTTCGAGGGCGATGGAGCGGGCGAGGGCGAGGTCGGCGGATTGAACGTCGTGTTCGAGGCGCGCGCCCGCTAGCGCGTCGAAGATGAAGGCGGCGATGATGACCGGGCCGACGAATAGAAGGTAGAGGGCGAGGAGTTGCAGGCCCAGATCGCGGGGGAAGGGAAGCCAGCGCGACATGCGCCGATTATACGCTGTTTGGGTTCAATTCAACGGTAATCTGCCGAGCACGCTGGTGGTGGGCATGGTGAGCCGCTTGTCGCGCAAGGAGTAGATGAACTGTTCCACGAGAGTCGGATCGAAGTGGGAACCGCTTCCGGCGATGATGTGCTCGCGCGCTCTCTCGTCGGGCCACGGCGGGCTGTAGGGCCGCGCCGCTCTCAGCGCGTCCCACACATCCACCACCGCAAACAGGCGAGCCGCCAGCGGAATGGCCTCGCCCTTCAACCCGCGCGGGTAGCCGTATCCGTCCCATCGCTCATGATGATACAAGGGCACGTCGAGCGAATCTTTGAAACCGGGAATGGGCGCGAGCATGTCGTGGCCGTGTTGCGGGTGTTTGCGGACGACGATTTGCTCTTCGGGGGTGAGCGGGCCGGGCTTGAGGAGAATAGATCGATCTACATGCGCTTTGCCGACATCGTGCAGCATCGCGCCGTACCAAAAAGTGACTAATTCTTTTTCTGCCATGCCCAACTTGGCTCCCAGAGCCACCGCGACCCTTGCGGAGCGAAAGGAATGCTGTTGTTCGTAGTCGGGCAGGCTGTACCAAGCCTGTTTCAATTGCTCTACCGGATGATTTGCCATTGTGGAAACAAGATCAAGATTGCAAGAGCCGTGCCTGTTTCCCCAATGGATTGGATAATTTGGACGAGCCTCCGCCTCGGAGTTCGTTCACACTGCCGAAGAAACGCTCTGGCAAAACATACGCGATTGCGTATAATTGCCCTCACAATCAAATAACCCATTACACACTCTTATCCAGAGAGGCGGAGGGACCGGCCCGATGAAGCCTCGGCAACCTATCTTTGGTCGAGTGGTCAAGTAGTCGAATAGTCAAGAGATCCAACGACTACGAAACTGCGGACTACAAGACAACTCGACTAATCTAAGGTGCCAATTCCGGCATGTGGGGGCGATGCGCGCATCGCCCTTTTCTGGAAGATGAGAGGGTGATCCACTCGGAATCACGAGCGCCCCCATCTTCGACATTTGAGCATGGGGGTTTTTGTTTTGGGAGACTGAGGAGGATTGATCGATGACAACTGACCTTCAACTGAAACCGTCCCTTTTCGATGTGGCCGTCGCGCAGGGATCGTCCACTGTGGCCGTGCACGCCGGAACACAGCGGCCCAACGCGCACCACGCCCTCACGCCGCCGGTGGTGCAAACGGCAACGTACACCTTTGCCGACACTGCCGACCTGTGCGATTTCATGGATGCGCGAATGTGGGGCGCGGCCAAAGGCCGCACCGAATACGGGCGCTACGGCAACCCTACCGTGACCGCCGCCGAAACCAAACTGGCCGCGCTCGAAGGCGCGCAGGCCGCCGTGCTCTATTCGTCCGGAATGGCGGCGGTGACTTCGACTCTGCTCACCCTTCTGCAATCCGGCTCGCACGTCGTCATCACCGACGACTCGTATCGCCGCACGCGGCAGTTCTGCCTCAACTTCCTGCGCAAGTTCGGCGTCGAATGCACGGTGTCGCCGATGGGCGATTACGAGGCGCTCGAAGCGGCCATCCGCCCGACCACAAAACTGATCATTTCCGAATCGCCCACCAACCCCTATCTGCGGGTGCTCGATCTGGGCCGGGTGGCCGACATTGCCAAACGCCACAACGTGCGGACTCTGGTGGATGCCACCTTTGCCACGCCGCTCAACTTGCGGCCCCTCGACTTCGGCATCGATCTCGTGGTGCACTCGGCCACCAAATATCTCGGCGGGCACAACGATTTGCTGGCCGGAGTGGTGGCCGGAAGCGAGCAGTTGATTGCGCTGCTTCGGCAAAATTTGTGGATGCTGGGCGGCGTGCTCGACCCGAACAACGCCTATCTGCTCGTGCGCGGGCTGAAGACTCTGGCTCTGCGATTGCAACGGCAGAATGAAAACGGAATACGCGTGGCGCAGTTTCTCGAATCACATCCGAAGGTGGAGCGGGTGTGGTATCCGGGCTTGGCTTCCCACCCGGATCACGAGGCGGCCTCCCGGCAGATGAGCGGGTTCGGGGGCGTGATCAGTTTCGAGGTGAAGGGCGATCTGTCGGCGGCCAGCCGAGTGGTGGACGGAGTCCGCATCCCCATCATCGCGCCGAGTCTCGGCGGCGTGGAAACGTTGATCGAGCAGCCGGCGTTGATGTCGTATTACGAAATGTCCACCGAAGAGCGGTTGGAAGTGGGCATCAAAGATAACCTCATTCGTTTGGCGCTGGGCATCGAGGACGCCGACGATTTGATCGCCGACCTTTCGCAGTCGCTCGACTCTACTTAGATGCGCGGTCGCTCAACTCATCCTCAAATTTCACCGCAGAGTCGCTGAGAACGCAGAGAGCATATTGAGAAGACTCTGCGCGCTCAGCGTCTCTGTGGTTAACCCAGTCGGTGTACGCGAGACGATGCCTTCACTTCGCGGCCTCCAGATCAGGGTTGCCGCAGGCGCGGCGGCCCACTTTGGCAACGTCGCGCCACGCGCCGCCCACCTTCACCCGCACCACATCGGCGGTGAAATCGGTGACGGTGGGACCGTGATTGCCGAAGAGCGATGAGCCGACGGCGTAAATGTCGGCGGGCACAGCCAATCGCTCGAAGCGCGTGATCTTCTCCGGATCGAATCCCCCTGAGACAACAATTTTGACGGCGCGGCAATAATCGCGCGCTCGCTCGACCCATTGCGGCGGAAGATGCCATCGCTCCCATGCGGCGTTGATGGCCTGCCGCACGGTGAAGACGAGGCGCGGGTTCACGCCGAGATCGAGCGCGGGGTCGCCCAACGGCGGGACGCCGACATCGCGCACACTGCCGCTGGTGTCGAGCCTCACTCCGTAGAGGACGTATTTTTTTGCTTCGGTTTCGTCGCCGGAGTCGATCAAGTCGCGGTAGCGGGTGAACATGGCTTCGAGGGTAGCCAGCGAATCGCCGACCGAGTCGTTGTTGAAATCCACCAATGCGATGCGCGGAATCTGCGGCGGGCGGGTGGCGCAGAAGGCGAGCATCACTTCGGCGGTGTCGCCGAAGAAGCAGGCGATGGCCGCGTGCGCCACTGTGCCGCCGCCCGCGCCGCCCCACCAATCGCCCTGCGCGTCGGTGGAAATGAACGGCCCGACTTTCTTTTCGTAATCGTGATTGAAGCGCTGGACGGCGATGTTGTAAGCGTAACCGTCGGCGGCTTGCACTTCGTGAAGATCGAAGCGGGCAGGAAAGAACAACACCGGCTTGCCGCGCGCGGCGACGAGTGTGTTGTACACGTTGGTAGCCACGCGGCTGGCGCGGGTGAGGATGCCGAGGGTGGGCGTTTCGAGCAGGGCGAAATCGCGGTAGCGGCCCCGCACGCGAATGACGGGTTGGATGTTGAGCGGGTCGCCGTTGTAGGTGACGATGTCCCCATCGTGAACGGCTTCCACTTCGAGTCGATCCCATCGTTCGATGAATCGATCATGCCGATCGTATTCGCCCGCGCAGCCGCGCAGCATGGCAAGGGCTTTGTCCACGCCCACCACAATGGTTTTGCCGGGGCGCCGAGTGAACCACTGCATCTCCACTTCCATGTTTCCGACTTCGGCCTCGGACAGCTGCGCAGGCGTGAGGCCGCCGTTCACTCGCGGATTGTGGCCGCTGTATTGGTAGCCCTGCCCGGCCAGCGTGGTGAGCATCGCGCCAATGTTCTCGAAGTATTTGTCGGAATACCAACCCCGACGCATTCGTTCGAGATCGAGCTTGAAGGTTTGGTTGGTGAGGCGTTTGCGGTCGAAGGTTGTCATTGGGTGGTTGGGCGGTTGGGTGGTTAGAGGTGAAGGTCGGGCCAAGAGGAGAGGGGATCGGTGGAGCGGACGACGTGCATTCCGGCGTCGGCGAATTTTCGGAAGGCGGCGTCGGCCTGCCCGGTGTAATCGATGACGCCGGGCACGACGACCGGCGAGGCGCAGTCTTCGAGCAGATAGACTTTGCGGGCGAGGCTGGAATCTTTTTGCTGGATGCCCTCGAGCAAATCTTGAATCGTCCACGCCACGCAGTGGCTCTTGGCCTGCCCGGCGATGATGATCGCGTCGAAGTCGAGCAGAGTGTCGATGAAGGCGAAGTTCTTCGAGGCGATCGAGTCGCCGCCAGGGCCGGTGAGCACTTCGGGGCCGAGCACGGAATAATGCTCGGTGAGCGGGTTGTCGCCTTTGATCTGAAAATTGATTTGCGCGCGCCGGGCGATGCTGTGGAAGAAGGCCGCCTCCTCGAACGTCGAAACGAGGGCGTGACCGATGCCGCCGAGCATGGCATGATACGGCCAGATCGTTAGATCGTATTTGCCGGTTTGCATGAGGGCGCGCGTGTAATGTTCGAGGTGCCTCTGCGCGTATTCGGGGGTGACGCCGAGACTCGGCGCGAGCGCGGTGTTGAAGCGCCACACGCCATTGGCGATGTCGTTCGCAGTGACGAGGGTGTACGGCGCGGGATGCTCGCCCCGATCATTAACGAGGAAGATCGAGTGGAAGATTTGCAGTGATTGGTGCGTGTCCATTGTGGGGCAGAGTTGAGTGATGAGGCCGAGATGGCGATAGACGAACTCGCACAGCCGACGGTTGTCGTCCACCGCGCCCGCGCCCGAACGCCCGCCCACATACAACTCGAAATCGGGAATGCAGAATGTGTTTTGCACATCCACAGCCACGAGACAGATTTTTGTTTTGTCGGCAGCGGCAGGCGCAATGTTGTGCTGGTGCGCCCATCGCTCAGCCTCCTCGGCTCGCTGTTGATACGGCACTTTCCATACTTGGCCGACTCGCGCCGGGTCGAAGTGAGGGGGAATTGGAAGTTCTGGCATGGGAGAGGGCGCCGGGTTTCACGGATGGCGCGGGCGGCATGGTCCGTGCCTATCCGTGTTCATCCGCGCGCGGCTATGGGAACAACCTTCGGGCTTTCACTTCGGCCACCGCATCGGGCCGGTAGCGATAGAGCGCGGCTCGCGGCCCCACCGTTCCCGAACGATAATCGCCGGTGGCCTCGATCACATCGGCTTCGAGGATGCGGCGGCGGAAGTTACGCTTGTCGAGCGGCTCGCCGAGAATGATTTCATACGCGGCCTGCAATTCGGCCAGCGTGAACTCGGACGGCAGAAGTTGGAAGCCGATGGCGCTGTATTCCAATTTGTATCGCAGGCGGCGCAGGGCGTATTGAAGAATGTTTTTGTGATCGAAAGCAATCTCGGGCAGTTTGATGAGCGGATACCAACCGACCTCGGCGGCGTCGTCTCCGGCGCGGGCTGCCGCCGTGCCGGGAATGAGGGCGAAGTAGGCGACGGTGACCACTCGGCCTCGCGGGTCGCGTTTGGGATCGCCGAAGGTGTACAGTTGCTCAAGATAAATGCCTTCGAGCCCCGTTTCTTCTTTGAGTTCGCGGCGGGCGGCGGCGTCGAGCGATTCGTTTTTGTGTACGAAGCCGCCGGGGATGGCCCAGCGGCCTTTGAACGGCGGGAAGCCGCGCCGCACGAGCAGAGTCTCCAATCGCTCGTCGGCGAGGCGGAAGATGACGACATCGACGGTGAGGGCGGGGCGTTCGGGGGCGGCGCGGTTGCGTGGCATCGGGATTATCCAAATGGTGTAATTCTGACACGATTATAGTTCGATGAGAAACGAATGTCAATCATCGATTTTTCGTTTTGTGTAGAATATCGCTATGACCCGGCGCAGACGCTCACGCAACCCCCCGAAGCCTGTGTCGGTTTACAATGGAGACGGAGGAGACTCGATGGAATCGCTGACGATCAAAGGCAAGCGAGTGGGCATCAATGTATTGGAGGCCAAAGCCACACAGCGCTGTATCACAACCGAGTGCCAGTCGTGGTGTTGTACCGGCGGGGTGTGGATCGATTCGTGGGAGAAGGAAAAGATTCTGGCGCAGGCGGAAAAGGTCAAGCCTCACCTGCCGGAAGGCCGCCGCGACGAAACTCGTTGGTTCGACGGCGAACGAGACAATCACCTCGACTTCCCTTCGGGGTGGGGCGAGGGCACAGCGGTGGTGGATGATCCGACTCACCCGGCGGGAACGACGTGCATCTTCCTTCGCCCTGCCGATCGCTACTGCGCCCTGCAAACGGCTAGCATCGCCAACGGCGATCATCCGTGGTCGTTCAAGCCGTTCTATTGCATTCTGCACCCGCTGACTATCGAACATGATCATCTTCACTTGGACGATGCGAATGAGATTTATCACGAGGGCGGCCACTGCCAGCGGCCTCATGATCGGGAGACGCCGCTGTTCGTGACATTTCGGGCCGAGCTGGAGCACGTGTTGGGCGAAGATGGATACGCCGATTTGTTGAGGCGTGTTGGAGGCTCACTATGAATTACATCAACTTTGACATTCGCATTGAACCGAAGACGAACGAAGGCTACCCGGTGCTGGCCGATAGCACGAAGTACGGGCAGGAGCGCGCGATGTGCCAGTTGGATGTTTCGGGCGCGGAGATGGCGGCCAAGTTGGAGGCGGTTGCCAACGACGAGATCGAGGGGGACGAGTTGACGGCGTTTGGCCGGTTGCTGGCCGCCAATTTGCTCACCGGGCAAGTCGAAGACCTGTTCAACAAAATCGTCGGCGCGGTTCAATCTCAACCGAAGAACGGCGTGCGCATCCGCTTGCGAATCAACGCGCCGGAGTTAAACGTTCTGCCGTGGGAGTTTCTGCAAACCGAAGCGGCGGTGGACCCGCTAGGCATATCGGCGCGCACGGTGGTGACGCGATACATCGAGATGAATGAACTCGTGCGCGAAGTGGAAGCGCCTCAGCCACTGCGGATGCTGGGCATCATTCCGCAGGGCTCGGGCTTGAATGTGGAAAGCGAAAAGGCCGCGCTGGAAAAGGCGGTGTCCGAACTGGGCGACGAGTTGAAGGTGACTTGGCTCGAAGGCATTGTCACCCGCGACCGCATCCGCGGCACGTTGGGCGAGGCCGAATATCATCTCGTTCACTTCATCGGCCACGGACATATGGATAGCAAGAAGGCCTCGCTGTTGTTGAACGACGACGGCGGCGACGATTACCCCATCCTCGCCGAATCGTTCGCCGGGTTCTTCCGCGATTCGAGCGTGCGGCTGGTGGTGCTCAATGCCTGCCGCGGCGCGGCGCGTTCCTCCGCCGATGCGATGGTGGGCGTTGCTCCGCAAGCGGTGCGCATCGGCGTCCCGGCGGTGGTGGCGATGCAGTGGGACATCGGCGACCGGGTGGCCCAGCAGTTTGCCAAATCGTTTTACCGTTCGTTGTGCATTGGGCCGGAGGCAGGCGAGGTGGACACCGCCGTGACGAAAGGGCGCGCGGTGCTGTACGACGATTGGCGCGGCACGAAAGCGTTTGCCACGCCGGTGCTGTTCCTGCGCGCCGAAGATGGGCGGCTGTGGAAGGGCGGCGAAAAAGAAGATGACGAAGACACGAAGACCGCGCCCGTTCAGCAGACGACGGTGCAGAACATCGGCGTGCAGATTTCGGGTTCGACGATCGCCGGCGACGTGACCGGCGGATCGAATATCAAAGCGGGCGGCAACGTGATCATCGCCGGGGAGGGGGCCAACGTGAACATCGGGGCGCCGACTCCGGCGGGCGCTCCCGGCTCGGCCACCGCGCTGGCCGCGCTCATGGCTCAAACCAATTTGTGGCAGAACGCGATCAACACGAAGATCGAGTCGTCGGGCCTTTCAACGGACGAGAAGAAAGACTTGAAGGATACGACGATGAAGATCAAAGCGGAGATGGTGAAGAATCAGAATCTCGATCCGGGGCGGCTGGCGAAGTTGATCAACACGCTGGGCATGATGGGCAGCAACGACTTGGTTGACCTCACGGTGAAGCGGCTGGCTCCGCCCCTGAGCGGCGTGGGCTTCACGCTGACGATGAGCGCGACTTTTCAGGTGACGGTGGATCGGGCGGGGTAACTTCCCGAATCATCCTTCCGCAAACACAATCCTCAGCCTCCCCCCGGCATCATACGAGTAGTGCCCGAAGAAGGGCGGATCGTCGTCGCCCATTGCCAACACTTTCGGCAGAAGAGTCGGCAAGTCTTCCACGAGGTCGAGTTCGAGTATCCGCTCGAACGGAATCCATTCCAGCGCCCCCTCCGCGCCGGAGACGGCCTCCCCTTCGGGCGCAAGGGCGGTGAAGATCAGAATCCCGATGCCGGTCGGTTGCCCGGTGTTGATGTTCACCAGTCCGCGCAAACGCACCTCGGCCACCGTCAGCCCCGTCTCTTCCGCAATCTCACGCCGCGCCGCCGAGAGAAAATCTTCGCCGCGCTCCACGTGCCCGCCCACGCCATTGTATTTGCCCGCCCAAATTCTTTTGGTGGGCGCTCCTTTGAGCAGAAGCGCTTCGCGGCGGCGGGTGATGAAGATGAGAACGCGCGGGATGAGGTGATAGCGGTCGGGGCTGACCCCTTGATCGGAGGCGGGCATGGGTGACATTATACCCATGCCCTCTGCTCAAAGATTAACTCCTGTTTTACATCGCGGTTACACCTTGAGCGCACAATGCCGATAACAAACTCGCGCTGACTCAAAGGACACCGACGATGACGACTCTCTCTCCCACAATGGCAACCGACTCCACAATTGCCCGCCCCCGCGCCGCCTCTCAATTGCTGCATTGGCTCGCGCTGGGCGGCGTTCTGCTTTTGGCCGCGTGGCTTCATTTCTACCGACTCGATCAAGAAGGCTATGCCAATCAATACTACGCCGCCGCCGTCAAAAGCATGTTGATCAGCCCTCATAACTTTTTCTTCGTCTCGTTCGATCCGGCCGGGTTCGTGTCGGTGGATAAACCGCCGCTGGGCTTGTGGATTCAAGCGGTGAGCGCGATGGTCTTCGGCTTCAGCGGATGGAGCATTCTGTTTCCGCAAGCGCTGGCCGGAGTGCTTTCCGTTGCGCTGGTGTATTGGCTGGCGCGGCGAGTCTTCGGGCCACTCGCCGGCCTCATCGCCGCGCTCGTGCTGGCGATCACGCCCATCAGCATCGCCGCCAACCGCAACAACACGATGGACAGCACGTTGGTGTTCACGCTGTTGCTGGCGGCGTGGGCGGTCAGCCTCGCCGCCGAGCGCGGACAACTGCGCTGGCTTTTATTGTGCGCACTGCTCGTGGGCATCGGCTTCAATATCAAAATGTTGCAAGCCTTTTTGGTGTTGCCCGCATTTTACGCCGTCTATTTTCTCGCCCCACCCATCGCTTGGTGGAAACGCATTTTGCATCTCGCGGCGGCGACCATTGTGCTGGCGGTCGTCTCCCTTTCGTGGACCGTCGTCGTCGATCTCACTCCGCCCGATCAGCGCCCGTTTGTCGGCAGCAGTCACGACAACACGGTGATGGAATTGATCGTGGGGCACAACGGCGCGGCGCGACTCTTTTCGTTTCGGCGCGGCGGGACTCCGCCAACCAACAATGCTCCTCCATCGGGCCAACCGCCACTCAACGGACAACCCGGCCAGTTCAATCCGCCGCCGAACGGGCAACCGCCTCTCAATGGACAACCCGGCCAGTTCAATCCGCCGCCGAACGGGCAACCGCCTCTCAATGGACAACCCGGCCAATTCAATCCGCCGCCGAACGGACAGATCGGCCAACCGCCAGTGGGCGGCCAGTTGCCCGGTGGGCCGGGAGGGCAGGGCGCTCCGCGAGGCGGCCTCGCCAACGAAACCGGCGAGCGCGGAGTCTTCCGGTTGTTCAACGAGCAATTGTCCGGGCAAGCCAGTTGGCTTCTGCCATTGGCCGCGCTCGGAATGATCGCTATTGCCTTCAGCACGCCTCTGCGTTGGCCCCTCCGCCGCGAACATGGCGCGCTCATCCTGTGGGGGCTGTGGCTCATCACCCAAGCCGTCTTCTTCAGTGTTGCCGGACTCTTCCATCGCTACTATTTGGAAATGATGTCTCCGGCGATTGCCGTGTTGGTGGGCGCGGGCGTTGTGGCAATGTGGAATTGGTACAAGCATGGCGGGTTGCGCAGTTGGGTTCTGCCGTTCGCCTTCCTCTGCACCGCCGCCGTCGAAGTTTTCATCCTTGCCTACTTCCCCGAATGGGCCGTGTGGATCGCGCCCGTCGTCATCGGCCTCACGCTGATCGCGGTGGCGGGTTTGATGGTGGGCAAGTTGGTGGCCGACAGCGGCGCGAAGTTGTGGCTCGGCTTCCTCGCCGCCAGTGGTTTGATTGCTCTGCTCATCGCGCCCGCGGTGTGGTCGCTCACGCCCGTTCTTTCGCAGGGCGACGCCGGTTTGCCGTTCGCCGGGCCCGAACTGCTCACTCGTCGTGGAGCGAACACTGCGCCTCAATCAAGTCCGCTGGTTGAGTATTTGCTTGCTCACCGCAGTGGCGAAGAATTTTTGCTGGCCACTCTCAACGCCAACTCTGCGGCGCCCATCATTCTTGCCACCGGCGAGCCGGTGATGGCCATGGGCGGCTTCTCCGGCGGCGATCAAATCCTCACTGCCGATCAGTTGGCGCAGAAAGTTGAAGACGGCGATGTGAGATTCTTTTTGATACCGATGGATCGCCAATCCGATCTCACTCGATGGGTAACCGAGCAATGCGCCGCCGTTCCCTCCACCGAATGGGCATCGACTCCCGGTGGCGGCTTCCCCGGCGCGGGCGGGCCGGGCGGACCCGGCGGCCCCACCCAGTTGTACGATTGTGGAACGTAACTCGTAACTCATTCCGCACGAATCACATCAACACCATTGTAGGGGCGGCCCTTGCGGTCGCCCTATTTGTAACCCTGTTGAGACCGACGCGGTTTTAGAAACCGCGTCGGTCTTGCTTGCCCGCTGACATGTTTTGTGTGCGCCCTGTTGCAGTTGCCCCGGCGTTTTGTTTTGCGTGAATGAGTATAATACCGGCGTGAGGTGAATCATGACTCTGAAACGATCCATCATTCGATTAAGTGCAATGCTCGCAGTGTTCGCGTTGGCGGTCTCGCCGGTAAATTTGGCGCAGGCCAAATCGGTGGCCTGGCAGAGGTACGATGTGGACATCACCATCGAGCCGAACGGTGATCTCAAAGTCGTCGAAACGCAAGTCATCGAATTTCAGGGCGGGCCGTTTCGCGGCGGCTTCGCCAGCATCCCGCTCGAAAACACCGACGGCATCACCGATGTCGCCGTCTCCGAGCCGGGGCGCGTTTACGAAAACGCCTTCAGCGGCGCGTACACTTACACGACCTCAGAAGACGCTGGCAATCTTCTCGTCGATTGGTCATTCGAGTCCCTCGCCAACGAAACGCGCACATTCATTCTTTCGTACACCATTCACGGCGCGGTGCGGCAATATGACTCGGGCGACAAGATCCGATTCATGGTGATCAGCCCCGAACTCGATTTTCCGATTCAATCGTCCACCGTCACCGTGCATTTGCCGCCCGGCGGCCCGGTCATCGACGACCCCGACTCGATTGGGACGCCGATGCAGTGGCAAACGAGTCTCGACAACCGCACGGTGACTTACACGACGACTCGCGCCGTCAACGCCTACGAAGGCGTCGGTATTCAAGTGATCTTCGAACACGGCGCAGTGACCGGCCCCAAACCGTCGTGGCAAGCGGAGTTTGATAAAAAGCAAGACTTCGAGCAGAACGTCAAACCGTGGATCGATCTCGGTCTGTGGGCGATTGCGCTGGCTTTGCTGTTGGCACTGCCCGGCGCGTTGTATTTGCTGTGGTATCTGTTTGGCCGCGACCCCGTGCCCGGCCTCACGCCCGATTACATCGCCCAGCCGCCCTCCGATTTGCCGCCCGGTTTGGTGGGCGTGCTCACCGACGAAAAGGCCGACCTGCGCGATCTCACGGCGACGCTGATCGATCTGGCGCGGCGCGGGTTCATCGCCCTCGAAGAATCCGAATCGCCTGCCGCTTTCGGCACCGTGTCGAAGACGTTCACCCTCAGCCAAGTGGGCACGCCCTCCGGCCTCCGCGCGTACGAGCAGGCTCTATACGATGCGGTGTTCGGCGCGGGCGAGACGGTGGCGCTGAACAAGTTGCCTTTCGGTTTTTACTCGCGCCTGCGCTCCATCGAGTCGGCGCTGTACACCGAAGCGGTGAACGTCGGACTCTTTCGCTCGCAGCCCGAAGAAGTGCGCCAACGGTATCGCACGGCGGGGGCGCTGGTCGTGGCGGGGACGTTGGTGTTGGGCTGCCTCGCGGTCGGCGCGGGCGCGGAGATCACCGGATCGATCATTTGCCCGTTCGCGCCGATGGTGCTGTTCGGAGTCGGCCTCATCGCCATCGGCGGTATCATGCCGGCGCGCACTCGCAAAGGCGCGGACGAGACGGCCAAGTGGCGCGCGTTCCAAAAATACCTCGGCAACATTCAGAAGTATGGCGACGTTGCCAACGCGGCCGATCAATTCGAATCGTATCTACCCTACGCGATTGCTTTCGGACTCGAGCGGCGGTGGGTGACGGCGTTCGCGCAAGCGCCAGTGGCGGCCAGTGTGCCCATCCCGCGTTGGTATCGCCCGTGGCGGCGGCCACTGACCACTGCCCAACCCGTTGTGCCGGGCGCGGGGCCAGCAATGCAAGCGCCGGATCTGAATCAGATGGGCGCGGGCATGGTGGGCGGACTCAATTCGATTGGCGATGGATTGGTGAATGCGTTGAACACGGCGGGCCGCTCGTTCTCCACTCCGCCCACGCCCGCCGGGGGAGGCGGATCGTACACGCGACTCGGCGGCGGCAGTCGCGGGTTCAGCGGCGGGCGTTCGACGTTTCGCGGCGGCGGCGGCTTTCGCGGCGGTGGGTTCAGCGGCGGCGGACGGCGCGGCTTTCGATAAACTCAAGAGTCAGTTTTTCCGCCGAGACACAGAGTCCACAGAGTTTCAAAGTCTCTCTGCGCTGTCAGTGTCTCGGTGGTGAAAACCGCCATAGTTCTTTCATACTACGGAGGCGCATTTCATGAAACCGGGTCAAGTTGCAGGCGTATTAATGATCGTCGGCGGCGCGTTGGTGGTCGTCGTCGGGTTGATTATTTTGGCGGCGCTCATGGCGGCGGGCGGGTTGTATGTGGCCGGGTTCGCGGTTGGCGTCGTGTTTCTAGTGATCATTGCTCTGCCATTGGCGGGCGCGGGAATCTTTTTGTGGATCAAAGCCGGGCAGGAGGGCAAAGATGAAGAGAACGCGGCGAAGCAGAGAAAGATTTTGGAGATGGTGGCGACGCGCGGCGAACTGCGGATCAGCGATGCGGCGATTGAGTTGAAGGCCTCGCGCGATCAGATTCAGAGTTGGGTGTACAATTTGGTCGGCTTGGGGCTTTTTAGCGGCTATATTAATTGGGATGACGGCATGTTGTATAGCGCGCAGGCGGCGCAGTTGAAGGGGCTGGAGACTTGCAAGAAGTGCGGCGGCAAAGTGTCGTTGGCCGGCAAAGGTGTTATCAAGTGCCAGTATTGCGGCACCGACTACTTCGTTTAGCGACGTTCTCAAAGGAGAAATATAAATGGACGACATGTTTTCTAAAATTGCCAGTGAACAAAACTTGCTGGAAAAGATCGCCAGCAAGATTCCGGGCTTCGGCGGCTATTTGAAAGAGGAGCAGCGCCGCACCGCCGATAAAATGCTGCGCGAGACTCTGGCGCAGAGATACGATGAGCAGTGGCAGCGCGTTTCGGCCATTCAGCGGCGGATGGTCGAAGAGATGATGATCGATCACGTGGACAATATGGAGTCCGCCGCCATCAAACTGCGCACGTTCATCGACGGCATGAAGACGGCAGCCTACGGCTACGGCTCGCTGTTCGGCGCGGTGAAGGTGAATGACGCCGAGCTGCAAAAGTTGTACGCCTACGATTACGCTCTGCTGGAAGGCGTGAGCAAAGTGTCGAGCGCGGTAGATAACGTGGAGGCCTCGCTCGGCGGTGACGGCCTGCCCGCCGCGATCCGCAATCTCGTGGCCGTGACCACCGAATGCGTCACGGCGTTCGACCGCCGCAAGGATGTGCTGGCCGTATCGTAATGTTTCCCGGCTTTGATCGCAGGGACTCGAAGAAAACATAGGAGACCAACATGGCACGTCGTATTTTTGATGTCATCGAATACCCAGATGAGATGCGCAACGAGATCGTGCGCCGCTTCCCCGAAAGCGGCTCGGGCGATTTCCAGATCGGCTCGCAAGTGATCGTGCGCGAAAGCCAGAACGCGGTGTTCTTCCGCGATGGCCGCGCCCTCGACACCTTCACTGCCGGGCGGCATACCATCACCACCGCCAACATCCCCATCCTGCGCGATTGGATCGGCAAATTGTTCAACGAGCGCTCGCCCTTCACTGCCGAAGTGTATTACGTTTCGATGCGCGAGTTCGCCGACCAGAAATGGGGCACGCCTCAGCCGATCATCGTGCGTAACCCCGGCATGGGGTTGGGCGTGGCCCTGCTTCAGGCCTTCGGCAGTTACTCGTTTGCAGTGAGCAACGCCCAGCAGTTCGTCACGCAGATCGTCGGCGCGCAGGGCGCGTATACCACTAACGATATTCAGGGCCGCTTCCGGGCCATGCTCCTCTCTAAACTCGCCGACCTGCTGGCCGAGCTGGCGACGAAGCAGGGCAAGAGCGTGCCCGAACTGATCGCCTACACCGAAGAGATCGGCTCGGCCATGCGCGCCAAAGTGCAAGACGACTTCCGCGCCATCGGCGTCACCCTCAAGTCATTCTACGTTGAGAGCATCAAGCCCTCCTCGAAGTCTGCCGAAGAATTGCGGGCGATGGGAATGCTGGATATGCAAACGTACATGCAATTGCAGGCCGCCGATGCGATGCGCGACGCGGCCAAGAATCCCGGCGGCGGCGCGGGACTCACTGCCGGAATCGGAGCGGGCATCGGCATCGGCAACATTATGGGGCAAGCCTTTCAGGGCGGCATGGTTCCGCCCGCTGGCCCCGGCGCTCCTGCCGCCGCGCCCACTGCGCCCACCTCCGGCGGCCCGGCCCCCGAAGTGATGAACCCGACGCAGGCGGCGGCCTATCTGCAAGTGCCCGAAGCCGACATCATGCAAATGATTCAGGGCGGGCAACTCAAAGCCAAGCAAGTCGGCTCGCAGTACAGAATATCAAAGAAGGCGCTCGACGATTTTCTTGCCTCGTAAGGCAGTTGACCCCCACCCCACCCCGGCCCTCCCCCATTTGAAAAACACAAATGGGGGAGGGAGTAACTGCGCTCCCCCCTCCCCAAAGGCGCTTATCTGTTGGGGAGGGGTCGGGGGTGGGGTTTGGAGAATGCGATGATCAAATGCCCAGCCTGCGGCACTGAGAACGCCGAAGGATCGAACTTCTGCATTGCCTGCGGGATCGATCTCACCGTCTCGGCAGTCGAACAGAATCTGCGAACCGATTCGGCGGCGGCGCCGACTCCGGAGACGCCGCCCCTCACCTCTCCCTCGGTGGACATGCCACGCGAATACCTCGAGTCGCCTCCGCCGCCCCCGCCTCCTCCTCCCTATGTGCCGCCCCCGCCGATGTATTCGCCGCCCGTCACTCCGTCATACAGCGCCTCTCAACCGGCCAAAGATCGCACCATTGCCCTCGTCATCGAAGTGGCCGCCGGGCTGTTTGGCTTTTTGGGAATCGGCTGGATGTATGCGGGCAACGTCAGCGCCGGGCTGATCTGGCTCATCGGCTTTTGGGTTGGCAACATCATTGGCATCGTGCTCGACCTTTTAACCGTTGGCTTCTTCACCTGCATTCACGTTCCGTTGGCCATCGCCTGCCTGCCCGTCTCGGCCTACCTGCTCTACAACTACACCAAACAGCACCCTGAAGTTTTCGGGCCATGAATTTCGTCAATGGGCGTTGCGCCGCCTCAACCTTTTTCACCGCCGAGACACAGAGTGCGCAGAGTGTTTGATTCTTTTCTCTGTGTTCTCTGCGACTCTGCAGTGAGTAGAACTGAAAGTGTATGTGAGGCGAGTCGCTGAATCAAAAAAGCCCTCGGCACAGCCGGGGGCTTTTTGATTCTTTCACCTCAACTCTCTCACACATTCCCTCACCGCCTCACACACCGCGTTCACTTCGCCGTCGGTCAGTTCGGGGTACATCGGCAGGCACAACAGATCGCGGCAAAACGCTTCGGTGACGGGCAGGCTCAGTGGCGGGTCGTCGGCATAGGCTGGTTGCAGGTGAATGGGGACGGGATACAGAACGGCGGCGCTCACGCCGCGCTCCGCGAGTCGGCTTCGCAGGAGATCGCGGCGGGGATGCCGAATCGTGTATTGGTGGTACACGCCGCCGGTCGGCGGCAGAGTCAGATCGAGATCGGCAAAGGCGGCGTTGTACGTTTCGGCAATGCGGATGCGGCGGGCGTTGTCGGAGTCCAAATGCCGCAGTTTCACTCGCAGAACGGCGGCCTGCAATTCATCTAGCCGGCTGTTGCCGCCGTGCGTCTCCGAGATGTATCGCTCGCGCCAGCCGTACATTCTCGACAGCCTCGCCCGCCCGGCGATTTCATCGGAGTCGGTGACGATTGCGCCGCCGTCGCCCAACGCGCCGAGATTCTTGGTGGGATAAAAACTGAAGGCCGCCGCCGCCCCGAACGACCCCACCCGTTTGCCGCCGAACACCGCGCCGTGCGCTTGGGCGCAGTCTTCGATCACGATCGCGCTCCGCTCGTCGGCCAGCTTCATGATCGCGTCCATGCGCGCCGGTTGGCCGTAGAGATGCACCGGCGTGACGAACATGCCCGGCGCGGTGAGCGCGGAGTCGAGCGCGGCGGGGTCGAGCGTGTATTCGTGTGGATCGATGTCCACCATTATCGGTTGCCAATCGGCTTCCACCAACGCGGCCACCGTCGCCGTCGCCGACATGGAAACGGTGATCCCCTCCGCGCCGCGAAAGGGCAGGGCGGCCAGCACGGCGATGCGAATGGCGTCCGTTCCGTTGGCGACCGACACGCAGTGCTTCACGCCGATGTATGCCGCGAACTCGGCTTCGAACGCTTCCACTTCCGGGCCGAGAATATACCAGCCCGATTCGTTCACGCGGCGGACAGCTTCGTCAATTTCTTGCTTGTGCGCGCGATATGACGCGCCGGGGCTGGCGGGAAGAATCATGACGGCTAAAAACTCAAACCTCCAATCTCAAACTCCAAAACTCAAAACTGCGAGTCGTGCGGTTTGGAGTTTGATGTTTGAAGTTTGGAATTCAGTGTTTCCGCATCACCAATACTCTGCGCCGTTTTGCCTATAGTATTCCAGCGTCCGCTTCAGTCCGTCGGCCAGTTTCACCTTCGGCGCCCAGCCGAGTGCGCCTTTGATTTTGGAGTAGTCGCCATAGTAGTCGCCGATGTCGATGGCCTTTTGCTCAGCGGGGAAGGGCACGAGCCGGTGCGCGCCCGAGCCGTTGATGCTCACCAGCTGCGCGGCTAACGATTTGAGCGACACCACTTCATCGCCGCCGAGATTGTAAATCTCGCCGATGGCCCGGTCGGCGGCGGCCATGAGCAGGGCCTCCACCACGTCATCCACGAAATTGAAATCGCGCTTCTGCTCGCCGTCGCCGTACACAAGAATCTCGTTGCCTTCGATGATGCGCCGAATCCAAATGCCGAGAAACGTTTGCCGCGCATCCACCACCCTCATGCGCGGGCCGTAGGTGTTGGTGAGCCGCAGGGAGGTGGTGCGCAGGCCGTAGGCCCGATGGTACACAATGTGATACCACTCGCCCGCCACTTTATTCACGCCGTTGATGTCCACCGGATCGACCGGATGGCGCTCGTCGGCGGGCAGGTATTGCGGCTTGCCGTAAATTTGCCGCGCGCCCGAAAAGACGATGCGCGCGGCAGGGTTGTGTTTGCGGCAGGCTTCGAGAATCGAAAGTTGACTGCGACAGTTGATGTCGAGATCGGTGTACGGGTCGCGCATCGAGTCGAGATGACTCACTTGCCCGGCGAGGTTGAAAATAAAATCCTGCCCGCGCACGAGGTAATCCATGCTGTGCTCGTCGCGCACATCGGCGATGTTCACTTTGATTCGATCTTCATAGCCGGAGAGGTTGAACAGTTTGCCGCCGTATTCGGGGATGAGCGAATCGATGACGGTGACGCGCGCGCCGAGATCCGCCAGTCGGCGGGCGAGATTACTGCCGATGAAACCGAGTCCGCCGGTGATGAGCGCGGCGCGGGAGTGGAAGGCGGGGGAGAGGTCGGGCATTCAGCGAAGGAAGAAGGATGAGGGATGAAGGATGAACAACGATACGCCCGGTTCATCATTCCGCATTCATCATTTGCTTCTCAGATGTTCTTTCACCACCACCAGCCGCCACCACCAGCCGAGGAGCGCGGCGAGCGTGCGGGCGACGCGCGGAAAGTTGAAGAACTGCGATTCGCCGTATTGCCGATACCAATGAGTCACCGGCACTTCGACGATCCGATACCCGGCGTCCTGAATCTTCTTCACCATCTCGAAGGTGATGGTGCCGGTGGTGGACTCCAATTGCACGCGATCAAAAATGGATCGGCGCATCAAACGGAAGTCGCAGTCCACATCGCGGATGGACAGCCCGAAGAGAAACTTCACGAAGTATTGATAAGCCAACCCGATGACGACGCGGTGGAACGGATCGCGCCGCTTGATTTTGTAACCCTGCACCAAATCCACGCCATCGGCGGCGGCTTCGACGAACTGAGTCATCTCGCGCGGATCGTATTGCGCGTCGCCGTCGGTGTATAAAATCCAATCCTTCTGCGCGGCGGCGAACCCGGCCCGCAGAACCCCGCCGTATCCGCTGGGGCGCTCTCGATGGATCACCCGGAGCGATAACGGATAGTGGCGGGCCATTTCGTCGAGCACGCGCCCGGTGTCGTCAGTCGAGCCGTCGTTGATGACCACGATTTCATAATCGTCGGCGACTTCGGCCAGCGTTTGCGCGGCGCGGATGATCATGGTTGGGATCGTGCCGGCGTCGTTATAGGCCGGGAAGAAGGCGGTGATGCTTTTGGGAGGCATAGTGTCGAAGGATGAGTGGCGAAGGATGAATCACTTGCGCGCTAGAGCAAATAGACTCACACCAGCCGGAAAGCCAAAGTATGAAAGATAAAGATTCTCGATGGCGAGGATGAACTCCAGAAAACGATTGACGACGGGCGAGGGCATTTCGACATCGGAGGCCGACTCGCCGATTCCGTTTTGCAGCTTGCGGCGGAGAAGGACGAAAGGCAACAGCAGGGTGTTGGCGTAAGTGAGCCGCTGAGGGTGGAAACCGGCGGCGCGAAGTTTGGATTCCAGTTCGGGCGCGGAATAGCGGCGCGCGGTGTGCACGAACTCATCGTGCGCTCCGCGCAGGGCTTCCAGCGCCGGAACGCGGATCAGCAACGCACCGCCCGATTTGAGCACGCGCGCAAACTCGCGCAAGGAGATGCCGTCGTCGGCGATGGAGCGATGGCAGACCACATCGAATGAGGTGACGATGTCGAAACTCGAATTGGCAAATGGCAGATGCTCCACCGAGACGCGCGCCAGCGGCGCGTTACCCGCCGCGTGGGCAATTGCCAGCGGGTGAAAATCGATGCCGAAGGGTTGGCCGAACTCACGAAGTTTGGACAACATGCCGCCGGGCCCGCACCCGGCGTCGAGAATGCGCGGCGGCGGGTGGCGGCTCCCCACGCGAGGGCGGAGCAGGGTGAGGCTGATGGCGGCCATGCCCCGATACCACCAATGCTTCTCTTCGACGTTGGCAATGTTGTCGTATTCTGCCGGTTCCATCAGAGGCCGAGCGCTCCATCCAGTTTTTCGATTTGCTCGGCAGAGAGCGTGGGGCCTTTGGGAAGTTTGCGGATGAAGTCTTTGAGTTGCTTGACATACAACGCGGGGATGGGCGGGTTCTCGGCTTGAATGGCGACTTTGGGATTGTAGAAAACGATGATGGCCTGCACCGGGGGGATGTCGCCACCGATTTTTTTGCCGAGCGCGTTGGCTACCCGGCTGGCCTCGGCGGCGGCTTCGGCGTTGGGGTTGGCCAGACTCTCTTGCCCGAAGAGACTGAGGATGAAATTCGAGCCTTTGTGATTCCAGCGTTTGCCATCCCAGATCACTTCTCCGGCCTGAAATTTTGGCACGAGGGCGAAGATGCCCGACGGGCCGATGAGCACGTGCGGCGCAGGCAGACGATAGTTGTAGAGATGATATTTGTCGTCGAGGCCTTTGAGCGCGGCCTCAATCGTTTTGTCGGCGCGCGGCTCGCGCACGAAGCGGTTGGCAAAGTAGATGCCGACGTTGGACAGAATGAAGCCGACGATGAGCGTGTAGAACGGGACGAGTTGCAGTTGCGGGTTATCGCGGGCGGTGAACGAGACGACGAGTCCGCCCACGAGCACCACCAGCCCGGCGCTGGCCGCGTATTTGCCGATGGCGGCATTTCGTTTGATGAGGGGTTCGTTGGTAATGAGACGCATAAGGAAATGCTGAATGCTAATCGCTAATCGCTAACCGTCACCCTTCATACTTCTTCAACACCACGCAGGCATTTTGCCCGCCGAGTCCGAACGAGTTGGACAGGGCGACGCGCACGGACGCATTGCGGGCCGTATTGGGCACGTAATCAAGATCGCATTCGGGATCGGGATTGTCGAGGTTGACGGTGGGATGCACGATGCCGGTGTTGATCGATTTGACGCAGGCGATGGCTTCCAATGTGCCCGAGGCGCCCATCGGGTGGCCGATCATCGATTTGGTGGATGAGATCATCAACTTGCGGGCGCGCTCTCCAAACACGGTTTTGATCGCCATCGTCTCCAGCGGATCGTTGATGGGCGTGCTGCTGCCGTGCGCGTTCACGTAATCCACTTCCGATGGATCGATGCGCGCATCTTTCAGCGCCCACTTCATGGCGCGGATCGCGCCCGCGCCGCTGGGGTCGGGCTGGGCAACATGGAAGGCGTCGGAGGAGGCGGCGTGCCCGATCACTTCGGCGAGGATTCGCGCGCCGCGCGCCAGCGCCGTTTCCAGTCGCTCCAGCACCATCACTCCGCACCCCTCCGAGAACACGAAGCCCTCGCGATCTTTGTCGAACGGGCGCGAGGCTTTATCGGGTGTGTGATTGAAGTGGACGGGCAGAGCCTTCATGCCCGAAAATCCGGCGATGGAAAAATCGCCGATGATGGCTTCGGTGCCTCCGGCGAACACCATATCCACCACGCCGCGCCGAATCAACTCGACGCCTTCGCCGATCACTTGCGTGCCGGTGGCGCAGGCGGTGACGAGGCACATGAGCGGGCCGCGGGTGAGGAACGTGCGCGAGACGTGATGGGCGGCCATGTTCGGGATGGAGGCCGTCACCGCGAATGGATTGGCGCGCACCGATCCTTTGCGCCGGAACTCGGCCACGGCTTCATCCGACTTCTCGAACCCGCCCATCGCCGTGCCCACGATCACGCCGGCGCGCTCTTCGTCGGCCAGCGGCGTCGAGAGATTCGCGTCGGCGGCGGCTGCCTTTGCGGCGGCAATGGCAAATTGTGTGCAGCGAGCCATGCGCCGCGCCTCTTTCGGGTCAATGTAGTTCGCCGGATCGAATCCTTTGACCTCTCCGGCGATCTGGCAATCGAAATCGCTGGCGTCGAATTGCGTGATGCGGTTGATCCCGTTGCGGCCCTTGATGAGCCCGTCCCAAAATTCGTTTACCGTGAGTCCGAGCGGGGTGATGGCTCCCAGTCCGGTGATGACGACACGAGCGCGTCCATTGTCATTCATTGCCCGCCTCCGCGAGTTCGGCTTCCGAAAGTTGAGCGGCCAGCTCGGCGCGAATGGCGTCGAGCAACTTTTCTTTGGCCGCGATGCGCGCGACGTTGATCGCGCTACGCACGGCGCGGGCGTTGGATCGCCCGTGCCCCACAATGGCGATGCCGTCCAATCCGAGCAGGGGCGCGCCGCCCACTTCGGTGGGGTCCATTTGCTTGCGAATGGCGGCGAAGGCTGGCCGGACGAGGAGGCCGCCGAGGGTGGTGAGCGGGCTCTTCACGATGTTCTCGCGGATCGAATCGCTCATGAACGAGGCGACGCTCTCGCTGGTTTTGAGGAAGATGTTTCCGGTGAAGCCGTCGGTGACCACCACCTCGGCTTCACCCGCGAAGAATTCTTTGCTCTCCACGTTGCCGATGTAATTCAGTTTGCTCTTCTTCAACAGCGCCGCCGACTCTTTGACCAGCGTGTTGCCTTTGCCTTCCTCTTCGCCGTTGGAGAGGGTGGCGACGCGCGGGTTTTCGATGCCCAGCACTTTGCGGGCGTACACACTGCCCATGATTCCGAATTGAAGCAGATATTCTGGCTTGCAATCGGCGTTCGCGCCGATGTCGAGCAGAACGGCGCGCCCTTTGCGCGTGGGCAGCAGCACGGTGAGCGCCGGGCGCTTCACGCCGCGAATGCGCTTGAGGATGAACAGGCCGTTGGTGAGCGCCGCGCCGGTGTTGCCCATTGTCACAAACGCATCGGCCTTGCCGTCTTTCACCCATTGCAGGCCGACGGCCATCGAGTTCTCCGACTTTTGCCGCGAGGCGAAGGCGGGTTTATCGCCCATCTCCACCACGTCTTTGGCGTGGACGATTTCAACCTTCGCATCGGTTGCGCTTTTGAGATGAGTCTCGAGCAATGGGCGCAGGCGGGCCTCGTCGCCGGTGAGGATGATGTCGTCGCCGAATTCCCGCGCCGCTATCACTGCGCCCTCAACTTCCGGGTCGGGAAATTTGTCGCTCCCCATCCCATCGAGCACAATTCGCATTTGGTGATCTCCTGTGGTCTCCGTGAGTGAGCGCAATTATACCCTCACCGCAATTGCTTTAGCCGCAGAGTTTGCGGAGTCGCACTGGCAAAAGTACAATGCCATGCAAGAATACAGTGGCGACCATTTGCCCTCTCTGAGTCATCTTTGCCATTCTGTCATCTTGCCACCTTGCCGCGCCGATTCGCCGCCCCGTTGTTTTTCATTGCTTGGGCCTGCCTCACCCTCTGGCCTGCCGTTCTCCATCCCGGCCAGCCGCTCGCGCATCCCAAATCGCAATTCTCCGATCTGCTGATCTCGCATTGGCCCAACGCCGAATTCCTGCGGCGCTCGCTCTTCGAGTTCCATCAATTCCCGTTGTGGAATCCGTCGATTCTGGGGGGCGCTCCATTCGCCGCCGACCCGTTGGCCGGGCTGTGGTATCCGCCGAACTGGCTCACGGTCATTCTGCCTCTGCCGTTCGCTTTCAACTTTCTGCTCCTTCTGCATCTTGCGTGGGCGGGGTGGGGCATGTATCGGTGGGCGCGCGCCGATGGATTCGGGGTGATGCCCGCCCTCGTTGGCGGCCTCGCCTTTGCCGCCATGCCGAAACTGATCGCGCACATTGGCGCGGGGCACGTGTCGCTGGCGTATGCGGTGGCGTGGACTCCGTGGATAATGCGGAATGTGGAATGCAGAACGCAGAGCCTTTCATCGTTCATCGTTCATCGTTCATCGTTGGCATGGGCCATGTGCTTCCTTGCCGATGCGCGTTGGGGAGTGTACGCGGGAGTGGTGATGGCGGCGTGGTGGTTAGCGCGGGATCGGTCGCGGGTGGGAGTGCGTGGGCTCGGCATTTGCATTACGTTGTTTCTTTTGCTCACCGCAGTCTTGTGGCTGCCCATGCTCGAATTTGTTCGGCGCTCATCGCGCACTGCGCTGACAATGGAAGAAGCCGGAGTCTTTTCGTTGCCCGCCAATCACCTCATCGGCCTGCTCGCTCCCGATCTCGGCGGCTTTCAAGAATACATGACGTATCTTGGGATCGCGCCGCTTGCGTTTGCTCTTAGCGGCGCGGGCGCGAGTCGTAATCGCGTAGGCATTTTAACTATGATCATGCTTGCGCTCATCTCAACATGGTGGGCATTGGGGCCGAGCGCCGGACTATTCACATGGTTCGCCCGCGCCCCCGGCCTCACATTATTGCGCGTGCCATCGCGAGCGTGGTTCATCGTTGGGTTGGCAGTGAGTTGGCTGGCTGTGCGCGGCGCGGCGGCTGTGGAGGAGGGTTGGCGGTTGAAAGGGCGCGCATGGAATTTGGCATCGGTCGGCCTCATTGCCGCCGCATGGACTCTCGCGCTCGGCGGGAGCGCAGTGGCGCAGCGACCGTTGGGCAATCTTTTCGCCACTGCGTTTGCGATCACGGGTGTGATGATTGCTCTGCGACTCAAACCCGCATTGCCGATCATGATTGCTATCACTGCGATTGAACTGCTGATCGTCAATTCCACGCTGATCGAGTCGTGGGCGGTGGCGCACAGCCCAATTGCCGATTGGCTGAAAAGCCAACCCGGCGTTTGGCGAGTATACTCACCATCGTACAGCCTGACTCAATTGGACGCGGCGCAAGCCGGGATCGAACAGGCTGACGGAGTGAATCCGATTCAATTGAGGGACACCGCCACTTTTATGGAGGCCGCCACCGGAGTGGCGCGAACGGGGTACAGTGTGACTCTGCCGCCGTTCAATGGAGAGGTGGCAACGGCGAACGCTGATGCCGTTCCTTCAGCCGGGCTGCTCGGAGCAATGAATGTGCGATTCGTGCTGAGCGAGTTCGACATCGACGCCGAAGGGTTGGAGTTGCAGGAGCAGATTGGGGACACGCGCATTTATAGAAACACATTCGACGGCGGGCGGGTGAATGGCGGCGAGTTGGTATCATGGAGTCCGAATCGGATCGTCATCGCGGCGGACGGTTCGGGCCGGGTGCGATTGGCCGAAGTGTGGTACCCCGGCTGGGCGGCGAGCGTTGACGGAGTCCCGGCAGTGGTGGAGGGGGATGGAATCTTCCGGTCGGTAACGGCCGGCGAAGGGTCGCGCGAAATCGTGTTCGAGTTCCGGCCCGTGATCGTTTGGATCGGGCTCGCGCTGAGTCTGATCGGCTTGCTTGTGTCGATTGCGCTTTTTCGTTGGCCGAGAATTGTATGAGACGAGTCAAACTGAAAGAGTGGGCGTGGGTGATCGTCTTTGCCGCGCTGGTGATGGCGCTGACGTGCGTGCCTTATATTGTCGGCGTCGTTCGATCCGATAGCGCGTGGCGGTTCTCCGGTTTTGTCATCGCTGTCGAGGATGGCAATTCCTATTTGGCGAAGATGCAATTGGGCGCGCACGGGCAATGGCTGTTGCAGTTATCATATGCCATCGAGGAACATCCGCCGTCGTTGGTGTACCCGTTTTTTATTTTGCTCGGCAAGTTGATTGGATGGATGGCGGGCACAGGCGATGCTCTGCGATTGCATGATGCGCTGGTTTTCGGCTACCATGCGGCGCGCGTTGTGTTTGGCTTCGCGCTGGTGTTGGTGACGTATCGCTTCATCGCCGAACTGCTTCCGCATGTGCGGCAGAGACGGCTGGCGCTCATCGTGATTGTGCTGGGCGGGGGGCTGGGTTGGCTGTTGCTCGTTTTGCAATCGCCCGACACGCCGCTTGAGTTTTACTCGCCCGAAGCGTTCACGTTTCTGCATCTCTATAGCCTGCCGCATTTGGCGGCGGCGCGCGCGCTCATGCTCGGCGGAATGTTGTTTTATCTTTGGGCCGTGCGCGGCCATTGGGCGTGGGGACTTGCGGCGGGCGGCTCGTGGTTTCTGCTCACGCTCCTTCAACCGTTTTACATGCTGATAGTTTACACTGCGCTCGGACTGCACGTCGCCGTTCTTGCGGCGATGGCTTTTCGGCAGGGCGAACATGAATTGACTCGCGGGATGGATTTGGGCGCAGTGGCGGTGCGGGCGTTGTGGGTGTCGGCCTTTGCGGGATCGTTCGGTGTGCCGATCACCCTGTACACGTTTTTGCTGTTTCAAGTCGATCCCATTTACTCGTTGTGGGGCGCGCAGAATATCATCGTATCGCCGCCGCCATGGCACTACCTTTTGGCGTGGGGGTTGCTGATCGCCGGCGCAGTGTTTGGGCTGAGATCGCTGTATCGCCGCCACATGATTGCGTGGGCATTCATTGCGGGCTGGCTGTTGATCGTGCCGTTGTTATTGTATGTGCCCTACAACTTGCAGAGGCGATTTGCGGAGGGCGCGCAAGTTCCGTTGGCGGCGATGGCATTGCTCGGGCTCACGGTGGGCATCGGCAAAGGGCGAGCGCGGCGGTGGGCGGCGCGGTATGCGCCGCTGGCGCTCATCGCCCTCGTTCTTCCGGGAACGGCGCTGGTGTGGGCGGGCGGCCTCATCGCCGCGCTCAACCCACAAGAGCCGGTGTATCACACTCACGATCAGGCGGCGACGTATGCGTTTCTCGGAAAGAGTCTGCCGCCGCGCGCGGTGGTGATGTCGTCGTACGAATTCGGCAATGCCGCTCCGGCCTACGGCTACTTCGTATCGTATATCGGCCATGGCCCCGAAACGCCATATCTTTCATACAAGAAAGATGTCGTGCAACAGTTGTATCGCGGCTCCACGCCGACTTATGAGCGGCGCGATTTATACAACGGCGCCGGAGCGCCGTATTTGATCATCGGCCCGCACGAAAAAGCGTTGGGCAGTTTCAATCCTGCGCGGGACGCCGCCGATTACATGCATATGGTTTTCCAGTCGGGCGAGTATTCGGTATGGGCTTTGAAATGAAGGATGAGCGATGAAGGATGAATGAACCACAATCGGCCATGCGGCGATATTGGCCCGAGGCCGTTGTTGCCGTTGCGCCGCTTGTAACTTTTTGGCGGCTGGTCGTCGGCGGGCAAGTGTTGTACTGGGGATTGCCCGCCCTGCAATTCGTTCCGTGGCGCGTCTTGGTGAACGAGGCTCTGCGGCAGGGGCGGCTCCCCCTGTGGAGTCCGCTGCTCGGCATGGGCGCGCCGCTGATGGCGAATCACCAATCCGCTGTTCTCTATCCCCCGAATTTTCTTTCGCTCATCCTCCCGCCCGAAACCGCGATCAGTGTGCTGGCCGTTCTGCATCTTTCGTTCGCCGGCGTGGGCATGGTTCGGTTGGGGCGGCGCATTGGGCTGGGCCACTTTGGCTCCGCTGTGTGCGGTCTTGCCTTCGCCCTTTCCGGCTACCTCAGCGGGCGGCTGTGGTTCATCACCATCAACAACGCAATGGCTTGGTTGCCGTGGATTGTGCTTTTCTCCCATCCCCCGGAAGAGGAAAAGGCTGAAGGTGGGGGCGGACTCCAACCCCAACTCAAACTCAAACACTTCCTCACCCTCTCCCTCCTCATTTCTCTCCAACTTCTCTCCGGCCACGCGCAGAGCTCGTTTTACACACTGCTCATCGCGGGCGCGTGGGTCGTGTGGCATTCCGTCTCTCCAACGCTCACGCCCCACGCCCCACGCTTCACGCTCCACGCTTCACGCCCCACACTTCGCAACCTTGCCTTCTTCTCCCTCGCCATCGTCCTCGCCCTCGGCCTCACCGCCGTTCAACTTATCCCCACGCTCGAACTTCTTCGGCAATCGCCCCGCGCCGACGCCGCCGAATACGAATTCGCCATGACCTATTCGCTTTGGCCGTGGCGATTGCTTACCTTCGTCGCCCCCAACTTCTTCGGCCACCCCGCCGATGGCAACTATTGGGGCTATGGCGCATATTGGGAAGACAACGCCTACATGGGGCTGTTGCCTCTCGCCTTCGCCGCCTACGCCATCTACATTGCCTATCGCAGAGAACACAAACCATCGCCGGCAAACCTCTCTGTGAGCTCTGTGGTCAACTTTTCTCTCGCCCTCGCCACCATCTCCATCCTCCTTGCCCTTGGCAAGAACACCCCTCTCTTTCCACTCTTCTATCGTTTCGTTCCCGGCTTCGATCTCTTTCAAGCCCCGGCACGGATGCTCATCGGCTACACCTCTGCCCTCAGCCTCCTCGCCGGTATCGGCGCGGATCGTTGGCGCGCATCCGAACGCAAACGGTATTGGGCGCGACTCGGCATTGCCGGAAGCCTCGCCGTGATCGTCTTCGGCCTCGCCGCCAACTTCATCATCGCCGACCCTCGCGCCCAAACTTTTGGCGCCGCCCTCGCCTCCGCCGCCTCCTTCGCCTCCCTCGCCTTTCTCCTCCTCCTCACCCAACCACCCAACCACCGAACCACCCAACCACCGAACCACCGAACCACCCAACCACCCAACCACCCACCCACCCTCTGGCATCTCCTCACCCTCGCCTTCATCGCCATCGATCTCGGCCTCGCCGCCGCGCGCCTCAACCCGGCCACCGGCCGCGCGCTTTACCATCTCACCCCAAACTTCGCCCTCGCCGAAGGCCGCCTCTTTCAATTTGCCGACGATGAATACCGCGCCAAGTTTGGCGAGCACTTTCGCTTTCAATCGTTCGATCCCCTCGATCCCGGCGCTCTCCGTAACTCGCTTCTGCCCAACCTTCCCGCCCTCAGCAACATCGCCTCGGCCAACAGCTTCGATCCGCTCCTGCCCGCCCGACACACTCGATACCTCACAGCAATGGAGACGAATCCCCTGTTGATGAATCTGGCCGACGTGAGAGCCATCGTCAAACCGATGGGCGCGGTGACCGTGCGTTCGGAGAAAACATCGCGCCTGCGGATCGTTTACAACGCCCGGAGCGTTGCCAACGGCGACGCCGCCTTTGCCGCCATCACCGGCCCGAACTTCGATCCCGAAACCGAAGCCATCCTCGAGCTGCCCGAACCTGCCTCCGCCTTTCCAACCCTCGCCCTCGACCCCAACCGCTTCACTGCCTCCGTCATCCTCGACCGCGATGGCTACGTTGTCCTCTCCGACACGTATTATCCCGGCTGGCGCACATTTGTGGATGGCCGCCCCCAACCCATTCTCCGCGCCGACTACAACTTTCGCGCCGTCGCCGTCCCCGCCGGTACGCACGCCATCCTTTTCGAATACACTCCACCCTCCGTCACCCTCGGCCTCATTATCACGGCCAGCGCATCAACCCTTTGGCTCGCCCTCTTCTTCGCCCTTCGCTCTCACCCTCATGCGTAACACTTTCATCCTTCACCCTTCATCCTTCATCCTTCTTGTTGCCTACCTCCTCTACCTCACCCTCATCCTCGCTCGCAACGGCGGCGATCCGCTCGCCTTGGCCCGCATCGGCCACGGCCCCAACGAGGGCTACGATGGGCAGTTCACCTATCTCATCGCCGTCGATCCGAGTCCGGCGGCAGTCGTGCGCGAAATTGCCGAAGCGCGCGCCGACATTCCCGCCTATCGCTATCAGCGTATTCTTTTGCCATTCCTCGCCCGGCTGTTCGGTTTGGGCCAGCCCGCACTGATTGCGTGGGCCATTCCGCTGATCAACCTCGCCGCTCAAACGATGGGCGCGGCGCTCGTGGCGCAGTTGCTCGCGGAGCTCGGCGTCAGCCGATGGTACGCGCTGGTGTACGGTTTGTGGCCGGGCCTCGCCGTCGCCGTCCGCGCCGACCTCACCGAGCCGCTTTCGTATGCGCTCGTCGCCGCCGCGTATCTTTTTCACGGGCGCGAACGCGCGTGGCTCTCAGCGCTGTGCTTCGGCCTCGCCCTCTTCGCCAAAGAAACGGCCATGCTGTTCGTCGCCGCGCACATGGCCTACGCTCTCTTCGCCCGCGATGCGCGCCGCCTGCTCTCATTGACTCTCATTGCCGTTGCGCCGTTCATCGCGTGGCAGTTCGCGCTGAAAGCGATGTTCGGCAGTTTCGGAATCGGTTCGGGCGGATACCTCGGCGCCCCGTTCGAGATCATTCCTTTCAACGGCGTGTGGCGCATTCTTTCGGATCGCGGCCTCGCGGTGTTCGCCATCTTCATTTTGTTTCTCGGTCCATGGGTTGCGTTTCCATCAGTATGGGGCATCATCGCTTCGGCGCGAGAGGCGCTCAAACGGAATTGGCATCCCTACGTTTGGGCGCTCGGCGCAAACGCCGCCATCACCCCGTTCACGCCATACTCCACCTTTCGCGAGCCGGTCGCTATCTTTCGTTTCTGCACCGGGCTTGTGTTGGCGACTCTGTTGTTTGGCGGTCTGGTAAAATCGCGCCGTGTTCTCAATTACTCGTGGCTGTGGTTAGCCATGCTTGTCTTTTTGGTGAAGGACTGAATTGCGAACTTTCATCATCGTTCCCACATACAACGAAGCCGAGAACTTGCCGAAACTCTTGAGCGAGATACTCGCACTGCCGGTCGATGTGGCCGTGATCAATGTGGACGACGGCTCCCCCGACGGAACGGGGGGCATCGCCGATGAGTGGGCGGCCTCCCATCCGGGCAAAGTGATTCCCGTTCACCGGGCGGGCAAACTCGGGCTCGGCACGGCCTACATCGCCGGATTTCATCGCGCCTTCGATCTCGGCGCGACACGCGCGATCACGATGGACGCCGACTTCTCGCACAACCCGCGATACATCCCGGCCATGATCGCCAGAAGCGAAGAGGCCGATGTGGTCATCGGCTCGCGGTACGTTCCGGGCGGCGATATGCTCTACTGCCCGTGGTATCGCAAAGCCTTGAGCGCCGGCGCGAACATGATCGCTCACACGGCGCTCGGCCTCAAAGCCCGCGACACGACGGCGGGGTTTCGGTTGTATCGCCGCGAAGTGCTCGAGTCGATCCACTTCGACAGCATTTTCTCTTCGGGCTATTCGTTTCTGATCGAGATGCTGTATCTCGTTCAGCGCAAAGGCTGGCGCGTGGCCGAAGTGCCCATCGTGTACGAAGATCGAATGCGCGGGCAAACCAAAATCTCGCGCAACGAAATCTTCCGCGCGCTCTACACGGTGGCCCGCCTCTCCTTTCGGCGCTTCGTCAAACGGAAATGATTCCTTGACGGATCATCGGCGGCGCGTTAAAATCTCCGTTCGCTGACGGGGCATCATCTGCCCCGTCGTATTGTGTCTGCCGGACTGCCTGCGTGTTCAGAAACCTCAGCGATAAACTACAAAACGTCTTCAAAGAGCTCACGCGGCGCGGGAAACTGACCGAAGCCGATGTGGATGTTGCCCTGCGCGAAGTGCGCATGGCCCTGCTCGAAGCCGATGTCAACTTCGTCGTCGTCAAAGATTTTCTGGCGCGAGTCAAAGCCCGCGCCGTCGGCGCAGAAGTATCGCGGGCGCTGAACCCCGGCCAGCAGGTGGTCAAGATCGTTCACGAAGAATTGATCGCCACGCTGGGCGAGCCGGGCAAACTGAATCTGAGCGGCCAGCCGCCGCGCACCATCATGCTCGTGGGGTTGCAGGGCGCGGGCAAAACGACGATGGCCGCCAAACTCGCGCGCTGGCTGAGGTCGCAGGGCCAAAAGCCTATGCTGGTCGCCGCCGATCCGTATCGCCCGGCGGCGGCCGAACAACTGAAGACGCTCGGCGCGCAGATCGATGTGCCGGTGTTCACTGGCCCCGAGTCCCCGCCCGACTTGTGCGCCAACGCCGTCCGGCACGCCGCCGACATCGGGCACACGGTTGTCATTCTCGACACCGCCGGGCGCCTGCAAATTGATCCGGCGATGATGGCCGAAGTGGCCTCCATCAAAGAGCGCGCGACGCCCAACGAAGTGCTGTTGGTTGCCGACGCGATGACCGGCCAAGAGGCGGTGCGTATCGCCGATGGGTTTAACAAACAGGTCGGACTCAGCGGCCTCATTCTGACCAAAGTGGATGGCGACGCGCGCGGCGGCGCGGCCATCTCCATGCGATCCGTCACCGGAGTCCCGATCAAGTTTCTGGGCACGAGCGAAAAGATCGACGGCATCGAAGCCTTCGCCCCCGAGCGATTGAGCGGCCGCATTCTCGGCATGGGCGACATTCTCGGCCTGATCGAAAAAGCCGAGTCGGCCTTCTCGGCGCAGGAAGCGCAGAAGGCGCAAGAGAAATTGGTCTCGGGCGAGTTCACGCTCGAAGACTTCCGCGATCAGATGCGGCAGATCAAAAAGATGGGGCCGCTCGGCCAGTTAATGGAAATGGTTCCCGGCATGGGCAAGATCGCCGGGCAAATGAATCAACAAGATTTGGACAACAGCCTCAAGCGAGTCGAGGCTATCATCAATTCGATGACTCGGCACGAGCGAGTGAATCCGCAAGTGCTCAATGCCGGCCGCAAACGCCGAGTGGCCGCCGGGTCGGGAACGTCGGTGCAGGAGATCAATCAGCTGGTCAAGCAGTTCCGTGATATGCAGAAGTTGATGAAGCAGATCGGGAAAACCAAAGGCAGAGGACTGCCGGATATGTTTAGAGGGTTTCGGTAAAAAGATTCTCTAAAGAGGAGTAACACAAATCCATGCTTCGAATTCGTTTGCGCCGCGAAGGCGCCAAAGCTCAACCGGTGTACCGCATCGTCGTCGCCGAGCGTGAGCACCCCCGCGATGGCCGGTTTCTCGAAGTGGTGGGCGAATATAACCCGCGCACCCACCCGGCTTATATCAAAGTTGATGAGGCCCGCGCTCTGCATCATCTCAAGAACGGCGCTCAACCTTCGGAGCCGGTCGCCCGCATCCTCAAAATATCGGGGACGATGGATCGATTGGCCCGGCTGAAGAAGGGCGAGCCGGTGGAAACGTTGGTGGCCGAGGCCGCCGCCGCCGCGAAAGCCCAAGCCACAACTCTCAAGACTCGCCGCGACGATCAAATCGGCGTGGCCTCGAAAGGCAAGTCGAAGAAGGCCAAAGCCAAAGCCGCCGCCGGATAGCCATGAAAGAGCTGGTGGAGCATATCGTTCGCTCGTTGGTTGATCACCCCGGCGATGTGAAGGTGGAGGTGATCAATCAGGGCGGGCAAACCGTGATTGAGCTGCATGTGGCCGAAGAAGATATGGGCCGCGTGATCGGCAAGGACGGCAAAGTCGCCAACGCTATTCGCACTCTTCTACGAGTGGTTGCCGCCCGCGAGGGCCAGCGCATCCAGCTTGAGATCGTGTGAGCGCGCGAGAAGCACAAGCCGCAAAGCCGCGCCGCCGCCGAACACAACGGCCCAAAGGTGAGCCGTCGTTTCTGGTGATTGGCCGCGTCCTTCGCCCGCACGGCGTGCGCGGCGAACTTCGCCTCGCAATGCAAACTGCGTTCCCCGCGCATTTGAGCGAAGTGGATGTGGTGCACATCGGCGACGACCACAAGCCGTACCCGCTGAAGTCGTTCCGGCTCCACAAAGCAATGCTGTTGATTTCGGTGGAGGGCTGCGATGATCGAAACGAAGCCGACACTTTGCGCGGCGAGATCGTTTCGATCAAAGCAACCGACGCCGCGCCTCTCAAGCCCGGCGAGTATTACCATCATCAAATCGTCGGCCTCACTGTGGTGACGGACACCGGCGAGGAATTGGGCTCGGTTGTCGAGATCATTGAGACGGGGGCTAACGATGTGTATGTCGTGAGAGGGCAGGTGGGTGAGATTCTCCTTCCGGCGATCAAATCGGTGATACTCAAAATTGAGCCGTCGCAGATGCGTGTGCATCTCATCGATGGCCTCCGCTGAGATGGCCGAAAAATTGAGTCTTGACACAAGGACATCTTTGGATAAAATCTAATCGTCATTGCTATCCAACATTGTTGAGCGCTTCAAGAGAAAAGAGCTTGAAGCGCTCATTTTGCTTTGCCTAGCGCCTAGCACGAGTGTTCGAGTGAATCTAGATTGATAGGAGGAAGCCTGTGGAACCACGAAGTTTGCGCGCATTGAAAATTAGTTTGGCATCGCCAGAACAGATTCTTTCATGGTCATATGGCGAAGTGCTCAAACCGGAGACGATCAACTATCGGCGGCTGCGCCCGGAGAAGGATGGCTTGTTTTGCGAAGCCATCTTTGGGCCGACGAAAGATTGGCAATGCTATTGCGGCAAATATAAAAACGTTCGATACAAAGGCACCGTTTGCGATAAATGCGGGGTGGAAGTCACGCGCTCATCGGTGCGGCGCGAGCGGATGGGGCATATCGAATTGGCCGCCCCGGTGGCGCATGTGTGGTACACCCGCCGCGTGCCCTCTTATCTCGGAGTCTTGCTCGATGTGTCGCGCCGCAACCTCGACCGCGTGCTGTATTTCGCGCAGTACGTCGTCACGCACGTGGACGAAGAGGCGCGGCAGAAGGCCCTCAAACGCATTGACGAGGAAGTTCAGCGCGAAGAAAAGCGCCAAGTGGACAACTTGAACGCGAAGATCGCCGCAGTGAAAACGAGCCGCGACAAAAAGATCGGCGACCTCAAAGCCAAGATCGACGCCGTCAATGAGAAGTATGAGGCCGATCTCGCCGAGAAGATCGAGCCGCTGGTGAAAGAGGGGCAGAAACTCCAACGCGCGCTCGAAGAGAAAATGGAAACCACCATCCGCAAGGCCATTGAGTTTGAGCCGGCGCGGACAGTCATTGCCGAAGAAGGGGAGACCATTTCCCGCAAACACCTCACGGCGCTCAACAAAGCCGTGCAGGGCAAACTGGGCGAGATCGAATCGTCCATGAAAGAGAAGCGCGACGCCAAACTTGACGGCCTCAAGATGGACATCGAGAAGCTCAAAGCGGAAGCCGAAGAGCAAATTGTCCAGCTTCGCAATTCGCTCGAAGATGTGACCGCCGGTTCCAGCAAAGCTGTGGACAAAGATCGGGACGAACTGCTCGACCTCCACCCGATGATGTTTCTCGGCGAAAGCAAATATCGTGAACTCAAACAGAAGTACGGGCAGGTCTTCAAAGCCGACATGGGCGCGGAGGCTTTCTACGACATTCTGCATTCTCTCGATCTCGACAAACTGGCGAAAGAACTGTGGCACGAAGTCCGCAGCACCAAATCGAAACAACGCAAGAAGAAGGCTATCAAACGGTTGAAGGTCGTCGAATCGCTCCGCCGCTCGGCCAACCGGCCCGAATGGATGATCCTGACCATCCTGCCGGTGATCCCGCCCGACCTGCGCCCGATGGTGCAGCTCGACGGAGGCCGGTTCGCCACCTCCGATCTCAACGACCTCTATCGCCGGGTGATCAACCGCAACAACCGTCTCAAGCGTTTGCTTGAACTCGGCGCCCCCGATGTGATCGTGCGCAATGAGAAGCGCATGTTGCAGGAGGCCGTGGACTCGCTGATCGACAACAGCCAGCGCGGCAAGGCGCTCTCGCGCCGGGGCCGCCGCGAACTGAAATCGTTGAGCGATATGCTCAAAGGCAAAAAGGGCCGCTTCCGCCGCAACCTACTGGGCAAGCGCGTGGACTATTCGGGGCGCTCGGTGATTGTGACCGGCCCCAAACTCAAGCTGCATCAATGCGGCCTGCCGCGCACCATGGCCCTCGAGCTATATCGCCCGTTCGTGATCGCTAAACTGGTGCAATACAGTTTCGCTTCCAATGTCAAAGGGGCAAAGCGCATCATCGAAAAGGAGCGCCCCGAAGTGTGGGAGGTGCTGGAAGAGGTGATCAAAGATCGCCCCGTTCTGCTCAATCGCGCGCCGACCCTGCACCGACTCGGCATCCAGGCCTTCGAGCCGGTGCTCGTCGAGGGCAAAGCCATCCACTTGCACCCGCTGGTGTGCTCGGCCTTCAACGCCGATTTCGACGGCGACCAAATGGCGATTCACGTTCCCCTGTCGCGCAAGGCCGTCGAAGAAGCCCGCACCCTCATGCTGTCCACAAACAATCTGCTCAAGCCAGCCGATGGCGAGCCGATCGTCGGGCCGTCGAAAGACATGGTCTTGGGCGTGTATTATCTGACGATGATCCGTGATGATCGCAAAGGACAGGGCCGCACGTTCGCCGACTATGACGAGGTGGAGACGGCTTATGTGCTCGGGCAGGTTGATATTCATGCCAAGATCAAAATTTATGTTCCGACGCATGTCAACGAACACGGCCAGCGTTTCGCCGACGGCAAACCGCGCCGCCGCATGATCGAGACCTCGGTGGGCCGCGTGTTGTTTAACAGCATCCTGCCCGACGAGATGCGCTTCGTGAACGAAGTGCTCGACAAGGGCGGCTTGCAGAAGTTGGTGCAGAAGTGCTATCAAGTCGTCGGCAGTGAGATCACCACCGATGTGGTGGATCGAATCAAGGAAATTGGTTTCAAGTACGCAACCAAGTCGGGCGTCACCATCGCGGTGTCCGACATCACCGTACCTCCGGCCAAAACCACGATTGTGAACCGCACGGAAGAAGAAGTGGCCGACGTGGAGAAGCAGTATCGGCGCGGCCTGCTCACCGAGCAGGAGCAAACCGATCGCGTGATCGAACTGTGGACGAAGGCGCGCGATGAAGTGGCGAGCGAAGTGAAAACGTATCTCGATCCGTTCGGCTCGCTGGCGGTGATGGCGAAGTCGGGCGCGACGAAAGGCGGCTTCGGCCCCATCGCCCAGCTGGCCGGGATGCGCGGCCTCATGGCCGATCCGTCGGGCCGCATCATCCCCCTGCCGATCCGATCGAACTTCCGCGAAGGTTTGCGGGTGCTTGAATACTTCATCTCGACTCACGGCGCGCGCAAAGGCTTGGCCGACACCGCGCTCCGCACCGCCGACGCCGGTTACCTCACCCGCCGCCTCGTGGATGTGGCGCAGGATGTGATCATCAACGAGATCGATTGCGGCGCCGAGGCCGGCATCTGGATCCGGCGGCGCGACGATGTGGCCGGGCAGACGCTTTACGACCGCATCATCGGGCGCATGGCCGCAGGCAATGTGATCGATCCGAAATCGGGCGAGTTGATCGTCGAACGCAATCAGGAGATTGACGAGCATGTGGCCGGGCGCATTCAGTCGTCGGGCATCGAGCAAGTGTTCGTGCGCTCGCCGCTTTCGTGCCAGTTGGCGCGGGGAATTTGCGCGATGTGCTACGGGCGCGATCTGGGGCGCGGCAAGTTAGTGGAAGTGGGCGTGGCTGTGGGCATCGTGGCCGCGCAATCCATCGGCGAGCCGGGCACGCAGCTCACCCTGCGCACGTTCCACAGCGGCGGCGTCGCCGCCGGAGGCGACATCACCAGCGGTCTGCCGCGCGTGGAGGAGTTGTTCGAGGCGCGGAAGAAGCCGAAAGGTGAAGCGGTCGTCACCGAGATCGATGGCATCGCTCACGTGGAACGATCGGAAAAAGTCGGCGGCGCGAAGTATGTGAAAGTGATCAACGTCGCGACTCTGCGCGACGAATACGAAGTTCCGGGCAACTGGTCGGTGAAAGTCGAGGACGGCGATCACGTTCCCGACGGCGCGTTGCTGGCCCAGCGCGGCGACAGCCAGGTGCTGGCCGAGCACGGCGGCAAAGTGAAGCGCAAAGAGACTGCGCTCATCATCACTCGTGAACTGCGCGACGAGTGCGAGTACGAGATTCCGAGCAACTCGCGTTTGCTGGTGGTGGACGGGCAAGAGGTGCGCGCCGGTGAAGCGCTGACCGAAGGCTCGCAGAACCCGCACCGTATCCTGCGCATTTTGGGCCGCGAGGCGTGCGAGCTGTATTTCTTGCAAGAGATGCAGAAGGTGTATCGCGCGCAGGGCCAGAATATCAACGATAAACACTTCGAGGTGATCGTGCGCAAGATGCTGACCCGGGTGCAGGTGATGAAAGCCGGAGACACGGAATGGCTGCCGGGCGAATTGGTGGATCGGTACGACTTCCAGCAAGCCAACGAGCGGCTGATCGCCGAGGGGAGAACTCCGGCGGCGGCGGTGCCTTCGTTGTTGGGCGTGACGCGCGCTTCACTGGCGACCGAGTCGTTCCTCTCCGCCTCATCGTTCCAGCACACAATCAAGGTGCTGGCCGGCGCGGCTATCGAGGGCAAGTGGGACGGACTCTTCGGGTTGAAGGAGAACGTGATCATCGGTAAGTTGATCCCGGCGGGCACGGGCTATTGGATTTACAAAGATAAACCGGAAGAATTGTCCGAAGGCAGCAGCGATCTCGTTCAACTGCTCGGCGGGGACGGCGACACCCTGCCGCTGGCCGAATAGCGATTGAGAAACGAAAACGCCCCTCGCGAGAAGTTCTGCGGGGGGCGTTTTTGTTGACAGATTGCGCTGAGTCTCACTCAGGGTTGCGCTCTCCCGCCGCAGAGTTTCTCATGGGCCCCACAGATTCTTGGGTATCTCCCGGCGCATCCGCTCGATGATGGCAATCTTTACCGGCCAGTCTTCGATCACGATTGCTTCACCCTGTGGGATGCTTCGAGTCTGTTAATCGTCCACCATCTGCTCGTGCCCGGCGGGGCAAATGCCCATCGTGCAATCGTAGAAGCCGTCATCGAATTCCGGCGGGCCGATGCGCCAGCATTGCTCGCAATAATCTTTGCCGCACTCCCAACAATGGAAGGCGATGAAATCGGCGTCGAGCCGCCGGAGCGTTTCGTAGTCGTGTCGGCGGAGCGTTTCGAAGAGTTGAGCGAGCGATTCGAGCGAGCCGAATTTGATCACCACGCCCATGAAACCCGCGCGCTCGATCCGATCGTGATCGCGCCACAAGCCGTCGCCCTCTCCGGCGGCATGCACGGTGAACGCGGCGGCGGGCCTGCCACATTGGGCGCAGGGGAGGGTGATTTGCATGGCGTTTCCCTATTTCGCGCCTCTGGCGATCACGCCCATGAACTCCATGATGATCTTGAGCGCGGCGAAGACGGTGGACTCCGACGGGTCGAGCGGGGGGGCGACTTCCACCACATCCAGCCCCACCAGCGGCAAGCCCTGCATGGCTTTGATCAGCGTGAGCGCTTCGCGCGCGGTCATGCCGCCGGCTTCGGGGATGCCCGTGCCCGGCGCGGCGGCGGGGTCGAGGCAGTCGATGTCCAACGAGATATGCACCGCGTCGCACGCCGACAGAATCCGTTTCACTTCGGCGGCGATGGCCGCCATGCCGCGCTCGGCCACCATCGGCATCGGGCACACGTTCATCTGCCCCTTCTCGATCAGATCGATCTCCGGCTCTTCCCACGAGCGCAGGCCCACGAGGCACACATCGCGTTGCTCGATGCCGGACTCCAACCCGCGCCGCAGAACGCAGGCATGGCTCAATCGCGAGCCGTCGAATTCGTCGCACAGATCGGGGTGAGCATCCACCCACAGCAGGCCGAGCCGCTTTCCGGCGAAGCGCTCGCGCTGCGCTCGCAAAACCGGAATGCTGATCGAATGATCGCCGCCGAGGATGATGGGAATGTTCGGAAGGGCGGCGATGACTTGCCGCGCGCGCTCGAAATCGCGCGGCTGATCTTCGATGGCGATGTCGCCGAGATCGCACACGCTGAGTTGGCCGAGCCGCGTGCGGTCTTCGGTGAACGGGGTGAGGTGATGTGTCCAGCGGCGGATGCGCTGGGGGCCGAGCGCCGCGCCCTGCCGCGCGCTGGCCGAGCGATCATAGGGGATGCCGATGACGGTGAAGGTCGTTTCGGCGGGCGTGCTGTTTGGCCGGTGCAAGTCGGCCCAGAGGCTGTGAGTGTCGGACATGTTCAATTGTCGAGGATATATTTGACGATGGCAACGACGACGATGACGATGATGGCGACGACGATCAGGCCGCCGACTCCGGGCGGGAGGTTGGGGAGTCCGCCTCCGCCTGTGGTGATCATAGAGCCTCCGTTTGGAACCACAGATTTCACGGATTACACGAAACTGCTATGCCTTCATCCGTGAAATCTGCGCAATCCGTAGTTGCTTCTCGACTCAACCGCATGACTCCTCATCGCAGTGAAATCTATTTGCGCTCGGCGGCGGGCGTATGATCGACGATCGGAGTCTTCGATGCGCCTTTGTCGGTGTAGAGGGCTTTATCGGCGGCGCCCACCAGTTCGTCGAACGACGAGGTAATTCCGGCCTCCCAACCGGCAATGCCCACACTCGTTTGCAAACGAATCGCCATCCCTTCCCACTCCAGCTCGTATTGCGCGGCTACTATTTTCATGCGCTCGGCAAATTGCTGAGCCGCCGCAGGCGTCGTGTTGGGCATGATGATGGCGAACTCATCGCCGCCGAGCCGCGCCACCACATCGGTCTCACGGGATTGTTGTTTGAGCAGGCGGGCAAAGCCCTGCAGGTAAGCGTCTCCGGCAAGGTGGCCGCGCTCGTCGTTCAACTGTTTGAACTTATCGAGATCGAAAAGAACCAGCGAGGCGGGCGATTGATAGCGGCGGGCGCGGCGTATTTCGTCGATGAGCGCTTCGTTGAAGCGGCGGCGGTTGGCCAAGCCGGTGAGGCTGTCGGTGGCGGCCTGCTGTTCGGTTTGCTCGTGCAGCTGCGCGTTGCGCACGGCCACCGACGTCTGATCGGCCAGCGCGGTCACAAACCGCCCTTCGTCGGCGGTGAGCGCGCACGACGCCCCGTACACCACTGTGAGGACGCCGATCACTTCCGCGCCGTGCCGGAGCGGGAACGCGCCCAGCGACTGCACCCATCCCTGCCACTGCGCCCCGAACATCGGGTGCGCGTGGACGTCGTTGAGGATCGCCGGTTTGCCGCTCTGCGCCACGCTTTGGCACAGCGCCTCCACGCGCGGGTCGAGCGTGTCGCCCGTCGCTTCGACCGCCGCGCTGATGTCTTCGGCATACTGCAGGCCCCCGGCCAGCGGCTTGATCAGCCGCACCGACACGCTGTCGGCCCGCATCATCTTGCGCGTCGATCCGCACAACTCTTTCAGCACCGTTTCGAGATCGAGCGTGCTGGCGAGCGAGTGCGACACTGTGTAGAGCAGCTGCATTTCGTGCGACTGCCGCATGGCGTCGGCTTGCAGTTGGATGGTTCTCTGCGCATCCTCCAGCGATTTGCGGTGCGCGGCCAGCGCCTCGTCGAACAGCCGCGAGATGCCCATGACCATGATGCACATGAACACAAAGCGCGCGGTGATTTCGAGATTGCCCGGCTCAAAATGATCGGCCGCTAACGCCAATCGGCGGAATTCGAGAGTCTGCGAAATGGCGAACGCGCCGAACGACAGGGCCAGCATCCACCAGCCGATGCTGAGGCCCTCGCGCCGGTGGCGAAACCAGAACCGCGCCGCCACTCCCAACGTGATCAATGCCATGATCAAGTTGAGCAGGCCGACGCCAAGTTGCACGTATGCGATGGGAATCTCGATCATGGTTTCGTGTTATTCACAGGCAATGGTGATACGCGGATGATGCTGATCCAAGCGGATGAACGCTGATTTTTCAGATCGCGCCTGCCACGGGCCAAGCACTCTGAGCGAAGCCGCGAAGCGGCGAAGTCGAAGAGTGCGGTGTCTGCCGCGAGTTTGCGCGCGAAGCATTCGACTTCGCGGCGATGCTTCGGCTTCACTTCGTTTCGCTCAGCAGCATCGCCGCTTCGTCTCGCGGAGCGCCCCATTGGGGCAGGATGCTTTCGTGATCTGCTGACAATCAAATGATCAGCGTTCATCTGCGTCCCCAACACGCCGGGCAACATCTCTGAATTCGGGATCGTCGGCGTACAGCTTCTGAAACTCTTTGCTGGCCTGCGCCGTTTTGCCCAGCCGTTCGTAGGCCGCCGCCCGCCAATAGCGGGCTTCGTTCAACAGCGGCGGGCTGATGCCCTTCTTCTTTTTCAACGCTTCGCCGAACACGCTCGCCGCCGCTTCGGGCAACCCTTTTTCGAGCATCGCCCGCCCATACCACACTTTCGTTTCGAGAGTCACATCGTCGGTTGCGGCAGTGTCTTTCGCCAGCGCGATGATCTCATCCCACATGTTTTTGTTTGCCAACAGTTCGCACAGCGACAGCGTGAGCGCCGGGCTTTGGGCGAGATCGTTGATCTCGTCGAGCAGGGCGATGGCCTCATCCACTTGACCTTCGGCCTGATACAACTCGGCTAACAACAGCGAGGCCGCCAACCCGTCGGCGGGAACGTCGGCGCTGACGGTGGGGCTGATGGCTACGGGCAGTGTGGCCGACGCCAGATATTTTTGCATGAGCACGGTGGGCAGTTTCGCGTCGGACTGCGCGACGCCTTCGAGCAGTTCGATGGCCCGCGCTCTGCCCTCACTGCGCCCGGCGAGAACGAAGGCGGCGAAGATGGCCGCGGCGGGTTCGTGCGGGGCGGCGGCGAGAAGATGCGCCAAAGCCGAGTCGGCTTGCCCGTTGTAGAAGTCGTTGAGTCCGGCCACCAATTCTTTTTCGTAGTCGGGCGCGAAGGGGCCGGGATCACGGAAGTGCTGTGGAGCGTGGGGCGTGGAGGGTGGGGCGGAGATCGAATCGAACCTGCCGACTTTTGCATCGGCGATCTTCTGCGTGTAACTGAGGCCGGTGCCGGGCAGGCCCACGGTGGCGTGCGTTCCTCGCGGCCCGACGGTGACGTTCGCGCCGCGCGGCCCCACCGTGAGCCCCACTCCGCTTTTGCTGATGTTCAGCCGCAGAAACTTTCCCAGTGAAACGCGTTTGTTGAATCGCAGTGGCATAGGCTCTTCTCACCGCTGAGAGCGCGGAGAAAAACAATTAGAGCAACCCTTCTTGCTTTGCGCCGCCTTTGCTTTTAACTTTCTCGGCCTGCTTGAAGGTGATGGCCGCCGGGGGCATTTTCACCTCGGCGCCGTTCAGCAGTTCGGCAATAGTCAGGATTTGCAGTTTGGGGTAATCCCTGTCCCATCCGGGCGAATGATAAAAGCCGGCGGCGGCGGCTTCGGCCAGCATATCGCGGCTTGGGTTTTCGAGGGTGATGAAGACTCCCATCGCTGCGCCTTCGCGGTCAACCGTGCCGCGCAAATCGCGGAGGTCGCCGCTCTTCACTTTGCCACTCTTCACTTGCGCCAGCGCGCGCTTGGCCTTTCCGCTCGCGTCGTCGATGAAGGTGATGACGCCGTCGATGCCTTTGTCGCGGCCTTTCTTGCCCTCACCCCGATGCCCCTCACCCCCAACCCCTCTCCCTTTGGGAGAGGGGAGTCGGACTCCCTCTCCCTTTGGGAGAGGGCCGGGGTGAGGGCCGCCACCCAACGGCATGGCCTTGATCAGCGACAGCGCCCACCACTGGAATTGATAGCGGTCGTCGTTGGCGAGTTGCTGGGCCGAGGGCAAATCTTCGGGCTCGCCCTCCACAAGATAATCTTTTTTCTCGATCAGGCCGAACGAATCTTTGAGGCGATATTTTTGCAGGGCGATGGAAAGGTGGGTGATGTCGATTCCGATCCACTGGCGGCCCAGTTTTTGCGCGGCGGCTATCGTCGTGCCGCAACCGCAGAAGGGATCGAGCACCACATCGCCTTCGTTACTGCTGGCTTGAATGATGCGCTCCAAAAGGGCAACGGGTTTTTGGGTGGGGTAGCCGAGACGTTCGGCGGCTGATGCTTGGAGCGGCGATATGTCGTCGAATACATCTTGGAGGGGCACGCCTTTCATTTCATCCAAGTATCGTTTGTAAGCTGGAACAGTGCCCGGCTTCGTCTGGATAATTCGGCCTTGCCGATGGAGCTCTTCCATTTTCTCTTTGCTGTAGCGCCAGTAACGGGTCACTCCCAAAAACTCATAACTCGGATTCCCTTTGGCCCCTCCGCCGGGGCCAGTGAGATTGTCGAGGCGATAGCGCCGCCCATCCGAATCAAGGTGTCGATAGGAGGTAGCCAGATACTCATCGTTGTAGGGCAGATAAACTTCATTGCGAATAGCGGAGTCGGTTTTGGTGTAAAACAAGATGACGTCGTGTATCCGCCCAAAATGAATCACATGCCCCTGTGCGCGGTCGCTGTGCGCTCCTGTTCGTTTCCAAATGAGTTCATTCCGAAAATTGCGCGCCCCAAAAATTGCATCCATTGTCACACGGAGGTAATGGCTTGCCGTCGGGTCGCAGTGGAGGTACAAACTGCCGGTGGGTTTGAGAACACGGTGCAATTCCACGAGGCGGGCGGCCATCATCACCAAATAGGCCATCATCTGATTCGCGCCGATGGATTCGCGCAGGGCGCTGATCATGCTGGAGACGCGCGCGCCGCCCAGCGTCACCAAATCGCGGTAAGTTTGTTCGGCGGTGGGGTTCCAATGCCACGCATCTTCAAAGGCGGTGATCTGCGCGTCGGCTTCTTTGCCGCTCTCATCTTTGAACAGCACGTTGTAACTGCGGTTGGAGTTGAAAGGCGGGTCGAGGTAAATGAGGTCGATGCTTTCGTTCTCGATATGCTCGCGCAGGATGATGAGGTTGTCGCCGTAGAAGAGAGTGTTCTGTTTTTGGCGCATGAGGCTACTGTAGCGCAAATTGAAAATTTGCGCCACGAAAAAGGGGCGTCATTCCGTAGGGGCGGGTCTCAGACCCGCCCCTACTCATCATCGCCGTGATACGGCAGTCGCCCGCTCAGCCACACCACCATCAAACTCACATCGTCAGTGGATGCGCCATCGGCAGGGTGCGCTGTGGCGTAGGCTTTGTTGATCACGTCGAAGTCTTCGCCATTGGGCCACTGCGGGAGAAAGCCCGGCAGTTTGGTTCGGTCGGCGTCGGGCGGCAGAACTTCCCAGCCGCGCCCGGTCAGCAGATCAAACACTTTGGATCGCAAATCGGTGTGCGCTTCGGCCCACGCGGCGAGAATGGCGGCCACCAGTTCGGGGCTCTTTTGGAAGGCCTCGGCGGTTGGCCCGGCTCGCAGTGGCGTGGGCGCTTGCAGGCTGTTGCGGAAGCCCGGCACGCGCACGATTTGTTTCGTCCATTTGTCAATCGGCGCGCGGAAATGATCGGGCAGTTTGGGCAGGGCGGCCAGCGCCGAGCGGACGACGGCCAGCCGATAGTCGTCGCGCATGAATTCGTTGAGGGCATGGAAAGGAAGGAACTCGGCGGTGGGTTTGGTCATGCGCGCGATTATAGCGTGGAAGAGGATCGAAGGCGACTGTACCCTCACCCCGGCCCTCTCCCACTGGGAGAGGGGTTGGGGGTGAGGGTGGGGGTGAGGGCACGGGAACCGATTCTCCCTCATCGGCGTCTTTCCACATAGAATTGCCAAAAGGAGACAATATAAAATGATTACCCAATCCAAACTGACTTCGATATTTCTGGCCGCGACCATTGGCCTGCTTATGCTTTCGGCCTGCGGGACTCCGGCCACCGGTGGTGGAACTTCCGAACAACCCCACACCATCAGCGTCACCGGCGCCGGCACTGCTTACGGCAAGCCCGATGTGGCCGTCGCCCAAATCGGCGTGCAGACTCGCGACGAGAACCCGAGCACGGCGGTGAGCGACAACACCGACAAAATGAACGCCGTCATCACCGCGCTCAAAGCGTTGGGCATCGAAGAGAAAGATATTCAGACTTCTAACTTTTCGGTGTACGCTCAACAAAACTACGACACCAACGGCGTGCCCACCGATTACACTTACGTGGCCGACAACACCGTGACCGTCACCATTCGTGATCTATCGAAAGTGGGCGATGCGTTGGGCAAGGCCGTGTCTGTCGGAGCGAACAGCATTTACGGCGTGTCGTTCAGCGTCAGCGATCAATCGGCGCTGGAGGCCGAAGCCCGCGACAAAGCGATGGCCGACGCCAAAGCCCGCGCCGAACAATTGGCCGCCGCCGCCGGTGTGGCGCTGGATGCGCCGCTCAACATCAGCGAATACACCAGCGGCCCGGCGCCATACTATGATGTTCGCGCAGTGGCCCAAGAGTTGGGCGGCGGCGGCGGGCCGGCGCCGGTGTCCACCGGGCAAATTCAGATGACCCTGCAAGTGAGCGTCACCTACGTCATCAAGTAGCCGGGTGGTCGAGTAGCCGAGTAGTCGAAGTGTCGAGTAGTCAAACAGACCGGCGCGGTTTCCGAAACCGCGTCGGTCTGTTTTGTTTCCGTTTGCTCTGCGAAGCCGTGTGATAAAATCCGCTTGCTTCAACTCAAACTCCAACTCCAACCCAAACTCCAACTCAAACTCCCCTCGGTGATACATGGCCTCTGGCATTCGCAAAATCAACATCGATACTGAAATGCAAAGCGCGTACCTTTCGTACGCGATGTCGGTGATCGTATCGCGCGCTCTGCCCGACGCGCGCGACGGCCTCAAACCCGTTCAGCGCCGCATCCTGTACGCGATGCACGACATGGGCATCGCCCCCGACTCGCCGTACAAAAAATCGGCGCGCATTGTCGGCGAGGTGCTGGGCAAATATCACCCGCACGGCGACGCGGCGGTGTACGACACGATGGCGCGCATGGCGCAGGATTTTTCGATGCGCTGTCTGCTGGTGGACGGGCAGGGCAACTTCGGCTCGATTGACGGTGACGCGCCCGCCGCCATGCGCTACACCGAAGCGCGGCTGGCTCGCCCGGCGGGCGAGATGCTGGCCGACATCCAAAAAGACACCGTTGACTTCGTCCCGAACTTCGACGACACGCTGGAAGAACCGGAAGTGCTTCCGGCGGCCCTGCCCAACCTTTTGATCAACGGGGCGACCGGCATCGCCGTGGGCATGGCCACTTCCATTCCGCCGCACAACCTCGGCGAAGTGGTGGACGCCTGCCTCCATCTTTTGACTCATTGGACGAAGATGGACGACGTGACGGTGGAAGATTTGATGAAGTTCATCAAAGGCCCCGACTTCCCCACCGGCGGCGTGATCGTCCGTTCGGAGAGCGAGGAGGAGGGGCTGGCGGCGGCCTACGGCACCGGGCGCGGAAAAATTTTGGTGCAGGCCAAAGTGCACGTCGAAGAAATGGAGCGGGGCCGCAGTCGAATCATCGTCGCCGAACTGCCGTATCAAACCAACAAATCGTCGCTCATCGAGCGCATTGCCGAACTGGCCCGCGATGGCCGCATCGAAGGCTTGGCCGATCTGCGCGACGAATCGGATCGGCAGGGGATGCGCATCGTGATCGAATTGACGAAGACCGCCGACCCGAACGCGATCATCAATTTGCTGTTCAAGCACACCCCGATGCAGGGCACGTTCAGCATCAATTTGCTGGCGCTGGTGGGCGGCGAGCCGCGCACGCTCACCCTCAAGCAAACCCTGCGCGTGTTCCTCGATCATCGGCTGGAGATTGTGCGGCGGCGGAGCGAGTTCGATCTGGCGCGGGCCAAAGAGCGCGCGCATATCCTCGAAGGACTGCTCGCCGCGCTCAAACACCTTGACGAAGTGATCCGCATCATTCGTGGCTCGCGAGACACCGACGACGCGCGGGCGAAGCTGATCCGGCGTTTCAAGTTTTCCGACGCGCAGACGACGGCCATTCTCGATATGCCTCTGCGCCGACTCGCCCAACTCGAACGGCAGAAGATCGAAGACGAATACAAAGAGAAGAAGGAGCTGATCAAGTATCTCGAAAAACTGCTCGGCTCGCCGAAGTTGATGCGCGAAGCCATCGCAACCGAGTTGAAAGAGCTCAAAGGAAAATATGGCGACCGGCGCAGAACGCAGATCGTGGAAGCCAGCGCCATCCGCGCGGCGGCCAGCGGCGCGGTGAAGGCCGCCGATCTCGTGCCCGACGAAGAAGCATGGGTGACGGTGACTCGGTCGGGGTTGCTGTCGCGGGCGTATTCGGGCAAACAGCCGAAGTTCGACAAAGAGAGCACGCCGCTGGCGGTGGCGCAGGCCAGCACGCGCGATCTCATTTATCTCATCACCCAAAAAGGGCGCGCCTCGGCTATCTCGGTGTATTCGATTCCAGGGTCGGATGACCCGGCGAACGGCAGTCCGTTTTCGTCGCTGTGCCCGTTGGATTCGGCGGCGCGGGTGGTGACGGCGGTGAGCGTTCCGGCGGCGGCGCGCGCGGCGGAGTTGGCCTCCGCTGAGGAGAATGGTGAAGGCTCGGAAGAGAGCTCCGCCGGAGTCTTTCTTTTGCTCGCCACGGCCAAAGGCATGATCAAAAAAATCGCCGCGCGCGATCTGCCTCTGCCGTCGTCCAAAGTGGGGCAGGTGATGGGCGTCGCTGAAGACGACGCCATCGTGTCGGCGCGGCTCTCGAACGGCAGTGATGAAGTGTTGATGGTGTCGGCTCTGGGGCAGAGCATTCGATTCAAAGAGGCCGAAGTGCGGGCGATGGGCACGGGCGCGGCCGGCGTGCAGGGCATCAAACTATCGAAGCCGGGCGACGCCATTGTGGCGATGAGCATGGCCGACCCGAAGGGCGAAGTGTATTTGATCACCGATGCGGGCGCGGGCAAGCGTGTGCCGATGAAAGATTTTCCGACGCAGGGACGTTACGGGGTGGGCACGATTGCGATGGCGGTGAAGGGCAAGAGCAAATTGGTGGGCGCGGTGGTGGGCGCGCCCGATGAAAAGTTGGTGATGATCACCTCGAAGGGCGGGGGGCGAATCGCAAAACTCGACGAGGCGCCGAAGCGAGGCCGCCCCGCGCACGGCGGCGCGGTGATCAAATTGAAGCCGGGCGATGCGGTGGAAGGATTGACGCCGTTCGTGGCGCGGTTTTCCATGCCGAGTGTTGAGCCGCCCGCGCCGAAGAAGAAACAGAAGCCGGGGAAGAAAGCGTCCGCGCCGAAAGCAAAGCGAAGGCGAAGGCAAAAAAGAGATAAACGTTGAAGATCATCAAAGTTTCCGGCTCGCACTACGAGTGCGGCAAACAAATTGGCATGGCTTGCGCCGAGGCCCTGCATCGTTCGCTCGCCAACAGCCGCGCGTGGATCGACGGCTGCAATCTGTGGGACGATTATCGCGCGGCGGCGCAGCCCTATTGGGCCGCCACCGAGCGCGCGTTTCCGTGGGTGGTGGATGAGATTCGCGGCGCGGCCGAGGGCGCGGGGATCGATTTCCAAGATTTGTTCACGACGGCGGTGGAGGAAATTTTCGCCGGGCCGCTGGTGGGGCGCTGTTCCGATTTCGCCGCGCGCCCTCCGGCCAGCGATGGGCATGTGCTGTTGGCTCACAACAACGATCTCTCGCCGGCCACGCAGGAGTTGATCGTCGGGGTGGAGTGGCGGCTGCCCGATCACCCAACGCTGTTCACCATCGGAGTCGGCGGGTTATTTTTGAGCATCGGACTCAACGCGGCCAAAGTCTGTCTCACCGGCAACGAACTCTCCCCGAACGACGAACGGCCCGGCATCCCTCGATTGCTCATCGCCCGGGCTCTGCTCTCGGCCCGCAGCTTCGGGGAGGCCGCCGCCATTGCCCTGCACCCCGATCGCGCCTCGTCGTACAACAACCTGATCTCGACGGCGGAGGGAGAGATCGCCAGCGTGGAGGCTTCGGCCACCGACCACGAAATGTTGTTCCCCGAAGAGGGCTGGCTGGTGCACACCAATCATTATTCGCACCCGCGCATGAAACAATACGAACGCGCCTCCGATAAAATTGCGGGGTCGATCAGCCGTTTCGAGCGGGCGAGCGAGTTGATGCGCGCGCGGCCCGGCCCGGCCACCCTGCCCATGCTCAAAACGTTCCTCGCCGATCACGACGCCTCGCCGGTGGCGCTGTGCCGGCACGGCGAGAAAAACAAAACCGTGTTCTCGGCCCTCATCGATCTCACCGATGGCACGGTCGATGCGGCGGTGGGCAACCCGTGCCACAGCGAATTTGCGCGAGTGTGGGCGATTGGGTGAGGGGCGGTGGCACGGAAATTGCGGACTTGTGCGAAGCGCAATAATTTGCTATTCTATAGCAACCTGTAAAAATCTTAAACATCGTGGTTGGCCGCCCCAATCACTGCAAATCAAAACATGCTCAATGGCTTGCCATTCACAATGGATTCAAGGAATAGGAGGAAGGGCTGAAATGTTGCGCCGCGCCACCTTTGTCGCACTGGTCGTCTTCCTTGTCGCGTGCACGTCAGCCGCGCCAACCCCGAATGAAATTTCAGAGTCGGGTCAGTTCACAATCTCGCCGTTGTTTCTTGAGTTCTACACCCGGTATGGGGGCGAAAAGACATTCGGCCAGCCCATCAGCCCCGAGAGGGACGAGAACGGGATCATCGCCCAATACTTCCAAAACGCAAATTTAGAATACTACCCGCAGTTCCCGGAAGGCAGCCGAGTTCTTCTTGCCAATCTCGGCGATAGGTATTACGGACGATCGCCCTGTGTGCCCGCCGAAACCGTCGAACCCGGCGCCCTCTATTTGGACGACTGCCACTCGGTCAGCCCGGAATTTCGGCCCTATTTTGAATCGATGGACGGCCCGCGTTTCTTTGGCTATCCCACATCCGAGCGTTACATTTTCGACAACATGCTGGTGCAGAACTTTGAGCGGGCCGTGATTGTGTGGGATGCCTCCAAGCCTGCCGAATACCAGTTTGGCATTCTGCCGTTGGGCCTGCAGGCCTGCCGGGATAACCAATGCAACGCCGATCCCGGTCCGGCCCGACTCATTCCCCCAGTTGCCACTTCCACTCCGCATCCGGGATCGGTGGGCTCTCTCAGCGATTTCTATGCCAAACACGGCGGGCCGCGCGTGTTTGGCATCGCCCTTTCTGCCCCGCGTGTTGGCAGTGATGGCGCGATGGAGCAGGTGTACGAAAAGGCGATCCTCTATTTGGACCCTTCCACCCCGGAGGGGGTGGGGTTGCGGCCATTGGGCAAACAAGTCTTGGCCCAGCCCGAACCGCCCGCGCCGCCAGCCAGCGGCCCCAGCACCATTTACTTTTCGGATTATGGGCACAACGTGAAGCTCGTGATGTATGATTTCTTCACCCAGTATGGCGGCGAAGCCGTCTTCGGCCAACCCATCTCCGAATGGCGAATCGTGGGCAATCACTTCGAGCAATACTTCGAGAATACGGTGTTCACCTACCGCCTTGATCTTCCGCCGGATCAGGGCGTGCAACTAGTCGATCTGGGGCGGCAGGCATTGCTGGCCCAATCTCAAGCGGCGGCTAGCGGACAAGCCGCGCCGCAAATGATCCGCATCGCCGCCGAGCCGCTCTTTGCCCTCTACGCGCCCGCCAGCGGCGACCAAACGCTCACTGCCAAAGTGGTGGATCAGGCGGGCATGCCGGTGGCCGGAGCGAGGGTGGCGTTTGTGGTTCACACCCCCGATGGGGACATGGAGCATGTGAGCACGACCGATGCGCTGGGCTTTGCCTCATACACGTTTGGCGTCATGTCGTTTGTTGACGGCGGCTTCATGCTGTTTGAGGCGACGGCCTCACTTGATCAACTCTCGGCCACGGCCGAGGGTCAATTCGTCACTTGGAAGAATCCGGCGCCCTAAGCGGCGGCGGTTGATTAAAAGGACAGGGCTTCTGCCAGCAGAAGCCCTGTTTTGTTTTGCCCTGCGTTGCCGCGCAGTTACTCGGCGTCTCTGGACGGGCGGCGGGTCAGTATGGTTTTGAGTCGGGCCATGATCTCGTGGCGGCTGTCGCGCCAAACATGAATAATGGCCGGAAGCGCGGAGATGAAGATGACGGCCAGCACGATGATGGTGAAGTATTTATCGACGCCTTCGATTTGGCCGAAGAGCAGACCGAAGAGATAGCCCATCGCCGTGACGCCGATGGCCCAGACGAGGCCGCCGACGAGGTTGAAGAACATGAACCGCTGGTAGTTCATTTCCACTGCGCCGGCCACGATGGGCGCAAAGGTGCGGATGAACGGCATGAACCGGGCGAGAATGATCGTCTTGCCGCCGTGCTTGTCGTAAAAGGCTTTGGCCGCCAGCAAATTCTTGCGGCGGAACAGCAGCGAGTTTTCGCGGTTGAAGATTCGCGGGCCGGTCTTCGCCCCGAACCAATAGCCCACATTGTCGCCGAGCACGGCGGCGATGAAGAGCAGGGGCAGCAGCACCCAGATGTTGAGAATGTCCCGCGAGGCCAACAGCCCGGCGGTGAGCAGAAGGCTGTCGCCCGGCAGAAAGAAGCCGAAGAACAGCCCCGATTCGGCGAACACGATGAGGAACAGCCCCACGTAGCCGACTTGTGTGATGAGTTGTACAAGATCGAAATGCATGATTGGTGTTTCCTTAGAGGCTATCTCTAAACCTGCCAGAAGGTGACTGTCACCTGCACGGTGCGCCTGATTTCCGAATGTGCGATGCACAGGTGGCAGTCACCTGGAGTGGTTTAGAGATAAGTTCTTAGGTTTCTCCAGTGTGGGGCAACTTTACCACAAAACTGAGGACTATGAACACATCATCACACCTCACGCGCTCGTGGCCGCACGTCGCGCTTTTGATCGCCGCGCTGGCCTCGCTCGTGATTTATAGCGCCTCAACGTTTGACTCGCCGGGCAAAGCCAAGCAGCTGCGCCGCAGTGGCGTGATCTTCAATCAGGTTGTGGCGGCGGCCCCGCTCGGCCCGGTGACGGTTCCCCCGCCGCGCCCATCCGGCTTCGCGCCGCAGACCCGATTGGGATTCACATCCGGCGATCAATAGGAGCCGGCCATCGCCGCCGATCGTTTCGGGCATGTGTACATCCTCTATCCACAGTATCTCGGCGCGCCGGGTTGCGCCGACTGTTACAGCCCGACGATGATTTTGCAGATCAGCAACGACGGCGGCGCAACGTGGAATCCGCCGACGCTGATTCATGCGGCGGGATCGGGCGCCGGGCAGTGGGATGCGCAGATTGTTGTTGATCCGGTGGATGGGAGCACGGTGTATGCCGCATGGCTGCAAGACGGCAAAAGTAAAATCGCTGTGGGCAAGTCCACCGATTTCGGAGTGACGTGGTCGGTGGCGATTGCCAACAGCACCAACGCCGGAACCGACAAGCCGATTTTGGCCGTGCGCGGGCAGGATGTGCACGTCGCTTACAACCACGCGCAGAAGGTGTGGGTGTCGTCATCGCATGATAGCGGCGCGTCGTTCACGTCGGTCAACATTAACGCTAACGCGAAGTTGGGTTGGTGTCCGTGTTGCCTGGATGGACGCGCGCGGCGGATTGTGGAACACGTATTATCGAAGTTCGACCGACGGAGGCGCGAAGTGGTCTGCCGAAGTTGATCTTTCAACTTACGTCGAAGGATTCGATTACATTCAGCCCGCCGGGTTCGGTTTCCCCTTCGGCGACTATTTCGAGCTGGACATTGACGGTGATGGAAACACGCATGCCGTTTGGGGTGAAGGCCGCAACTACGACACGCCCGGATCGATCTGGTACACGAAAGGGAAATAGTCGAATAGAATTGGGACTTACGCCGCTCAACTCGTTTTTGTCCACGAATTTCTCGAATTATTCACCTCGAGCTTCGTGACATTCGTGAAATTCGCGGGCCGTTTTTCGGCAATGGCGTAACCCCCACGGAATTACGGGCATGACCTCTCCAGCATTCGCTTTTGGCACAGTCGGTTCGCCTATCTCCACCCCCAAAAAGCCCGGCGGCTCGGTCGGGGCGATCATCCGCTCGGCGGAGCTCTCTCTGCGCGCGTTCGAACTCGGCTGGGTGCGGAGCATCAACGTCACCGAAGCCACCTGCGCGGCCATCAAAGCGCAGGGCGTCGAATCGAACGTGGCGATCAGCGTGCACGCCACCTACTTTTTCAACCTCAATGCCACCGCCGACGAATGGCCGAAGAGCCGCAAGCGATTGATGGATGCCTGCTACTTCGGCCACCTCGCCGGGGCCACCGACATCATCTTCCATCCCGGATCGTATTTCGGCGCGCCGCCGGCCGAGGTGCTCAAAGTCGCCATCCCGCGCCTGCGCGATGTGGTGAAAGAACTGCGCGACTCCGGCAACCCGGTGACTCTGCGACCCGAAACAATGGGCAAGGGCGCGATGCTCGGCTCGTTGGAGGACACACTCGAAATGTCCGGCGAGATCGAAGGGGTGCTGCCGTGCATTGACTTCGCCCACCTTCACGCCCGGCCCGGCGACGGCTCGGTGAATTCGTACGGCGAGTGGGGCGCGCTGATCAAAAAACTCAAGCGGGCGCTCGGCGCATCGGCGCTGAAGAAAATGCACCTTCACCTTTCCGGCATCGAGTACGGGCCGAAAGGCGAGAAGAAACATTTGCCTGCCGCCGAAGCCGATCTCAAATACAAAGACCTCTTCCGCGCCCTCGCCGACAACAAATGCGCTGGCCGCCTCCTCTGCGAAAGCCCGCTGATGGAAGAGGATGCGGTGTTGTATATGAAGGCGTGGGGAAAGATCAAGTAACAGGTGGCAGGTGGAAAGTGGCAGGTGGAAAGTGGCGGGTAGCGGATGACGGATAGCAGGTGGCGAATGGCGGATGGCCGCTTCGCGTGGCGCCTCTCCTCTCCCCCGATCACCGATTACTAATTACCAATCACCAATTACTGACTTCTCACTACTGACTTCTGTCTTCTTCCACAATGCCCATCGCCCACCGCGTTTCCACTTTCGGCACCAGCATCTTCGCCGAGATGACTCTGCTGGCGAATCAGCACAAAGCCATCAATCTCTCGCAGGGTTTCCCCGATTTCGACGGCCCCGACGACGTGAAGGCCGCCGCCACTGCCGCTATCGCCGCCGGTCAGAATCAATACGCCCTCTCCAACGGACAGATCGATCTGCGCCAAGCCATCGCCGCTCACGCGCATCGATTCTACGGCCAAGCCGTCAACCCCGATACCGAAGTGACCGTGACCAGCGGCGCAACCGAAGCCCTCTTCGCCGCCATCATCGGCCTCGTCAATCCCGGCGATGAAGTGATTCTCTTCGAGCCGTTCTACGACGGCTATGTGCCCGATGTGATCATGGCCGGAGGCGCGCCGCGTTTCGTTCCCCTCCGCGCGCCCGATTGGCGCATCGACTTGGACGAACTGGCCACCGCCTTCAACAACCGCACGCGCGCTATCGTCGTCAACACGCCGCACAACCCCACCGGCAAAGTCTATTCGCGCGCCGAACTCGAAGCCATCGCCGCGCTGTGCCAAAAGTGGAACGCCGTCGCCATCAGCGACGAGGTGTACGAGCACATCATCTTCGACGGCGCGCAACATCATCGCCTCGCGCAGCTGCCGGGCATGGCCGAGCGCACGGTGACGATCAGCAGTCAGGGCAAAACGTTTTCGTTCACCGGTTGGAAGATCGGCTGGGCCATCGCGCCGCTCGACCTCACGACAGGCATCCGCCGCGCCCATCAATTCATCACCTTCGCCGCGGCCACGCCCATGCAGGCCGCCGCCGCATACGCGCTCGGCCTCGACGACGAATACTATTCGACTCTCGCCGCCGATTATCAGCGCCGCCGCGATTATCTTGTGGAGGCTCTGCGCCGTTCGGGATTAGAAGTCGGCGCCCCCAGTGGAACGTATTTCATCATGGGCGACATTTCTCGATTCGGTTTCGACGACGACGTGGCCTTCTGCCGATACCTCACCGCCGAGATCGGGGTGGCCGCCATCCCCCCATCGGCGTTTTACTCCGACGAGCACAAATCGTTGGGGAAGGCGTATGCGCGTTTTGCCTTTTGCAAGCGGATGGAAACACTGGAGCGCGCGGCGGAGCGGTTGAGTCGGTTGAAGCGGTGAAGGTATAATCGGCAAATCGTAAAACAAGCACTCCCCCAAAGGGGGCCTATGGGTGAGCAAAGCCGCGAAGCGGCGAAGTCGAAGAGTGCGGGTCTCGTGCCAAAGCCGCATCCTTCGACTTTGCGCCGAAAAGCATCGGCGCTTCGCTCAGGATGCTGTCATGATTCGCTGATAATCTGCGCCCAACATTCGGAGCCAAGAGAGGGATATGTCCAAAAAATCAAAACAAAGCAAGCCGGTCAAGTCAGCGCGTGAATACGCCCATGAGTCGGAGCCTCTGCGAGTGAATTGGTTTGTCATCGCCGGAGCAATTGCCGTCGTGGGTGCGCTGGCGTTTTTCTCCATCCAACAGTCGCAACAGTCTGCGCCCGCGGCAACGGGCGTGGCCTCTTCGGGCGGCGACGACTGCGCGCCGACGACAAAGCAGTGGAGCGCCCCGCCGGAGATGATGATTGACACATCGAAACAATACACCGCTACCGTCACATTGGCGAAGGGCGGCCAGTTCACCATTCAACTGTTCCCCGACAAAGCGCCCATCACCGTCAACAGTTTCGTCTTTCTCGCCCGCGAAGGCTTCTTCGACTGTGTCACCTTTCATCGCGTGCTGGAAGGGTTCATGGCGCAAGGCGGCGACCCCACCGGAACGGGCGCGGGCGGGCCGGGCTATGAGTTCGTCAACGAGGACAGCGATCTGAAGTTCGACAAAGCCGGGGTGGTGGCGATGGCCAATGCCGGGCGCGACACGAACGGCAGCCAATTCTTCATCACCTTTGCCGCCGCCGAACACCTCAACGGCGGCTACACCATCTTCGGGCAAGTGACCGACGGGATGGATGTGGTGAACAGCATCACCCTGCGCGACCCGAACACCGGGCCGACGTTCAGCGGCGACGTGATCCAAAGCGTCGCCATCACCGAGCAGTGAAGCGATGGCCGAAATCTCTCGCAAAGAATTATTGCTCAGGCTGATCGGCGCGGGCGATCATCCGCGACTCGGCGGCGCTGATCTCAGCGGGCTGAATCTCACCGGCATCGAGCTGCGCGGCGCTCTGTTGTGCCAAGCGGATTTGAGCGGCGCGAATCTCAACGGCGCAAACTTGGGCAAGGCCGATTTGCGGCTGGCCGATCTCAGTTTGGCCGACATGCGCGGGGCGTTTCTTCGCGATGCGACCCTCACTGGCGCAAACCTGCGCGGCGCGCGCCTCAACTTTGCCGATTTGGTGGACGCCGATCTATCGGGGGCCAGCCTGGCCAAAGCCGATTTGCGCGAGGCCAATTTGAGCGGGGCAAAACTGAACGACGCGAATCTGACGGGCGCAAAACTGGCGGGCGCGGTGATGCCTGACGGCAAACGCCACGAATAAAAAGAGAGACGGCTCCGGGCCGTCTCTCTTTCTTACGGATAATTCCTCTGCAACATCCTCGGAAACGGATTCGTTTCGCGGATGTGTTCCGTGCCGCAAATCCAGGCCACCGTGCGCTCCACGCCGAGTCCGAAACCAGAGTGCGGCGCGGTGCCATACTTCCGCAAATCGAGATACCACTTGTAATGCTCCACCGGCAGTTTATGATCGTGGATGCGCTGGAGCAGGGTGTCGTGATCGGAGATGCGCTCCGAGCCGCCGATGATCTCGCCGTAGCCTTCGGGCGCGAGCAAGTCGGCGCTCTTGCACACTTCGGGCCGGCCCGGCCACGGCTCCATATAAAACGCTTTCACCGCCGTGGGGTAGCCCGTCACGAACACCGGCTTCTCGAATTGCTTCGTCAATTCCGTCTCGTGCGGCGAGCCAAAGTCGTCGCCCCACTCGATCTTCAACAGCGCCTTCTTCTCCGGGTCGGTTTCCTGTTCGGCCAGCGTCTTCAGCCGCGCTACCGCCTCGTCGTATGAAATGCGCGGGAAGGGCGGGATCATTTTTTCGAGAACGCTCGTGTCGCGCTCTAGCACCTTCAGTTCGGCGGCGCGTTCGCGCAAGCACGTCTGCACGATGTGCGATACAAAGTTTTCCTCGATCACCAACAACTGATCCAAATCGCAATACGCGATCTCCGGCTCGACCATCCAAAACTCGGTGAGGTGGCGGCGCGTCTTCGACTTCTCGGCGCGAAAGGTGGGGCCGAAGCAATACACCCGGCCAAACGCGCCGATGTTGGCTTCGTTGTACAACTGCCCGGTCTGCGCCAAATACGCGCTCTCGCCAAAGTAATCGATCTCGAACAGCGTGCTCGTGCCCTCTGCCGCCGACGGAGTGATGATGGGCGTGGACATCTCGAGGAAGCCGTTGGTGTCGAGCCACTCGCGGATGGCGCGCATCACGGTGGCGCGGACTCTCAAAATGGCCCACTGCCGCGACGACCGAATCCACAGATGCCGCCAGTCCATCAAAAATTCGACTCCGTGCTCTTTGGGCGAGATGGGATATTCGTTGGCGACTTGCACGATCTTCAGATCGCTCACACCCAACTCGAATCCGCCCGGCGTGCCCGGCGCGCGCGGATCGGCGCGAACCGTTCCGGTGATCTCCACCGACGACTCCTGAGTGAGCCGGGCCGCCGCCGCGAACACTTCTTCGGGCACTTCCTTTTTGAACACGACGCACTGGACAATGCCCGTCCCGTCGCGCACTTGCAGGAATTGCAGTTTGCCTTTGTCGGTGCGCGCGTACAGCCAACCCTGCAACGTCACCGTTTCGCCCGTGTGGGCGGCGATGTCTTGAATGCGAATGATGATCACTCTTTGTTCTCCAAGTAGCCTAACGATTTCTTTCCTCATACTCTCTCACGAAGACTGTTCTACCATTTACATCCACACCACTTAACTCCCGCAGGGCTTTTTGCGCCGCGTCGCGGGAGTAATACCAAACAAATCCGAAACCTCTTGGCCGTTGGGTGAGATGATCTACAGGGAGTACTACCTGTTCCACTTCACCATATCTTTCAAATACCTTCTTAAGGTCTTCCGGCGTAGATGAAAACGGAAGATTGTATATGAAGACACAACGTTGAGCATCCTTGAGCATAGCATTGCCACGAGGTTTTGGTTTATCAGGGTGTGTTGATTCTGGCACAGCAACCTTGAAGCGAGGGACTTCCCCCTTCTTAATCTTATTATTGCGGGCATATGATTGTGCTTGAACGTTGGTTCTGATTTCTATTAATACATTGGCTTTGCGTAGTCCAGTGACCTCTCTATCATACGTGTTTCGATCATCAGTATTCATGGCGCGGTAAATATCATTCGGCGACAGGTCTCTACCGTCCATGCCCAAGACAATGATTTTCTTTTGCCGCGGCGACAAATCTAGCGAATCGTACAATTGAAGCCATTGCTCTTGTTGGGTAGAGAAGACAGACTTATGGTTTAGAGTTACGCTAAACGAGGTTGAATTGGAATATAAAACAGGTTTGTCCAATTCGCTCTGTTCCATGAGCTCGAACATTCGCTTGATGCCCTCACCCAGCTCCCGCATATACTTATTCTCGCTAAGCACTTTGGCGACGAAGGCGTTTCGGGATTCATGAGCTCCCTGAAGCCCTTGTAGGTCCTCTATAGTCAAGGTTGACAGTAGTGCGCCCGGGCTTTTTATTTCCATTCTGTCATCGAAAATGAATACTTCGATCCCGTTTTGGACACTATAATCTCTATGGGCGAGCGCGTTGATCAAAGCTTCTCGAGAAGCACCCTCAGGATATAGATACTTTTGCTCGAATTTTGCATCGGTTCCGAATTCTGTTTTATCAGCAAGAAATGGACGAAGTTGCTCCCATGCGTTAGGGATAAGATCGAAAATATTCCCGCGCACAATCTGATCCGATTTAACATTGTAATTCTCCCCAGATTTTAGCTGCGTGCCTACAACTTTGAGTATTCGTACTTGGCAACGGGGATGCCATCGCTGAATGTCTTTAGCAAAGAGCAACAAAGCTGCCATTCGTAACCTCAACCCACCGGACGAATACTCTGCCAAGCCAGTTTGTTGAAGATACCTTTCAACACTCAGCCCTCGCAAATGATTGTCTGCGATTGACTGGATAAGAGCGACATCCAAATCATTCACCGTTGCGCCATCAACAAATTGGCGATCGCATTCTCGCGATCTGGTTTCTTGCCGCTCGAACACAATTTGCTTGATTGCAACAGGAATAGATACTTTGTCTTTGCGCCGCACACATCTTCCATCAGAAAGTTGATATATTTCAGTCGTTCCTTTTAGTACGGAGAAGAATACTAGTGTTTGATTCTCACATTCCAATTTTGTAGCAATCGACAGAGGAAGTTGATTTTCCGAATGTACATAAGTTTGATAAGCAAATAGCATCTGATTGAGTGCTTGTCCGTCGTGAGGAACCCCTGTTATCGTGCCGTCATCTTCAACACCCACTATTAATTCCCCTCCGTCGGCATTTGCGAACGACACTAGAGCCTCTGCTATGTCGCGACAAATTTCCTTGACAGGCCGGGGCTTTTTGTTCTCCGGTGCTCCTTCCCATGCGCTCTTAAACTCTCGTATATGGCTTTCGCCGAGTTGGATGGTATTCTTGACGCGCTCTTGAAGTAATAGAATCTCTGACATGCCTGGCCTCCTGCTTGTCGCAATGCACTCCCCCGTATGGCCCTATTTTATCACCACCTTGATTCGGTCTCTCGTCCCCCTCGGTAATACACCGATCAATTGCCCGCGTTCGTCGGCGTCGAAGAGGCGCAGGGCGACGGCGAGGCCAAGGTAGGCGGCCCCGCCCAAACCGAGTCCGATGAGCGGATGTATCTGCCATCCAATCCACGTTAGCCCGAACATGATCGTTGTGGCGAGCGCCGGCTTCCACAAAATGCGCGGCCACGGGATGGGCGCGAGCGTGCGGTGAAGGGTGATGTAAAACGGCGTCCCTTCCACGATCTCGGAGAGGATGGTGATGATCGCCGCCGCCGGGTAGCCGTAGATCGGGAGGAAGATCAGGTTGGCGATCACGTTGAAGGTCAGGCTGATGATGAAGGCGCGGGTGAGGGATCGTTGTTGGCCGAGCGCGATGAGCACATAATTGGTCACGCTGTTGATCCAGCCGACGGGGATCGACCAGACCATGAGGGTGAGGGCGACTGCGCCGTGCGGCAGAAATTCCGGCCCGGCGAGGAGGCCGATCATTGTCGGCGCGAGAAAGGTGGTGACGACGGCGAGGGGCAGGGCGGTGGCGACGAGCAATTTGACGGCGAGGGTGTACGAGCGAGTGAGAGCCGGGCGATCTTCATTCGCTTGCCGACTCATGATTGGAAAGAGGGCGAAAGTGAAGAACGAGGGGATGATGTTGAAGGCTTCGATGAATTTGTAGCCCGTGCTGTACCAGCCCACTTCGGTGTCGCCGCGAATGGGCTGGAGCAATGCCACGTCCACTTTGAAGAAGAGGGTGGCGAGAAGGTGGTTGAGCATGAGCGGCCACGATTCGCGGATCATGGCGCTTTGCAGTGGCCGCTCGAATTCGAGGCGCGGGCGGAAGAAGAGGCGGACGACGAGGATCGCCAGCACGATCATTGTGACGGTGTTGACGATGATCGTGACTGCGGCGAGGCCGATGAAGCCGTAGCCGAGAAGGAGGGCGATTGCGCCGAAGGTGACTTTGAGGAGCGTGGTGAGGGTGGTGATCGCCGCCGGGTACTCGGCCTTTTCGTAGGCGTAGAAGAGGGCGGTGAGGCCGGTGGACACCGACGAGGGGGCGAGGCCGATGGCGAGCAACACGATGGCGAGCGCGGTGTCGTTGGCGAGGTTGCCGGAGGCCGAGAGGCCGAGCATGATCACGGCCAGCACGGGGAACGAGACCGCGCCGAGTCCGAGCCGCAGGAGCGTGGTGTTCGAGAGGTAACGATTAGCGTGCGAACGGTCGCGCGAGACTTCGCGGGTGAGGTAAGTGTTGAGGCCAAAGTTCGTCCAAATCTCGAACCAGGTGATGAGCACTCCGGCGTAATAGTATTTGCCTGCGTCGCCGGGGCCGAGGATGCGCAACATGAACGCGGCGAAGACGAGATCGATGGCGCGGTTCATGAGGGTGAGGGCCATGGGGGCAAGGCTGTTCTTGGCGACGCGGCGCGCGGTGGAATCCTCGGCGCTTTCGCGATAGAAGTAGCGCCACAACCAAATGCCTGCGGTGAGCAGAACGGTGAGCGCGGCGATGGCCGAAGTGAAGCCGCCGAGTTTTACCGAGTTGGGGCTGTACTTGAATCGGATTGACCAGCCGCTCGTGGCGCTGTCCAATTTCACCGCCCGGAAGTTTCCATTGACGCGATAGAGGGGAACTTCGGTTTCCATTTTTTCATCAGCGCCGACGGGGCGAATGAATGCGCGCCAGCCGCGCGCGTACGAGTCGGCGAGGACGAGGAACGATGGCTCGACAGGCCCGACGTTGATTGTAACTTCGTTGATGCCGTAGGCCATGATGTCGGCGGGGATCGGGTTGCAGGCAGTTAGGTGGTTGGGTGGTTGGGTGGTTCCCGCTCCGCTGTCGCTTCGGGGCGCTGTCGCGGGGTGGCTGGGTGGCTGGTCGAAGATGGCGAGGCGGCGAGGGTCGTTGGATTGGACGGTGGAGGCGAAGTCGTCGGCGGCGATGGAGCATTCTTCGGGTAGGGTGAAAGCACGAGGCGAGACGCCCAGATTTTCATACACCTTCACTTCGGCGTCGTAGACGAGTTTGTATTTGGGGAGTGGAATCTCGGCGAGCGAGAGGACGTATTTGACGTTGAGGAGATCGAGAAGGGGAGAATCGAGCGATTGGAGATTGGAGATGGGGGCGATGCGGTTGAATTGCAGTTCGCCCTGCGGCTCGATGAGACTCATGTATTGCGCGTACTGTTTCGGGATGATCGAGTCATAGCCGCGCACATCGTAAAGAGTGAAGAACCATCCGGCGTTGGCGTTGAAGGGTTTGCGCCCGTCGGGGTCGAAGGTGGTGAAGCGCCAGTAGCCGGTGTCTTTTTTGAGGAAGTCGATGACTGGTGGTGTGTATGAAAGGATCGACGGGTCGGCGGCGGAATTGAAACCGGCGCTGGCGCTGAGGAGATCGACAGCGACGAGGGCAATGGCGAGCGGCTGCCACCAGCGATGATTGCGGGCGGCGAGCCGTAGCACGATGCCCGATGCGATCAGCAGCCCGCCGAGCTGCGCGACCCACACGGCTTCGTATGAGAAAAACATTCGCGCATCGGCGAAGGCGGTGTTGGCGAGGGCGAGAGAGTTGAGAAGATCGGAGATTGAAGACTCAAGATTGGCAAAGTTGAGGCCAACAAGGAGAAGGGCGGCGAGGGTTGCGATGCCGGAGAGGAGCGCGAGGCGTGAGGCGTGAAGCGTGGGGCGTGGGGCGTGGGGTGTGAGGCGAAGGTGATCGAGGCCGAAGCCGGAGAGGGCGGCGATGCAAAGGCTGAAGGGCCACACCCAGCGGAAGGGTGAGTGCAGTTGGTTGAGACCGGGAAGATAATAGATGAGGGCATAGAGCGGCGTGCCGAAGGCGAAGGCGAGAGAGAGGGCGGCGAGGATGGCGAAGAAGAGTTTGGCGGTTAGGTGGTTGGATGGTTGGGTGGCTAGGTGGTTCCCACTTCGCTTTCGCTTCGGGGCGCTGTCGCGGGGTGGTTGGGTGGTTCCCGCTCCGCTGTCGCTTCGGGGCGCTGTCGCGGGGTGGCTAGGTGGTTGGGTAGATGAGCGTTGGAAGATGGAGAGAATGCCAAACGTGGAAAGGATGAGCGACAGGATGCCAACGTATGCGCCGCCTTCGACGTAATTAGTGATCGGCGGGCCCCAATCAATTTTGACGATGGGCTGACCGAGCGCGTTGACGGTGACGGGCGTCCACTGCCACGTGAATAGATCGAGGTAGCGGTGATGAGCCGGGTTGCCGAAGACGTTGGGGATGAGGAAAGCGAGAAGGTGCCGAGGCGGATACCCCCAGCCGCGCACTTGTTCCAGCGTAGCTGATCCGACTCGGAAGTTGTCGCGCAGGACATCGATCAGCGGAATCAATTGCGCCGCGCCAAGCGCGAGGCCGAGCGTGACCATAGCGAGAAGATAGAGTGCGGGGCGCAGAAGGGATTTGAGATTTGAGATTTGAGATTTGAGATTGAAGGCAGAGTAAGCGCCAGCGATGAGGAGTGTGTAATAGATGACTTCGGGGTGGCCGGCGAGGATTTGGCAGCCGAGGGCAATGCCGCCGATGATGACCCATGGGAGGGAGGCCGGGCGACCGCCGAGCGCGGGGCGTTGCTCGATGATCCAGTGGGCAGAGGCGAGCACCAATGGAAGCCACACAGCCCCGGCGATGATCATCGGGAAAGTGACGCTGACGATCATGAACAGGCTGAATTCGTACACCAGCCCGCCGAGAAAGGCGGCGACGCGACTCTGCCCGATGGCTCGCAGAAAAATGTATGCAAACAACCCGGCGAGAAAAAATTGCGAAACGATGAACCAACCGAAAGCGCGCGGGATGGGGAGAATGTAGAAGAGGAGGCTGAAAGGATAGAGGGCGGAGTGTTGCCCGGCGGCGAGGAAGGGCGCTCCAGCAAAGAGGTGCGGATTCCACAACGGCAGTTCGCCCTCGCGCAGTGAGTCGGCGATGAACCGTTTCCAGGCGTAGTTTTCGAGGAGCAGATCGAGCGGGAGGTCGTTGTGCGGAATGTCGGGCGGGAGGGCGTTGAATTGTTCGCGCGCCGAAGCCCACGGCTCGAAAAAGAAAAGGTTGTCTGCGGGGATGAGGGTGCGGCCGCCGAGCGCGACCGGCCAAAACAAGACGAAGGGCAGAAGGAGGAAGCCGAGTGCGGCGAGGAGGTCGTCGCGGTAGCGGGGCACAGAGAATGACAAGATGGCCCGATGACAAAATGACAAAATGATCAATCTCATCCCTTCATCTTGTCATCCTCTCATCTTGTCAGAAGTTGCGGCGATCTTTCGAGGTGAGGCGGCTGTGCCGGGCGCGCACCTGCCATGTGTGCAGGGCGGCTTCGATCTTCACCGGCACGCTCATTTTGGATTTGCCGATGCGTCGATCCTCAAAGTAAATGGGGATTTCGAGGACGCGATAGCCCAACCGTTCCGTCAGATACGCCATCTCAACTTGAAAGATGTACCCGTTGGAGCGGACGCGGTCGAGGCCGAGACCGAGCAGAGTTTCGCGCCGCCACGCTTTGAATCCGGCAGTGGCATCGTGGACGTGAACATTGAGCAGGAGCCGCGTGTACACGCTGTTGGCGAACCAGCTGAGAAGGTAGCGGCCATACTCCCAGCGCTCGTCGAGTTTTCCGCCGGAGACGTATCGCGAGCCGACGACGACATCGTGTTCTTTCAACCCCTCGAGCATTTGCGGGATGTAGTTGGGCGAATGGGAAAAGTCGGCGTCCATTTGAATGATGGTTTCGGCGCCGTCGGCGATGGCGCGGGTGAAGCCTTCGATGTAAGCCGTGCCCAATCCACTTTTGCCGGGGCGATGGATGACGCCAATGCGCGATGGGTGCTCGGCGCACAGTTCATCTGCCACACGGCCCGTGCCGTCAGGCGAATTGTCGTCGATGATGAGCGCCGAGAGGCCGGGCAGGGGCAGGGCCAAAAGGGCGGCGGTCATCTGCGGCAAGTTGTCGGCTTCATTGTAAGTGGGGATGACGACGACGGTTTTCATGCGAGGCGGCAGGCGCAAAAAAAGGCCGCGAGCCGTGCGGGCGGTGGCGGCCTCACTCGGAGATCGAAGGGCTATTGCCCGCGTGTCCTGATCACGGCTGATTTGATCGCGCCGATGTCGGCGTAGGGGCCGCTCGCCGCATTGAGTGTCTTCAGCGTCAGCGACAACCGCGCCCGGCCATTGGTCTCGGCTTGCCGATCTTTGAGCGGGTAAAAATAATCCATGCTTTGAGAAAGCCGCGAGTTCACTCGTTCGCTGATCTCTTTGGCTCGCGCGCCCGAGGTGACGATGATGAAATCTTCCGCCGAAAGGTGGCCGACGAAGTCCTCATCGCCGCCGATCTCTTTGTTGCTCCTCAGCAATTTGTCGAGCTGCTCATCCACCAATTTGCCTTCGGGCAAACCGGTCACCGGGTTCACCAGCGATTCGAGGCTGGCCCGGCGCAAGGCGTTGCGCACCCGCAATCGCAGTTCTTGAATATCGAACGGTTTGGTGATGTAATCGACGACTCCCAATTCGAGGCCTTGCAGTTTGTCGATCCGGTCGCGCCGCTCGGTGAGGAAGATGATGGGCAGGCTTTCGGTGCGGCGCTGGGATCGGATTCGGCGGCACACCTCGTAGCCGTCGATGTCGGGCAGGCGGATTCTTCCACAGCCTGGCTCCTTTGAAAACGCATTGTAGGCACACCTCGTAGCCGTCGATGTCGGGCAGGCGGATGTCGAGCAAAACGATGTGAGGGGTGTTCTCTTGCGAAATGCGAACGGCATCTTCGCCCCATGCGGCGGTCAGAACGTCGTAGCCCTGAACGCGGAAGTATGCGTTCCGCATCTCGGCCAAGTCGAGATCGTCCTCCACGATGAGGATGGACTGTTTATCGGCCACGAGACAATCTCCGCCGTCGATTCAATTAGCTGATCGGCTCTTTTTGGATGACGAAGGTGCAGAGCTCGTCGCCCGCCGATTTGCCTTTGTCTTGATTGACCCGGAACTCGTGGCCGCCCGACACCCATTTGAAGCATTCTTGAAGGAGGCCGGTGGCCGTGTAGCAGGCGGGCTTGTCGGTGGTGCGGCCCCAGCACACCGGGCACTTGTGAATGATGTAGAGGTATTCGTTCTCGTGCTCTTCGACGGTGGAGTATTGATCGGATAACTGGCTGAAGACTTTGGCGACCGAGGGCAGGCCGACTTTGATTTTGACCGGCAGAGGCAGAACCTTGAAGGCCATATCGCCCACGCCGACCAACGCGCCGAAGTTTTTCAGCGCATCGGCGAAGACGGCGCGGCCGGCGCGCAGGGCCAACCCGCGCCCGCCGCGCGGGCCGTACATCTCCTCCAGCGCCGCGTGGAGGGAGGAGTAATCGGCAAAATCAAACTCCTTTTCCAGGTTGTCGAGCGGGTAATTGTCGATGAGTTGGGGGAGTCCGGCGAGGTTGAGGATCGCGTTCAATCCGTTCTTGCCCATCACATCTTCCATTGCCTTGATAGTGATCCGGGCAAATTTGTTCGGGTAATACAAGTCAGCCTTTGGAATGGATATAGCCACAGTCGCCTCCGAAGAACCTTGCCTCAGATCATCTTCGACAGATCGCTGGCCGCCCGACGCATATCGAGCAGCAACAAGCCCAGTTTGGCGTCTTTGCGCGCCAACACCGTGAGCACTGCTTCGGAACCGACAGCCATAAGAAAGACGTAGCCATTCTCGCCTTTGATGTACACCTGATCCAGCGTGCCGCGGCCCAATTCGCTGGCGATGCGCTCGCCCAACGACAGCATGGCCGCCGACATGGCCGACACCCGATCCTCTTCCACCTCGCGGGGCAGGGCCGAGGCCATGGTCAAGCCGTCCACGCTCACAACCGCGGCGGCCTCCACGTCGGGCGAACTGACTTGCAGGTCGCGCAAGCGATCCGCCATCATTTCATTGCGAGATTTCGACAAGGCAGGGACTCCTTCCCCTATAAAGTTGCTCAGGGAACAGCGGCGTGTAATGTAGCATAACGCTATAGGGATGTCAAGCAAAGCGCCCCGATTCTGCGCTCATTCGGCGCCATGCGCCCCTCCCAGACGATTTGTCTTAAAGCAAACTGTGACTATAATCGTTCCTCATACCCGGCCTCACGAACCGTGAATTCTATGGAGCAGTTTCTCAACCGCTTTGTCGAGTCACTCACCGGCGACAAGGGATATTCCGACAACACCATCGCCGCGTACCTCAACGACCTCAACCAGTTCGTCGAGTATCTGCGCTCGCACCCAAACGCCCCCGTGTCGGATCCCTCCGAATGCTCCCCGCAAGTGCTGCGCGACTTTTTGGCCGATCTGCAAACGCGAGGATACGCCTCGTCCACCGTTGCCCGCAAAGTCGCCGCCGTCAAATCCTTCTTTCACTTCCTCGCCGCGCAGGGCGTCGTCACCTCGGACCCCACCGCCGGGCTCGAGTCGCCGCGAATCGAAAAGCGCGCGCCCCGCGTTCTCTCGCCCGACGAAGTCGAGCGATTGCTCATCGCTCCCCAGCAATCTATCGGCCCCAAAGCCCTGCGCGACCGCGCCCTGCTCGAACTGCTCTGCGCCAGCGGTATGCGTGTCACCGAGTTGGTGACGCTCGAAGTGGACGATCTTGATCTCGACAAAGGCCTCGTGATGTGTCGGGGCAAACAAGGCCGCCGCCGCGCCATTCCCATCCAAAACCCATCCACGCTCACCGCCCTCCGCGAATACCTCTTGCGCTCGCGGCCCGGCCTCGCCCGCGACTCGGAACAGCGCGCGCTCTTCCTCAACCATCGCGGCGAAAAACTCACCCGGCAGGGCCTGTGGCTCATCATCAAATCGCACGCCGAAGCCGCCGGCATCTCCGCCGAAGTCACCCCGCACACCTTGCGGCACTCCTTCGCCAAACATCTGCTCAGTCAAGGCGCAGAACTGCGCCAACTGCAAGAACTGCTCGGCCACGCCAACCTTTCCACCACTCTCATTTACGGACAAATGGACAAAGACTCGGAATGACAACTTACTTCACCCGCGCCCACTACCAACAATCTGCCGACTTCATCCGACACCGCACACAGCATACACCCAAATTCGGACTCATCCTCGGCTCCGGACTCGGCGGGCTGGCCGACTCCATCGAAAATGCCAACCGCATCCCCTCCACCGACATTCCCCATTGGCCGCACTCCACTGTCGAGGGCCACGCCGGCCAACTCGTTATCGGCAAACTGCGCGGGCAAACCGTGTTGGCTCAGCAAGGCCGCGTCCATTTTTACGAAGGCCTGCCCATGCAGCACATCACGCTCCCCGTTCGTGTCATGTTCGAACTCGGAGTCCGCTATCTCATCGTCACCAACGCCGCAGGCGGCATCAACCCCACTTTCAATCCGGGCGATGTCATGCTGATCGAAGATCACATCAACCTCGTGGGCATGGCCGGATTCAACCCGCTGATCGGCCCCAACGATTCCGACCTCGGCCCCCGCTTCCCCGACATGAGCAACGCCTACGATCGCGATCTGCGGGGAGTCGCCATGCGCGCCGCCGCCGACTCTGGCATCACCCTTCGGCAGGGCGTGTACTGCCAACTCGCCGGGCCCTCCTTCGAGACCCCTGCCGACATTCGTTTCTTGAAAGCCATCGGGGCCGACGCGGTGGGCATGTCCACCGTGCCCGAAACCACAGTGGCGCGGCACTGTGGAATGAAAGTGCTGGGCTTCTCCGGCATCAGCAACGTTCACCGCCTCGACGGCTCCCCCACCACGCACGAAGAAGTGCTCGAAACGGGCAAAGCCATCGGCCCGAAACTGGCAGCCATCATCACAGGGGTCTTGAGCAAATTGGCGGAGCAAGGCATTGGCGTGGATATCTGATGCAATCCTCTGGCTCTACGATCATCAGCGGTGGGTGTTTGTCGTTTTGCTGGCGCTCTGCGTTCTGCAATTGTTTCTATTTTGGCGGGCGCAAACGCATCTGCGCTATACGGCCTTCAGCATCGAACGCGAGAACATTGTTGCCGCCCGCAACCGAAGCCTGACGCTGGCTGTTCTGTGGGCCGCGCTCATGGCCGCCGCCCTCCTTTCCAACACTTTCCTCGCGCCCAACCTCACCGATCTCTTCGGCGCCGCGCCCACGCCCACCATCCCTCTCCCCACGAGCACGCCCGCGCCCACCGTCACCCCCGAACTCGTTTTGCCCGGCCTCGAATCGCCCACCCCCGAGGCGGCGCTCGGCCCCACGCCCTCGCGCACGCCGGTGCCCGCCGGGGGCGCGGGCTGCCTCTTCCCATTGGCGACCATCACCAGCCCCATCCCCGGCGCAATACTCGCCGGTGAAGTGGAAGTGCGCGGCGCGGCCAACATCGAGAACTTCGCCTTTTATGTTGTCGAAATCTCCACGCTCGGCGAAAACTGGCTCACCGTCATCACCTCTCAACCCGACTCGGAAGGGCATATGCTCCCCGTCATTGACGGCGTGCTCGGCAAATGGGACACTCGTTTGCAGGAGCCGGGCGATTACGCTTTGCGGCTGGTGGTGTACGACGCCGCCGGTAACCATCCCGTGCCCTGCACTATCCCCATCACCATCGCGCCGTTGATTGAGCCCACCGATACGCCGTTTCCGTGAGGTATACTCTGGCTATGCCCTCCGCGAACCGAATCCCCGTCGTCGTCCGCCCGGCCCGCGCCGACGACATTCGCACCCTCGCCACCTTCGATCACAGTTACAGCACCGATTACGTGTGGCAAGTGGAAGTGCGCGAAGAGCAGGGGCAGATCACCGCCGGGTTTAGGCAAGCGCGGTTGCCGCGCTCGGTGCGTGTGCTGTATCCGCGCGACGCCGAGACGTTGGCCGCCGTGTGGACTCAGCGCCGACTGTTCATCGTGGCCGAGATCGAAGATCAAGTGCGCGGCTATCTCAGTGTGATGGAAGCGACGGTGAACGACACCGGCTGGGTAGCCGAGTTTGCGGTGGAGCGCAAAGTGCGGCGGCAGGGCATTGGCGCAGTGCTCGTTGCTTCGGCAGTCGATTGGGCGCGCGCAGTGGACCTGCGGCGGCTGTTGGTGGAAGTGCAATCGAAAAACTATCCGGCCATCTGTTTTTGTCAGAAGCATGGATTCACATTCTGCGGCTACAACGACCGATACTTCGCCAATCAGGACATTGCCTTGTTCTTTGGCATATCGTTGTGAGTCGCTGATCAGAAAGGCGGTCCCATGAGCCCACAACCAACACGCGGCGACAAGCGCATACCGGCCTATATTAAAGCGGCGGAGCGTTTCCAAAAGGGAGACTTCGAGCTCGAAGTTCCTACCGCGCCGCCCGACGAGGTGGGGCGGTTGTTGGGGCAGGCGTTGGGCAATTTGGGCCGCGCGCTCGAAACGCGCTACCACGAAGTTTCTCTCCTTGATTCGATCACCTCGCAAATCAACGAAGGCCTCCTGCTCGACGATATTCTTGAGCACGTGTACCGCCTCAGAACGTTTGTCGTGCGTGATTTCATCGCCGAGATTGTTGGCCGCCACAACAATTTGGCCAAGCCCAAAGGAACAACCGTCACTCTCGACGAATGTGCCAGCGGCGAGGTTGTGGCTGATCCGTTGCGCTTGCGGCAAGTGATGGACAATTTGATCTCGAACGGCGTGAAGTATTCGCCGCCCGGCAGTGTGCAAGCGCACGGCGGCGAGATCGGCGTGGACTCGGAGCCGGGCCGCGGCGCAACGTTTTGGTTTACGCTCCCCCGCTGAGGGAAAAAGACCTGTCCATAAACGTAGGGGCGACCCTTGCGGTCGCCTGCAATGGGCAGGGGCAAGCCCTGCCCCAACGGGTTGACGGATAGTCTCTAAGTTGAGCCCCTCGCATGTCCATCGCCGTCGTTCTGCTGTTCGTCGCCGAATCGCTGGCCGCCTTCAATCAGATTCTCACGGCGGCCGTCGTCGTCACGGCGCTCTCGCTCCTTCTCTATAGCCTCACTTTCAATCTTCATGACCGGGTGTCCCGCTCGTACAGCGGCTTGCTCGGCGCGGTGTCGGCAGTGTTCGTGGGCGATGTGGTCGCCTCGCTCACCACGCAGGCCAGCGCCGCCGAAGCCTGGCTCCGCTTTCAGTGGTTGGGCATCGCCTTTCTGCCCCCGGCCTACTTTCACTTTTCGGATGCATTGCTCGAAACGACCGGCCTGCCTTCGCGCGGGCGGCGGCGCGCGGCCATCCGTGTCGTGTACGTTCTGGCGGCGGCCTGCTTCGCGGTGGCGGCCTTCACCGAATGGCTGGTGACCGATCCGCGTATCGAAGGCGGCACACAACATCTTCAGCCCGGCCCCCTGTTTCCTCTCTTTTCACTTCTGTTTGCCGCCGGATCGTTCATCGCCTGGATGAACGTCTATCGCGCCTACAACCGCTGTCTCACGTCGGCCACTCGCCGCCGCATGAGCTATCTGCTCATCGCCTCCATTACTTTGCCCTTCAGCGTATTCCCTTACCTTCTGCTCGTCGGCGGGCAGAGCGCCATTCTGCACCCGCTCATCTTTTGGTTCTTCTCCGTCAGCGGCAACATGTTTGTGGGCGCCATGCTCACGGTGATGGCCTACACGGTGGCTTTCTTCGGCACGGCGCAAGCCGACCGTGTGATCAAAAGCCGACTCTTTCAATGGCTGCTTCGCGGCCCGTTCGTGGCCTCGATGGTGTTGATGGTGATGGTGTTGGCCGGCCGCGTGGCGCGCGGCTTGGCGCTCGAAGGCGTGCCGTTGGTGTCCATCGCGGCCATCGGCGCACTGCTGCTTTTGCAGTTCGTCATCACGCTGGTGCGCGTGCCGCTGGAGCGCTGGCTGTTTTACGGCGGCAGCGCCGATCGCGGCGACGTGCGCCGATTGCAATTGCTCGAAGAGCGTTTGCTCACCGCCAACGACGCCGAACAGTTCTTGGAATCGGTGGTGGCCGCCGTGTGCGATCTGCTTCGCGTGCCGTCGGCGTTCGTGGCTTCGGTGTCCCCTGAGGGCGCGCGGATCGAAGCCAAAGTGGGACCCGATGCTCCACCGGAAGAGGCGGCCAACCTGAGTCTGTCTGTGATTCAAAATGGGGCGCCGTCGCCTCACCCCGACTCATTATTCGTTTGGGATCGATACTGGGTGATGCCGCTTCACGCTCAAAGTGAGGCCGATGGCCTCGCTCGCCCCAACGAGGTGCTGGGGCTCATGGCTCTACGCGCGCGCGCGCCGCAACCCGATTTGACTCCCGACGAAACGCAAACGCTCGAAACGTTGGCCGAACGCGCCGCCGCCGCGCTCGAAGATCGGCGGTTGCAGCGCAACGTGTTCGCCGCGCTCGATTCGCTCCTCTCGCAAGTGGATCGCTTGCAGAGGTTGAGAGCGGCGGCGCGTTACTCGTCGGCGCAAGTGCTCATGCCCGATGCCGTCGCCGAATCCGATCTCACCCAATACGTTCGCGATGCGCTCAAGCAGTATTGGGGCGGCCCCAAATTGGCGAACAGCCCGCTGTTGCGATTGAAGGTGGTGGAGCAGGCCTTGCGCGATCACAACGGCAATGCGGCCAATGCGCTGAGGGCGGTTCTGCACGACGCCATCGAGCGAGTGAGGCCCGAAGGCCAGCGCAAGTTCATCGCCGAATGGATTCTGTACAACATTCTCGAAATGAAGTTCATGCAGGGCCGCAGTGTGCGCGAGGTGGCCATGCGGCTGGCGGTGAGCGAAGCCGATCTCTATCGCAAACAGAAGGTTGCCATCGAGCAAGTGGCGCACGCCATTGCCGAGATGGAACGCGATCTGCGAGACTCGGCGAGGGAGATGGATTACCCGGTGGCCGGTTGAGGGCGGCCCGGCGTATGATGCCAATCATAGAGCCTGCCTCACAGTGTGCGGTAAAATATCGCCGGACCCATGAAGCGATTCCATGCCGCCCTTATTGTATTTTTCGCCAGCTTCATGTCGCTGGTGCAGCCCGGCCAGTGCCCTTACTGGCTATTGGCCGGCACCCCTCACCATCCGCACCACGCCGGCCACCCCGGCAAACCCATCAGCCACAATGATTTGCAGGGCTACTATCAGGCCGATGTCCCGCCCGATTCTCAAATCGCAGTGATCCCGGTGAGCGAAATCATCGCCGCCCTTGATGCGCGCAGTCTCTATCGGCAGATTAGCCACGACGAGCCCGCCGCCCGTGAATGGCAAGCGGCCGTGGAGCCGCCTCCCCCTCGCTAACTCCCTCTCACCCTTCTTCGTGAGCGCCATCGCTCACCCCACAAACAATCGAACACTGGAACGATCCCAATTCGGGCACGGCGAAACATGCGCCGCATGTGCCGCATGTGGCTGTGTCACGCCTGACCCGGTTGGGCACGTCACACAAGGATGCTGTATGAGACGATATTTCCTCCTTGCGTTGAGCGTGTTGTTCGGCCTGGCGACAATCGCCGCCGCCGCTTGGCTCATCCGCCTCGCCCAACGCCCAACATTCCACGGCGCGGCCATCGAACCGCGCCTGCTCGCCGCCGACTTCTCACTCATGGCCACTACCGGCCAACCGGCGAAGCTCAGCGACTATCGCGGCAAAGTTGTCCTGCTCTACTTTGGATACACCTTCTGCCCCGATGTTTGCCCTACCACATTAGTGGACGTGAAGCGGGCCTTCGAGCGGCTCGGCCCCCAAGCCGAAGACGTTCAACTGCTCATGGTTACCGTTGACCCCGAACGCGACACGCCCAAAAAACTGGGCGAGTATCTGCGCTACTTCCACCCTTCGTTTGTCGGCCTCACCGGCACGGTAGACGAGATTCGGCGCGTCGCCGATTCGTTCGGCGCCAAGTTCGAGAAGCACGAAGGCACGGCGGCCACCGGCTACCTCGTCGATCACACCGCCCGCGTCTTCGTCATCGACCGGCAGGGATACCTCTCTCTCAGCATCCCCTTCGGAGCGACTCCCGACGAGATCGCCGCCGACCTCACCTACTTTCTCACTCACTGATCACACACCCGCGAGGACACTCTCATGAAAAAGTTGACTTTCATATCACTCCTGATTCTGACATTGACGTTGGCGGCTTGCGGCGGCGCCGCGCCCACAGCGACCCCCACACCCGAACCGCCACCGCCGCCCACTTCAACGCCCGTGCCGCCCGCCCCTGAGATCGTCGTCGAAGAAGCGTGGGGGCGCGCTTCGCCAATGATGGCCGATGCCGGAGCGATCTACATGCACATTCACAACGAGGGTGACGCCGCAGATACGCTGATCAGCGCGGCGACCGACGCCTGCGGCGTAGTGGAACTGCACGAAACCTACGACAAAGGCGATGGCACAATGGGCATGCGCCCGGTAGAAGGCGGAATCGAAATCCCGGCCGACGAGGCCGTTGCGCTGGAGCCCGGCGGCCTGCACATCATGTGTTTGCAGAAGAAGGCCGACTTTGCTGTGGGCGCAACCGTGGCCCTCACCCTCACCTTCGAGAAATTCGGCGAAGTGACAGTGGAGGCCGAAGTGCGCGAGATGGAAGAAGGCATGATGCCCATGTCGCCCATTGCCATCGAAGAGGCCTGGGGCCGCGCTTCGCCAATGATGGCCGACGCCGGAGCGTTTTACATGAATATCCACAACAGCGGCCATGACGCCGACACGCTGATCAGCGCGGCGACCGGCGCCTGCGGCGTAGTGGAACTGCACGAAACCTACGACAAAGGCGATGGCACAATGGGCATGCGCCCGGTAGAAGGCGGAATCGAAATCCCGGCCGACGAGGCCGTTGCGCTGGAGCCCGGTGGCCTGCACATCATGTGTTTGCAGAAGAAGGCCGACTTTGCTGTGGGCGCAAAGATCATGCTCACCCTCAACTTTGAGCACGCTGGCGAAGTGATGGTTGAGGCCGAAGTGCGCGATCAGTAGAATCAATTGGAGTTGCCTGCGCCATTGCCAAGGCGATGGCGCAGGCCAGTGCTATGAAACCACATCCGATTGTGATCTTGATCCTGCTCGTCTTGCTTGCATCTTGTGGCGGGGCGCCGACTCTGACCCCGACCGCCATAAGTGCAGTTTGCTCCAAGCCTCAATCGCATCGCACTACACCCCGCGCGGTTGCCGTCGCCGTCGTTCCGGGCGACGCGGCGCGCGGCGAAACGTTGTTCAACCGCACCGTGATGGGGAAGAACGCCGCGCCCGGCTGTATCAACTGCCATTCGCTCGCGCCCGGCGTGACGCTGGTGGGGCCCTCGCTGGCCAGCATCGGCGCGCGCCCCGATGCCACTGCCGACTATGTGCGCGAGTCGATCATTGCGCCGGACGCAGTAATCGCCGTGGGATTCACGGTTGGCAGTATGTACCCAAACTATGCCGCCGAGCTGACGCCGCAAGAACTCGCCGACCTCACCGAGTTCATGCTGACCCTGCGCTGATCTTTCGCCGAAGTTTGGCGATTGACTCTTCCGGTTGTACAATACCAGCCGCCGATTCACTCGGCGGCTTTTTGTTCTATGGAGCGAAAACAGAGCTCAACAAAAACAGATTCACAATTAGGCGGGCATCGTTATCATGACGATGCGCCCGGCGAGCAGCTGCCCCTGCCCAAAGCCTCGCCGTTGCAGAGAGCGGCGATGCTGTTGGTGCAGTTGGGGCAGGGTATTGCTGATCATGGGCAAGAGATAGCGGCGGTGCTTCTGTTGGCCTTTGCGCTCATCGCTCTGCTGGCTTTGCTCAACCTCAGCGCCGGCACCCTCACCAATGCATTGGCCGACACCCTGCTCAGCTGGCTGGGGGTCGGCGCGTGGCTCGTCCCGCTCACGGCAATGGGGATCGGCGCCGCGCTCATTGCGCCCCTCTTTCGCAAGCGAGTGATCATCCATTGGCCGCGCGTCATTGCCGCCGAGGTGGCCGTGTTCTGCGGGCTGGGGCTCCTGCAAATGATGATGAAAGCCACACTGGCCGAAGCCGTTGCCGGACGGGCGGGGGGCATTGTGGGCTGGTCGGTGGCGATGATGATGAGCGACGGATTGAAGTCGTGGGCGGCGCTGGCGCTCACGCTGATCTTTTTGGTCTGCGTGGCATTCGCCGCCGGGCTCACTCCCGGCGCCGCTCTGCGTTGGCTGATGCGCGCGCAGGCGCGGTTGAGGGGCGAAGAATGGGCGGAAGAAGAGTCGGTGTCTACCACGGTGGTGACGGCGCCCATTGGCAAAATCGATTCGTCGCGCACGATCAAACTCGACGACCGCCCGCGAGAGAAGATCAAATACGCCAAACGATTCACGGTGGAGCCGATCAAAGACTCCAAACCGGCGAAACCGAAGAAGCGCGACACGCGACTGCCGCCGCTGGAGATGTTGGAGGATGGCGGCGCGAGCAAAGTGTCGGAAGCGGACATCAATCGCAATGCGGCCATCATCGAAAAGACGCTGGGCGATTTCGGCATCCCGGCTAAAGTGATCGATTTCAAGTCCGGGCCGTCGGTGACGCAATACGCGGTGGAGCCGGGATACGTGGAGCGGCCCGGCCCCGACGGGTCGCCGAAACGATACAAAGTTCGTGTGTCGCAGATCTCGACGCTGGCGAACGATCTGGCGTTGGCGCTGTCGGCCAGCACCATTCGCATCGAAGCGCCCGTGCCGGGCCATTCGTATGTGGGCATCGAAGTGCCCAACCGCAAAACGTCGAACGTGGGGCTGCGCGGGGTGATAGAGTCCGACGGCTTCGCCCGACTCAATTCGCCGCTGGCGATTGCGCTGGGGCGCGATGTGTCCGGCTCGCCCATCTCGGCAGACTTGGGGAAGATGCCGCATCTGCTCATCGCCGGAACAACGGGGTCGGGCAAGTCGGTGTGCATCACGTCGATCATTTCGTGTTTGGTGATGAACAACACGCCCGAAGATTTGCGGCTGGTGATGATCGACCCGAAGATGGTGGAGTTGGCGCGCTTCAACGGTTTGCCGCATCTCTTCGGCAAAGTGGAGGTGGAACTGGAGCGAATCATCGGCACACTGCGTTGGGCCACGCGCGAGATGGATCGCCGCTACAAGTTGTTCGAGTCGCTGCAAGCGCGCGACATTGCCAACTACAATCAAAAGGTGAAGCGGAGCGGCGAGCGTTTGCCGCGCATCGTGGTGTTGATCGACGAGCTGGCCGACTTGATGATGATGTCCCCCGACGAAACGGAAAAGACTCTGGTGCGCTTGGCGCAAATGGCGCGAGCCACCGGAATCCACTTGGTCGTCGCCACCCAACGCCCCAGCACCGACATTGTGACTGGACTCATCAAGGCCAACTTTCCGGCGCGCGTGTCGTTTGCCGTCGCTTCGGGCATCGACAGCCGCGTGATTCTCGACACGCCCGGCGCGGAGTCGTTGCTGGGGCGGGGCGATATGCTCTTCCTTGCGCCGGAGGCGGCCGGCCCGGCCCGCTTGCAGGGTTGCTTCGTGGGCGACCGCGAAGTGGAGCGAGTGGTGACTTTTTGGAAAGAGCAAATGTTGGACGAGGAGCCGGAAGAAGAAGAGGAGAAGGGGAGCATGGAAGAGGCGGAGAAGAAGACGGCTGCCCCGTGGGATGATATGCTGGCGCGTGAGGCGGTGGTGAGCGACAAAGATTCGCAAATCGAAGAGGCCATCGCCATCGTCAAACAATATGGAACGGCTTCGGCCAGTTTGCTTCAGCGCAAGATGCGCATCGGTTATCCGCGCGCGGCGCGGCTGATGGATGAACTGAAAGAGATGGGCATTGTGGGCCGCGAGCAGGCTGGAGGCAAAACGCGCGAGCTGCTGATCGGCAAAGACGACGATCCCATCGGGCGGCGGGCGAGGATTATCGGGGATGAGGAGGATGAATGATGGTCAACCCTGAGCCGCTCTCCGACGCAACCCCTCCGGCTGAGTCGGCGGTCGAGCGGGCGATTGCTTTCGGCATCGACATGACATTGCTGATCGAGAATTTGCGGTTGACGCCGACGGAGAGGGTGAAACGCGGCCAGGCCATGCTTGATTCGGTTGTTGCACTGCAAACGGAAATTCAGGCGTGGCGGTCCCGACAAGCGCAGTCAACATGAGCACCACAAACTTCCAACGCCTCATCGCTTTGTTCGAATTGCGAAAGCGACCTTCCGAATAGCCGGAGCGCTCGCCCGTTACCGGCGCGGACTGCCCGGCGGATACTCGGGCGTGCAGGCGTTCGTTTCCATTTCGGGGATGGGCGCAAGCAATGCGATACCTTGCTGGAAACGCCCCGCCGCGACGAAGACGCACCGGTCGCGCATCGAGAACAGAATAGTGATACCCCCTTTGATCTCGACCTGCGGATTGCGCAGGCGAAAGACGAGAGTCGGCGACTCGAATAGCGCACCCTGCATATCGAACACGGGGCCGGCGTCTCTAACGCGGTAGACTGTCAACGCTATGTTTGTCACCGAGAGGGCGACGACTATTCCCAACACCGCTGCGCGCATGACTCACCTCGCGATCACATCGTGCTGGCAAACAGAATCAGAGTTGCCAGCACGATTACGGTGCTTGCGGCCACTGCCAATTTGCGGTTCGCCAACGCCGCCTTGAGGTCAAATGGATACAGCCGGGCGTTCCGCGCCTCGTCGATGATTTCTTCTTGTTTGATTTGAGCGAGTTTCGCCAGGGTGTACATATCGTGTGTGTTCATTGCCGTCTCCTGTTTGTGTGTTCGAAGGATTATTGTTGCTCATACCATAGCACCCACCCCCTTGCCAAACTTGATCTTTCTTGACAAAACTGCTCCGGAAACTTGACAGTTGCGATATACTCGGATCACTCCGCCATGCCCTTTTCACAGTGGCACAGCCTTGAGCCGAACCCCAGCCGTCACCCCCGAAACATTTGCCACCTTCGGCGATCTGCTGAAGTATCTGCGCCGTCGGGCGGGCCTCACCCAACGTGAACTGTCCATAGCCGTCGGATACAGCGAGTCGCTCATCAGCCGCCTTGAACAGAACCAGCGCGCGCCCGACGAGGCGACACTGGCCGCTCGCTTCGTGCCTGCCCTGCAAATTGAGCATGAACCGGAGTGGGTCGCGCGTTTGTTTGAGTTGGCGGCGCCACGCGCCGAAGGCGAATCGGAAAGGCAGGGTGACGAAACCCCGCCGCCGAACAACCTGCCGATTCAACTCACCAGTTTCATTGGGCGCGAGAAGGAGACTGAACACATTGGGCAGTTGCTCTCCGGCCACCGATTGGTTACGCTTATCGGCCCCGGCGGCACGGGCAAGACGCGACTCTCACTGCAAGTCGCCGCCCTCCTGTTACGCTCATATCCTCAGGGCGTATGGATGGTGGATTTCGCCCCACTCTTCGATCCCAGCCTCGTGCCTCAAACCGTCGCCGCCATATTGGATGTGCGCGAACGACAGGGCGGCTCCACCCTCGCGGCGTTGGTTGATTCTCTGCGTGAGAGACGTTTGCTCTTGTTGCTCGACAACTGTGAACATTTGGCGGACGCTTGTGCGTATTTGATTGAGCCGTTGCTGTGCGCTTGCCCCGACCTGCGCATCCTCGCCACCAGCCGCGAGGCGTTTGGCATAGCGGGCGAGGCTGTGTTTCATGTGCCTTCTCTCGCCGTGCCGGATGCCAACCGCCCTATGCCCATCGAGACTCTTGTTCAATGCGAAGCCGTCCGGTTGTTCGTCGAACGCGCCACGGCGATCATGCCGGACTTTATCGTGGCGGACGATAACGCGCCCGCCCTCGTTGATGTGTGCCGGCACTTGGACGGTATCCCGCTCGCCATCGAGTTGGCGGCGGCCAAAGTGAGTGTGCTGCGGGTGGAGCAGATTGCGGCGCGGCTGAATGATAGTTTTCGTTTGCTCGGCGGGGGAAGCCGCGCCGCCCTCCCGCGCCACCGGACTCTGCGAGCGACAATGGATTGGAGCTATGACTTGCTCGGCGAGGAAGAGCAAACGTTGCTGAGGCGGTTGTCGGTTTTCGCTGGCGGTTGGACGTTGGAGGCGGCAGAAGCAGTGGCTGGCGGGCAATCGTCGTTGATTGATGCAGATGTGCTGGAGCTGCTCACACTGTTGGTGAACAAGTCTCTGGTGGTTGCCGAACGCAAACAAGGCCGGGAAGCGCGCTATCATTTGCTCGAAACCGTTCGCCAGTATGCGCGTGAGAAGTTGGCGGAGAGCGACGAGGAAGATAGAGTGCGCGAACGGCAGTACCAATGGTTCTTGAGTGTGGCTGAACGCGCCGACCTAGAATTGATGCAGGGAGGCAAACAAGAGTATTGGCTCAATCGGTTGGATGTTGAACTCGACAATGTGCGCGCCGCCCTCGACTGGTCATTGATGACGGAACGGTTCGAAGCCGAGTCGCGGCTGGCCGCCAGCCTTTTGATGTTTTGGCTGCATCACGGGTTTCGAGAGGGACGCACATGGCTGGAAGCCGCTCTGACTCGGCGGGAGACTTTGCCAAAGGCTCTGCTGGCGCGAACATTTCGCGCCGCCGGCCGATTGGCCGCACGGCAGGGTGATTTCGATGCGGCAGAGAAATATTCGGAAGCCGTGCAGTTGTTTGTAGATCGCGCGGTTGCCGCTCTGCCCGATTTCACGCTCACCGCGGCCAACGCCCCGGCGGTGGCGCAAGTGTGCCAACGGTTGGATGGCGTGGCGTTGGCGATTGAGTTGGCGGCCTCGCGGGTAAAGATGTTGAAGGTGGAGCAGATCGCCGCGCGGTTGGACGACGCTTTTCGTCTGCTCACTGGCGGCAGTCGCACCGCCCTCCCGTGCCAGCAAACATTGCGCGCCACCATTGATTGGAGTTACAGCCTGCTTTCCGAAACAGAGCGGAAGGTGCTGCGCCGACTCTCCGTGTTTGCAGGCGGCTGGACTCTGGAAGCCGCCGAGTCGGTGTGTGGGGGGAACGGCGTTGACGAGCGCGACCTCTTGGATTTGTTGACTCAATTGGCGAACAAATCACTGGTGATGGCCGAGCGGGAGCAGGGAGCCGATGCCCGTTATTCCTTCGGCACCTCACGTATTACCTGCAATTGGCCGAGTCGGCTGAGGCCGAGTTGCATCAACGCAATCAGGCGCAATGGATGTCGCGTTTGGAATTGGAGCACGACAATCTGCGTGTTGCACTGGGTTGGGCGGTGAAGGCGCAACCAGAATACGGCTTGCGATTGGCCGCGGCCCTGTCGGAGTTTTGGGACACGCACGGCCATCTCACCGAGGGGCGCAAGTGGTTGGAAGCCGCATTGAAGGCGAGGAGCAACTTGCCGCCCACACCTACGAGGGTGAAGGCGCTCTATGGAGCAATGGGGCTTGCCATCCGGCAGACGGATGTTGCCAGCGGCCTTGCGCTCTCTGCCGAAGGTTTTGCTCTGGCGCAGACCCTTGATTACAAGCCCGGCATTGCCGACGGCTTCGCCTTGCAGGGGATGGTGACAGAACATTTTGAAAACGACATGACCCGCGCCAATGCTTTCTATGATCAGGCGCTCGAATCGTGGCGCGCGCTCGGCGACAGAAGACGGATTGGGCAAGCACTCGGGCCTCTCGCTTCGCGCGCGCTCAGACACTACAAGTATGCGGAGGCCGAGAAACTATTTGCCGAAAGCCTGTCGTTGTTTCGCGAAGTGGAAGATGAAAGGGAGATTGCCGGAGCGTTGTGGAATCTGGCGGAAGTGGCCAACCTGCGCGGCGACTATGAATTGGCCCGAACCCGCGCCGACGATAGCTTCGCCCTCTATCGAGAGTTGGATGATAAGCACGGCATCGCCACGGCTCTGCGCGCTCTCAGCGAAGCCATGCAGAATCAGGGCCGTCTCGAACAGGCAATCAGTGCCAGTGAGCAAAGCGTGGGCATCTTTAGCCAACTGAATGATCGCGGCTGTTTAGGAACCACTCTGTGTGTGCTGGCACGGCAGATTCAGCAGAGCGGCGATCTTCAACGCGCGAGCGCATTGGCCGGAGAGGCGGTGCGCATTGCGCGCGAAATCGGGCACAAGCACTCGGCATCTGCGGCGCTGGAAACGTTGGGGAGTATTGCGTTGGCGCAGGGCGATGCGGCCGCGGCGCAACAGCAATTCCATGATGGGCTGATGTTGCAGTACGACCTCAAAGACATGCGCTGTATCTCCTCACTTCTACGCGGCTGTGCTTGTTTGGCGGCGGCGCTGAAGCAACCGGATCGCGCGGCGCGGTTGTTGGGAGCGGTGGAGGCGCTGTGGGATGGGATCGGCGCCCGACCCGCGCCCGCCGACCACGCGGCATGGGAACGGGAGGCCGTTGCTGCGCGCGCCCAACTGGACGAATCCACATTCAATGCTGCGCGGGATGAAGGCCGGGCGATGACAATGGATCAGGCGATAGAGTTCGCAATGGGTTACAATTCACCCGCCGCTGAGGCAACGCCGACGAGCCATTGACAGGCCGCCTCTTGCGCCAAATCCATTTCACAGGTGAATGATGTCCTCCCTCTCCACCATCAAAACCCTATTCGAGTACAACTGCTGGGCTAATCGTCGAATGCTCGCGGCGTGCGCCGGATTGACGGTAGAGGAATGGTCACGCGAAGTGAACCAATCGTGGGGCAGTGTGCACAAACTGCTCACCCACATGTTCGCCGCCGAGACGGTGTGGCTGGCCCGTTGGATGGGGACATCGCCCAAAGCATTGCGGCAGGCCGCCGACTTCCCCACCTATGGCGATTTGGTGCGCGCGTGGGAAGGGCTCAACGCGGAGACGGAATTGTTCATCGCCGGGTGTGATGAGAAGGCGCTGAAACGCGAGGTGGCCTACACCAACACCAAAGGTGAAACGCGCACCTTCCCGCTCGGCCAACTCATGTTGCACGTCGCCAATCACGCCACGCACCACCGCGGGGAATTGGCCGCCATGCTATCCTCATTCGGCGTTGACCATCCCGAAGATGATCTGCTGTGGTATTTGCGGGAACTGAAAGAAGGAAAGTAGAATCGCCGGGCAAGGGGCTTAAGCCTCTTGTCATCAGATTTCCGAAGGAGCCTGTTATCCATGCCCGAGCCGCGCGCCGTCAAGCTTGCTCAAGTGCTCGTCCGTTATTCGCTCGAACTCAAACCCGGCCAGCAGTTCAACCTGCGCACCTCGCCGCAGGCCGAAGAACTCTCGCTGGCAATCTACGCCGAAGCGATTCGCGCCGGAGCGCACGTGTTCGCGCAAAACGCATTGCCCGGCGCAGACGAAGCGTTTTACAAATACGCTTCCGAAGCCCAACTCGATTTTGTGTCGCCGGTGCGAAAACTGGTCACCGAAACCTTCGATGCTGTGTTGTTCATTGACGCCCAGCACAACACGCGCGAACTGAGCGCCATCGACCCGGCGCGGCAGGCGCGCGCCCGCAAAGCCGGCGCTCCGCTCAGCAAACTGTTGATGGAGCGCGCCGCCCGCAACGAACTGCGCTGGTGTGTCACGGTCTATCCCACGCATGCGATGGCGCAAGAGGCCGATATGAGTCTCGACGACTATCGAGATTTTGTGTACGGCGCGGGCTTGCTCGACGATCCGGACCCGGTGGCGCGGTGGCGCGAAGAGGGCGCGCGCCAGCAAAAACTGATCGGCTGGCTGGCCGGGAAAGATCGCGTGACTCTGAAGGGCGCGAATGTCGATCTCGCTCTGTCAATCAAAGATCGCAAATTCAAAGAAGCCGACGGCAAGTACAATTTCCCCGACGGCGAAATTTTCACCGGCCCGGTCGAAGAGTCGGCCAACGGATGGATCCGATTCCGTTACCCGGCCATTTACGGCGGGCAAGAGGTCACCGACATCGAATTGTGGTTCGAGAACGGCAAAGTGGTGAAGGAGAAAGCGACGAAAGGCCAGGAGCTTCTCACCTCACTGCTCAATACCGATGCGGGCGCGCGCTATTTGGGCGAGTTGGGCATTGGCACGAACTACGGCATCCAGCGCTTCACCAAAAATATGTTGTTCGACGAAAAGATTGGCGGCACGATTCATTTGGCCGCTGGCGCGAGTTACCCCGAGACCGGCGGCAAAAACGAATCCGGTTTGCATTGGGATATGCTGTGCGATATGGCCGAGAGCGAAATCCACGTGGACGGGGAACTGTTCTACAAGAACGGCAAGCCCGTTGCGGGATAACTCAATACACTCACCTTACGCAGTGTCATTGCGAGGGCAGTGGTTTTCGCCCGAAGCAATCTCGGTTTGCTCGGGGGATTGCTTCGCACAAATCGCTCGCAATGACATCGAGTGCGTAAGGTGAGTATTTAGATGCGATGTTGAGACGGAGTCTGCATTGGCGTGTTGTGCGAGAAGATGAGAGCGAATGACCATAGATAAGGAAACCGAAAGATGATGCCGTTCAGTAAATGTCCGGTGTGTGGGGGCGATCTGATTGAAAAGGATGTTGAGAAGATCCTGCGTGGTGGGGCCGATACAGCGGTTCTGATGGTGCGCGCAGAAGTCTGTTTGAAGTGTGGTGAGCGTTTGTATTCTCAGGAGACGGTCAGGAAGTTTGAGCAAATTCGCGCGAAACTTGAACGCCATGAAGTTGGAGAGTTTCAGCCGTTGGGCCAATCCTTTCAAGTTGCCTGATCGATTTTGAAAAGGAGAGGCCGTATATGTTCAACACAACCACCGAAGTCGCCGACGCGCTCGGCAAACAGCAGTACATTGCTTCCAGTGAAATCTCCACCGTGCTTTACCTCGCCGAGCGGCTGGGCAAGCCGGTGCTGGCGGAGGGCCCGGCAGGCGTGGGCAAAACGGAATTGGCAAAAGCGTGGGCCGCCGCCGCCGGACGCGAACTGGTGCGCCTGCAATGCTACGAAGGGCTGGACGAAACCAAAGCCCTCTACGAATGGGAATACGCGAAACAGATGCTGTACACGCAGTTGTTGCGCGACAAACTGCAAACGCTGTTGGCCGATTCGCAAAGCCTCGCCTCCGCCGCCGACCGATTGGCGAAAGAAGAGGACATCTTTTTTTCTCAACGTTTTCTTTTGCCGCGCCCTCTGCTCAAAGCTGTCCTCTCCGACACGCCCATCACTCTGCTCATCGACGAAATCGACCGCACCGACGCCGAGTTCGAAGCCTTTCTGCTCGAAGTGCTCTCCGATTTTCAGGTGAGCGTCCCGGAGATTGGCACGCTCAAAGCCAAACATCAGCCGCTCGTTCTGCTCACCTCCAACAACACCCGCGAACTGTCCGAGGCCCTCAAGCGGCGGTGTGTTTATCTCTTCATCGACTACCCCACCCCCGAAGCGGAACTGCGTGTCGTCCGACTCAAAGTGCCCGATCTTTCGCCCGCGCTCGCCCGGCAAGCGGTGGAGTTCGTTCAACGTCTGCGCCGGCTCGATCTCAAGAAAAGCCCCAGCGTCAGCGAAACGCTCGATTGGGCGAAGGCGCTCGTTCTCCTCAATGCCAAGAACCTCGATAAAGAGACGCTGGAGACGACTCTCACGATTCTTCTCAAGCACGAAGCCGACGTGCAGCGCGCCCGCGCCACCATCCACCGCGAGGACTCCCCACGCCGGAGCAGCCGCCCCACCGATCCCGATTCGGGCAGTACGTTCGATGGCAACATTCGCCCTCTAAAGCGGATTTAGTCTTCAGCGATCAGCACTCGGCTGATGGCTGAACGCTGATCGCTCACCGCTGTGCTATGGAAGATCGCATCATTCAATTCATCGCCGGACTGCGCGCCGCTGGCGTGCGCATTTCGTTGGCCGAGTCGCAAGACGCCGTTCGCGCCACCGCGCACATCGGCATCGCTAACCGCGATCTGTTTCGGTCGGCGCTCAAAGCCACACTCATCAAAGATCATTCCGACGGCGCGATCTTCGACAAACTCTTCCCGCTCTACTTTTCAGCGGGCGGGCCGCCGCTGATTCCCCCCTCCGACGTTCTGACTCCCGACGAGCAAGCCATGCTGCGCGATGCCATGCGCGGCCTCGCAGGTGAACTCAAAGATTTGATCCGCCGATTGGTGAAAGGCCAAGACCTCTCGCCCGAAGAACTCGAACGGCTCGCCCGCCGCGTGGGAGCCGACCGCAATACCCGGCCCGAAAATATCCGCTACCTCACCCGGCAAATGCTGCGCGAGATGGGGCTGGATGATCTCGCCGCAGAGATAGAAAAACTGCTGGCGCAGTTGGCGCAACTCGGAATGAGCCTTGAAGCGCTGGCGCAATTGCGCGAACTGCTGGAACAGAACGCGCAGGCTATTGCCGAGCAGGCCGAGCAATACGTCGGCGAGTCGCTGGCCCGCCGCCTCTCCGAACAGCCGCCCGACAAAGCCGCCGTGGATGAATTGATGGATCGGCCCTTCAACTCGCTCAGCGAATCGGAAGCGCGCGAGTTACGGCGAGAGATGACTCGGCTGGCGGCAAAACTGCGTTCGCGGGCCGCCTTGCGCCAGCGAAAAGGACGCGGCCCCACGTTCGACGCCAAGAGCACACTGCGCGCCAACGTCCGGCACGGCGGCATCCCGTTCGATCTACGATGGAAGAAGAGACGGCTCAAACCCAAGTTCGCCCTCATCTGCGACGTGTCCACTTCGATGCGTCCCGTCGTCGATTTCCTTTTGCGGTTGGTGTACGAGATGCAGGATCAGGTGGGGCGGGCGCGGTCGTTCGCTTTCATCGATCACATCGAAGAAGTGACCGACGAGTTTGCCGCGCATCGCCCGGAAGTTGCTGTGCCGGTGGTGTTGCGCCGCCTGCCATCGGGACACTACAACACTGATCTCGGCGCGAGCCTGACTCAATTCGTCAAAGAGTTCGGCGACGCGGTGGACAACCGCACGACGCTGATCATTTGCGGCGATGGCCGAAACAATTACAACGATCCGCGGCTCGATCTGCTTCAGCAGTTGCAGAGGCGCGCGCGCCGCGCGGTGTGGTTCAACCCCGAAGACAAATACGAGTGGGGCACCGGCGACAGCGACATGCTGCGTTATGCGCCCATCGTCGATGCAGTGTATCAGGTGGCAAATTTGAGGCAGTTGGCCGATGCGGTGGATAAATTGTTCGTCTTTCGTTGATGTGTAGGGGCAGGCCTTGCGTCTGCCCAGTTTTGTCGAGCAGCCTGCTATGAGTCAGACCGATCCCCTTTTGCAACCCTTCCAACTCAAACACCTCCGGCTCAAGAATCGGGTGATGAGCACCAGCCACGAGCCGTCGTACGCCGAGGACGCAAAACCGAAACTGCGCTATCAACTGTATCAAGAAGAAAAAGCCAAGGGCGGCGTGGCGCTCACCATGTTCGGCGGCTCCGCCAACATTGCGCCTGATTCCCCGGCGGCCTTCGGCCAAATCTATGTGGGCGATGATTCGATCATCCCCTACTTTCAACAAATGGCCGAGCGTCTTCACCGACACGGCGCGGCGGCCATGTGCCAGATCACGCACATGGGGCGGCGCACCTATTGGGACACTGAGAACTGGCTGCCGGTCATTGCGCCGTCTCCGGTGCGCGAACCGGCTCATCGCTCCATTCCTAAAGAGATGGAACACGCCGACATCAAGCGTGTGATCAAAACCTACGGCGCGGCGGCGCGGCGATGCAAAGAAGGGGGATTGGACGGAGTCGAGATCGAAGCCTACGGCCATCTCTTCGACAGTTTTTGGACTCCGTTGGTCAACCGCCGCACGGACGAGTATGGCGGCAGTTTCGAGAATCGGATGCGCTTCAGTTTGGATGCGCTGGCCGAGATTCGCAAACAAGTCGGCGATGAGTTCATCGTCGGCATCCGCATGTCGGGAGATGAAAGTGTGGAAGGCGGGCTGACGTATAAGGATTGCCTCGTCATCGTGCGGCGACTCGTATCCACCGGGATGCTCGATTTCCTGAACATCGTCAAGGGGTATATCGCCACCGATGAGGCGCTCTCGCATGTGATTCCAAACATGGGCACGCCCAGCGCGCCGCACCTGCCGCTCGTCGCCGCCATCCGCGAAGAGGTGGAAATACCTCTGTTCCATGCCGCGCGCATCGCCGATGTGGCCACGGCTCGCCACGCCCTCCGCGCCGGGATCGTGGATATGGTGGGCATGACTCGCGCGCTCATGGCCGATCCCCATCTTGTGGCAAAGGTCGAGCGCGGCGAAGAGGATCAAATTCGCCCGTGCGTGGGCATGGGCTATTGCATCGATCGGATCTACGTTGGGCGCGAGGCGCTGTGCGTTCACAACCCGGCGACGGGGCGCGAAGAAACGATCCCTCACCTCATCGCCAAATCAACCGAGCCGCCGCGCCGGGTGGTGGTGGTGGGCGCCGGCCCGGCCGGGCTGGAGGCGGCGCGCGTGTGCGCCGAGCGCGGGCATCGAGTGATTCTGTTCGAGGCCAACAGCAAACCGGGCGGGCAAGTGCAAATCGCCGCGCGCGCCCCGCGCCGGGCCGATATTATCGGCATCACCGATTGGCTGTACCATCAAGTTAGGCGATTGGGAGTTGATGCTCGTTTCAACCGCTACGCGGAAGCCGCCGATGTGATGGCAGAGAATCCCGATGTGGTGATCGTCGCTACCGGCGGAATGCCCGACGCCAGTTTTCTCGTCGAGGGCGGGCAGTTGGCCGCCTCCACTTGGGATATTCTGAATGGCGGCGTGAAACCCGCCGAAAATGTTTTGTTCTTCGACGATCATGGCAATCACGAAGGCTATTCGTGCGTGGAGTATTTGCTTGCCGCCGGGTCGCGGGTGGAATTGGTGACGCCGGATCGAACGGTGGCGCAGGAGATCGGTGGCACGAGTTACCCGGCGTATCTGAAATCATTTTACGAGCACGGCATCACACTGACGTTGCATTATCGCCTGACGAAAATTTCGCCGCAGGGCCGCCAACTGCGGGCGACGTTGTTCAACGAGTACAACAAATCGGCGATGGAGCGCGTGATCGATCAGGTCGTGATCGAAAACGGCACGTTGCCGGTGGCGGATCTGTACGCCGATCTCAAAGCTGACTCTTCCAACGATGGGGAAGTTGACATCGAAGCATTGATCGCCGGTCGTCGGCAAGCGCTCGTCAACAACTCCGCTGGCAAGTATCAACTCTTCCGCATCGGCGACGCGGTGTCGAGCCGCAACATCCACGCCGCCATTTATGACGCGCGGCGTTTGTGCAAAGACTTGTAGCCGCAAGCAGCCTCGCTTTCCCTTTGAGCCTGCCCCTTTTGGGCAGGCTCTTTTGTTTCTGTTTCGTTGTCAAGTGTGATCCCACGTCAACGCTCCGTGAAAAAGGACTAGTTGTCGTGTCTCATGACATCGTGAACAGAATAAAACGGCGGAGTCTCACGACATCGTAAACAAAATCAGAGAGTAACCCCCTTCGCAAAATTTAGTCCATGCTGGCTCCCACAAGGAGACAGCA
>VGOW01000001.1 GCA_016875735.1 Chloroflexota bacterium | reverse complement strand
GAGGCCACCGGCTATGAAACCGACGCCGAGAAAGCGGGCTGGTCTTACGTGTTCAATCCGTCATCGGCAAGTTGGGAACAGACGAATGGCGCAGATTGGGCGCACCCGCGCGGGCCAGACTCGAACTTGGGCGGATTGGAGAACCATCCGGTGATCAATGTTTCGTGGAATGACGCGAGCGCGTATTGCGAATGGGCCGGCCGCCGCTTGCCAACCGAGGCCGAATGGGAGAAGGCGGCGCGGGGTGATGATGGACGCAAGTATCCGTGGGGCAATGGCAACGTGGCGGGCAACTTGCTGAACTTTGCCGACAGCAACTTGAAGGTGGATTGGGCGGACAAAACAGTGGACGACGGCTATCAATTCACTGCGCCGGTGGGAACGTACCCTGATGGCGCATCGCCTTATGGCGCATTGGATATGGCTGGCAACGTGTGGGAGTGGGTGAATGATTGGTACGGCGAAAATTACTACAACAACTCGCCTTCCGCGAATCCGCCGGGGCCAACATCGGGGGATGCTCGCGTACTGCGTGGCGGCTCCTGGGACGAGGATGCGCAGGTCGTTCGCGCTTCGATTCGCGACAGGAACACCCCCGACCTCGGGCTCAACCACGACGGCTTTCGTTGCTCCCACTAACCTTTCGTAATGTTTGAGCTGATCTGACCCCACCCCCGGCCCCTCCCCAAAAGAACACCGCTTTTGGGGAGGGGAGAGCGCACATTCTCCCTCCCCCATTTGTGGTTTTGCAAATGGGGGAGGGCTGGGGTGGGAGTAAACGAATGAGGATCTGAAAACATGCTCACCCCTCAACTCAACCTTGCGATTGACTCGGCGCGGGCGGCGGCCGGGCGCGGAGATTTTGCGGCGGCGGCGGAAACGCAGGAGCGCGTGGTGGCGCATGCCCGCGCAGTGGCGCAAAGCGCCGACGACTTCGTGACGCTGAGCGCGTTGCTGTTCAACCTCGCCGATTATTACACCGGCATGGAACGATGGGACGACGCGATTCGATTGCTGGAAGAAGTGGTGGCGCTGGACGAAAGAATGACTCTGCCGGACGCCGACTCGGATCGGGAGGCGTTAGAGTCGGCGCGGCGGCTGGCGGCCATGACTCCCGCCCAGCGCGCGCAGTTCTATTCGCGCACGCCGCAGGCCCGGCCTACGCTGACCACCGGGCCGGATGAGGTGACGCAGATTCTGAGTCAGTTGAACGTGCCGCCCGATGAGCGGGCCGAGTTGGAATGGATGATGAGGCAGATGCGGGGAATGTCGGCGGAGGAAATGGTGAGGCGGGCGATGGAGATGCGGGGCAGAGGGGAACGCGGATGACAGGAACCACAGATTTCACGGATTGCACGGAAATGCTTCACCCCGTCGGTGAAATCCGCGCAATCCGTGGTTGCTATCAACTCAATCCTTGGGGCTACGCGGCGACGGCAATCGCTTCGGGCGCGGCTTCGGCCTGCTTGATGATTTCGAGCTCGATGCTGATGCTCACTTCATCGCCCACCAGCCAACCGCTGGTTTCGAGGGCCACGTTCCAGTTCAAGTCCCAATCCTTGCGATTGATTTTGGTAGAGGCGGTGAACCCGGCGCTGGTGGACCCCCACGGGCTTTTGGCCTGACCGTTGTATTCGACCTCCAACGCCACCTCGCGGGTCGTGCCGCGAATGGTGAGGTCGCCGACGATTCGACCGTGCGCCTCGTCCAATTTCTGAACGCGCTTGCTCTTGAAGGTCAGGGCGGGATATTCGGCGGCGTTGAGGAAGTCGGGCGATTTGAGGTGGCCGTCGCGCTGAGGCTCGCGGGTGTTGATGCTGGCGGCGTCGATCTCCACGTTGACAATAGAGCAGGGCGCGGCTCTTGCGGCGGTTAACGGAGAGGGGACGCCGGTCGAGGGTGAGAGTCGGCGTCCCCAAAAGGGAAACAGTGAGCACGGCAAACGTAGGGGACGATCACCTGCCCCGCCTCTGGCGGGGTTGCGGTCGCCTGCAATGGGCAGGGGCAAGTCCTGCCCCAACGGGTTTACGGACCGGCACTTGGGAGAAATTACGCGGCGATGAGTTTGGCGCTCAGTTTGATCTCAACAGCGGCCAGCGCCTTCGAGACGGGGCAGCCTTTCTTGGCGTTGTCGGCCTGTTCGAGGAAAGTCTTTTCGTCACAGCCGGGCACGTCGCCTTCGGTGTTCAACTCAATGAGGGTGATGGTCGGGCCGTCGCCGAGATGGACCGTGGCGGTGGTGCGAATGGCTTTGGGCGGGAAGCCGCCTTTGGAGAGGAGGGCGGAAAGGAACATGGAAAAGCATCCGGCGTGGGCCGCGCCGATGAGCTCTTCGGGGTTGGTGCCGGGGCCGTCGGCGAAGCGGGAGGCGAAGGTGAAAGGGCCTTCGTAGGCGCCGCTTCCCAGCCGCATCGTTCCACTGCCGTCGTTGAGGTTGCCTTCCCATTTTGCCGATGAGTTGCGAATAGCCATGTGCGGGGTATCCTTTGCCGTGTGGAGTGTGTTGACAAGTTTACCAAATAATGAGGGCGATACTCCCTTGCGTTTTACGAGTCGGGCAGGTATGATCGGCGCGAGGGTTAAACAAAAAACCGGCGGGGCCGCCGGTTCGTTGAGCGAGGACAGGGTTAGCGCACTTTGCCAAGCGACTTGATGCATTTGGCGCACCACGTGGTTTTCACCGGCTTGCCGTTTTGCATCACCGTCACCCGCTGAAGGTTAGGGTGGAAGGGGCGGTTGGTGGCGCGTTTCGAGTGCGACACCGCGCGCCCGAAGACCACTGCCTTGCCACAATTACTGCACTTAGCCATCTGAGTTCGTTCCTTTCACAAATAACGGGCGCCTGTTTTGCTCGCGCCCGGTTGGTCTCGCAGACGAGATATTACCATACTTCGGGGTTTCAGTCTATGACCGATCACAAAGAAGTTGTTCCCGCATCGCAAACCGATGGCAAGATCGAGATTTCGCCGCAGGCAGTGGCGAGCATTGCCGCTTACGCCGCCACCCGCTCGTATGGCGTCGTGGGCATGGCGGCCAAGAACGCGGTGGATGGCATTGCCACGATGCTCACCGGCGATCCCCATCGGGGCATCGACGTTCACATCGGCAGCGACGCAGTGGCCATCGATTTGCACGTCATCGTCGAATACGGCACGCGCATCACGTCGGTGGCGCACTCGGTCGCCAACACCGTGCGCTTCAGTGTGGAAAAGACGACCGGCCTTTCGGTGAGCGAGGTCAACGTGTACGTGCAGGGGTTGAGAGTGAGCACCACCGATTAATTATGCCAACGCCTAATGACCATCGCGCCGCGCGGCGTTTGATTCGCAAAGGGGAAAAGATTCTCACGTGCGACGGACACGGCCTCAAGCGCCTCACCCACGCCGCCCTCCAATGGCTCACCGCCAACTATCAAGCCGTCAACGCCCTCAACGTCTTCCCCGTTCCCGACGGCGACACTGGCACGAATATGCTCCTCACCATGCAAGCGGCGTGGAAAGAGATCGAAAACAGCAACGAGGTCAACGCGGGCAAGGTGGCTCACGCCGTCGCGCACGGAGCGCTCATGGGCGCGCGCGGCAACAGCGGAGTCATCCTCTCGCAAATCTGGCGCGGGTTCGCGCGCGGACTCGGCGAGAAGGCCGAGTTCAACGCCGCCGATATGGCCCACGCGATGCGCGAAGCCACCGACACAGCGTATCGCGGCGTGGTGAAGCCGGTGGAGGGAACGATCCTCACCGTCTCCAAAGATATGGCCGTGACCTCCGAAGTGGCCGCCGCCGATCACACCGACCTGCTTTACGTCCTCGACCGTGTTGTGGATGCTGGCCGGGACTCCGTCGCCAAAACCCCCGAACTTCTGCCCGTGCTCAAGCAAGCGGGCGTGGTGGACTCCGGCGGGCAGGGCCTCACCCTTTTGCTCGAAGGGATGCTGAGGTACGCGCTGGGCCTGCCGCTCGATACCGCGCCCGAGGCCGAAGTGAAGCCGCTCGATCTCGCCCAAGTGGGCGCGGCAATGGAGGCGGTGGAACCGGGGCAGGATTGGGAAGTGGTGGTGGACTTTCGCCCGCACCGCGAACTCGAGCTCAAGAGTTTTTACGCGCAGCTCGAAAACATCGGCACTTCAATTCAAGTGGGCGCGGGCGAAAATATTTACCGCGTTCACGTTCATTTGCCCATCGAGAAACGCCTCCAACCGATTGAGCTGGCCGAGTCGCTTGGCACGGTCGTCAACGTGCACATGGAAAACCTGCTAGCGCAGATGGACGACACGCTGGCGCGAGGCAAGGCCAGCGGCAAGCCGCCAGTGGATATGAAAGACGGGCAGATTGTGGCGGTGATCGTTTCGCCCGGGCCCGGCTTCGACCGCGTGTTCACCGCCCCGGCGGTTGCCATCGTCTCCGGCGGCCAAACCATGAACCCCAGCACCGCCGACATCATGAGCGCGTTCGAAGATCTGCTCACCGACAAGATCATCATCCTGCCCAACAACAAGAACATTCAACTCGCCGCCCAGCAAGCCGCCGATCACTCGGTGAAGAAAGTGAGAGTCGTTCCCACGCGCACCGTGCCGCAGGGCATCAGCGCCATGCTGTCATTCAACCCCGACGGCGATTTCGATGAGGTGGCGGCCTCGATGCAGAACCGTATGGGCGAGATAGATACCGGCGAGGTGACGACGGCCACGCGCACGGTGGAACTCGACGGGGTGTCGGTGACCGAAGGCCAGATCATCGGTTTGCGCAACGGCCAGCTGGCCTGCGCCGGAGAGTCGCCCGAGCGAGTCGTCATCGATTTGCTCAAGCACATGGACGCGCCCGGCCGCGAACTGGCGACTCTGTATTACGGCAACGGCCTCACCGAAGAACAGGCTCAAGCCGCCGCCGCGGCCATCGTCGAAGAGTTCGGCCACCTCACGGTGGAAACTTATCACGGGGGACAACCCCACTACCATTACATCTTTTCACTGGAGTGAAAGGAAATGAACAATGGACAATGACACAATGAACAATGAGTCGGCGCGTTCATTGTTCATTCTCTCATTGTTCATTGAGTTCATGCCTCGCGTCCGCATCGTCACCGACAGCACCGCGCACTTCGCCGACCCCGACTTCGCGCAAAAGCACAACATCACCGTCGCGCCGCTCACCATTCATTTCGGCAAAGAATCGTTTCGCGACGGCGTCGATATTTCGCCCGCGCAATTCTTCGCCCGGCTGGGCGCGGCCAACAGCGCCCTGCCCACCGCCGCCTCCCCCACGCCCGAACAGTTCACCGCCGTGTACGATGAGGCAGCCCAGTCGAGCAATCAAATCGTTTCCATTCACCTCTCCAGCAAACTGGGGCGCGTGTGGCGCAACGCCAAAGCAGGAAGCGAGCCGCTGGCAGGACGCTGCAACATTCAAGTGATCGATTCGATGACGACTTCGGTGGGGCTTGGCCTGCTGGTGGAGGCCGCCGCCCGCGCCGCCGCCGACGGCGCCACCCCCGACGACATCGTCCGCATTGTGCGCGGCCTCATCCCCCGCGTGTATGTCGTCTTCTTCGTGGACTCGCTCGAATACCTCGCGCACAACAAACGCTTCAACAAAACGCAGGCCATTCTCGGCGCGATGCTCGGCATCAAACCATTCCTCGCCATCGAAGAGGGCGACATCGTGGTGATGGAGAAGTTGCGCAACCGATTGCAGGCCACCGAGAAACTGATCGAGTTCGCCTCCGAGTTTTCCGAGCTGGAGCATTTGGCAATTCTGCAAAGCACGCCGGAGATCACCGCCGACACGCGGCTCGTGCTCGATCAGTTGGCGATTGATTTTCCGGGCCGGGAGTTTCCGGTGGAAGTGTACGGCCCGGCGCTGGCAACCTACCTCGGCCCCAACGCCATGGGAGTGATCGTCTTCGAAGGGCTGCCGGATGACAATTAACCTTGTCACCGACAGCACCGCCGACGTTCCTCCCGATCTCGTCGAGCGGCACGGCATTCGAGTCGTGCCGTCGCTGGTGGTGATGGGCGGGCAATCGTTCCGCGACAGCGTGGACATCAGCCGCGAAGAGTATTACCGCCGATTGGCGGCCTTCGACCCTCTGCCCACTACTGCCGCGCCCGCCGCCGGGGAGTTCGAAACCGTTTACGCCTCTCTGCCCGAAGGCCCCATCGTCTCCATTCACACTGCCGCTACCCTCAGCGGAATCTACAACGCGGCCCGGCTCGGCGCGGAACCTTTTGGCGGGCGCGTGCGCGTGATTGACGCGGGATCACTGAGCATGGGCGTGGGCTGGCCCGTCATCGCCGCCGCCGAAGCCATTGCCGCCGGGCTTGCGCTCGAAGCCGTGCTCGAGGCTGTTGCTTCCACCATCCGCCGTACCGTTGTGCTGGCGTTGCTCGACACGGTGGATAACCTGCGGCGCAGTGGGCGCATCAGCCTTCTGCGCGCCTCTATCGCCGGAGTTCTGCAAATCAAACCGCTCATCGAACTTGCGGGCGGCGCGCTGAAAGTGATCGCCCAGAATCGCACGCGGCACAAAGCCATGCCCGAATTCATCGCGCAGGTGAAGGCGATGGGCCGCCTCGAGCGGCTGGCGGTGATGTATACCGACAACGCCTCCCTCGCCGCCGACGTGCGCGATCAACTGGCCGGACAGTGCGCCGCCCCCGCGCCCATCCTGCAAGCCGCGCCCACCATCGGCACACACATCGGCCCGAACGCAGTTGCAGTAGCGATAGTAAAATAGCGCAATGCCTAACCCCTTCGACACACTCCGTAGTATGTTGCGTAATGAGGGCACTCGCGGATACGATAACAAAACTGTTTCCGGCGGCCTCGGCAAATTTGTTCCGGCGTTCGAACAGCAGGCGCGCAAATCCGGTTTCGACGATGCGGTGATTGCCGAGGCGGTGGCGTGGATGCGCGACTACGGCTCGCTCGCGCCCGAGCAACGCGCCGAGGCGGCCAAAGCCTTCCTGCCCAAGTTGCCCACTGCGCCGCCCAAACCGCAACTCACGCAACCGCAAGAAAAGCCGCCGCCAATGGAGAAAACGGCGTTCACGCAAGAAGTGGAGTCGGCGCCTACGATGGACTCGGCTCCGGTTCGAGAGATCGCTCCCCCGCCCGCCGCTCCCGCTTCTCAGCCCATCCAACCTCCTCGCAGGGATCCGCCCCGGCCCCGGCCCGCGCCGCGCCCCATTCCCCCAAAGCCCGCCCCCACAAAGCGCAGAGCATTGCCGCCCGAGCCTGCGGGCGTGGGGCTCGACGCGCCGCTCACCGTTCTGCGCGGCATCGGCCCCAAACAGGCCGAGAACTTGCAACGCCTCGGCCTGCGCTCCATGCGCGACGCGCTCTTCTTCTTCCCGCGCCGGCATGTGGATTACTCGCACCTCAAACCGATCAACCGCCTCGAATACGGAGAAGAGGTGACGATTGTGGCGACGGTGTGGGACGCCGGAACGAAACGGATTCAGGGCGGGCGAGCCGTGATGGTGACCGGCGTGTTGAGCGACGGAACGGGCATGATTGAGGTGACGTGGTTCAATCAGCCGTGGCTGGCGAACAAACTCACGCCGGGCCGGCAGGTGCAAGTGGCCGGAAGAGTGGATTCGTATTTGGGGCGGCTTACGCTGAAGGGGCCAGTGCTCGAAAGTGTGGATCGAGAGTCGTTGGAGACGGGACGCATTGTGCCGGTGTATCCGCTGACGAAAGATGTGAGCGCCACTGCCATGCGCCGCTGGATGTATGAAGCGGTGGGCTACACTGCGCCGAAGGTGAGCGAACACTTGCCCGAAGAGATTCGCTCGCGCGGCAATTTGATTCCGTATAGTGAGGCGCTATCGCAAATTCATTTTCCCGACAGCCAAGAGTCGTTGGCGGCGGCGCGCAAACGGCTGGCTTTCGACGAGATGATGCTGTTGCAGTTGGGCGTGCAGAAGCAGAGAGCTGAATGGAAAGCGGAGACGGCGCAGCCGCTGACGATTGACGATGCGCCATTGAATGATCAGATCGCGGGATTGCCGTACGAACTCACCGGAGCGCAGAAGCGCGCGCTGGCCGACATTCGCGCCGACATGAGCCGCACTGCGCCGATGAACCGTTTGCTGCAGGGTGATGTGGGCTCGGGCAAAACGGTGGTGGCCGCGCTGGCAATGACGGTGGCTGTGAACGCCGGAGCGCAGGCGGCCATGATGGCCCCCACCGCCATTCTCGCCGAACAACATTATCGAAATCTCAAACTCCAAATTCCAAATCTCGAATCTCAAATTGCGTTGCTGTTGGGTTCGACGCCGGACTCGGAGAAGCGAGCGATTTACGATGGCCTGCGCGGTGGGACGATTAAGATTGTCGTTGGCACGCAAGCGGTCATTCAAGAAAAGGTGGAGTTCGCCAATTTGGGTTTGGTGGTGGTGGATGAACAGCATCGGTTCGGCGTGTCCCAACGAGCCAAGCTGCGCGGCAAAGGCGGCAACCCTCATTTGCTGGTGATGACGGCGACGCCCATCCCGCGCACGTTGGCGCTCACGCTGTACGGCGATCTCGATCTGTCGATCATCGATGAGATGCCGCCGGGACGTTTGCCCATCGACACGCGCATTTTGTACGTGGACGAGCGCGAACGGGCTTACGCCTTTTTGCGAAAGCAAGTGCAGGATGGGCGGCAGGCATACGTCATTTGCCCGCTCGTCGAAGAGTCGGAGAAGGTGGAAGCGAAAGCGGCCGTGGACGAGTACGAGCGGCTACAAACGCAAATCTTCCCCGACTTGCGCTTGGGGCTGCTTCACGGCAGAATGAAGGCCGACGAAAAGGAGGCGGCCATGGCCGCTTTCCGCAACGGCGAAACGCAAGTGCTCGTCTCGACTTCGGTGGTCGAGGTGGGCGTAGATGTGCCCAATGCCAGCACGGTGCTGGTGGAGGGCGCAAACCGATTCGGCCTCTCGCAGCTGCATCAGTTTCGTGGCCGCGTGGGGCGGGGCGCGCATCAATCGTATTGCTTGCTCGCGTCCGATCTCGGATCGAACGCGAAGGACGAAAGCAACGCGCGGCTGAGAGCAATGGAACAGAGTCAGGATGGGTTCGCGCTGGCCGAGAAAGATTTGGAACTGCGCGGCCCCGGCGAATTTTTGGGCACGCGGCAATCGGGCTTCGGCGATTTGCGATTGGCAAAACTGACCGACCTGCCGTTGATCTACCTTGCCCGGCGGGAGGCCGCCAGCCTGTTGGCCGCCGACCCCAAACTGGAGCGGCCCGGCCACGCGGCCATCGCCGAGCGGCTGGCCGAATTCTGGCGCGAGATGGAAGGGGCTGGAGACGTGAGCTGAAAAGGAACAGGGGAACGCTGATAAACGCGGATTGAACGCTGATAAACGCCGATTTCCTTGATAAATGAATCAAGCAGATCAGCGTTCATCGAGTTTCATCAGCGTCATCTGCGTTCCAAAGAATCGTTGAATGGGAATCGTTGCAGTTTTTCCGGGAACGTTTGACCCGATCCACTACGGGCATATTGACATTGCCCAACGGGGCGCGGCCATTTTCGAAAAGGTGATCGTCGCCGCGTACGATAAGCCCCTCAAACAATTGCTCTTCTCCCCTGAAGACCGCCTGGCGCTGGTGCGAACCGTGTTCGACAACCACCCGAAAATTATTGTGACGGGATACAGCGGCCTCACGGTGGATTTTTGCAGGCAAGTCAACGCCAAAGTGATTCTGCGCGGCTTGCGCGTGTTCTCTGATTTCGAGCACGAGTTCCGCATGGCATTGGCAAACCACCGCCTGGTGCCGGAGATCGAGGTGTGCGCGCTGGTCACTCGCGAACAACACACTTTTTTGAGTTCGACCACCGTGCGCGAAATCGCCTCGCTCGGCGGCGACGTGAGCTCGATGGTGCCGCCGCTGGTGCAAGAGGCGCTGGCCCGGCGCTTCAAAGAACTTGGCGGCGATGGGCAAACCCTCGTGCCCATGACGGCGCTCAGAGACTAAGGACGAAGGAAGAAGGATGAAGGATGAATGGTGGCAACCCGAATGCGCCAATTCATCCTTCATCCGTCATCCTTCATAATTCGATCATGGATATCCTTCATCTCGTTGATCGACTGGAAGAACTTGTCAACACGGCGCGGCAGGTGCCGCTGACTAACACCATCATGGTCGATCAAGATCGGCTGATCGACTTGATCGATCAGATGCGGGTCTCGATCCCCGACGAGGTGAAGAAGGCGCAGAAGACTCTGGCTGACCGCGACAAGATTCTGGCTCAAGCCAAAGAAGAGGCCGAGCGCACGCTGATGGTGGCCCGCGAGGAGCGCGACAAAATGCTCCGGCGCGAAAATGTGGCGGTGGCCGCGCAAACCAAAGCCGAGCAGATCATCGACCACGCCAAGCAGGAAGCCGAGCTCATTCGGGGCGACGCCGACGGCTACGTTATCGAAAGCCTCGGCGAACTCGAAGCCCAACTCGAACGCATCCTCTCGCAGGCGCGCAACGGCATCAACGTCCTCAAAAGCAAGCGCGGCGAGAAGCAGCAAGTCTGATATAATCCCGCCGCTCACAGGCGCTTGTCGCCGGAACGAACTCCCCGCGAGCCTCGCGGCGCGACTCGCGCCTGCCCATTCGCGGTTAAAAACCAGAAGGAATCCCAGCATTGAAGATCGAACAACAGCCCCTCGATACCTGCGAAGTCCAACTCAAAATCGAATTGGAGCCGGCGCAGATCGATGAAGCCAAGCGCAAGGCCGCGCGCAAACTTGCCCAACGCTATTCCATTCCGGGTTTCCGCAAAGGCAAAGCTCCGTATGAAATCGTCATCCGCCATCTTGGCGAGGACAATGTTTTAGAAGCCGCCGTCGAAGACCTCTCGCAAACGCTCTATAAGCAGGCCCTCGACGAACTTGATCTCGACGCCGTCGGCCCCGGCCAAATGACCGATGCCCAGCTCGATCCGCCCGTCTTCACTTACACCGTTCCTCTCCGACCGGAAGTGGAACTGGGCAATTACCGCGATGTGCGGCTCGGTTACGTCGAAGCCGATGTGACCGAAGAAGCCCTCAACGAAAGTTTGGAGCATATGCGGGAATACGAAGCGGTGCTCGAGCCAGTGGATCGACCCGCCGAATTGGGCGATGTGATCACGGTGGATGTGGTGGGCAAGGTGATGATGGAATCGGCGGCGCCCCGTGAGGAATCCGCCTCCGCGCCCGCGCCGGACTCTGAATCCGAGACTCAGCCTCAACCCACCGAAGAGTTTTTGATGGACGACAAAGATGTGGAAGTGTTGCTCGATCCGAAACTTAACTGGCCCGCGCCCGGCTTCGCCGACAAAGTGGCGGGGATGAAGATCGATGAAGAGCGCCGCGTTGAATTGACCTTCCCCGACGATTACCCTAACGAGTCTCTGCGCGGCAAAGGGGCGCACTTCGAGGTGATATGCAAAGGCGTGAAGAGCCGCTCCCTGCCGGAGTGGGACGACGAGCTGGCGAAGTCGCTGGGCAATTACGAGTCGTTGGCCGATCTGCGCGCCAAAGTTCGTGAGGCGCTGGTGGCGCAGGCCAAGCGCCGCGCCGACGAAGAGTATGCCAAATCGGCGGTGGATATTGTGGTGGCCGGCGCGACGGTGAAGTATCCCAAGTATTTGCTCGAATCCGAAATCGAGGATATGAAAGAAGACCTCGACCGCCGCTTGCGCGAACGAAACTTGACTCTGGAAGATTATAAAAAGATCAGCGGTGTGACGGATGAAAAGCTGCGCGAAGACCTCGAGCCAAGCGCCCGCGAGCGTCTGCGCCGTTCGCTGACGATTAGCAAAGTGATTGAGGCCGAGCGCCTCACGGTGGGCGACGACGAAGTGGAGGGGCGCATTGATCTGATGTCGGCGCTTTTTGGAAAGGACTCCGACCGCTACCGCAAGATGATGCAGACCGCCAACGCCCGCCGCTCGGTGCGATTCGATTTGCTCTCGGAGCAGGCGGTGAAGCGCGTGGTGGCGATTGCCAAAGGCGAGAATCCGCCTCTGCCGGCGACGACCGAGATCATCGCCGAAGCCCAGCCGGTGGATGAGGCCGCCCCCGCCGCTGAACTGGACTCGGCGCCCGCGCCCGCGCCCGAATCCGCCGCCGAACAAAAGGCCGAATAGAGGCGAGTTGTCCAAACGGGCAGGGGCGCATTAGCAAAACTCTAACAATCGGCGTGATAGGGTAGGCGATATTCTTCGACTGCCGGGCACACACCGAAAGGCCGCAGGCGCGCAGTCAACGCTCCGGCGGCAAATCATAGGGACACATTCTATGAGCTTCCAAAATCTTATTCCAATGGTCATCGAAACTTCGGGGCGCGGCGAGCGCGCGTACGATATTTACTCGCTTCTGCTGAAGAACCGCATCATCTTTGTCGGCACACCCATTAACGATCAGGTGGCGAACGTGATCGTCGCCCAGCTTCTCTTTCTCAATCAGGAAGACCCGGAAAAAGAAATCCAGATGTACATCAACTCGCCCGGCGGACAAATTTATGCCGGGCTGGCGATTTACGACACCATGCAGCAGATGACTTGCCCCATCGCCACGTACGCCGTCGGCGTCACCGCCTCGTTTGGCACGGTGCTGCTCACGGCGGGCACGAAGGGCTACCGTTACGCTCTGCCCAACGCCACCGTTCACATGCACCAGCCTCTCGGCGGCGCGCAGGGCCAAGCCACCGACATCGAGATTCAAGCGAAAGAAATTCTGCGCCTCAAGGAAAAGCTCAACAAAGTTTTCGTCAAGCACACCGGCCAATCGCTCGAAGTGATCGAGCGCGACACCGAGCGCGACTTTTACCTCGATGCCGAGGGCGCGGTGAAGTATGGCCTGATCGATCATGTCCTCGCCGCGCCGGAGAAACAAGCAGAGAGCAAAAAGAATTAACCCGTTCAGATCAGACCTTCGGAGTGATTGCTGCCCCGAAGGTCTTTTTGTTTTGCGTCTGCAATACTGGGCTCGATGCCCTCGCCTATAATGCGACTCAATGACCGCCGCGCTTTTATCCCTCCGCCGCCTCATCATCGATATGGATGGCGTGCTTTGGCGCGGTGACGTTCCCGCGCCGGGGCTGGCCGACTTCTTCGCCTTCCTGCGGCGGCGTTCGATTCGTTTTGTGCTGGCGACGAACAACGCCAGCCAAACCCCTGAGCAATACATTGCCAAACTCAGCCGCATGGGCGTGACCGTGAGCCGCGACGAGATTTTGACCTCGGCGCAGGCGGCGGCCATTCACCTCGAGGGGATTGCGCCGAAAGGCATGGCGGTGTATACCATAGGTGAGGCCGGCGTCACTCAGGCGCTCACCGAACGCGGCTTCGCCATCAGCGATGACCAGGCCCCGTGCGTTGTGGTTGGAATGGATCGCGGGCTGACGTGGGAGAAACTTGCGCGAGCCACATTGAACATTCGCGCTGGGGCAACCTTCATCGGCACCAACCCCGACACCACACTGCCCACCGAGCGCGGCCTCGTTCATGGCAACGGGGCAGTGCTGGCCGCACTGCAGGCCGCCACCGGAGTCGCGCCGGTGATCGTGGGCAAACCGGAGCCGATGATGTATCAGCAGGCTATGGCCCGGCTCGGCGGCCACGCAGGCGACACAGCCGCGCTCGGCGATCGTTTAGAAACGGACATCCTCGGCGCAGTGCGCGCGGGCATCCGCAGCATCCTTGTGCTATCCGGCATTTCGACTCGCGAGGAGTTGATCGCATTGGATTACCAACCCGATTGGGTGTTTGAGGACATCGCCGAACTCACCTCCCGGTGGGAAGCCGACTCATGACTCGATCCGCCAAACCTTCCGCCGCCGATCTGGAAAAGAAACTCGCCGACGCCGACGCGCAAGTGGAGGCGGCCCCCCACGAGCCGCGCGTGTATATTGCCCGCGCCGGAATCTATCGGCAGATGAATCTCTTCCGTGAAGCCATCGCCGATTACACCACCGCTCTCGAACTCAAGCCCAACGAACCGCAAGCAATGGTCGAACGCGCCATCGTCTATCGGCGGCTGGGCGACACCCGCCGCGCGTTAGCCGATCTCACTCAAGCCGTACTCATCGACGGCAGCAACCCGCAGGCGTATCATCACCGGGCCAGATGCTTCATGGAGTTGGGCGAGCCTCACAAAGCCATCGCCGATTTCTCGAAGTGCATCCATTTTGCGCCCGACAAGCCCGGCAGTTATTTCGACCGCGCCGAAGCGTTTGTGAAGGCCAAGCAGCACGACGCCGCCATCGCCGATCTGGATAAAGTGATTGCCCTCGCCCCCAAGGTGGTGGCGAGTTATCAACTGCGGGCGCTGGCGTATTATCATTTGAAGCAATTGGATAAATCGCTGGCCGACAACGACACCGCACTCGGCTTCGAGCCAAACAACCCTCTGCTGTTGCACAATCGCGGCGTGGTGCATTTCGATCTCAAACAATACAAACTTGCGCTGGCCGATTTCGAGAAAGCAGTGAGCCTCGCGCCCCAACAAGCCGAGTCGCTCTATTATTGCGGCCTCGCCCGCGCCCGCATGGGCAAACATCGCGAAGCCATCAAAGATTTTGATCGCGCCCTATCCATCAAGTCCGATCACGTGGGCGCATTGGATGAAAAGGGCGCCGCTCTGCTCGAACTCAAAGAACACAAAGCGCTGGCGGCCAACGATGACCGCTTGCTCGAAGTAGATGCGCAGAATGCGTCGGCGTATTACCGTCGCGGACTCGTCAGCATTGCCGATAAATTGGTGGAGCAAGCCCTGCACGATTTCACGCAGGCTATCCTCCGCAAATCGGATTTTGCCGCCGCCTACGAACAGCGCGCGCGCATTCACGGCATGCGCGGCGATAAGAGCGCGGCGCTCCGAGACCTCTCTCTGGCTATCGAACACGGCATCGAAGACCCGGTAGTGTTTGCCCTGCGCGGGCGCTTGCTCAAAGATCGCGGCGAGTTCGCTGACGCCATCCGCGGCTACGACCGAGCCATCGCCGGGTTGCCGGAGCGGATTGAACTCCGCCTCGAACGCGGCGAGATGCATTACAAGTCCGGCAACTACGCCAAGGCCATTGACGACTTTGCCCATTGCCTCAAAACGCGGCCCAATGATGCCGTGCTCAACTTCAACTTGGGCAGCGCCTATTACGAAAACCAACAGCACGATCTGGCGCTCGAAGCCTTCTCGCGCGCCATTGCCGCCAACCGCAGCGACGCGCCCAGTTACCTCAGCCGGGGCGAAATCTATTTTGCTAAAGGCGATTTCAAAAAGGCCGCCGACGATTTCAAACGCGCGCTCCAGACGACCCGCGACCCTCAACTCCAGCAATTGGCCGAACAGCGCCTCATGCAGATCGACGTGATGAAACGCTGATTGACGAACGACGGCGAAAGCGCGACAATACGCCTGCCGGTCGTTCATCATGCCCTCCCTCTTCGATCTCTCCTTCGAACAACTCGCCGCCCTCCTCTCCGAATGGGGGCAACCTCTCTACCGCGCCAAACAAGTATGGGGGTGGGCCTACACTCGCCTCGCCCCCTCGTTCGCGGCGATGACCGATCTGCCCAAAGCCCTTCGTGAACTGCTCGAAGGCCAACTCCAATTCAGCGCCCTCGCCCCCGCGCTCAACCTTCGCTCGCGCGACAACAGCACCCACAAAATTCTCTTCCGCCTCCGCGACGGTTATCAAATCGAAACCGTGCTCATGCGCTACCGCAACCGGCGCACGCTGTGCATCTCCACTCAAGCCGGGTGCGTCATGGGCTGTGTGTTCTGCGCCACCGGCCAAATGGGCTTCGACCGCCATTTGAGCGCGGGCGAAATCGTGGAGCAAGTGTTGTGGTTTGCGCGCCAACTCAAAAACGAAAACGACGCCCTCACCAACATCGTGATCATGGGCATGGGCGAACCGTTCCACAACTACGACGCGGCACTCGCGGCGGTTGACCGCCTCACCGATCCCGAAGCCTTCAACTTCGGCGCGCGCCGACTCACCCTCTCCACCGTCGGCCTCATTCCGATGATTGAGCGATTTGCCAATGAGAAGCGGCAAGTGAATTTGGCCGTCTCCCTTCACGCCGCCACCAACGATCTTCGCAACGAACTGATCCCCATCAACCGCAAATATCCGTTGGACATACTCATGCCCGCCTGCCGCGATTACGTGGCAAAGACAGGCCGCCGCATCTCGTTCGAGTGGGCGCTCATTCACGGCAAGAACGACATGCCCGAGCAAGCCCGCGCACTCGCCCGCCTGCTCACCCGCCCAACCAAACTTCTCTCGCACGTCAACCTCATCCCACTCAACCCCACCCGCGATTTCGCCGGAGCCGCTTCCACCCGCGAGCGCGTCGCCGATTTCAAGGCCATCCTCGACGCACACGGCATTCCCTGCACCGTGCGCGTCCGCCGCGGCATCGACATCAACGCCGGGTGCGGGCAGTTGCGGGCGGCGGCTCAAGAATCAGTGTCGGCTCCCCCAACCCAGTCAAACTGATCCCAACCCGAAATCAAACTATAATCGGATCATGTTCGGCAAACTGCGGCGTTTGATCATCGCCCTGCTAGTGGCCGATGTGCTGTTGACGCAAGTGGCCCTCGCGGCCGCCGACTCACTGCGCCGTTGGCTTCCTCTTGGCCGCGAACTTGGCGACACTAACTCGTTTCTCAACCCCTACCTGCATCTGATGACAATGGCGCTGTGGCCGGTCGTGTTCGCGGCCACGTCGGTGTACAACATCCGCCGCGATGTGAGGCCGGTGGGCGACGCGCGCACCCTGTTCGTGGCCGTGTCCACCGCCACCTTTGCCTTCAGCGGGGCGCTCTACTTTACCTTTCGCGACACGCCTCGCCTGCTCATCTTCTATTTTTATCTGCTCGACCTTTTGTTGCTTTCGGCGGCGAGGCTGGCCAGCGGTTTGATTTTGCGGCTCATGCACGCGCGCGGTCGGCCGCTCACTCGCGTGCTGATCGTCGGCGCAACCGAATCGGCGGAGGCCATTGTGCTGGCGCTCCGCTCGCGGCTCGGGCACAGCGTCGAAATCGTGGGCTGTGTTGACGATACCGCCGCCGCCGGGCCGTTGGGCTTGCCCATTGTAGGGCATCTCGAAGACATGCCGTGGCTGGCGCGCGGCCTGCTCGTGGATGAAATTATCATTTGCCTGCCCGGCGACCGATACGCCGACATCGAACGACTCTCGTTTCAATTGCAAGCCGAGCCGGTGCGCCTTCGCCTCGTGCCCGATTTCCTCAAATTGGTGATGATACAATCCAGTGTCGATCTCGTCGGCGGCCTGCCGCTCATTGGCTTGCGCGAGCCGCGCATCGACGGCCCGGCGTGGGTCATCAAACGCCTCTTCGATCTAACTGTGACGACTGCGTTGTTGATTTTCGGTTGGCCGCTTCTCTTGGCGATTGCATTGGCGATCAAATTCACCTCGCCCGGCCCGATCATTTACAGACAACAGCGCGTGGGCGAGAACGGGAGACTCTTTTGGGTCTACAAATTTCGCACGATGGTGGCCGACGCCGATAAACGCCCCTCATTTGACAAACGGCCCGACGACCCGCGTGTGACTCCGATTGGGCGAATCCTGCGGCGCACCAGTTTCGACGAATTGCCTCAACTGTTCAATGTGCTGAAGGGCGAGATGAGTTTAGTGGGCCCGCGGCCCGAGCAGGTGTTCATTGTAGAGAAGTATGCGCCTTGGCAGAGGCAACGGTTGGCGGTTCCGCCGGGGCTCACTGGCTGGTGGCAGGTGAATGGCCGAAGCGATCTGCCCATGCATCTCAACACGCAGTATGATCTCTACTACATCCGCAACTATTCATTGTTGCTCGATCTGAAAATTCTGTGGCGCACGGTTGGGGTGGTGATCGATGGCAAAGGCGCTTATTGAAAACTCCAAATTCCAAACTTCAAACCTCAAAGTTCGATCCGAAGTTTAGGAGTTGGGAGTTTGGGATTTGAATTTATGAAAGTCCTTTCTGTTTTTGGCACGCGCCCCGAAGCGGTGAAGATGGCCCCGGTGGTGGCCGAACTGCGGAAGCATTCGAACATCGAATCGAAGGTGCTGGTGACGGCCCAACACCGCGACATGCTCGATCAGGTGCTGGAGATTTTCGACATCACGCCCGACTTCGATTTGGACGTAATGCAAGATAATCAGAGTCCGACCGATGTGGCCGCCGAGGTGTTGCGCCGCATCCAGCCCATTCTGCGAAGCGAACAGCCAGATTGGATTCTGGTGCAGGGCGACACGACGACGGTGCTGGCGGCGTCGCTGGCGGCGTTTTACAACCGGGTGAGGGTGGGGCACGTGGAAGCGGGTTTGCGGACGTATGATCGCAACAACCCTTTTCCCGAAGAGATCAATCGCGTGCTGGCCGATCAACTTTCTGATTTGCATTTCGCGCCGACCGAAACGGCGAGGCAGGCCCTGCTCAAAGAAGGGATTCCGGCAGAGCGCATTCACGTGACGGGCAACACGGTGATCGATGCGTTGAGGGTCATTGTTTCTCGTCCGGCAAATGGTTCGCTACCGACGTATCCCTCCGGCAAACGGTTGGTGCTCATCACCGCGCATCGGCGCGAGAACTTCGGCCTGCCTTTCGCTAACATGCTGGCGGCGATGAAACAGATCGCGGATCGCGGCGATGTGCATCTCATCTATCCGGTGCATCCTAACCCGAACGTGCGCGGTCCGGCGTATGAGATGTTGGGCAATCATCCGCACGTCACCCTTCTGCCGCCGATGGATTATTTGGGGTTCGCGCATTTGATGGGCAAGGCGCATCTCATCCTTACCGATTCGGGCGGCATACAGGAGGAAGCGCCCGGACTCGGTGTGCCGGTGCTGGTGATGCGCCACGTGACCGAACGCCCCGAGGCGATAGAAGCGGGCACGGCCAAACTGGTGGGCACCGACACAGCCACCATCGTATGCGAAGCCTCTCGCCTGCTCGACGACTCGGCGGCGCACGAAGCAATGGCGCGGGCGATCAACCCGTTCGGCGACGGGCATGCGGCGGAGAAGATTGTGAGGGTGTTGTCTCTGCCCTCGATCTATTGACTGCAATTGCTTCGCAATCTGCAACTGACGATACAACGGAAAAGTACTGCCCAGTGAAGACTCTGGTGCGCCGTTTTCTCACACAGAAGCAGCGACGAGCGTTGGCTGAGCTTCGTGACGTTTCAATTGGGATGGTGGCTGTTCTTCTATCATGGTTATTGAAACTACTACCTCAATATGTTCAGGCGGCACTCCACGAGCGATGGGTAACAGTGGCGAAAATGGATTATGCATCGCACGAAATTTACTTGCATATCGACTCAACTATTGAATATTGGGCGCGGCGCAACGCCTGTATGAAGGAGCCTGAGACTGTCCGATGGATAGAAGAGTTCATTGGGTCGGGTGAGGTAGTTTTCGATGTAGGTGCCAATGTAGGTTCGTATTCTCTGCTAATAGAGAAACATACAGGCGGACATGCTAAGGTGTACGCCTTTGAGCCGACTTTCGCTAACTTTGCACAGCTTAACCGCAATATCCACCTCAATAGATGTGGAGGGTATATTATTCCACTGTGTATCGCCCTCGCTAGTCAAACTGGTATAGTGATAATGAATTACAGTAGTCTACTGCCAGGGGCAGCGTTACATGCAGTGGGAACGGCAGTGGATAACAAGGGTGGCACTTTCAAACCTGCCTTTCGGCAACCCGTAATGAGTTATCGCATGGACGATCTGGTGGGCCAGTTTGTCGAGCAGCCCAACCACATCAAACTCGATGTCGATGGCATTGAACTGGATGTATTGAAGGGGGCTGAACGTACACTTGCTGATCCTGCTTTGAAGACAATTCTGGTTGAATTGGAGCCCGGCCTGATAACATATCAATTGACTATTGATTTCCTGAAAGCCAAGGGCTTCCGCATCCAATCGTTCCGCCAACACGGCACGGGCTACCTAGACACTGGCAACTATCTTTTTGTCCGCGCAAGCGAATTGCCGAGTCAAAGTCATGCTGAAGTATAACGCCATCGCCAACTTTGTCGGGAGGAGTTGGGCCGGGTTGCTAGGGTTGGCGTTAGTGCCTATTCAGATCCACTACCTGGGTATTGAAGCATACGGATTGTTGGGCTTCTTCGCATCCCTTCAAGCAATTGTAGCTTTGCTTGATATAGGTCTGAGTACAACAGCCAATCGTGAAATTGCTATCCGATTGAATACCCCAAATCGTGCTGGAGAATGCCGAGGTCTGGTGCGTACTCTGGAGATTTTCTACGGGGCCGAGGCACTGGTGATAGTTGTTACTTTTTTGGTTGGAGCGGGACGGCTCTCAACTGATTGGCTCAACGTTCAGAATCTCCAGTCCAATGACGTGCGAATTGTGGCTGTTATTTACGGCATTACTATTGCTTTGCGCTGGCCGATCTCGTTGTACATGGGTGTGCTGCAAGGTGCAGAGAAGCAAATAGATGCGAATGTTGCTAATGTGGTAGTTGCGACAGTGCGCAATCTTGGTGCGATAGGCATTATCGCATTGGTATCGCCTACCATCATCGCATTTCTGATAACACACGTGATCGTAGCCGTCTTTGAGGTAGTGCTAATGGCAACGTTGGCGTGGCGAGCTTTGCCTGCGGCAACCGGCCCAACAGGTATCTTCAATATTCAATCCATACGTTCCTTATGGCGGTTCAGTGCATCCTTGGGGGTGAATTCTTTCGTGGCTGCATTGCTCAAACAGTCAGATCGAATCCTAATAGGCAAACTGCTCACGCTTGTCGACGTCGGATATTATTCAGCGGCCACTACGATTTATGCCGGCCTCAGCCTGTTTACTCTGCCGGTTGTCTCTGCTGTTTTCCCTCGACTCACCGCCTTGTTTGCTAACGGGAATGATGAAGAACTGGCTATATTGTTTCATAAGACGGCGCAGGTTGTCTCTTTTATCTCGGCACTAGTAACGGGGATGCTAATATTCTTCTCATACGATGTGTTGTTGACTTGGACGCGCTCCGAAGATGTGGCTGCTCATGCGGCTAGGGTATGCTCAATGTTGGCATTGGCGAGCATGTTCAATTCTATGATGCAGATCCCCTTTGCGTTACAATTGGCCGCCGGCATCACTTGGATCGCTCTACTGAATAATACCATTTCCGTCATCGCGTTATTGCCTCTGATGTATGTTCTCATCAGCGAGTTCGGAATGGCAGGTGCTGGCATGGGGTGGGTGTTATTCAATATTGTCTATTATTTACTTATTCCTCATGTTGCTCATCGCTACGTGTTACAGCGGGAAAAATGGCGTTGGATACTCGCTGACACCTTGCCCTTCATTATAGTGAGTTGTGTACTTTTCGGTACCGCATATTTCACAGTTCAAGCCCTGCGTATTCAACATAGTTTGTCAGCTGTGGGGATAATAGCATTGGCGGGCATCGTCTACATTCTGGTGTTTATCGCAATGTACCCATCTATTCGCTCGTTTATGTTCGATCTTTCACTTCGTAACCCACTTTTCCAGCGGTTGATCGGGTGCGGACAGTTTCATCTAACCCAGAAGTGATCTCGCCCTGTTCTATGTGGACATTTCTCCAAAGATCGCTTCGCAAGTTCATTTCTGCGCCGATGCGCCAGCCTGTTTGGGATGCAGTTCTCGACCATGAGCGGGATTGCTGGCAAGCAGCTCTATCTTCAACCCGGGCTGGAAAAAAGGTTCTGATCCCCACCAGCGTGGGAGGACATCTGCCTGCCACAATCCTCGAAAGCACACTAGCCGTATCGCTCACCCTACGTGGCGCTGAGGTTCATATCCTTCTCTGCGACAAAGCTCTCCCTGCTTGCTTAAAAGCTCAAGAAGGGCAATTCTGGAGTCAATCTCAATTTGCACGTTTCGGCCCACGTCAACGGACTTGCCCAACATGCTTCGCGCCAGCCGACAAAATGTATGGCTCTCTAGGCATACCTGTGCATCACTATAGCGACTTCATCACAATCGAAGGCGCGCAACGTGTTGCCGAGTTGGCAACTAGAGTGCCTTTTACAGAAATCGGCTCGTTCACGTTAGACGGCTTGGCAATCGGAGAGCATGCTTTGGCTGGGGCCCTACGCTTTTATGCGCGCGGCGACTTGGAAGGCGAGCCATATGCCGAACCTATTCTTCGGCGATACTTCCACGCATCTCTGCTCACAGCGCAAGCGATACAACAGTTGTTTGCCGTCCACAAGTTTGATGTAGCTTGTTTCCATCATGGAATTTACGTGCCGCAAGGGATAATTGCGGAGGTGGCGCGACAACAAGGTGTGCATGTTTGTAATTGGAATCCGGCGTATCGGAAAAGATGTTTCATATTCACTCATCATGAAACATATCACCATGCTTTGCTGTCCGAGCCTACGGCTAATTGGGAAAATATCTCGTGGTCAGATCGATTGGAAACCGAGGGAATGGATTATTTGAAAAGCCGCTGGCAGGGTACGCGCGACTGGATTTGGTTTCACGATAAGCCCCAAGAGAATATCGCGGCTATTGTTAATGAATTGAAAGTGGACTTTTCTAAGCCGTGTATTGGCATGTTGACTAATGTGATCTGGGATGCGCAGTTACACTACCGCGCTAATGCCTTTCCCAACATGCTGGATTGGGTGATACATACTATCCGTTATTTCGCTAGACATCCCAACTTGCAGTTAATCGTGCGGATCCATCCAGCCGAATTGCGTGGGCTCATCCCCTCGCGACAACCCCTTCAAACTGAGATCAAAAAAGCATTTCCGGTTCTGCCTCCCAATGTTTTCATTATTCCGCCGGAGAGTCGTATCAGTACATATGCTGCGATGCTTCAATGCAACGCTGTCCTCATTTATGGGACAAAAACCGGCGTAGAACTTGCCAGTCTAGGGCTACCAGTTATCGTCGCTGGCGAAGCATGGATTCGTGGCAAAGGAGTAACGTACGATGCAGGTTCGCCCGAAGAGTATTTCAAGTTGTTGGATCAATTGCCATTCCCACATCGCTTAGATGCCGAAACTACTCTGCGTGTACGCAAATATGCCTACCACTTCTTCTTCCGACGCATGATTCCGTTGAGGTGCATTAAGCCTACTGGGGGCTCACCTCCCTATCAATTGCACATTTCTGGGCTGGACGATCTTGCTCCCGGGCAGGATGCTGGCCTAGATGTTATCTGTGATGGTATCTTGAACGGCACGGAATTCATCTATCCGGCTGAACAGTATGCAGAGATACCTGCGTAACCTTCTTTACACTTTCCGCGTTGTTGCCTATCATCCTCTGACACGCCAACAACCGATGATGGCCCTTTTACGCTGGTTGCGCTGGCAAATTGGCAGCCGGTTGGTTCCCGGCCCCGTCGCCATCCCATTTGTGAACAAGACAAGACTGCTGGTGTCCCCTAGTATGCATGGGGCTACTTTGAATATCTATGTTGGGCTCAGTGAATTCAGCGAGATGGGATTCTTGCTACATTTCCTGCGACCAACCGATCTATTCGTTGATGCAGGTGCTAACGTAGGGATGTATACGATCCTGGCCAGTGGAGTAGTGGGGTGTGGCACCGTCGCCTTTGAGCCAGGACCTATTGCGTTTGATCGCCTGCAGGCGAATGTTGCCCTGAATTGCCTATCTGGCCTTGTTGACTGCCATGCTCAGGCACTGAGCAACGAGCGCAGATCGATCAAATTCACTTGGCAATTGGATACGTTGAATCATGTCGTGTCTGATAATGCCGATAATGTCTACCAGCATGAGTTGGCTCAGATAGAAACCACTACTCTTGATGCAGTATTAGTTGATCGACAGCCGACGCTGATGAAGATTGACGTCGAGGGATACGAGGCATTTGTTCTTGCTGGAAGTACACACACACTCAGCGACCCTTCCCTCCAAGCCCTGATTGTCGAAATTAACGAGAACTGTAAGCGTTATGGTATAGCGCCTCGCACCACATTTGACACTATTGAAAGATATGGCTTTCGACCTTGCCAGTACGATCCGCTCAAACGTGAACTGATCGAACTGACCCCGGGCACGCGCCAAGAGTCGGGAGAGGACAACACGATTTGGGTGCGTGACAGGCAGTCGGCAGAGAAGCGTCTAAAAGATGCGCCCCCTTTCAGGGTTCTGGGCATGGAGGTATGAACCTCCTCTTCACCCTCACTGCCTACCCCCCCTCCGTTGGCGGCGCGCAATTGCATATGCATCAGCTCGCACGAGAACTTGCGTGTCGCCATCGATTGCAAGTCGTCACACAATGGGATGAATCACGCACGGATTGGTTAATGGGCACAACCCTGAATGCTCCACAGCCCGAACGTGCCTATGAAGTGGATGGCATCCCTGTACAGAGAATTTCTTTGCCCGACTCGGCGCGGCATCGCTTGGCCCCGTGGGTGGTGATGTATTTTCCTCTGCAACGATGGGCTTTGCCGAACATCGCAGACGCGTTGACTACTGAAATCAACCGATGGGCGCAGAATGCCGAGTTGATCCACAATTGTCGGATCGGTCGCGAGGGGCTGAGTTTTGCATCCCTCAAAGTGGCTCGGCAACGAGGCATTCCATTCGTATTTACGCCTGTTCATCACCCACGATGGGGCGGCTGGTTACATCGTTACTATCACCGACTGTACCGGGAGGCGGATGCGGTGATCGCTTTGACTGAAGCCGAACGGCAACTCCTGATAGGATTGGGTGTGGAAGAGCAGAAAGTGTTTGTTACTGGCCATGGGCCAATTCTCGCCGATGCCCCTGATGGCGCGCGTTTCCGTTCTCGTTTCAATTTGAATGAAGCGCCACTTGTATTGTTTTTGGGCCAGAAGTACCCATACAAAGGTATTCGCCAATTACTCGATGCGGCAAATCTGGTTTGGCGGCGGATCCCGGAAGTGCGTTTCGCTTTTGTTGGCCCGCGCACGACGTATTCCATTGGGTTGTTCGCCACAGTAACAGACAAGCGAGTATTGGAAGTAGGCGAGGTTGATTTGCAGATGAAGACAGATGCGCTGGCCGCGTGTGATATTCTGTGTTTGCCCTCCACGCAAGAGAGCTTCGGAGGTGTATTCACTGAAGCATGGAGCATGGGTAAACCCGTCGTCGGGTGCGATATTTCGGCAGTGCGCAATGTTGTGGATGATGGCGCGGATGGGTTTCTGGTTCCGCAAGAATCTTCAGCCCTCGCTGAAAGACTGATCTATTTATTGGAGCGGCCCCGCCTCAGAGAAGAGATGGGCAGTCGGGGACGCGATAAAGTAAATCGCCTGTACACTTGGGAGCGATTGGCAGAGCAGACGGAACAAGTGTACCGGCAGGTGTTGAGTGGCTTGTAATTCCGCTATCCAGTTTTGCGAAGTTTGTCGCCGATGCCTTCCTCTCCAGTTTCCCGCGCCTACCTCCTCCAAGAATCCCTCCTCTTCCTCCTCTTCGCCTTCCTCCTCTTCTTCGCCAACACCTGGCGGGCATATTCCGACTACAATTTGATTCGCCTCGGCGTGGGGGCGATGACACTGGCCTCGGCCACTTGGCTTGCGCTCGGACTCCGGCGCAAAGTATCGAATCCGACTCCGCTTTCCGTTCCCCTCGCCCTCTTCCTCGCCGCGCTCACCTCCATCGATCCTCGACGCTCGCTCGACGAAGTGTGGGTGGCGGCCATGTATGTGTTCGGCTTCGCGCTCACCGCGCAGCTCGCGGCGCGCGGCTGGCCGCGCGAACTCTTCGTCAAAACCTTGCTATTGGCCGGGTCGTTGCTCATGGGTGTGTCGTGGCTGTTGGCTCTCAGCTGGTATCGCGGTTGGCTGGCGGCAGCCCCCGGCCAGTGGATCCCCGACATTGCCTACCGCCTGCCGCTGGCAAACGGCCAAGCCACCTTCCTCAATTTGCTCACCCTCTCGGCCATCGCGCGGCTCATCGATTCGCGCGCGCGCGCGCCGCGCATCTTCCTCTCGTTGTGGATTCTTTCGGCGTTGGGCTTGCTGTTCCTCACCGCCTCGCGCGGCGGCTGGTTGGGCTTCGCCGCCGGGCTGGCCGCCATCGCTGTCGTCAAGCTGAAAGAGTCCGGCGGCGCAACTTTTTTCCGGTCACAATGGCAACGCGCAAAAGGACGCTGGCAAATCTCTTTGCCAATCGCCCTCATTGGTTTCGTCGCGTTGGTTGCGTTGGGCAGGATCGCCTCACGACAGATTCTCAACCCGCAGAAAGCCACTGCGAGTCAGGCTCGGGTGGAGTTTTGGGTTCCGGCGTGGAAAGCGTTTTTGCAGAGGCCGCTCACCGGGCAGGGGCCGCTCACCTTCGGCAGCGCCTATCTTCGATACAACTCCGTCCCGCCCTACGGCTTCTTCGCCCACGCCCACAGCATCTTCTTCAACCTGCTCGCTGAAACTGGCGTCGTCGGCGTAATTGCGTTTGGCGTGTTGGCCGCTGCAACTTTCGTTGCCCTGTGGCGGCAAGTGCATCGACTCACGGGCAATGATCGCGCTGTGGCTCTCAGCGCGTTGGCCGCTTCAATCTGCTGGGCCGCGCACAGCCTCGTCGATTCGGTTAATGTCGAACCCATGAACTCGTTATTGATGACCGTTCTGCTCGGAGCAGGGTTGGCCGGTCGGGGCGCGGATACTCGAACGACCGCTCGATTCCGGGCGGCGCCTCCACTGGCCCTCGCGCAGACATACTTTCCGATCTCGCTCGGCCTGATTCTCTCCGCCACCGGACTCTACAACGTGTGGCGGCTCGCGCCGCTGCATGATGGTGTGGTTTCGGCCACACGGTCGCAGTGGGCAGAGGCGGCCTCCCACTTCGAAGAAGCCGCCCGACGCGATCCGGGATCCGCCATCGCTCATCAACAGTGGGGATTGGCCGAAAGCATCCGCGCGAATGAGGGAGACACTGCCGCGTTGGATCGAGCCATCGCCGTCTTCGAGACGACGGCGCGACTCGATCCCGATTGGTGGCTCAATCACGCCAATCTTGCCGCGTTGTATTTTGCTCGCGGCGATTCGGCTCGCGCGCTGAACGAATTTCGCGCGGCGGCGGCATTGGGCAGTGGATCGCCGCTGTTGCAATTGAATTACGGCGTGGCCGCTGAAGCCGCAAACGAGTGGAATGAGGCGCGCGAAGCATATGTGCGAACCCTCGCTCTGCGCCGCGATTGGGCCGATGCATACTTTTGGCGGGCCACGCCGTTCCGCGCCGATGTGCTGCGCCAGTGGTGGGCAAACGCTCCGGCCCTGCCCGTGCCCCCTCTGACTCAACTCGAAGCGAAGGCGAATGGCGGCGACCGGGCGAGAGATTACATGCCGTTGATTGCAACGTATCTGCAAATGGGCCGCGCCACTGACGCCGAAGTGTTGCTGAAGAAAGTGGAACTGGCGTATTTTGATACGGGCGAGGATCGGTTGGAGGTGTCGTGGCTGTGGGCAGAGGCGTCGGCGGCGCGCGGCGATTTTGAGTCAGCGGCGAGTTTGGGAGAGGCGGCGGTGGATGGATATTTTGCTCAATCGGTTTTCGGGCCCGGATCGTTCGGCGCGGCGGCTTATGGGTAAATCTTTTTTCGGCAGGAGACAATGGCGATTGATCTCGCGCCGCAGTTGACTCCGGCTCCGTTCACCGATCGATGGGCGGCGCGATTGATCCGGGTGGGCGATTGGCGGGCGGCGTTGGGCGACCGCGCGGGTGCAGAGTCGGTGTACCGGCGAGCGCTGAGGCTTGTTCCCGATCATGGGCCGGCGATGGAACGGTTGGGTGGGAATTGACCGCTGTCCCCGAACGCATCATAATCTTGCCAACCATCGTGGCGAAAGGACTCATGACATGAGCAGTCAACCGAGGGCGCTGGTGACGGGCGCGGGCGGGTTCATCGGCCACCATCTTGTGAAGCGGCTGAAGGCCGAGGGTTATTGGGTGCGCGGCGTGGACATCAAGCATTCCGAATACGAACCGACGGCCGCGGACGAGTTTGAGATATTCGATTTGCGGCGGCGCGATAATTGTTTGCGAGCCGCTCGCGGCGTGGACGATGTGTATGCGCTGGCTTCGGATATGGGCGGCATGGGTTTCATCTCATCCAACCACGCACAGATTTTGCGCAACAATTTGCTCATCAATTTGCACACGCTCGAAGCGGCAGAGATGAATGGGGCGAAGCGATTGCTGTTCACCTCGTCGGCCTGCATTTATCCGGAGTATCGGCAGATGGAGGCCGAGGTGACTCCGCTGAAAGAAGAGGATGCTTACCCGGCGCAACCGCAGGATGCGTATGGCTGGGAAAAGTTGGTGACGGAGCGGTTGTGTATGCACTATCGTGAGGAAGGCCGGATCGAGACGCGCGTCGTCCGTTTCCACAACATCTTTGGCCCGCTGGGCACATGGGATGGCGGACGCGAGAAAGCCCCGGCGGCCATGTGCCGCAAAGTCGCCATTGCCAAACTGACGGGCAACCACGAAATTGAAATTTGGGGCGACGGCGAACAGACGCGCTCGTTTTGCTACATCGACGATTGCCTCACCGGCATTCGCAAGTTGATGGAGTCCGATTACCGTGATCCGCTCAACGTGGGGCAGGATCGACTGATCACGATCAATGATCTGGCGGACATGACGGCAGCCATCGCCGGGATCACGATCACTAAGAAGCACATTCCCGGCCCGCAGGGAGTGCGCGGGCGCAATTCGGATAACACCCGTTTGCGGCAAGTGTTGAAGTGGGAGCCGGAGATTCCACTCGAGGAGGGGATGGCACGCACGTACGCGTGGATCGAGTCGCAGGTGCGGGAGAGAATGGGAAAGTGACGGCTTTCGGCCCCCACCCCTTACCCCTCCCCCGCGTGACGGGAGAGGGGGATGTCGAGCGGGCCAATGTGCTCGGCGTGCATGTCAGCGCGGTCAATATGCCGCTGGTGTTGGAAATTATCGAAGGGTGGATCGCTCGGCGCGAGCGGCGTTACGTGTGCGTGAGCGGCGTGCACGGCGTGATGGAAAGCCAAGACGACGATGAACTGCGCCAAATCCACAACACCGCCGGAATGGTAACGCCCGATGGGATGCCGCTGGTGTGGGTGAGCCGTTTGCGCGGATACCGACAAGTATCGCGTGTGTACGGGCCGGATTTAATGTTAGCCGTGTGCGAGTGTTCAACGCCAAAAGGGTGGCGGCATTTTTTCTACGGCGGCGCAGAGGGCGCGCCAGAACTGCTGGCGGCGCGATTGCGCGAACGATTCCCGAACTTGCAGGTTGCCGGGACTCACTCGCCGCCGTTTCGCGCGCTGAATGAGGATGAGGATCAACAGATCGTGAAGATGATCAACGACTCTGCCGCCGATGTTGTGTGGGTGGGGCTGAGCACGCCGAAACAGGAGCGATGGATGGCCGCGCACCGTGAGCAGTTGACTGCACCCGTGCTGATCGGAGTCGGCGCGGCCTTCGATTTCCACGCCGGGCTGAAACGGCAAGCGCCGCGCTGGATGCAGAGGAGCGGACTCGAGTGGCTGTTCCGTTTGGCGACCGAGCCGCGCCGGTTGTGGAGGCGGTATTTGATCAACAATCCGAAGTTCGTGATCGCGGTGGGGATGCAGTTGGCGGGTTTGAGGCGATACGACAGTAAAAATGATTGAACGCGTCGTTGCCTTTGGAAGAATGCCCCTCTCTCGTCGATCTTCCTTAGAGGTCGGCCTGAAGCACATCGTGGCGATGGTTGCTTTATGCTACATTGTCTTGGCAGGGGGAGGGCTGTTTGCAAACACCTATCTGCTCTGGCAGGTCGTGACACTGATTTTAGGAGCATCATTGGTGATCAGTTGGTTGCTTTGGCGAGGTGTTGCCGAACGGGCGGCCTGGTCGGTCACCGGCTTGGAATGGGGCCTGTTGGCAACTATCCTTGCGGCATTTGCCTCTTGGGCTGTGTCACCCGATGGGCGTGTCAGCGCAGCTCGCTTGCTAAAGCTATCTGGCTTTCTGCTGATCTTCCTCATGGCAGTCGATTGGCTTTCCGCAGGCTGGCCTCGTGCTTCGATAATTAATGCACTACTAACCGTATCGGGTTTGGCAATGGCCGCCGGCCTCCTGGAAATTTATGCGTACTATGCCAGTGGTCAGGGCACCCTATTGTTAGGGGCGTTGTATCGCCCAGTGACGCTACTAGGCCATTCCAACTTGTTGATGAATTCAGCCAATTTGGCCTTGCCATATGTGATAGTGGTATGGCGGCGCGCCCCTCGACACGGGGTGCGAAGTTCTTTGTTGATCTGGTTGATCATGTATACAGTCAACACTGTTTTTGCCTCGTCGCGTGGAGCGCTGGCGGGATTGCTTTCGATGTTGGCCGGGGTGGCAGCTATAATGATTTGGCGATCCCATTCGTCGAAACGCGAGGGCTGGTTACCGTTTTTGAAGCGCTGGATATGGTTAGGGTTGTGCGCCGTAGCCGTACTCATTGGGATACTCGTGTATCAAAGCTCTCACCCGACGCACGGCGGCGGCCTGTTTGCCACTCGCTTTGTCTTCTGGAAAATTGCTGGCCAGCTTGCGTGGGAAAGCCCTTGGTTGGGAGTGGGGCCAGGACGCTTTGGTTTTGAAGTTCCGCGTTTCGTCTCCCTGCCACCCGAATTTTGGCCCATTCATGCTCACGGCATTGTGGCACAAACTTTGGCTGAGTTCGGATTGGTAGGCGTTGGCGCTTTGGCGATGCTATTGGTTTTCTTGGCGCACGTAGGATGGCAACGAGTGAAAGCAGCGCCATCCGACTTACGGCTGGAGACTTGGGCGAGTTGTTTTAGTTTGACCGGGTTTGTCACCCATTCATCCCTCGATGACCCGACTCACTGCTTAGCGACGATGGTGCCTTTGATGATGGTGACTGCTTTGTTGATGACGGCTGCACCGCTGCCGCGTTCGCGCTTTCCAATCGTTGCGCTGATCGTTCCTTTTGCTGTCGGCCTCGCTTTCCAGATTCAATGGTTGATGGCTTATGGCTCATTTGAGGAAGCACGGCAACTGTATAGCAACGGCGAAGTGGAGCAAGCTTACGCAAAAGCGCAGGAGGCGATTCGCCGTGATCCTACTTTGGCTTTTTATCAAATGAATGCCGGATGGTTATCCGCCGAACTGGATGATTGGCAAGCGGCTCAAAGGCATTTCGAATCGGCAGTTGCGACGGAAGGCAATTTGGCGATTTCATATACAAGTTTGGGACTCTCGCGCTGGCATAATGGAGATAGGCAGGCGGCCTACGAAGCATTGCAGAGGGCGGTTGAACTGGCGCCTCTTGCGCCAACAATTCGCTTGACCGCCGGACAGATGGCTGAAGTGTTGGGCGATGAAGATGGCGCGCATCGCGAATATTTGGCTGTGTTAGCGCAACGCCCTGATTGGCGTGACCGCGATTATTGGCTACAAACCGAACTTCGACGTCGAGCTTTGAAAGATGTGCCTGTTGTCGCTGCCACGACGACTGAGACAATCGATGAAATCACTCAAGCTATTGCCCGCGGCGATGTAGAGCAGGCGCGCGATCTGATCAGGGCCGCTCTGTCTTCTGCTTCTTTGCCCGCGCCTATCATCGCTCGCGTGACCCTCTTATCCGGCGACGTGGAAATCGAAGCTGGCGAAATCGAAGCGGCAATGAACGATTATCGTCGTGCGTTGTTTGCCCTCGCTGACTCTGGGCTGGAAGGCGCCGGGAGCACTTTCGGGCGCACATATAGTTTGGGGTTATATGAACGCCAGCCATTGCCAATGGATGTAACAGATGGCCTGGTAGTATTGGACTTCGATCCTAGAACCGATCCGCCTCGTTTCGAGCGGTTACTGATCTGGTCGAATACTTACGACTCCTGCGTTGCATCTCAACAAGTCAAACACGCTGTGCTGGAACTCGATCCACAGAATGCCTTGGCTTTGTCTCTAATCTGCCTGTGAACATCCTCCACCTCTGCCGCCAATATCATCCCTCGGTGGGCGGGGTGGAGCGATTCGTTTCCGATCTCGCCACACGACTCGCCGCGCGCGGGCACACGGTGGAAGTGGCGACGCTCAACCGATTGTGGCGGCGGCCCGGCGCATTGGCCGGCGAGGAGGTGGTGGGCGGCATCCCCGTTCATCGAGTTCCGTTTATTGGCGGCCCGCTGTTTTTTTTTGCGCCGGGCATTCTCCCGTTGCTGAGTCGATTCGATGTGCTGCACGTTCACAACACAGACTTCTTTCTCGATTTCGTTGCCGCGACGAGATCGATTCACCGCCGCCCGTTCGTCGTCTCCACGCACGGCGGTTTTTTTCACACCCCCGATCATTCCGCGCTCAAGCGGTTATACTTTACGCTCGTCACGCGCCGGTCTCTGTGGGCGGCTTCGGCAGTGATCCCGAACAGCGCCAGCGACGAGCGACGATTTGCGCCGCGCGCTCGATGGGCGGTTCGGATTGACAATGCGATTGACTGCGCCTCGTTTTCGATGGAGCGCCGCCAGCCCGTGCCCGGACGTTTGATCACGGTGGGCCGACTCGCGCCGAACAAAAACGTGAGTGGGCTATTGAAAGTTTTCGCCCGCGCCCGCGAGGCTCGTCCCGACCTTTCGCTGGTCGTGGTGGGCGAGGGGCCTCTGCGCGGCCAACTCCAACGGCAGGCAGAAGAATCGGGTATTGGCGGCGCAGTGGAATGGAAAGGGGAACTTGGCGATGAAGCATTGAAAGGAGAGTTGGCGGCGGCAGAAGTGTTTTTGAGCGCGGCAACTTACGAGGGCTTCGGGTTGGCGATGCTCGAAGCGACGGCCGCTGGGGCTGTGCCTGTGGTCAACGACATCGAGGCCTTCCGCGATGTGATTGATGATGGACGAAACGGTTTCATCGCCGATTATGCGAATGCCCCAACGGCGGCGAAGGCATTGCTGGAAGTGATCAGCCTGCCGCCGGAGCGTAAAGCGCAATTGAGCGCCTCGGCAAAAGCGAAAGCGTCGGAGTTCGATTGGGAGAAGGCGGCGCCGAAGTTTGAGGAAGTGTATCTGTCAGTAGTCAGTAATCAGTAATCAGTAGTCAGTTGCCAGCTCGCCAATTACCAATTACTGATCACCGATCACTGATCACCATCGTGCGATTTATTCCCTGCAACCTGTGCGGCGCGGATGAGTGCCGCGAACTGTATCCTTCGACGTTATCGCCCAATGGACGGGGGAAGGGCGGCAGTGCGTTCCTCTGCACCTCGCCCGATTACGGCCAGCATTACCGAGTGGTGCAATGCCTGCGGTGCGGTTACGTGTATGCCAACCCGCGCGGTGATCCGGCGGAAGTGATGCAGGCTTACGAGTCAGTGGAAGACCCGCTCTATTTGCGCGAGCGCGCGGGCCGTGAGCGGACGTTTCGCAAACACCTCAAGCCGTTGCATCGAGTTGCGGGCGAACCCAACGGGCGCAAGCTGCTGGATGTGGGCGCGTACATTGGCGTGTTTGTGGAAGTGGCGCGGGCGGCGGGGTGGGACGCCGAAGGGATCGAGCCGTCGGGGTGGGCGGTAGGGGAGGCGGTGCGCGCGGGACTGCCGGTGCGGCGCGGGACGTTGAGCAGTGTTGGCTTCCCATCCGAGTCGTTTGACGTGATCACGTTGTGGGATGTCATCGAGCATTTCGATGATCCCCGCGCCGAGCTCGATCATGTTTTTCGCTTGCTCAAACCGGGCGGCGTTGTTGTCATTCATACGATTGACATGGGCAGCCTGACGGCGAAGTTGATGGGCGCGCGTTGGCCGTTTTTGATGGAGATGCACATTGCCTTTTTCTCGCGGGCCACTCTGCGGGCCATGCTGGAGCGAGTCGGATTTCAATATGTGGGCGATCACACCGAGGGGCGTTATTTGCGTTTGGGGTATTTGGCCGGGCGGGTGAGCGCGGCGTTCGGCTCGTGGGTGGGCCGCCCACTGGAGCGGGCGATTGCCGCGTTGAAGATGGGCGAGTGGATGGCGCCGGTGAATACGTTGGATTTGTTTACGGCGTATGGGAGGAAGGCGGCGAGGGGTGATCAGTGATCGGTAATTGGTAAACAGTGAATGGGAATTGGGGCGATGGCGATTCTCATTTGTGTTGATAGACCAACATCCCATCGCTTCCGTAAATGTCGGTGGGAATCTTTTGCCGCAGGGTGTAGTCGGCCAGAAACCGCGAGTCGGCGAGGAGGGTGCGGCGGCCATACACTTCGAGGAAGACGACGTGATCGGGCCGCGCCTCGGCGATGAGATCGGCGGAGATGGCGTAGGTGATGACGAGTTGATCGGGCGGGAGGGGATAGTAGGCCGTCGATTCGGGGGAGACGAGGCCGAGCGTGTCGAGGATACGCGCGCCGGAGAAGTAACCGAGTGCGCCAATGTCGCCAGCGGCGATGACGGTTGTCGGCGTCACTTCAGGGGCGAGGTCTTTGCCGATCTGCGTGTAGAGTTGCTCGAGTTGGAACCAGGCCATTTGCGGGGCGGGCCGGTTCGGGCCGTGATCGGGTGTGAGAGTCCATGCTCGCAGACTCATTGCAATGAAAAATGTCCAAAGGATGATGAATGCAATTTGAGATTTGAGATTTGAGATTTGAAGTTGAAGTATGGCGGAGAGGCCGGTGAGGATGACGATGAAGTAGAAGGGCAGTGGTGGCGTGAGATACCAGCGAAAGATGAGCGGGTTGGCGACGGCGAAGACGGCAAAATAGAGAAAGGGGTAGAGAGTGATGGGGAGAGAGCGCGAGTCGCGGCGAAGGGCGTTGATGATGCCGATGATCGACAACGAAAGATAGGCGATGAGGAATGCAAAGAGGATCGGCGTGTTCGGAAAGGTGAGATTCTCGAAGAACGGCGTGGCGTAATGTTGAAGCAGGCGAACGAAACCTTCGGCGGGCTGGAGGCGATAGGCGGCGGTTTTGGCGGCGATGGAGTGCGGGATGGGCGAGCCGAAGTAAAGGGCGGCGAAGAGCGTCCACAGGAGCAGGGGAATGACGGATGCGAAATGGTGAAAGCGGAGCGAGGATTGTTTGCGGAAGATGCGCACGGCGAAGTCGAGGCCGATGGGGCCGATGAAGATGATGGCGTCGGGGCGGGTGAGGAGAGCGAGGGCCGAGGTGAAACCCCACGCCGGGTGATCGCGCAGATAGAGCAACGCAGTGAGAGTGATGAGCAATACGAAGACCGATGTTTCCATTCCGCCGATGGCAAAGGTGACGCCGAACGGCGCGATGGCATACAGCACCCCGTCGGCGATTCCCACCCGGCGGCGGCCACTGATCGTTTGGCCCAGTGGGGCGAGAAGGGCGCAAGTGAATCCATCGGCGATTGCGTTCACCCAGATCGAGAGGGCGGGGAAGTTGCCGGTTCGCCCAAGGATTGAGAGCGCGGCCATGAGTAAGGTGTAGAGCGGGGTGGTGGTGCCCATCACATGTTCGCCTGGGTTGTACACGAAGCCGACTCCATTGACAATGTTGCGCGCATAACGAAAGGTAATATAGGCATCGTCCACTATTCGCTCGCCGGGCAGGAGGCGAAGGAACACGGCGAGGGCGAAGAGGAGAATGGGCGAGTAGCGAATAGCGAACAGCCGCTTTGCGTAGCGGATAGCAAGTGGCGAATGGCCGGATGGGTTGAGGCGTTGAGGGGGCATTGGGTCAGGGATTGGGTAGCTGATGATGCAAGATTTTGCATCAACACAAATGATTATACGGTCATCATTTCCGCGTGACAACGCAGGGATTGTGTGCGCGTTGCTCGCGGCGGTTGCGCTCAAAGCGGCGTTGCTGGCGCTCGATGCCTTTCCCTTCAACGCCGACGAGGCGGTGGTGGCGCTGATGGCCCGGCACATTTTGCAGGGTGAGCGCCCGGCCTTCTTTTACGGGCAGGCCTATCTCGGCAGCGCCGATGCGTGGCTCATCGCGGGCGCGTTCGTTCTTTTGGGGCAGAGCGTGCTGGCCGTTCGCATCACCCAATTCATTCTCTATCTCGGCACGGTGGCCACAACGTATTTGCTGGCGCTCAAAGTTTTTCGTGATCGTTGGGCGGCGAACGCGGCGGCTCTGCTCATGGCTATACCCGACCGTGCTCGTGACTCTATACACCACCGCGACGCTCGGCGGCTACGGCGAAACACTGCTCATCGGCAACATTTTGCTCTTGTGGGCGATGAGGTTGCGCGAGAAGAGTCGGCGTCACCTCGAATGGCTTCTCTTCGGCGTGTTGGCCGGCTTCGGGTTTTGGACATTCGGACTGATCGGCGTGTATCTTTTGCCGGTAAGCATTGCCCTTGTTTTTCACCACAGAGTTCACAGAGAACACAGAGAGGAATCTGCTTGTCAAAACCCTGTGCGCTCCGTGTTCTCTGTGGTGAATCATATTTTGGCCCTGTCTGGTTTTGTCATCGGCAGTTTTCCGTGGTGGCAGGCCACCCTCTTCGGCGCGGCCACCGTGAGCGAACTCGGCGGCGCGGCCATCGCCGGAGCCTCACAGCAAAGCCCGCTCGCCGCCATCGCCTTTCGCCTCTTCGGCCTCATCGTGCTCGGCCTGTCCGCCGTCGTCGGCGCGCGCCCGCCGTGGGCCGTGCGTTGGCTGGCATTGCCGCTCGCGCCCCTCGCCCTGTCCCTCTTCATCGGCGCAGTCATTTGAATGATCAAAACGGGCTTGCGTGAGTGGCCGAGAATCATGTTGACCGGACTGTGCCTCACGCTCATCGTGGCCTTCGTCGCCACCCCGTTTGGCAACGATCCCTCAGGGCGATATTTTCTCCCGTTGGCGCCGCCGCTGGCCCTGTTCACCGCAGACCTTTTGAATCGAATCCGGCGCAATTACCCGCGCGCCGCCATTGCCGCGCTTTGCGGTGTGCTGGCCTTCAACCTGTGGGGCAACATCGAATCGGCGCTCACCGCGCCGCCGGGCATCACCACTCAATTCGACGCCGTGGCGCAAGTGGACATGCGCGACATGCCGGCCGTGATCGACTTCCTCATCGCGCGCGGCGAAACGCGCGGCTACAGCAACTATTGGGTCACGTTCCCCATGGCATTCCTTTCAGGCGAAAAGTTGATATACTCCGCAGCGTTGCCCTATCATCTCGACTTCAAATACACCACTCGCTATGACCGCTACGCGCCATACCGAGAGGCAGTGGCCGCCAGTGATCGTGTGGCGTACATCACCACCAAACATCCCACCCTCGATGAACAGTTGCGTGCACAGTTCGCCGCGCTTGGGGTGGCCTTCGAGGAAAAAGCCATCGGCGACTTTCGCATCTTTTATAATCTCTCGCGTAAAGTGACCCCCGCCGAACTCAACTTGCCGAAATGACTCTCACCCCTCGCCGCCTCGCCACCGCCATTCTCTTCGTCGGCCTCTTTGCTATGGCAACACGCGTGGCGGTGGACTCGGACACCTTTTGGCATTTGCGCGCCGGAACGTGGATGCTCGACAACCGACGCCTGCTCAACTTCGACGCCTTCTCGCACACGCGCCTCAACCAGCCGTGGGCTAATCACTCGTGGCTCAGCGAGATTCCCATGGCCGTCCTCTATCGCGCCTTCGGTTGGGGCGGGCTTAACGCGGCGACGGCGATCATCGTTTGGCTGGCGTTTTTGTTTGTGTATCTTTCCGGCGAGGGCGGATCGTATCTGCGCGCTTTTGTTGTTGTGTTGGCCGCCGCCGTGTCGGGAGTGTATTGGGCGGCCCGCCCGCATATCGTTTCGTTGTTGCTCACGGCAGTGTTCAACTACATTCTCATCCTCTATCGCTATCGCGGAATCAACCGGCTGTGGATTTTGCCGCCGCTCATGATCGTGTGGGTGAACTTGCATGGCGGATTTGCCATTGGGTTTGTTCTGCTCGCTATCACTTTTGTCGGTTACGCCTTTGCGTTTGCCGTTGGCGGCTTTCGATCCGGCGATGCGTCGCGGGGAATGCTGTGGGTTGGCGGGATGGGGTTGGCGTGCGCGGCGGCGGTGGCCGTCAACCCATACGGAATACAAATGTTGTGGTATCCGTTCCGCACCGTCTCCATCGGCGCATTGCAAAACTATATTCAAGAGTGGCAGTCGCCAAATTTTCACGCCCGCGAAGCGCAGGCGTTCATCGTCATGTGGCTGATCACTTTCGGCGCGGCAGGTCTCGGTCGGCGGCGACTCGATACTACCGACTTTTTGCTCTTCGCCGTGTTCAGCGTATTGGCTCTGCTCGCCGGACGCAATATCGCCGCCTTCGCCGTCGTGTGTGCGCCCGTCCTCATGCGCCATGCTGACTCGGTCATTGCCGAGTTGGGAGAACGCTGGCCGCAGATGAAGTTGCGCGACAGCGCATCGCCAACGTCCGTGATGCAGACTCTGAATTGGGCGCTTTTGATTCTCGTGGCCGCCGCCTCGGCGGTGAAAATCGCCATGCCGCTGAACCCCGACACGACCAAGTCGGCCATCGCACTCACTGCACCGATGGGCGCGGCGGAATATCTCAAAACGCATCCGCCGCCGGGCGCGATGTTCAATTCATACAACTTCGGCGGCTACCTCGTATGGGCGTTGTATCCCGATGTGCCCGTGTTCGTGGATGGCCGCACGGATCTCTACGACGACGATTTTCTCAACGAGTATCTCAACGCCTACACAGCCGGGCCGGATTGGGAAAAGACTTTGGAGAAATACAACATTGGCGTTGTGCTGGTGGAAGCCAAAGCGCCGATTGCCCGCGCGCTGTTGGCGAAACCGGACTGGGCAGTGCGGTATCGGGATGCGCTTTCAGTAGTAATTGTGAAAATGATGAGTGATGATTGATGAGCGGCGCAAGTGGGGAGTGATCATAGCGGCAGGTCTGGCCGTGCGGCTTATCATCGCGTGGCTGCCCGTTACGACTCTCATTCCCCACACACTGCCCGACGATGCCTTCATTTACTTTGTGATTGCCCGCAACATTGCCGCCGGATTGGGCGCGACGTTCGACGGGGTGAAGCCGACGAATGGATTCCATCCGCTGTGGGCATTGCTCATCGCGCCGATCTTTCGATTCGCCCCAAACGGCGATCTGGCGGCGCATCTCGTTCTGACATTGGGGGCGGTCTGCGATGTGGTTGCTGGATGGTTGGGTGGTTCGGTGGTTGGGTGGTTCGGTGGTTGGGAGGATCGATCATTGGCCCGCAGGGCGTCGTTGGCTGTGATGGCCTTGTATCTTTTCAACCCGCGCATCGGTCAATGGATTGGAAACAGGGTTGACGATGATGATGCTGTCCGCGTGCGTGGCCGGTTGGGCGCGGCTGACGGCGTCGCCTGAATCGAACGGCCGCGCGGCGCTGTTCGGCGCCTTGGCGGGACTCGCGGTGTTGGCGCGAAGCGATGTTGGGCTGATCATCGGCGTGTTATCGCTGTGGCTCATTCTAAAAAAGAGATGGACTGCATTTGCCATCGCAATGGTCGCCGCCGTTGCAGTCGTCGCTCCATGGTTCGTGTGGAGCTGGCAACGAGTGGGCACGGTGGTGCAGTCATCGGCGGCGGCGATCCCGTCTCTGGTGGCGTATCGCATTCAATCGGGCGGCGACGTGTGGGGCAGTGTGCTGTTCCCAATCATCAATTACAGTTTTCGTTATTTGATCATTTATCCGGGTGTGGCATTGATTGCCCTCATTGTCGGAGCGCTGTTTGTGCGCGTTGGGCGAGTCCGATTGACGAGCGCGCGAGCGGCTCGCTTGTGGCTGCCATTGGCCAGAGCGCTGCTGATCGTGTTCGTGCATACGTTCGTGCGCTGGTATCCGCGTGGATGGTATTTTGCGCCGCTGGCGTGGGGCGCGGCGCTCGTGGCCGGGCCAACGTTCGCCGCCGGGTTGGCGGCACCCATTGGAAAGCGGTTCGGTGTGTGGGTTGCGGTTGCGTTGGGGTTGATCGTGATCGGACAGTCGATCAAAATGATCGGCCAGCCGGAATACAAATGGCAGAGCGACATGCGCGCGGGCGCGGAGTGGCTGGCGCAAAACGTGAGCGGCGATGAAACGGTGGGCGCGTTCAACGCCGGCATCTATGCCTATTACAGCGGGCGGCGAGTGTTGAGCCTCGACGGGCTGGTGGATTGGGATGCAATCGAAGCGCGGCAAGAAAAACGATTGCTCGATTATTTTGTGGAGCGCGGCGGGACTCTGATCATCGATCATGAAGCCTATGCCATTGGAAGTTTTAGCCCGTTCTTCGGGGCGCGGACTCTGGAGCCGATAACGCAGCTGCCGACGCTTGATGGCACGTATGGGCCGATTGTGGTGTATCGGGTCAAGTGATATGAGCGCAAAGCAACGATTCGACAGACGGCAGTGGATGTTATTGAGCTTGTTGGGAATAGCGCTGATCGGGAACACGGTGGTCACCTACTATTACTTCACGATCCGTGTTCCTGGCGGGAATGATTCAATCCCGCGCTACTATGGCGCTCGAGCGTGGCTATTTGAAGGTTTGAGTCCATACAGTCAGGCGGTTGGTGAGCGCGGGCAGATAGCCATATATGGCCGATTGGCGAATGACTCGGGTGAAGATAAGGCCCACTTCGCCTATCCTTTCTACGCGATCTTTTTTTACATCCCCCTCGCATGGCTTGATTGGAATTGGGCGCGCGCAGTTGGCACTGTTTGCACGGAAGCAGCTTTGGCAGCGACGGCCCTTTTTAGCTTCCGATTCAACCGCTGGTCGCCGCCAGCATGGCTGGCGGCCGCTACGCTATTGTGGACATTGATGTTCTATCATGGGGCGCGGACGATTATTCTTTGGCAGTTTGCGGCCGTGTCAGCGGTATTGATTGCTGGCGGCCTTTGGGCGATTCATGAGCGTCGCGATGTGTTGGCAGGCATCACTCTGGCGTTAGCGACTGCCAAACCGCAAATGACGTTCATCATCGTGCCGCTGATCGGATTGTGGAGTCTGTCGGCGCGGCGGTGGCGGCTTGCCATCTCATTGTTGGGAAGCATGATCGTGTTATGCGGGTTGTCGTTCATCTTTGCGCCCGATTGGGTGGCGATGATGCTCCGGCAGATCGAAAGCTATGGTAGTTACACTGATATTGGCTCACCGATCAATACGCTGACTCGTATCGTGTTTCCGTTTCTTGGCCAACCGGTAGAGTGGTTACTCAACCTGTTGTTGGCAGGATGGTTGGCATGGGAGTGGTGGCAAGCGCGGCTTGGTGAAGGAAAGCGATTCGATTGGGTGGTGATGCTGACGCTGGTGATCACCAACCTGGTTGCGCTCCGCACTGCCACGACAAACTACGTGATGATGACGCCGACTCTCGTATATCTATTTGCGCGCGCCGCGAATCGCTGGGGAGGCAGGGCGTACATTTGGATAGCGGCTGTTGAGGCAGTCATGTTTGCAGGGCTGTGGGTCTTGTTTGCTGTGACGGTTAAGGGGCGTATTGAACAATGGCCCATGTATCTTCCCTTGCCCTTGGGGTTGCTGGCTGGATTAATTGCCTGCCGCCCGAGGTCGCTCGCATGAGCCGCCTCAAAGGAGCCCTTTCGGGGTTTGTCTTTATTTGGGCATTGGTTGTTGCCTCTGCTTACTATGCGAATCATAAGCCAATCGTGCTATCACAAGTGATGGCAATGGGCGCCGCCACTTGGGCTCTTCTATGCACGAGTATGTTGATTGCAGTCGGAGCAGGTGTTGGCCGCGCTGTTCTAGGTTGGCTGAAATTGCCATTCGCCCGGAAATCGCTCCTTGAGCGCACAGCATATGAATCCGGACTGGGATTGGGATTGCTTAGCTATGTGGTGTTGGTTTGCGGGTTTCTTAGAACGCTGAATTCGATCGCGGCTTGGCTGCTCTTGTTGTTGGCCGCTTTTGTGTTGCGCCGGTTCATTCGCGATTGGCTCAGAGATTTTGCGGGCGTATGGCAGGAGGTGAGGCCCCCCACTACAGTGGAGTGGGGGCTGGCTGCGTTTGTTGGGCTTACTATGGCCATTGCGTTGCTAAACGCGCTTGGGCCAGTCATCAGCTGGGATGCGTTGCTGTATCATCTTACTGGCCCAAAGCTGGACGTGGCGACCGGGCGTTTGAGCGTGCCTGCTTCCATTCCCCCCTTAGGATACTCAATCAGTGTTGAGCTTCTCTTCACTTGGGCGTTGTTGATCGGCGGCGAGCTGGCCGCCGCCCCATTGCACTGGTGGTTTTGCGTGTTGCTATGCGGCTTAGTTTGGCAATGGGGGCAACGCTCCAGCACGACGCGTCTAGGTTGGCTGGCGGTTGCCATCTTGCTCAGTGCGTCGTCGGTGCCGCTCTTGGCAGGCGAGCCTTATATCGATATCGCTCTAATGTTTTTTACAGCCGCTGGCTTCGGGGCATTGGTCATCTGGCGCGAAGACAATATGCAGAACCCGCGCTGGCTGATTGTTGCGGGACTAATGGCTGGTCTGGCTTTCGGAACAAAGATCAGCGGTGGTGTGGTTATTTGTGCGCTCGCGCTCGTCATTAGTTTTAGCGCGAAATCAAACTGGGCCGAGCGGATCAAGGCGCTCATGGCCTTTGGCATTGTGGCTGGCTTGACAGCCTCTCCATACCTTCTGAAGAACTTCGTTCTGACGGGCAACCCAACATACCCTTTCTTTGCGAACGGGGTAGGGTGGGATAGTTGGCGCACGGCTTGGTTTAGCAGGCCGCGCTCCGGCTGGCTCTACACAAACCAACATGGATTGCTGCTTGCCGCTCCTTGGTACATGAGCATATTGGGCGTTGAAGGAGGAGAGTGGCATGCTACTATCGGCTTCATGTTCTTCCTGCTACTGCCGATGCTGCCGATCGGGGCGGCTGATCGTGCGCCCTTGATTCGGCGTTGGTTGGTTGACGTATTGATCATGGCATCGGCAATCTATGCTGTATGGTTGTTCGGCTCCGCCCAATCCCGATTGGCTGTCCAGCCACGATTGCTCTTTCCAATACTGCCGCCGCTCGCTCTTGCGAGCGCTATCGCCTTTGACGGCTTGCGGGTATTGGCGACAAAGATATTGTCCGTTCATCGCGTGATCGGCGTCTTGCTGGCAATGGGGCTGGCGTTAACCGGCTATCAATCGATCAGCGATTTCATAACCAATGGCCCGGGCCGCGTGCTGCTCGGCCTGCAAACCCGTGAAGAGTTTCTATACCAGCGACTAGGTTGGCATTACGCGGCGATGCGCGCAGTCAACAGCCTGCCGGTGGACAGCCAAGTCATTTTCATGTTTGAGCCACGTTCCTACTATTGCGATCCTGGCCGGTGCATTCCGGACGGGATTCTGGATGCGTGGTGGCATGCTCGGCGGCTTGGCGGCACGTCCGCCAGCATCCTCATCGACTGGCAAAGGTCCGGCATCACCCATGTCCTCATCTACGATCTCGCGGTTGAGCTATTTCAGTCTTCTGGAACCGAGCCGTTTGAACCAGAGGATTGGCAGGAGTTGGCTAAACTGAAATCCTCGCTTTTTCTCGTGGAGAATTTCGGGGATGCGTATCGGCTCTATCAAATCGAACCCACAGAGTAGCGCCCGCTCGGAAATCATCTGGGTCTTGGGCGTGTCGGCGATCGTTGTAGCCGCGACGTTCGTGCCCTACGTTGTTGGGTGGCTGCGCCAGACTCCGGAGTTATTCTTCTCAGGAATCCTATTCAACTCTATTGACGCTAATGTGTATTTGGCCGTTATGCAACAGGGCCGGCATGGATCATGGTTGATGAGTTTGCCATTTACCGCCGAGGCTCATCCGCCGATGTTCCTATACGAATTCTACATTCTGCTGGGGAACATCTGCCGGTGGCTTGGTGTTACGCCCTTGATTGCTTACCATGCAGTGCGGGGGCTGGGTGGGCTGGGTCTTCTTCTAGCAGCATACGACTATATTCGGGTTCATATCGCATCGGTTGCGATTCGCAAGGTCGCCTTTTTGCTTCTATGCATGGGATCAGGCTTCGGATGGTTGATGCAAGTTATCAGGCCTGTCGGCCCGGACGGCATTTCGAGCATAGATTTTTGGCTGATGGATGCTTACGTGTTTTTCTCGATTTTGCTTGTCCCGCACTTTTCCGTAGCATGGGCATTGGCCTTGACGCTGCTTGCTTCGATGACTCGAGCGGCGTTTATGCCGGGATGGAAACTAGGGCCGTTTGCCTTTGTCTCCGGTTTAGGGCTGTCAATTGCCCACCCGAAGATAGCGCCGGTCATAATCATGACGGCGATCTTGTCGGCCATAACGCTGAGCTGGTTGCATCGCTCAGGGGCGAGTTCCGTGTTGGGGGTATTTGCGGCGGCGATGATGGGCGCAGGGTTGCCACTGCTCTATTACTTCTATCTGGCGCTTACTAATCCGGTTTTTGAAGCGCTGGCAAGGCAGGACATCACAATGTCTCCGCCTTTTGGCTATTACGTGACCGGCTTCGGGGCAGTGAGCATACTTGGGGCTATTGGCGGGTTAAGGGTGTACAAGCGAAGGGTCGGGCGTGAAGCTCTGATGTTGGTTTGGTTATTCACGGCGATGATCATGCTGTATGCGCCTCTTCAATTCCAAAGGCGATTCATAATGGGCGCGCAGACGCCGTTGAGCGCTTTGGCCGCCATCGGATTAGTCACCGTTGTGCTTCCATGGATACGGCGGCTATCGGCCGCCAGCCCCGTTGCGCGTTGGTATTCCCCTCGCCGACTCCGCATGCTCAGCCTGAATCTGGTGATTGCATTTTGCACGCTGTCAAATCTCTTGTTGCTGGGGGCCTATTCAATGAATGCTTGGCTCCGGTCGCCTGCTATATTTATCCCGCGCGGCGTTGCGATGGCCGCCGATTGGCTGAGGCAAGCCGCGGCAAGCGATCTGACTCTGGCGGCATACCCTACCGGGAACTACATTCCGGCTCGAAGCGGCGCGCGCACATGTATTGGGCATTGGAATCTGACGCTAGACTTTTATCAGAAGCAAGACACTATTGACCGCATCTTCAGCCGAGAGATTGACGACACAGAACGCGAGCGATTGTTGCAGACATTGAAGTGCCGATTTCTTTTTTATGGGCCAGCCGAACAGCAGCTAGGCCCATTTGATCCGGATTCGGCTCATTATTTTCGACGACGATATTCCGCGCACGGAGTGGTGATTTATGAATTCATTCCATGACTCCGCCCTCCACGGTCTTCGGCGGCCAGCGTGCATTGCTTGTAGTTCCAGCGGAAATGCCCGGTTAAAAATGAAAGGCGTTGTCTGAAATGACTATCACTCGCGCCGAGCTGCGCTGGGTGGTAGCTGCCAGCCTGATGGTGTTATTGTTGTCGTCGGTTCCGATTGCCGCCGGTTACGCCGCCCAGACTTCGGATCAAATCTTCCTCGGCGCTGTTTATGATTTTCTCGACTACAACGTGCATCTAGCCGGCATCCAAACCGGACTGCGCGGCTCGTGGCAGTATCCTCTTCTGCATTCGTCGGAGGCAATTCCACCGGCCTATGTCAAAACATTCTATATCGCGCTTGGCCAGATTGGGCGTGTTTTGCCTCTGCCGCCGCGAGTGCTCTATGAACTCGCCCGCTGGCTGTTCGGGCTGTGGATGTTGCTGACGATGTATTTCTTTGCCGCCCGGTTTCTTGGATCGGTTGCCCTGCGCCGCGTTGCATTTCTGCTTTTCGCTCTCGGCTCAGGACTTGGCTGGCTCATGCTCGTCTTCGGCTGGCAACCTCGCCCGGACATGGCGGCTGTTGATTTCTGGTTGATCGACCTATACGGCTTTTTCAGTTTGATGGTCTTTCCGCACTTCTCGGCCGTGTTTGCCTTGATGTGGACGACCGTGTTGGCTTTTCTTGAGCACTGGCATACCGGCCAACGACGTTGGCTGGCCGTCGGGGTTGCGTCGGCGTTGGCTGTTCAAGCCATTCAGCCGTTTGCGCCGCTTGTTGTAGATGTGGCGCTGGCTGGTGATGCGGCCTGGAAGTGGCTGGGCTTGCGCCGCATTGCGCCGCGAGAAATTTTCTCGTTGAGTTTACTAGCGGCGGCTCAAATGCCCCTATTGCTTTACTCGATGGGAGTGTTCAACCATCCCGTCTGGCAAAGCTTCTCACAACAAAATGCAGAGGCTATCACCTCACCCTCACCAATCTATTATCTGCTCGGACTGGGCTTGCCGGGCGCATTGGCGGTTTGGGGCGCGTGGCATGTGGCGCGACACAAAACGGGCGAAGTAAGAGTGCTGATCGCGTGGGTGATCGGGGTGATGATTCTGATTTATTTGCCGACTCAGTTTCAACGCCGCTTCACCGAAGCGGTGATGGGGCCATTGGCCGTGCTGGCCGCTATCGGTTTGGGAAACGGACTCTTGCCCGCCCTGCGGCGGTGGGGTGGACTCAAACGATGGTTGGCGAGAGTCGGCTACCCCTATCGCCGGATGCGAGGCTTGGTCGTTGTATTGATCATCACCTTCTCGTTGCAGTCGTCGTTGTATCTCACATTGGGTGGAGCGCTGTTGGCTGCCACTCACTCGCCCAAACTTTTTGATCGAAGAGAAGTGATAGAGGCGGTCGATTGGCTGGGCGAGCATTCCGATTGGCAGGATACCGTGTTTGTCTCGGAACGAACCGGCAGTCTCATCCCGGCGCGCATCGGGCATCGTGTGTTTCTTGGGCACCCGATAGAAACGGCTTATTACGAGGCGAAGACGGCGGCGGTCGAAAAGTTTTTCAGCGGGGCGCTGACAGAGGATGAGGGAAAGGCATTGCTCGTTGAATGCGGCTGTCGGTTTGTCTTTTACGGGCCTGCCGAGCGAGCGATGGGCGATTTCGCGCCGCCGACTTTTCTCAAAGCCGTGTTCGCCAATGAAGCCGTAACGGTTTTCGAAGTGGCCGATGGATCGTAGAGCGTTGCCACAACGACAAACGATGAGCGATGAGAAATGAACGATGAAGCATGACGGCGCAATCAGCCTCCGCTCCCCGATCATTGTGCTTCTGTTTGCCTTTATCCTTCGGCTGATTGGCCTCAATGCGCGCCCGCTGTGGTACGACGAAGCGTTTGCGGCGCTGTTCGCCGAGAAAGGATTTCGGGCGATGTTGGCCGGGACTTTGACTCCGGTGGCGGGCGCATCGGCGGATGTGCACCCCATTGCCTATTACACTGCGCTCGACGGCTGGATGCGAGCGGCGGGGCAGTCGCCGTTCGCGGCGCGGATGCTTTCGGTGTTCGCGGGCGCGGCGGCGGTGGCGGCGGCCTACGGGATCGGTCGGCGGTTGTTCGGCAAACGGGCGGCGATAGCGGGGATGGTGATCGCGGCATTCTCTCCGTTCCAAGTTCATTACGCGCAAGAGGCGCGCATGTATGCCGGGTTGGCGCTGTTTTGTTCTCTTACGGTTCTGTTTTATCTCCGCGCGCGTTCGATCCGCCATCCGCTATCGGCCATCCGCTATTGGCTCGTCGTTGCTGTGTTCTCATCGGCGGCTATGTATATGCACAACCTCGCCGTGTTTTTTTTGCTGGCCTTTGGGTTGAGCACGCTCCCTCGCCCGAAGCTGTTTGCAAAAGTGGCGGCGGCGGGGGCGGCGGCGTTTGCGCTGTGGCTGCCGTGGTTTCTCAACGTGCCGGGGCAGTTCGCAAAACTGCGGCAGGCCTATTGGGTGACGCGCCCCGATTTTGTGACGCTGTTGCAAAGCGCGATGGTGTATCACGCGGGCGAGGAATTGTTGGCGGCGCGAATGTGGCTGACGCTCGCGTTGTTCACTGCGATGGCGCTGCCGTTCATGCTGCTCTTTCAACTTTTCAAGACTCGCCAGGGCGCCGAGTCGCGGCGGGCGGCGTGGCTCACGGCGCTGGCCGCCGGGACGCCGACACTGTTGTTTCTCGCCTCGCTCTATCAGCCGGTGTACATTCAACGCGCATTGTTGCCCGCCTCGTTGATGTATTCGATTGTGTTGGGGTGGCTTTTCTCTCCCCCCATGAGCGACGCGAATGGGGGGAGTTGGAGGGGGGCAATGCCCGCTCCAGTCCGATGGCTATTGGCCGCGTTGCTCGGAGTCACATCGGTGGCCGGGCTATGGGCGCACTACACTTTCGCGCAATTCCCGCGCCCGGACTTTCCAGCGGCGGCCGCATTCCTTCGGCAAAATGCCGAGCCGGGCGATGTGATCCTTCACAGCAACAAACTCACGTTTTTCCCGATGCACTATTATGATCGCGGTCTGCCGCAATCGTTCCTCGCCGACCCTCCCGGTTCGGGAAGCGACACACTGGCCTTGCCCACGCAGGAGGTGTTGGGCTTGTTTGCAGTGAGCGATGTCGAGACGGCAGTGGGCGGGGCAGGGCGCGTGTGGTTTATCGTCTTCGATAGGGCCATCGAAGAATATGCGCCGGACACGCACCCTCATCTCGCCTGGCTCGCCGATCACTTTTTGTTGGCGGCGATAACGCACTTCGACGATTTGGCCGTGCATGAGTTCGTGAGTCTCGGCAGTCATTGATTCATGCCTCGCCGCGATCTTCTCTTCCTCTTCGCCCTCGCCCTGCTGTTCAACTTCGGCGCGGCCTCGTTCATCCGCGCGCCCGGATACGTGGACGACGCCTATTATTTCGGCGGCGCACTGCGGTTGGCGCAGGGGCAAGGCTTCACCGAGCCGTATCTGTGGAATTATCTCGGCGATCCGCAATCGCTGCCACAGCCGAGCCACCTCTATTGGATGCCGCTCACGTCCATCGTCGCCGCGCTCTCGATGGCGGCTTTTGGGCAATCCTTCGCGGCGGCGCGATTTCCCCTTCTCCTTCTCGCCAGCCTCCTCCCGCTGATCACGTATCACTGTTCACTGCGCGCCACCGGCCTCCACCGCCATGCGTTCGGCGCAGGCTTGCTCACCATCTTCAGCGGCTTCTATCCAGCCTATTGGGGCACAACCGATTCGTTTGCCCTTTACGGACTCATCGGCGGCGCGACCCTCCTCGCTATTTCACACACCGCAGAGAGCAGAGATTGGAGATGGGCCTTCGCCGCCGGAGTGGGCGCCGGGTTGGCGCACCTCACCCGCGCCGATGGGATTCTGCTGTTGGCGGTCGGCGGTTCGTGCGTGGTGAGTGGTAAGCAACCATTCGCCCGCCGACCCTCATTGTTCATTGGCTCATTGTTCATTGTTCATTCGTCATTGTTCATTGTCGGCTATCTCCTCGCCACCCTCCCTTGGCTCATCCGCAACATGCTCGCTGTCGGCTCGCCGTTGGGCCGCGGCGGCGCGAGCGCGCTGTGGCTCCTCGATTACAACGATCTCTTCAACTATCCGCCCAATCTCACTCCGCAACGATACTTCGCCGCGGGATGGGCGGCGATACTCGATGGCAAATGGCAGTCCCTGCTCATCAACCTTCAAACCATCATCGGCGTGCAGGGGCTTGTTTTCCTCACGCCGTTCATTGCGCTCGGCCTATGGCAATTGCGTCGGCACACATACTTCCGCCCGGCGCTTCTGTATGCGGCCATGCTTTACATCGCCATGACTCTCGCTTTCAGTCTCCCCGGCGCGCGCGGCGGACTGTTCCATTCCAGCGCCGCCCTCATGCCCTTCTATTTCGCCGCTTGCTTTGCTGGCCTCGACGCCGCGATTGATTGGGCCGCCGCTCGCCTCAAACATTGGCAGCCCGAAAAGGCCAAACTTAATTTTTCGATCCTGACTATTGCGATGGCGGCGATACTGACTCTGGCAATGATCACGATTCGGTTGAAAGAATGGAACGGCGGTGATGCATCCTTCCGTGAAATCGGGGCGGCCATTCCCGGCGACGCCGTCGTGATGAGCAACAACCCGCCCGGGTTCTGGGTGGCGACCGGCCACCCCGGCATCCCGCTCGTTAACGGCGATGTATCCATTCTGCTCCTCGCCGCCGACCGATTCAATGCGCGCTATGTTTTGCTCGATCACAATATCCCGGCCGGGCTGGGCGCATTGTATGCAAGCGAGCGCGGCGAGCGACTGCAATTGGTAAATCGTTGGGGCGAGTGGAAGTTGTTCGAGGTCGCGCGATGAAACGCGAATGGAGTCCGATCGCGCTCGGCGCGTTATCGGCGGCGGGGTATGCCGTTGCGCTTCGGTTGGCGGGCGAGTCCGGCTTCCCGCTCGACGATGCGTGGATCCATCAAACCTACGCGCGCAATCTGGGCTGGCACGGGCAGTGGGCGTTCATTCTCGGCCAGCCCTCGGCCGGCTCCACCTCTCCGTTGTGGACGGCGATGCTGGCGATCGGATACACGCTGAGAATCGATTACGAGCTGTGGGCGATGGCGCTGAATGCGTTGTTGCTCGGCGCGACGGCGTGGCTCATGTATCGAGTGTCGGGGCAATGGTGGGCGGGGGCGTTGGCGGCAGTGGAATGGCATTTGGTGTGGGCGGCGGCATCGGGCATGGAGACGATTCTGTTTTGCGCGCTGGCGATGGGGGCGTGGGCCCTCACCCCCGGCCCCTCTCCCAAACGGAGAGGGGAGTTTTTGTGCGGCGTGCTGATCGGGCTCGCGGTGTGGGCGCGGCCCGATGGGTTGACTCTGCTGCCGTTTTGCGCGTGGGCGGTTTGGGCTGCGGCCGCTGACGGAACCCTGCGGTTGAAACGGTTGGGAGGGTTGGCGGGTGGAGCGGCATTCATTCTGATCCCGTATTTCATTTTCAATGTTGCGCTGAGCGGGCAAGTTTGGCCGAACACCTTTTTTGCGAAGCAAGCCGAGTATGCCATTCTGAGGGAACTGCCGCTGTGGCAACGAGTGTGGCAAATTTTTTCTGCGCCGCTCATCGGCTCGCTGGCGTTGCTTGCGCCGGGCGTGGCGTTGGGCGCGCGAGGCCGCTGGCCGCAGTTGGCATGGGTGGGCGCGTTCCTCGCCGCGTATGCACTGCGTTTGCCGGTGACCTATCAGCACGGTCGTTATCTCATTCCGGTCATCCCGATGTTGATCGCCATCGGCGGAGCGGGGCTGGCGAAGTGGGCGCGGTGGAATGTCTCGGTGATGTGGCGGCGGGTAGTGAGCCGGGCGTGGGTGATGAGTGTGGGCGCGGCGGCGGCGGCCTTTTGGGGGTTGGGCGCGAATGCGCTCGTGTCCGATGTGCGCGTGATCAACAATGAAATGGTGGCGGTGGCGAAGTGGATCGCATCACACGCAGGGTCGGATACATTGGTGGCGGCGCACGACATTGGGGCATTGGGTTATTTTGCCGATGTGCGGCTGATGGATTTGGCCGGACTCGTTTCGCCGGAAATGATTCCGTTGATGGGCGATGACTCACGGCTGTGGGATTTTATTCGTGAAGGGAAGCCGACGTATGTGATCACGTACCCGGGCTGGTGTCCGGAGTTCACCCGCCAGCCCGACTTGAAGCCGCAGTTCCAAACGGGGGCCTTGTGCGATCCGGCGAACCCAAACTTGAATATGACTGTATATCTGCTCGAGCGGCATTAGAGCCAATCTGCCAATCGGTTGGGGCAGGGCTTGCCCCTGCCCATTGCGGGCGACCGCAACCCCGCCAAAGGCGGGGCAGGTGGTCGATCCTCCCAGATAGAGTCTCAGCATATTTGCGCCTGCTCTGACGGCTGTGCTATACTCGCGACGACTTAAGACTCAGAGGAGTCCTATGGACAAAAAAGGTGTCGTGATCGTTGAGGATCATCCCGTCTTCCGGCAAGGCCTGAAAGAGATTTTGCGTGGCGAGCCCGACATGACTGTGTTGGGTGAAACCGCCGACGGCGGCGAGGCCATCGAGTTGATCCGGTCATTGAACCCGGACGTGATTCTGTTGGATGTGAATCTGCCGGGCATGAACGGCTTGCAGATCGTTCGGCAGTTGAAGTCGGATCGAAACAAGGCTCTGATTATTATGCTGACGGCCTACGACGATGCCCAGCAGGGGGTTCATGCTTTGCGCGCCGGGGCGCACGCCTTTTGCCCGAAGGATGTTCAGCCGCAGAAGTTGGTGGAAGTGCTGCGGCACGTGCTGCGCGGGCATTTTGTGGTGGGCGATCAGTTGTTCGACCGTGACGGTGTGGACGAGTGGATCGAGAAACAAGTGTCGCAGGCAGGCCGCCCGATATTAGATGAAATGCAGGAGATGTACTCGCCGCTGTCGCCGCGCGAGATGCAGATACTTCAATATGTGACACGAGGGCTGAGCAACAAAGAGATCGCCTCCACGTTGGGGATTAGCCATCAGACGGTGAAGAATCACATGACGGCGATCTTGCACAAGTTGGATGTGGAAGATCGGACGCAGGCCGCCGTGTACGCTTTGCGGCACGGTTGGGTGCGCTTGCAGGATTCCCAGAAATAGGCAGGACAGCCATGGCAGAGACAACATTGCTGGAGTTTCTCGATCAGGTTCGGCAGGAACTTGAGCAGACTCAGCGTGAGATGAAAGAGATCGGCCTGCTCATTGAGCAGAGCAGGGGCGAAGTGGATAAATTGGCTCAGCGCAACACCAACATCACGAACCAGCTGCGGCAAGTGCAACAACATTTCGAGACCGTGCCGCGCAACGACATTCGGCAGGTGTACGATGGGGCGCTCGACGCGCAACAACGGCTGTTCACCATGCGCGGGCAGTTGGAGAAGTTGCAGAGTGATCAGAACAGCCTCGACCGATACGCAAAGACGCTGGAGGGTGTGCTCGAAGCGCTCGGTGAGGCGTCGCCGACCATTGCAAAGCCCGGCGCGGCGGCCAAAGGCGGCAATGAGGCCGAGCCAATCATCGTTCGCATTATTGATGCGCAAGAGTCGGAGCGCCAGCGTATGTCCAAAGCCATGCACGACGGCCCGGCGCAGTCTCTCACCAATTTCGTTTTGCAGGCGGAGATTGTCCAACGACTCTTCGAAAACAATCCCGAACAGGCGCGCATCGAACTGCAAAACCTGAAGACGACCGCCACGGCCACTTTCCAACGGGTGCGCGATTTTATTACCGAACTGCGGCCGATGATGCTGGACGATTTGGGGCTGGCCCCAATTGTTCGCCGCTACGTCAAGAGTTTCGAGGAGAAGTCGGGCATCCAAACCACGTTGACCATTGCCGGCGAGGAGCGCCGCTTTGAGCCGCACCGTGAGGTGATGGCCTTTCGCGCCATCCAAGAATTGCTCGCCAACATTCGCGATCACGCGCAGTGCTCGCAGGTGCGAATCACTTTGGATGTGGACGAGAGCCGGGTGCGAGCGGTGGTGGAAGACAATGGAAAAGGCTTCGACGTGGGCGCGGCGCTGGCGCAGCAGGAAAGCAAACACATCGGTTTGCGCACCCTCAGAGAAAGAGCCGAACTACTCGGCGGCTTGCTGCTTGTCGATAGCACCCCCGGGCAGGGCACTCGCGTGGAAATCGATTTGCCTGTGGGGGGCGTGAACGCGCTGATGTAGTACTTGCAGGGAATTGCGGAGGAGACGGCCTCCCCCTATAATGCGCTCGTGTGACATAACCACTCGATACACACCGGAAGGAGGTGAAACCCACATGTTGTTCATCCTACGCGAAAAGGGGCAAGGCTTGGTGGAGTATGCGTTGATTCTGGTTTTGGTGGCCGTCGTCGTCATTGTCATCTTGGCGTTGCTGGGGCCTGCCATCGGCAACGTCTTCTCCAATATCGTTTCCAATATCTGACCGCGGCTGACACACGGTTGACGCCGGTGATTGTGCAAGTTGGAGCCTCATCGCACGATGAGGCTCTGTATTTTCAGCGGCCTGCGGTTGCGCCGCCCTCAGTTCGCTTGACTTTTCATCCGATCAAAGTATCATACTTGGCACTGTAGTCCACATCCCCTCTTTTGAGGAGGGCCGAATGCAACGCGGTCGACTTTTCATACTACTTGGTTTGTTGCTTCTATTAGGGACGGCGGCCTTGTTTTTGGTGTTGAGCCGCTTCGGCGGCGGCGGCGGCGGGCCTACGCCCACCCCCGAAGGCGCTACGCCGGCGCCTCAAGTCGAAATCACCCAAGTCGTGATAGCCGTTCAGCCGCTGTCGCGCGGCCAACAGATTCCACCCGATGCGGTGGCCCTCGCACCCTGGCCCACTTCCAGCCTGCCGGGCACGGCCATGACCGATGTGACAGCGGTGGTCGGCAAACTCGCCCGATACGATATTGAGCGCGGCGAGCCGATATTGAGCACGCTGGTTGCCGATGACGCCAGCAAACTCAGTTCCACCGGCTCCGAAGCCGCGCTCCGCATCCCGCCGGGGAAAGTCGCCATCACCATCCCCATGACGCGGCTTTCCGGCGTCGGCTATGGGCTGGCCGAGGGCGATCACGTCAACGTGTTGGCTTCCCTCATGTTCGTCGATCTCAACGAAACCACCCAAACCATTCTGCCCGACGACGCCAGTGTGTTCACCAATGTCACGGTGGATCCGGTGACGGGCTCCCTCACCTTCAGCATTCAACCGGCAGGCCCCGAAGGTGTGGTGGAATTCAGTGAGGGGCAGATCAGCATCCCATTTCTTCTCCAACCCTCGGAGGAGCAGAGGCCGCGATTGGTCGTTCAGCAAGTCGTGCAGGATGCTATTGTGTTGAAAGTGGGCACCTTCACCGATAAAGATGTGCTGATCGCTCTGCCCACCGCGACGCCCCTCCCCGAAGGGAGTCCGCCTCCGCCTCCCACCGCCATCCCGCCGCCCGACATCGTCACCCTCATTGTGTCCCCGCAAGACTCACTCGTCGTCAACTACTTCCTGTTTGCCAACGCCAAACTCACATTGGCCTTGCGCTCCGCTGGCGACACATCGCGCGTGGACACCGAAAGCGTAACACTGCAATACGCCATCGAGCATTCCCGCATCTCGGTGCCGGCGCCGTTGGCCTTCGGCCTCGAGCCCGCCGTGCGACAGCTCAAGCCGCCCAAACTGCCGAACGAACCGCCCATCTCCATTGTCCCGCTGCCCGACGGCACATACATCTGCATTGGAGTGAATTGCCCGTAACTCACCGCGAAATATGATGCGCGGCGAACCGAGTAAAAACCTCACAGGTTTCTCAAACCTGTGAGGTTTGGAGACAAACTCTCGGCGCCGCGCACCGCAGCCGTAACATCGGAGAGTCGGAAACCTTATGGCCGCAGGTCAAAAGATCGGTGTCTTGATCGTAGACGATATTGCCGAGACCCGGGAGAACATCAGAAAACTGCTTCAGTTCGAGGCAGACATCGAGGTGGTGGGCACCGCCAAAACCGGCAAAGAGGCGGTGACGTTGGCCCGAGAGAAGCGGCCACACGTCGTGATCATGGACATTAACATGCCGGATATGGATGGCATCACGGCAACGGAGTTAATCTCCAAAGACGTGCCGTCGGCCCAAATTGTCATCCTCTCCGTGCAGAGCGACGCCGACTATTTGCGGCGCGCGATGATGGCCGGCGCGAGAGACTTTCTCACCAAGCCTCCCTCCGGCGACGAATTGATCAGCACCATCCGACGCGCTTACGAAATCAGCAGGCTGCGCACAGCGGCGGCGCCGATGCAAATAGCGGTTGGGCCGGGCGGCCAAACCTTTGCGCCGCTGGAAGGAAAGATCATCACCGTTTACAGCGCCAAAGGCGGAGTGGGATGCACCACCATCGCCTCCAATTTGGCCGTCGCCCTTCACACCGAAGAGACGCGAGTAGCGCTCGTGGACTGCAATCTGCAATTCGGCGATCTGGCCGTCTTTCTGAATCTCAAGCCGCAGCACAGTGTCATCGAACTGTTCGAGAACGCCGAGACGCTCGACGGGGAATTCGCCGCCAGCGTGGCTACCGACCACAGCGCCGGGTTCAAAGTCTTTTTGGGGCCGCCCACTCCCGAACAAGCCGATATCGTCAATGCGGCGCAAGTCAAAAAAGCGCTGGAGTTTCTGAAAACGCGATATGCTTATGTGATTGTCGATACGCCGTCAGCCCTCACCGAAATCGTCTTATCGGCGTTTGACGTATCGGATAAAATAGTATTGGTGGCAACGCCGGATATTCCGGCGATCAAGGATGCCCGCATTTTCTTCGATGTGATTGACGCCCTGAATTTCCCCGCCGACCGCGTTATGTTTGTCCTCAATCGTGTGGACAAGCGGGGCGGCATCACGGCGCAAAACATTCAAGAATCGATCAAGCACGAAGTCACTGCCCAGCTTCCTCTTGAGGAGCGAGTGCTGTTCTCGATCAACAGCGGCGTGCCGCTCCTCATCGGCAATCGTAGCCTCCCGTTTAGTATGGCGATGCTGGACATGGCCAACAAACTCAAAGCAGGATTGGCCCCCGCGCCTGAGAAAGAACCGGCAGTGGTGGAAGAAAAGGGCAAGAAGCCTGCGCCGCGCCGGTTGTTTGGCGGGTAGATAGATCAGTGAAAGGCGGTTAGCAGTGTCTCTCCTCAAACGCATACAAACGACGCCGCAGCCCACATCGGCGGCGCCCTCCGGCCAACCCGCGCCCCCCGGCGGCGATCAAGGCTCCAAACTTGCCGAACTGCGCATGCGCCGCACCGAAGCGCCCTCCGGCCAAACGCAAGCTAAAGACACCTACTTCGATCTCAAGACGCGAGTGCAGAACAAGCTTTTGCAGCAGTTGGATCCGTCGATGGATGTCACCCGCACCGCCGAAGTGCGCAAAACCATCGAAGACCTTTACGAAACCATTCTCAACGAGGAGAACCTCGTCCTCTCGCGCGCCGAGAAGAAGCGGCTCTTCGATCAAATCGTCGCCGAAATTCTGGGCTTCGGCCCCCTCGAGTCTTTGTTGCAGGATGAGACCATCACCGAAATCATGGTCAACGGCGCGAAGAATATCTACATCGAGCGCCAGGGCAAGCTGCAACGCGTCCCCGTCACCTTTGAAAGCGATGAGCACTTGATGCGCATCATTGACCGCATTGTCGCTCCGTTGGGCCGCCGCATCGACGAATCCAGCCCTTATGTGGATGCCCGCCTCCCCGACGGCTCCCGCGTCAATGCCGTCATCCCGCCCATCTCGTTGGTGGGGCCGACTCTGACCATCCGTAAGTTCGCCAAAAAACCGATCACGGTGGAGCAATACATCGCCCTCGGCGCAGTCACGCCCGAAGCGATGGAATTCATGAAGGCCTGCGTCATTGCCCGCCTCAACATCGTCATCTCCGGCGGCACTGGCTCCGGCAAGACCACGTTCCTCAACATTCTTTCCGGCTTCATCCCCGCCGATGAGCGCATCCTCACCATCGAGAACGCCGCCGAACTGCAATTGCGGCAGGAGCACGTTGTCACATTGGAGTCTCGCCCGGCAAACATCGAAGGCAAAGGTGAAGTGACGATCCAGAATCTTGTGGTCAATGCGCTGCGGATGAGGCCCGACCGGATCGTGGTCGGGGAGATTCGTGATAAGGCCGCGCTGGACATGCTGCAAGCCATGAACACCGGCCACGATGGCTCGATGACCACCGCCCACTCCAACGGCCCGCGCGATACCCTCTCCCGTTTGGAAACGATGACCCTCATGGCTGGCATGGATCTGCCGGTGCGCGCCATTCGTGAGCAGATTGCATCGGCCATCAATGTCATTTGCCACCTCGAGCGCCTGCGCGATGGCTCGCGCAAGATCACACAAATTTCCGAAGTGCAAGGTATGGAAGGTGATGTCATTACCATGACCGATTTGTTTGTGTTCGAGCAGACCGGCGTGGAAAATGGCCGCGTTGTGGGTCGGATGCGCCCCACGGGACTCCGCCCCAAATTCATGGATCGCATCGAGGCCGCCGGGTTGCAACTGCCGCCGTCCATTTTTGGCATTGGCGAGCGAATACGCTATTAGCCCCGATTTAGGCGTACAATAGGGCCAGATTTCCCGCCTTGCGGGAGCCACAGGAGATAGAGATGCTGCCTATCATCATCGCAATCGTGGGCGGGGTTCTGGCTCTGGGGCTGGTGGCATTCGGCATCATCGCCTCTCGCAACCAACCCTCGGTGGTGCAAGAACGGCTTGGCCGATACACCGACGCCACCGTGAAGGTTGCCGCCCCTGTTCCCACTGTAGCCAAACCTCGCCAAAGCCCTCTCGGAGAGCGCCTCAACGAAGCCCTGCGAAACCGAAGTTTCTTTGGCAAAGTGCAGAGCACCCTCAACTCGGCTGATCTGAAAATAAACGTCGGCGAGTATTCTGTACTGCTGTTGATGGGTTGTCTCGGGGGCGTCGTCATCGGCGTTTTGCTCTCTGTCATCTCTGACTGCACTTCGCGGGGGGGGGCAATTCTATCGTGTTTGATTAATCGCGGCCCTGCGGACATTGCCTATGCGCTGGCCGGCGGCGGGATCGGACTGTACGCGCCGATGTTCTACGTTAACCATCGGAAGAGCCAGCGGATCAAAGCCTTCGACGGCCAGCTGGGCGATACCCTGAATCTGCTGGTCAACGCCCTCCGCTCCGGCTACAGTGTGCTGCAGGCTATGGAGGCCGTCGCCAGAGAACTGCCGCCGCCCATGTCCGTCGAATTTCGGCGCGTGGTTCAAGAAATACAACTCGGCCTCCCGATGGAAACCGCCCTCGACCATTTGCTGGATCGCATTTCCAGCGAAGACCTCGATTTGGTGATCACGGCCATCAACATTCAGCGCGAGGTGGGCGGCAACTTGGCCGAAATTCTCGACGTGATTTCGCACACTATCCGCGAGCGCATCCGCATCAAAGGTGAAATTGCGGTGCTCACCTCGCAAGGTATTGCCACGGGCTGGGCCATCACCCTCATGCCCGTTGCGCTAATGGGCATCCTCTCCCTCGTCAATCGGCCATATATCGGCGAGTTCTTTATCGCCAAGAATCAGCCGTGCGGCTGGGGCCTGTTGATCATTTCGTTGATCATGATCCTGCTCGGCGGCGCAATCATCCGCAAGATCGTCAGCATCGAAGTCTGATCGTTTCGCTGGCGTGGAGGACTTCCTATGGAAATTCTAATCGGCATCGGCGTAGTGGTGGTGGTGGTGATCGCCGGTATCCTCGTCTTTGTCGGCTTCCGTTCCCCCGAGGCCGCCGACCCTCTGCAATCGCGGTTGGCCGAGTTCGGCTCTCGCGAGAAACCGGTGACGCTCGAAGAGATCGAAATGTCTCAACCGATCACCGAGCGAGTCTTCCTGCCAATCATCCGGCAGATGGGGCAGTGGGCCACCCGGTTCACTCCCGAAGCGGCGTTAGAGGCCACGCAACACCAACTCGATCTGGCGGGCAACCCGGGCAACCTTGGCCCGCGCGAATTCATGATGATCCGCATCGTGGCCGCCGTCGGCATCGGCGGATTGCTGTTCGTCGTCTTCATGGTTGCGCCGGAGAAGAATTGGCCGCGCAACATTGGGTTGACATTGTTGTTCACCGCTCTCGGTTACTACTTCCCGCAACTGTGGCTGTCGAGCAAGGCCAGCCGCCGGCAAGATGAAGCGGTGAAGGCCTTGCCTGATTGTTTGGATCTGCTCACCATTTGCGTGGAGGCCGGGTTGGGCTTCGATGCGGCGATGGGCAAAGTGAACGAGAAGTGGGCCAACGAACTCTCGATGGGTTTTGGCCGTGTGCTTCAAGAGATCCGGCTGGGAAAAACCCGCCGCGAGGCGTTGCGTGATATGTCGGCGCGATTTGAGGTTTCCGACCTAACCAGTTTCATTGCCGCCGTTCTGCAGGCCGAGCAGTTGGGCGTGAGCATGGGCAAGATACTGCGCATTCAATCCGATCAGATGCGGGTGCGCCGCCGCCAGCGGGCCGAATACAAAGCGCATCAAGCGCCGATTAAAATGCTGTTCCCGATGGCGCTCTTTATCTTTCCCACGATCTGGATTGTGCTGCTCGGCCCGGCCGGGCTGTTGCTGCGGAACTCGGCGCTGGCCGGAATCTTCGGCGGTTAGTCGATCTCGGCGGCGTCACGAGGGAGGTGGTTTCTGGCTGTGCGGGCGACAAGAGCCGGAGGCGCTGATCGGTTTCGTATTTTCATCGAGCGAGTTTGGTGGTCGTCGCTCGACGTGGTTTTTCCGCCCCGATGTTCGGGGTGCCAGCGAGTGGGCGAGCGTTTGTGTTCGCTCTGCCGCGCTCAAATCGAATACCTCTCTCACAACGTGTGCGACCGCTGTGGTTATCCACGCAATGCGCCGATCACTGACCCATGCGGTCAGTGTCGGCGTGTTTTGTTTGGCGGCAGCGGTCTGCGTTCGTTGGCCTTTCACGAGGGGCCGTTGCGCCGCGCCATCCATACGCTCAAGTATCGCAACAACGCGCCGGTGGCTGAAGCATTGGCCGGGCTGATGTCGGAGCATTGGCCCGAATCGATGCCCGCCAACGCCGTGCTCATGCCGGTGCCGCTCTCGGCGCAGAGGCTGCGCGAGCGCGGATTCAATCAGGCCGAAGTGTTGGCGCGGCAGCTCGGCGCGCACCGACGCGCGCCCGTGATGGCCGATGGCCTGCGCCGCGTGAAGGTCACGCAATCGCAAGTGGGGCTTACGGCGGCGCAGAGACAGCAGAACGTTGCCGGAGCATTTGCCGCCGATCCGACTCTCGCGCGCGGCCTCACGACCATCCTCATCGACGACGTATGTACAACCGGCGCTACCTTGGCCGCCTGCGCCGAGGCCCTGCTTCAGAATGGGGCAAAAGAAGTGTGGGCCTACACTCTGGCGCGGGCGCGTTACGATAGCGCCGATACTCTCAATTTCGATGGAGGCTCATCATGACGAATAAAGTGGTAATCAAAGGACATGGTATTGGTGTGTGGGACAAAGTGCGGGACTACGTCGAAAAGAAAGTCAGCAAACTCGATCACTATCTTTCGGAGATCAACGAAGTGCGGGTCGATTTGTCGGTCGAGAAGAAAGCCCGCGACGCCGACGATCGCCAAGTGGTGCAGCTCACCGTGCCCCTGCGCGGGGCTATTCTCCGCACCGAAGAACGCGCCGCCGATATGTATACCGGAATTGACGAAGCGGTGGAAAAAATGCACCGACAGATCGAACGGTATAAGGCCAAGCGCCGCCACACCCGCGCCGACGCCGCCGAAATGAAAACGGCGATGGAGCCCGAGCCGGAGCTGGCCGCCGACATCGAGGCTGCGCCCGGCCCGCAAATCGTTCGCCGCAAGAGTTTCCCGGTGACGCCGATGACCGAAGCCGAAGCCATCGAGCAGATGGCTCTTCTTCAGCACGACAACTTCTTCATTTTCTTCAACGCCGACACGGCGAAAATGAACGTGCTGTATACCCGCAAAGACGGCAACCTCGGCTTGATCGAACCTGATCTGGCCTGAGCGGCGAGAACCGTTCCCCCTGAAAAACGGCGCGAGCCGCATGGTTGCGGCTCGCGTTTTTGTTTACCAACCCTGAATGTATTTTTCCCACTCAGAGTTTTCTTTGAGGTGACGCCCGAAAAGATAGTTGGCTGTGGCCGGAGGTTCGCCCGGCTTGCGCCGCAGGGTCATTTGCGCCTCTGCCGCCGAGCGCCCGCCTTTGCGCCGGTTGCACGGCGGGCAGGCGGCCACCAAATTGTCCCAGCGGTGTCCGCCCCCCCGATGGCGCGGGATCACGTGATCGATGGTGAGATGCGGAGTCTGTCTCCCGCAGTATTGGCAGGTGAAATTGTCTCGCCGGAAGACTTCGCGCTTGGACAGTTTGACGCGCGGGCGCGGGCGGCGGATCATGTGTTCGAGCCGGATGACCGATGGCGCGGGATAGATGATGCGCGCCGTGCGGATGTGGCCGCGACCGTTGACGACCAACTCCGCTTTGCCGGTGACGAGCAAGCCGACAGCGCGTTTGGTGTCGCACACATTGAGCGGTTCGTAGTTGGCGTTGAGCACCAGCACGGGCCGAGTCAGATCGGTCACAAAACCTTCACCCATGCTTCGGGATTTTACCTCATTTCTGGTTTTCGTCCATTTCCTTCAAGTTTCGGTAGAGCACGAATTGAAAGTAGGCCATGAGGGCGCTGAGGCGCAAGCCGTGCCAGCCATCGCGCCAGCCGCCCAACGCGATCCATCGCCAGTAGAACTGCCTCAGCGGCTGCAGAATGAAGTTTTGCGGCTTGGCGCGTTTGCCTTCGGCGCGCAAAATGCTTGCGTCGTAGCGCGTGTATGCGTATTGCTTGGCGATGAACTCCGCAACCGTATCATAGTTCAGATGAATGAGCGGGTTTCGCAAACGGCCCTCTTCCCCGTCGAGCACGGCCAACTCGTGCACGTGCCGACTCGGATCGAAGCGAACGCGGCCGCGCCGGAGGAGGCGCAGTTGATAATCGGGATACCAACCGGCGTTCAATGTGAGTTTGCCGAAGATGTAATTGTGGCGCGGGATCCACCAGCCGACCGGCTCCGGTTTTTCGATCACGGATCGGATCTCATTGGCAAGGGGCGCCGTCACGCGCTCGTCGGCGTCCACGAAGAGCACCCACTCGGCGTTGGCGCAGTCGAGCGCGGCGTTGCGCTGTGCGGCGTAGTTGGCGAAAGGATGCTGGATGAACCGCGCGCCGAACTCTCGCGCGATCTGCTCGGTGCTATCGGCGCTGAACGAGTCGAAGACGACGATCTCATCGGTCCAGCGCAGACTGGCGAGGCAATCGGGCAGATGCTTTTCTTCGTTGAGGGTGAGGATGATGGCGGAGAGCATAATCTCCAATTCTCCAACTCTCCAATTTCAAACGAATGGAGAATCGGAGAAGCAGAGAATTAGGTGAGGCGTTTGCGGATCTCCGCGCTGAGGAAGTCCATCGCCCAGACGACGATGACGATAGCCCAAATGGCGGTTCCGGCTTTGTTGTTCTGCGAGGTGTTGATCATCTGCGCCAGGTAGTAGCCGATGCCGCCGCCGCCCACGTAGCCGATGATGGTGGAGATACGCACGTTGATGTCCCAATGATAAATGGTGAACGACAGGAAGTCGGGGACGATTTGCGGGATGACTCCGTAGAGGATCACTTGGATGCGGTTTGCGCCTGTGGCGGTGAGCGCCTCCATCGGGCCGGGATCGATATGCTCCACTGCCTCGGAATACAGTTTGCCCAGCGAAGCGATGGTGATGATGGCCAGAGCGATCACTCCGGCGAACGCGCCGAAGCCAACCCAAAAGGCGAAGAGCATGGCCAGAATGATCGGCTCGTAAGAACGGAACACGCTGAAGAATGTTCGGGTGAGGTAATACATGGCCGCGCCCATCGGGCCGTGTTTGGTGATGTTGCTGGCGGCGAGGAAACTGAGCGGCGCGGCGATGATGACGGCGGCGGTGGTGGCCATGAGCGCCATAAAGATAGTGATGACGATGGCATCCAACACTTCGTAAACGGCGGGGCTGGGTTTGGGATTGCCCACCGGCACGAGCAGTTCAACTTCGATTTTGCTGGGCACGCCGTCTTTGGTGGCGACGATGGGGCGGGCTTCGAACTCGGCGGAGAAGTGGCCGTCGGCGTCGGTGGCAATGAACGGGCCGGGGAAGTATTGATCGCTGGGGAGCCGCCAGCGCAGTTGCAGTTCGGTGTTCGGCGCGAGATCGAATCCCTCGACGGTGAACTTCTCGCGCAGTTCGGCGCAGGCCACGCTGGGCGCCAGCCGCGGGCCGCTGGCGGCTACCTCGCCTTCGGGCGCGGAGCCGCACGGCACGGGCAGAGGCAGTTGCAGAGTCACGGGGGCGATGTCCCGCGCGACGATGTCGGGAGTCATGAAATCGCCGAGCAGTTCGCGGCCTTTCTCATTCGTCGCCAGCGCGCGGAAGAGTCTGGGGAAGTCTACTTGCGAGCCGCGCCAGGCGATGACGTAAGCGGCGATCACACCGAGCGCGATGAGCGTGGTTCGGAGCGAACTGGGCAGAGCGGGGCGGCGGGTCGTGTTCATGATCAGTGCAGTCGTTCTCGGACGCGCGCGCTCACAAAGTCCATCGCCATCACCACCACGAGAATGGCGATGAAGGAGGCGCTCACCGCGCGGAAGTCGCTGAGGTTGATCCACTGCACGAGAAAGAAGCCGATGCCGCCGCCGCCCACCAGCCCGACGATGGTGGACGAGCGCACGTTGATGTCCCAGCGATAAATGGTGAAGGCGGTGAATGGCGGCACGATTTGCGGCACGACTCCGTAGCGCACCACTTGCAGCCAGTTCGCGCCGGTGGCTTGCATGGCTTCGATGGGGCCGGGGTCGATGCCTTCGATGACTTCGGAATACAGTTTGGCGAGCGCGGCCACCGTGTGCACGGCCAGCGCCAACATCCCCGCGAACGGCCCGAGGCCGACAAAGACAACGAAGACGACGGCGATGATGAGTGACTCGATGGAGCGCACGATGTTGAGCAGGGTGCGCACGGTGACGTAAACCGCCAACGTGATCGGGTTGGCGCTCATGAGGTTGCGAGCGGCCAGAAAACTGACCGGGATGGCGAAGAGCGTGCCGAGCGTGGTAGCCATGAGCGCCAACGCCACCGTTTGATAAATGCCCTGCACCACGAATGCGCCATTGGTCGAAAGTTCATAGCCGCCGAGCGGGCGCGATTGCTGAACGTACAGCCGCTGTTCTTGCGGGAGTGTGGGATCGATTCCGGGCGGGATGGCGTTGGGCACGACGAAGGATGCAGAAGTGTTGCCTTGAGAATCGACGAGGATACTGCGAAATTGATTGGCCTCATCGCGAAGCGGGAAGAAATCGCCGATGGGGCTTTGCCACACGAGCTGGGCGTCGGTGTCGGGCCAGAAGCCGGAGCCGTTCACCGTGAGCGTGTCGCCCACGGCGGTGCATCCGGCGGAGAGGGTGAGGGTGGTGTCATTGATCGTGTGCGCGCCCTCTGCCGGTGTTTCGCCGCACGGCACGATCAGTTCGATCCAGCCTTCGTGGTGTTCGGCGCGCGGCTGAATAAAATCGGGGCGCAACATGGGGCGCAGAACGAGCTGTGCGCGCTCGAAGTTTTTGGTGAGCGCGGCGGGATCGAGCCCCGAGGCTTCCCAGCCGAGCGAATAAAACAGGATGAGGCTGGCGAGGGTAACGATCCATGCAGACCATGCGGGCGGTGGCGCGGCGGCGTCCCACACGGCCCAAACCCAAACGATGGCCGGGACGACGAGCCACATCCAGTTTGATGGATCGCCTTTGAAGTTGATTGTCGATTCGCTGAAGGTGGAGGGCGGCGCGACGGCCCAAGCGATCAACCCGAGCATGACGGCGATGAGGCCGAACAGGCCGAGCCCGCGCGCGCGGCGCCCCTGCAAAAATTGGCCGAGACCGGGAACAATCAGGGAAGCTATACTGTAACGCATCAATACCACCGCGCCGTGAATTCTTTACGCCGCCATTCCGGCGCGGACTTCCACCGCCTCTTCACCGTAGATTTCTTTGAAGCGCGCGCGGTCGATTTCCTGCGGCAGACCCTCGAACACAACCTTGCCGTCTTTCAGCGCGATGACTCGCGTGGCGTAACGATGAACGAGATCCAAAAAATGCAGACTGCACACGGCGGTGATCTTTTCGTCGCGGTTGAGCTGTTCGAGGTATTGCAGGATGCTGTGCGAGAGCACCGGGTCGAGCGAGGCCACCGGCTCATCGGCCAGAATCAGTTTGGGCTCTTGCATGAGGGCGCGGGCGATGCCCACTCGTTGCTGTTGGCCGCCGGAGAGGGCGTCGGCGCGGGCGCTGGCTTTGTCGGCGATGCCCACGCGGTTGAGGGCGCGCAGGGCGCGGTCGCGCTCTTCTTTGGGCCACATCCCCAACAGACTCGCCCACGGGTTTGCGTAGCCGAGCCGCCCGGCCAACACGTTGGTGATCACGCTCGACCGTTTGACGAGATTGAACTGCTGAAAGACCATGCCGATCTGCCGGCGGATGCGGCGCATGTCGGCGCCGGAGGCGGCGGTGATGTCAACCCCGTCCCAAATGATCTTGCCCTGCGTGGGTTCGATGAGGCGGTTGATACAGCGGAGCAGGGTGGACTTGCCCGAACCGGAGAGGCCGATGACCACGAGAAACTCACCGTCGTTCACCGTGAAGTTGACATCGGTGAGGGCGACGGTGCCGTTGGGATAGACTTTGTGCAGATGTTGGATTTCGAGCATGAGGGCGGGCGATAAAACATGTAGGGGCAGGTCTCAGACCTGCCCCTACGAACGGGTTGCGGTTGGGGTTAGCGGACGAGCGAAGCCACGTCGATGCCCGAAGCGGCGAGCAGGACGCGGAACTCGTCGAAGAAGGTGTCGTCGGCGGCTTGAAGGCCGTCGATGGAATACAGTTTCTTCATCGCGGCGGCGCCTTCCTCAGTCTTCGACACTTTGTCGAGCGCGGCAGTGAGCGTGTCGCGCAGTTCGGCAGGCACATCGTAGGCGAAGCCCACGGTGTCGTTGGGGATGATGTTCTCGGTTTGATAGACGACGATCACTTTGTCGTTCACATCCGGCAGATCAGTTTGGACGGCCGAGTTGGTGCGGGCATCGACGAACGTTGCCCCGAAGTCGCAGATGCCGCCCGCATACACGGCGCGCACCACGGTGGGATGGCCCTGCACGAACGCGGCGGTCTTGAACTTGACGCCTTCTTGCCCCAACAGCGAAGCGGGGATCACGTAACCCGAAGCCGAGAACGGATCCGTCCAGCACGGCTTCTTGCCGTCGAATTGCTTGAGGGCGCTGGGGTCGGTTCCGGCGGTGTAGCCGTCTTGGGCGCGGGCGATGAACTGCGTGGCGTAGTGATCCAACCCGTTGCGCAGGGTGATGAAGGCTACATCGGCGCAGGACACTTCGGCTCCGGCGGCGTCCTTCGTCTTGGTTTCGTGAGCCACGAGGTAAGCGAACGGCGGCAGCCAACCGATCTGGCCGTTGCCGGAGCACATGGCTTCGATCATCGCTTTGTAATTGGTGGGCACCACCGCTTGAATGGTAAGGCCGGTCTCATCCGAAAGGAGCTTGGCGATGGTGTCGCCGCTGGCGATCAACTCATCGGTAGTGGCCGACGGAGCGATAGCCATGATGATGGGTTTCTCGGGCGAGCCGAGCGGAACGGGGGTTGGTTCGGGAACGGCGGTGGGCGGAACGGCTGTGGGTTCTTTGGTGGGCGGCGGCTCGGTGGGCTTGGGCGCTTCGGTGGGCGCGGGAGCCTCGGTGGCGGCGGTGCCGCAGGCACTGATGATCAGCGCCAATACGGCAAGGGCGCTAAACAGATAGAACAATTTGCTTCTGATCATTTTTTTCTCCTCCTGAGAGAAAGTGTTTTGCCACTGCCGCAACGCAGTGGCTTGGCGTGAACGGAGCAGTGGCATTGCTTTGCCGCTCTCTTTCGTGGTGATCTTACCGGAAAACATCACGAGTAGCAAATGATGATCTGACTGAATGAGTCACCTTACGCAAGCGCTCTGAGCGAAGCCGAAGAGCGCGGGACTCGCGCCAGAACCGCCTCCTTCGACTTCGCGGCGATGCTTCGGCTTTACTTCGTTTCGCTCAGCAGCATCGCCGCTGGGCTCAGGATGCTGGTGCGCGACAATTACGAGTCGAGACCTTAAGCGCCTCACGGCTTCTCGATCGTGATCTGTTTTGGGTCAACGCGGTTGTTGATGTTGGTGATGCCCACCGCTTCATGGATCAGCCCGGCCCAAAAGTATTGCGGGTTGCGGGCGTCGATCACTTGGGTGAGGGTGACACTGCCGGTGATCACCGCGCGCTGATTGGGCATAAGGTAGTAGTGCGTCTCGCCGTTCTCGACAATGGGCGTGAGAGTCTCCGGTGTGCCGAGCGCCCAACGCCACGGATAATCGCGGATGCATGAATCGCAATCGACGCCGACTCGCCACGCGCCGTCCTCTTCGTAGAAGCCGAGCGTGTTGGAGTTTTGTTCCTGATCGTACATCGTTCCCGACCACGGCCCGAAGGTGCGGATGGGCGCCGTCCCGTAATTCTCTACCGTCAGCGTGAATTCCAGCGTTTGCCCGATCACGACGGTAGCCGACGACCACTCCACTTCGCCCAAATAGATTTCGGCGCGGGGCAGGCCGCTGTTCTGAATCTTCAGCGCCGTTTCGATCTGCATCTTTTGGCCGATGGCGTCTTCGGCTTCGGCGCGCACAATATAGTCGCCATCGGGCGGCGGGTTCACGCCGTTGTCGATGCCGCCGTCGTAATCGTAGGTGTGCAATCCCTCGCGCCCCGGCAACACATCGGTGCCGGCCTCGGCGATGGGATATTGCTCGCCGCCCCGCCCGATGAGTGTGACGCGCAAGTTGTCTTCGGGAATGTCTTTGCCCAGCCACACGTTGATCGTCGCCCGATCGTTGATGCCGTCCTGATTCGGGGTGAAGAGCGCGGGGCTGGCGGTGAGGTTGCGCAGATGCGGGAGCGCGGTGTCGGAGTCGGTCACGGTGAGCGTTCCCGTGAGTCGAGTCGTTTCCCCGTTCGATTCAGTCGCTTCGATCACCCACGTGTACGATCTATTCTGAAGCACACGCTTGAGCAGGGCCGCCTCGTTGTCGTCGCCCGCGAGCGGGTAGCCATCGACGATGCCGGAGAAGAGCAGGGTGTGCTCGCCGGAGTCGCGGGGGTTGTCGGCGCGGAAGTTGTAGCGCGCGCCGCCGGAGTCGAGAAAATAGATGGAGACGGACGTGGGGCGGCGCAAACGATAGGTGATGCGGGTGATGTCGTCGAGGCCGTCGGCATTGGGCGAGATGGCGCTGAGGCTGAACTCGGCGGAGGCCAGCGCAGGCCCGGCGGGTTTGAGGATGACCCACGCCGCGCCGAGCAATACGGCGGCGGCGACGACGGCGATGGTGATGGTGAGGGCGGGGTTGAGGCGCATGGGGAAGGATGAATGACGATAGACGATGGACGAAAGAAGAAGGAGGGGTGAGGAGGATTATAGCATTGTGCTTATCGCGCTTAAGGCTGTCAACGAATTGCTTCGCGCAACGAATAAACGAATGGCGGAGGCGCGCTCAACAGTAGGTGACAGTCACTTTGGAAGTGACTGTCACCTTGAACCGCGCGAGGACTCGGAGCTTTTACACGGCCACGAACACGCGAACCTCGCGTTCGAGTCGCCCGGCCAATCTGTCCTTCTCAATTTCAATATCATAGCGGCTTTGCAGGTTCATCCAGAATCGGTCGGACAAGCCAAAATAGCGCGAGAGGCGCAGGGCCGTGTCGGGGCTGATTGCCCGTTTGCCCAACACGATTTCATTGATTCGCCGCGTGGGCACGCTGATGTCTTTGGCAAGACGGTATTGGCTGATCTCCAGCGGTTTGAGAAATTCTTCAAGCAAGATCTCGCCGGGATGAATGGGGGGTAATTTACGCTCGGCCATAAGTTTCACTTTCCGCTAATGGTAATCCACGATTTCCACTGAATGGGCGTCGCCATCCTTCCACACGAAACAGATGCGCCATTGATCATTGATGCGGATACTGTGCTGGCCCTTGCGATTGCCAGATAGTTTCTCCAAGTGATTGGATGGCGGGGTGCGCACGTCTTCCAGAGTTTCAGCCGCATTCAGGATTTCTAATTTGCGACGGGCAGGCCGTTGTATGTCGGTCGGCAGTTTGCGCGAGAACTCGCGATTGAAAACCTTCTCGGTTTCCTTGTCGCCGAAACTCCGTATCATCGCGTCTAATGGTAACGCATCACGTTACTATTGTCAAGAATCAGGGCGTGGAATGACCCGAATTGACCTCCACCGCCCCCACCACCATTGGCCCCGCTTCATCCACCGCGCCCGTCAGCGTGTTGTACATCCCCACCGTGATCCAATAGCGCCCCGGCGGAGTCTCGGGCGGGATGAGCAGGCCGCGCAATTCGGCGTGGCGCTCGCCCGGCTCCCATTCGGCGATGGGCATGAGTCCGTTGTTCGGCTCGGAGTCGCGCCCGGCGACGAGCGTGCCATCGTCGGCTTGCAGGTGCAAAAAGACGGTGTAGCGCTCGGCGAGCGGCCGAGTCGCTTCCCACACCATCGAGATCGCCAGCGCGTCACCCGGCGCGAGCGCGGCTTGCATTTCTGAAACCGTCAGCCGCAAACCATTCCCAAACTCAAACTCAAACTGCCCCGGCGAAATTGTGCGCGATTGTTTGAGCGCAAATAACGCGATGTGCGCGTTGCCGTGCCACTCGTCGAACACCAATGCGGCGCGTTGGCCCAGCCATCGCCCGGCCATGTTGCGCGCATCGAACTGATCGATTTGATAATCCAACAGCCACACCCGATCGCGCCCGGCGGTGATGCGAGTCATGTCAGCGTCGAGCGACTGCGGAGTGAAGAAGCCGAGCGCGTAACGAGGGCGCGGGGCAGGGGGGAGATAAGAGTCGAGGTAGCCGGGCATCCAGCCCCAAACGTAAATGGCGGCGTCCCTTTCGCGCATCAGCGGGCGCATGGCCTCGGCCACGGGCCGCCAGTCTTCGGCGGGGTCGGTGGGAGCGTTGTAATGAGCGAGAAGAGACGGAGTCCACAATGAGACAATGAACAATGAGACAATGATGAATGACGAATGACGAATGGCGAATGGCGAGGCGAGGCGATGGAGGCCGTTGGCTGCGAGGAGCATGATCGGCGGGACAGTGTAGAGGACGAATCGCGGAAAGAAGAATTCGTGATAAGTGTTGAGAGCGAAGCCGCAAAGGATTGGAATGGCAATCCAAGTCAGCAACTTCCAATCTCTAATCTCCAATCTCCAATAACCAATTACCACTAACCCGATGATTGCTCCCGCTCCCACCCATGCCCACACTCCTCCCGCCGTTGGCCCCTGCGTGAGTTCGATGGCATGCTGGCCGAAGAATTGCGCCGGGCCGTTCAACCCGCTGAACCCGCCCGTCTCGCCGCGCACCGCCGCGCTCGTGCCGCCGAAGGTGAGGGCGACGAATGGAAGCAGGGCCAGCGCAACAATAGCTTGCGCGCCGATCATCCGCGCCCAAAGGATCAGCCATTGCCGTTCGTTGCCGCGCCAATGCCGAATGGTGAGCGCAATCGTCCACAGATTCTCGACGGCGATCAGAAATGCGGCGATGTAATGTGAGCCGACGGCGAGGAGGAGGGCGAGGGTGTATAACCCTGCCATCCCCCACCCCCAGCCCCTCCCCCGCTTCGCGGGAGAGGGGAGTCGATCCCCTCCCCTGTCGGTGTTTTTCCGACGGGGGAGGGTTAGGGTGGGGGTTACTATAATCCACAACATCACCGACGCGGCCGCCGCCATCGCCACGAGGCTGTAGCCTTTGGCCTCTTGCGAGTAATAGATCAGCATCGGCGAGGCGGCGCACAGAACCATTGCCATCAGCGATGTTGTGCGCGAGAGCCTCAGCGCTCGCCCCAACCGATGAACGATGGCGACGAGTATCACGCCGGGCAAAACCGAGAACAGCCGAGTCGTGAACGCCGAACTGCCCACCATCCCAACCCACGCGCCGAGCAACAGCCGATACACTGGCGGGTTCGTGTCGGCCAGAATCACAGCCATGCGCGCATTCTCAATGTAATTGAGTCGGGCGAAGAAAAGACTCAACCCTTCATCCCACCACAGCGCGCGAAAGTCGAGATGATAGAGGCGCAGTGCCGTGGCCAGCAAGAGGATGAGGGAGGGGAGGGAGAGGCGGCGGATCATTCGGTGATTGGTGATTGGTAATCAGGAATTGGTAATTACCGCTTACCAATTCCTGATTACTCTTCCTGCCCGCCTCGAATTGTATCCCAAACAAACAGTGATAGAATCCCGCTCGCTCTCATGGATTACGATCAAACCCTCGATTACATTTACAGCTTCGTCGATTACGGACTCAAGTCGCGCTACAAGTATTCGCCGGACACGTTCGACCTCACCCGCATGCGCACGCTGTTGGCGCGGCTCGGCGATCCGCAACGGCGGCTCCCCTCACTGCATGTGGCCGGCACCAAAGGCAAAGGCTCGGTGTCGGCGATGGCCGCCTCCATTCTGCGCGCCGCCAGATACCGGGTTGGCCTCTACACCTCGCCGCACCTCAACGACTTCTGCGAGCGCATTCAGTTCGACGACCAGCCGATCTCGCACGATACCCTGTCTTCACTCACCACCGAACTCAGGCCCGTCTTCGACTCACTGCCGGGCGTCACCACGTTCGAGATCACCACGGCGCTTGCGCACGAATGGTTTGCCCGCCAGCGCGCGACCTTCGGCGTATTCGAAGTGGGGCTCGGCGGCCGGCTCGACGCGACCAACGTGCTGCACCCCAACGCCTGCGCCATCACCTCGCTCAGTTACGATCACATCCAACTGCTCGGCAACACCCTGCCGGAGATCGCCGAAGAGAAAGCGGGCATCATCAAACCCGGCGTGCCGGTGGTGTGCGCCCCGCAGAGCAGTGACGCGCTGGAAAAAATTTCTTCGATCGCGCGAGATCGCGGCGCGCGTTTGCGAGTGATTGGCCGCGATTGGATTGCCTCGAGGGATTCCGTCTCCGACGCCGGACAGCGATTCTCCATTCAACCCTCCACCGCTCTGCAACCGGAAGTCGGCGAATGGGCGCCGACACCGTTTGACATCCCACTGCTCGGCCAACACCAAATCGAAAACGCGGCGGTGGCAGTAGCCATGATTCATGAACTGCGAATGCAGGGCTTCGAAGTCCCGCTCGAGGCGATACAGCGCGGCTTGGCAACCGTTTCGTGGCCGGGTCGTTTCGAAGTGATCCGCGACTCAGCCAGCAGTAAAACGATCGTCCTCGACTGCGCCCACAACCGCGACTCGGCCTCGAAACTCGCCGCGACGGTGAAAGAAACTTTCCCCGACGCTCACCCCGCGCTGATCTTCGGCGCGTCGGATGACAAAGACGTGGAAGGGATGCTGGCTGAGTTGTTGCCGCTGTCGAGTCGAATGATTGTAGCCAAAGCCGATCACCCGCGCGCCAGCAACGCCGAACGTTTGGCGGAGACCAGCCGCCAAATCGGAGTTGCGCGTTCGGTGAATGTGGCACATACTGTAGCCGATGCGCTGGCCGACGCTCGCGGCGGCCCAGAGCAAATCATTTTAGTCACCGGCAGTGTTTTTCTCGTCGCCGATGTGCGATTGTTGTTGAAATCATAACTGTGCCGATGCGAAACCAAGCTCCCGATTTTGACGACTCGATGTACGACGACGCGCCCATTCCGGAGTGGCTCTTCCACGCCGATATGGCCGACGCGATGCGCACCCGCGCCGAAGAGTTGATGGACGTTCACGAAGCCAAACTCGACGCGCACGGCTTCATCGAATGCCCGGCCCTGCCTCTGCGCGACATGGTTCTCTTCCCGCACATGGTCACGCCGCTCCTCGTGGGCCGAGAAAAATCGCTGGCGGCCATCGCCGCCGCCAACGCCAATCAAGAGACGGTGATTGCGCTGGCGCAGATCGACGATCAAGTGATCGATCCCGGCCCGGACGATCTGTACACGACCGGATGCGAAGTAGCGGTGGGACGCATGTTGCGAATGCCCGACGGCACCACGTCGGTGTTGGCGCAGGGGCGCCGCCGCGTGGAAGTGATCGAGTTCACTCAAATCGAGCCGTATTATCGGGTGAGGGCGCGGCCCATTTACGAGCCGACGGAGAAGACGCTCGAAACCGAAGCCCTTATGCGCGCCGTGCTCGCCTTGTTCGAGAAAGTGGTCAGCCTCAACCGGAGCATCCCCGAAGAAGCGTATGTGTATGCGATGAATGTGGACGGACCCGGCTGGCTGGCCGATATGGTCACCTCGTCGCTCAAAGTGGACGTGGCCGACGCGCAGACCGTTCTCGAAATTGCCGAGCCGGCCGAACGGCTTCAGCGCGTGAGCGTTTTGCTGGGCAAAGAGTTGGACGTTCTCGAACTCGAAGATCACATCAACACGCAAGTCCAATCGGAAGTGGACAAGAGCCAGCGCGAGTATTACCTGCGCGAAAAGATGAAGGCCATTCAGTCCGAATTGGGCGAGGGCGATTTGTGGGCGCAGGAGATCGGCGACCTCAAAGAAAAAGTGGCGGCGGCCTCCCTTCCGGAAGAGGCCAACAAGGCCGCGCTGAAAGAGTTGGAGCGTCTTCAACAAATGCCGCCCATGTCGCCGGAGAGCGGGATCATCCGCACCTATCTCGATTGGTTGATCGAACTTCCATGGCATCAATCCACCGACGACAATCTTGAGATGGCGCGCGCCAAACGATTGCTCGATCAACAGCATTACGGTTTGCCCAAAGCCAAAGACCGGGTGCTCGAATACATGGCCGTGCGCTCGCTGGCGAAGGACAAGATGCGCTCGCCCATTTTGTGCTTTGTGGGGCCGCCCGGCACCGGCAAAACTTCGTTGGGGCGCTCGATTGCCGAAGCGCTGGGGCGCAAGTTCGCGCGTGTGTCGTTGGGCGGCGTGCGCGACGAGGCCGAGATACGCGGGCACCGCCGCACGTATATCGGCGCACTGCCGGGACGCATCATCCAAACCATGCGCCGCGCTGGAACGATCAACCCCCTGTTCATGCTCGATGAGATCGACAAACTAAGCGCCGACTTTCGCGGCGACCCCTCGGCCGCTCTGCTCGAAGTGCTCGACCCCGAGCAGAATCACGCTTTCCTCGATCATTACCTCGACGTGTCATACGATCTTTCCAAAGTGCTGTTCGTCACCACAGCCAACTATCTCGGGCCCCTGCCGCCAGCGTTGCAGGATCGGCTGGAAGTGATCGAGTTCTCCGGTTACGTCGAAGAAGAAAAATTGGAGATCGCCCGCCGCTTCATCATTCCCCGCCAGCTGGCCGAGAACGGACTCACCCGCGACGATCTGGATTTCACCGACGGCTCACTGCGCGGCATGGTGCGCGAATACACCTACGAATCGGGCGTGCGCAATTTGGAGCGGGAGATCGCCAACGTGTGCCGCAAAGTGGCGCGGCGCAAAGCCGAGCGCAAACCGTGGGCCAAGCGAGTGATGCCCGGCTCACTGCACAAGTATCTCGGCCCGCCGCAATACTCGCCGCCCGAAACCGAGCGCGTTGATCAGGAGGGTATTGCCAACGGCGTGGCCTGGACGGAAGGCGGCGGCGACACCATTGTGGTCGAAGTGAATCTGCTGAAAGGCAAAGGCGGAATGCAAGTGACCGGGCAGGTGGGCGAAGTGATGCAAGAGTCGGCGCAGGCCGCGCTCTCCTTCGTTCGGTCGCAGGCCAAAGCGCTGGGCGTCGAAGAGAGTCGATTCGAAAAGACCGACATTCACGTTCACGTGCCCGAAGGCGGCATTCCCAAAGACGGGCCGTCGGCGGGTATCACCATTGCCACTGCGCTGGTCTCGGCCTTCACCGGGCGCAAAGTGCGCCGCGAGGTGGCGATGACCGGCGAGATCACACTGCGCGGGCGGGTGCTGCCGGTGGGCGGCGTCAAAGAAAAAGTGCTGGCCGCGCACCGCGCCGGATTCCGAACGATGATCTTGCCGAAGAAGAATGAAAAGGATCTCGTGGACGTTCCGCGAAATGTCAAACGCGATGTCAAAATCGTGCTGGCCGAAACGATGGACGAGGTGATTGGCATTGCTCTCATGCCCCCCGTCGCCCGGATCAAACGGCCTCTCCGCGCGAAGCCGCCGCTCAAAACAAGGCCGCGAGCGGGGATCGTTCGCCCGACGGCGCATTAAAGGATGAAGGCAGAAGGATGAAGGATGAAAAACCCTGCGAGCGTTACGCTGGCAGGGTTTTTGTTTCATTCGCTATTCGCCATTTGCCATTCGTCATTCATCCTTCTCCGGCCAACGCACTCCCTCCATCACGCCGTAAATCCATGCCAGCCAGCCTTCGGAGATGTGATGCGCGTTCAGGTTTTGCTCGCGGCTCACCAGCGCCACACTGATCATCAGCGCGATGGCGGCCGCCCATTGCGTGGCGGTGAGTTGCTCGCCGAAGAAGACGAACGCGGTGGCGATGGAGACCAGCAGCTCGCTGAGTCCCAACAGCGCGGCTTGCAACCCGCCCAAATGCTTCACGCTGACGAAAAGCAGCAAACGCGAGATCACGGTGACGAGGGTGAGACCGACGGCTCCCACGAAGGCGACGGGCGGGGTGTGCGTGAGGGGCAGACGAATGGCGAGCGCCGACGGTATCACCGTGATCGCCATCGCAGTGACGGTGTACAGCGTCACGGTTTGCGAGGGCATGTCGCGCAGGGCGCGTTGGGTGATGGCGAGATGCAGGGCGTACAAGAGCCCGCCGAACAGCATGAGCATCATGCCGATGGTTTGGCCGACGTGTTGACTGCCGCCAGTGAGCAGAAAGGCAATGGCCGGGAAGGCGATGATCATGCGCGTGGCGGTGAGGCGCGAGATGGGCTGGCCGTCGAGGCGGAGGAGGATGGCGAGGAAGAGCGGATTGGTGGTGTACAGAAGTTGGGCGAGCGAGGCATCGAGGCGGGCGAGGCCGCTGTAATAGAGGAGCGAGCCGACACCGTTGACGAACCCGGCCATGCCGCAGGCAATGAGACCGGCGGGGTAAATGTACATGTATCGGCGGGCGAAGATTGCGTAAGCGCCCCACAGGATGAGCGCCGCCGCGCTGGTGCGGAGGACGACGAGGGCGAAAATATCCATGCCCTCGCGCAGGGCTTGCTTGCCAAAGATGGGCGCGAGGCCGAGCAGTCGGGTGAGCTGTTCGGCGCACTCGAAGGCCAGCGTCTTCATGCTTTCCACAGCGGCGATGTTGCGCGCGCCCCGATCGTAGAACAAGTTGCGTTGCCGGGCGAACTCGGCGGCCAGTTCTTTGGCCCGGTCGTACGTGCCGGTCACTTTCACCACTTGCGTGCCGTAGAGGGCGACCTCGCGCATTTTGTCGGGCGGCACCATGCTGGTGAGGAAAGCCCACAGTTTGATTCCGGCGCGCGCGCAATAGGCCGAATACGAAATGGCAACGTTGCCAGTGGAGGCGGCCACCGCTTCGGTGACGCCGTTCTCTTTCATCATCGAAACGACCAGCGTGGCTTGTCGATCCTTGAATGATCCGGCGGGGCCTTGCCGTTCATCTTTGATGTACAAAGACGGGCGGCCGAGCATGAGTCCCAAGTTGTAGCCGTGCACCAACGGGGAGCCGCCTTCGCCGAGCGAGACGACGTTCGATGGATTGCGGACGGGGAGCAATTCTTGATAGCGCCACAAGTTGAAGGCGCGTCCGGCGAGCAAGGCATTGAGGCCGGGGCCGATGCTGGCATACTCGTAGCGAGCCTCTTGCCATTCACTGCCACAGCGGGGGCATTTGCTCGCCGCGCCACTCGACAGCGCGCGGTGACCGCAGTCAATACATTCGAGAGAGAAATCGGGCATGAGGGGGACGATGGACGGAGGACGATAGACGAAAGATCAACACTGACGCGCGGTGTCGTCGTTCGTCCATCGCCTATCGTCTGTCGTCAGTTCGCCGACACGCTGGCGGCGGAGTGATTTTCCAGCCGGTGCAGTGCGTCGAAGAGATCGACATCGAGAATGGGTTTGACCAAGTAATCTACTGCGCCAAGTTTGCGCGCCTTCTCTTGCTCGGTGAGGATGGAGCAAATGATCACCGGAATGTCGCGCGTGTCCGGGTGGCCTTTGAGTTCGGCCAGCACTTGCCAGCCGTCGTGATCGGGCGGCATCATCACGTCGAGCAAAATGGTTTGCGGCCTGAGAGCGCGGGCGGCGGCCACTGCTTCGCGCGGGTTGATGAGGCCGTGCAGGGTGTAGCCTTTGGGCTCGAGGTAGCGGCGATAGAGATCGATGAGCCGCGCGTCGTCGTCGATGGCCAGCACGGCGCGAATCTGGTGACCATCCAACGGCAGCTCGATGGGAGTCATCGGCGTCTCGACGTGAACGGGCAGGGTGAAGGTGAACGTGGAGCCGACTCCGATCTGGCTTTCCACCGTGATGGTGCCGCCGTGCAATTCGATGAGGTTCTTGCAGATGGAAAGGCCCAGCCCACTGCCGCCCACTTTGCGCGTCGCCGATCCATCGACTTGCGAAAATGTTTGGAACAGTCGCGGCTGATCTTTTTCGGGGATGCCGATGCCGGTGTCTTTCACGCTCACGTGCACCATCGGATGCTGGCCGTCCTTCTCCACCACAAAGGCGCGCACGGTGATCGATCCCTCTTCGGTGAATTTGGCGGCGTTGGACATGAGGTTGAGCAGCACTTGGCGGATGCGAATGTTGTCGGCGTGGACGGGCGGCAGGTTGGGCTGGATGTCGGGCGTGAGGCGGATGGGTTTGTCTTTCACCAAGCCGACGGTGGTGGACATGACGTCTTTGACGATTTCGGGCAAGTCCACGCGGTCGAAGTTCAGTTCCATCTTTCCGGCTTCGATGCGCGAGAGGTCGAGGATGTCGTTGATGAGGCCGAGCAAATGCTGGCCGGCGCTGTGAATGGCCGAGAGGTCTTGCATTTGCAAATCGGTCACTGCGCCGTCGATGCCTTTCATGATCACGCGCGAGAAACCGATGATGGAGTTGAGCGGGGTGCGCAGATAAGGGGCAGGCGCATGGATTCGCGCGGCTCTCCGCCGGGCTTGCCGCGCGCGCTCTGAGTGGCGATACGGAGGCTTCGGCTTTCCACCACGTTCAGAAGATCGGGGCGCTCGTCGGTGGGGAAGGGCTGGTTGAGTGTCGGCCAGGCGGCGCGGTTGCCGGGCTGGGCCACGAGGCTGGTTGGAGTGAGAGTCCCCTCGCCTTCATTCCAAAGATGGATGACGCACTCGGCCTTGAAGATCGAAGCGAGTTGATCGGCGAGCGCGTGGTAAAGTTCTTCGTCGCTGAGCGAACGCGACATGGCTTGTGTGGCTTGCGCCAGCGCCGACGCGCCGAATCGCTGTTGCTCCAATTGCTGGTAGAGGCGCGCGTTGTTGAGAGCCACCGACACCTGCGCGCTGATGGATTCGACGAGCGGGATTTGATCGTCGTTGAAGGCGTTTGGCTCGCAGTGGGTGTAAGCCACCACGCCCGACACGTCGCCGGTGTGGGCGCGGAGCGGGGCGATGATCACCGAACGCGGTTGCGCGTGTCCAGCGTCGGGCAGGGTTCGCGGGTCGGCGGCGGTGTCACGCACAACGGCGGGCCGCTGTTGATCGATGGTCCAGCGGACAATGCCTTGCGAAGCGAGCGAGTCGGCGAAGGCGCGTTGGGCGTCGTCGCGCATTCGGTCGAGGCCGGGAATGGTGGCGCGGGAAGGTGGCGCGGCCCGGCGCGGCGTCGTCGGTGAGCAGGATGAGGGCGTGCTGTGCGCCCACGCGCGGCGCGAAGCCGAGCGCGGTGTTGAGAATGTCGGTTTGGCGGAGGCTGGCGGCCAGCGCCCGCGCCGATTCGTAGAGGAAGGTCAGCCGGTCGCGTTCGCGATTCACTTGCTCAAGCAAACGAGCGTTGTCGAGGGCGAGGCCGAGCCGGTCGGCCACTTCGTGCGTAGAGGGCAATGTAAAAGTTGCGGGCGTTCACAGCGCGCGTGGTTTCCTGCCGCACTACGTCGAACAGCGAGCGCAGGTCGGTTTGCGCGGCAAGTGCCTGGCCGATTTGGTTGAGGGTGTAGAGTTCGTTGACTCGGTCTTGAGTCTCTTGCAGGAGCCGCGCATTTTGGATGGCGGCGGCGGCTTGCGAGGCGAACAGCGCGGCAATGCGCTCGTCTTCGATGGTGAAGCGGTGGCTTTGTTGGAGTCGATTGGCGATCAGCACGCCGGACACTTCGCCCTGCCACACCAGCGGCACGCCGACGATGGAGTGGATCGCTCCGTCTTCGAGGAAAGTGGAGCGGCGGCCTTGCCAACGGCGATAGTCTTCTATCGTCAACGGTTGCGCGGCGGCGAATACTTGCCCGGCGACGCCCTCATTTACTTTGATGCGTTGTCCCGCCCGGCTGGGCTGAGTCACGCTGGCTCTGAGTTGCAGTTCGTCGGCGTTGCCGGGCGCCCATACTTGAGCGTCATCGGCGGCGAGGAGGGTGCGCGCGCGGCGGGCAATTGTTTCCAGCAACGAATCGAAGGTGACCTGCGGGCCGGTGAGTTCGGCAGTGGCTTCGGAGAGCGCGGCCATTTGCCGGGCGCGGGCTTGTTCGCGGGTGAATTCGGCGGCATTGCCGACGGCGACGCCGATTTGATCGGCGAGGGTTTGCAGAACAGAGATGTCTTCGCCGCTGAAGGCGTCATCGTCGCGCGATTGCACATCGAGGGCGCCGATGACATGCCCGCTCTGCCGAAGGGGCACGGCCAATTCGGAGCGGGCAGGCTCGAGCAGTTCGCCGGTGAAGTATTCGGTGGTGCGGCGGCTTTCGCGAAAGAGCCGGTGCTGATTGCTGAAGGTGACGGCGCCGATGGTGGAATTGGAGCCGACGAGGACTCGGTGGCCGGCGGCGAGGAGTTTGCGCCCGGCCTCGCCGGTGGCGGCGCGCAGGGCGGCGTATTCGCCCTTGTCGTCCACAAGAAAAATGGCGGCGTGAACGTAGCCGAATCGGTCGCAGATCAGATTGAGGGTGGTGTCGAAGAGCTGATCGAGACTCAACACGGAGGCCGCCGCCGCGCCCACTTCGGCGGCCACTTGAAGGCGGCCCGAGGCCAGCACCGACTCGCGGCGCGCGGCGCGGCGGATGCTGACGACGAGCCCAACTCCGAGCAGAAGAACGATGATGCCGACGGAGAAGAGAATGATTTGCGTGGCGCGAAGGGCGTCGAAGGTTGAGGCAGTAGCGGCGTAAAAGGCTTGCTCCTGCCTTTGATACAACGTATCCAGCGCGGCTTCGGCGCCCTCGTAGGCGCGTTTGATCTCGAAGCGGTGCACGGGCAGCTGCGCCGGGTCGAGGTTGTTGCGAAGGATGGCCATCTCCGAGTCGAAGATGGTGAGCATGATGTCCACACTGGCGAAGGCGGCGGTGAAGTCGTCGGTGGCGGGGGCGATGGCGCGCAGCGCTGCCAGCCGGTCGGCCACGCTGGCGCGGCGGGTGATGAGGAGATCGTAATCCGGCAAATCTCGGCTCAGTTCGGTTTCGGTGTCGGCGTGAAGCAGAAGCACGTCGCCGCGCAGGGCGGAGATCTGCGGCAGGAGGTTGCGGGCGGGGGCGAGGCTGAAATCGATGCTGCGGCTGAGTTGGGCGAGGTTGAGCAGGATGAGCAGTTCTGCGCCGACGCCGACAATGACGAGCAGTGCGGTGAGGATGAGTTGACTGCGCGGGAGGCGAATGGAGCCGAGGGCAGGGAGAGAAGCCTTCATATGCGTCCTTGCAAAAGACTTCGCCAAACGAATCGACTGCACCCCGCGCCAGTGCGGCGCGACGTTATGGGGTGGCCAATTCCTACACCGACTCGCCGCGCAACATGCGGCGAATCTGATCGGGGAATTTGTCGGGGTCGAGCGGTTTGCCGAGAAAGCCGTCGAAGCCTGCGCCGCGGGCTCGGGTCATTTGCTCGGCGTTGGCTTCAGCGGTGACGGCAACTACCATAGTGTTGGCCAGCCGAGGGTGCTCGCGCAATTTTTTGAGGGCGGCGTATCCGTCTTCGTAGGGGAGGCGGATGTCCATGAGAATCAAATCAACCTGCGGAAGGGTATCGGCAAATTCTACCATTTGCCAGCCCGATGTTTTCCATTCGCACCGCTGCACGCCCATGTAGGCGAGCATCCGCGCCATGAGCACGAAGTTCGAGGGGTTGTCTTCCACGATCAGCACGGTGGCGTCTTTGGCGTGAACCGAGCGGCGCGGGGCAATCGTCATATCAGTTGGGCCTCTTCGATGTAGCGGGCGATCTGTTTGGGGAAGTGATCGATGTCGATGGGCTTTTGGATGTAGCCGTCGCACCCGGCGGCCAGAGTCTTCTCGCGATCGCCTTTCATGACGTTGGCGGTGAGGGCGATGATGGGCACGCGGGTGAGGTGAGTCATCTCGCGCAGTTTGGCGGTGACAGTGTAACCATCCACATCGGGCATGTTGATGTCCACGAGAATCGCGTCGGGCTTGTTGGCTCTGGCGGCTTCGATGCCATCGGGGCCGTTGGAAGCAGACAGCACGTCGTAACCGTCGGCGGTGAGGATGCGTTGGACGAGCAAGCGGTTATCGGGGTTGTCCTCAATCATATAGAACTCGGAGTTTCTTTTCGGGCATAGGAGGCCGCCAGCGGGCGCTTCGCGGCTAGAATGGATTTTAGCATTGCGGGCAGATGGGCAACGTTGCAGTCTTATTGCCGTCACTTTGCAGTTGCAAGGTTAACGCAACCCTAAAAAAACTGCTTGCCGCAGTGGCAAGCAGTTTTCTATTTTCGGTTTTTGGGGATGATGGTGACTTTGCGCGCCCGCCCTTCGCCCACGCTTTCGGTGGTGACGCGGGGGTGATCGCGCAGGGCAATGTGAATGATGCGCCGTTCGTTGGGGGGCATGGGCTCGAGCGACAGGGTTCGTCCCTGCTGTGCGGCTTGATCAGCCAGCCGTTTTGCCAGCCGCTTGAGTTGATCGGCGCGGCGGCTTTTGTAGCTTTCGATGTCCACCACCACATTGATCTGCTTGCCCACCCGTTTGGCGACGATGAGTCGGGTGATGTATTGGAGCGCGGAGAGGGTTTCGCCGCGGTGGCCGATGAGCATTCCGAGATCGTCGCCCTTGACGTTGAGCACCAGCGGGCGCTCTTCTTCGCCGTCCGACTCGTCATCCCACTGCGCGACGATGCGCCCGCGCGCGCGGAGTTTGCCCAGCAGTTCTTGCAGGGCGGTGCGGGCCACGGCAATGACCGGGTCTTCGGGCTGTGTTTCGATGGGGCGCACGGTGAGCCGCACGCGCGATTGGCGGCCTTCGGCGGGGTCTCCGGCGTCCAATACCTCCACGTCCACGTCGGCTTCATCCACGCCCAATTCGAAGAGGCCGCGCGCCACTGCGTCTTCGACGTTGGGGGCAATCACTTCGAGAAAGGTGCGGTTCTCGGCCATGGCTTTACTTTTTCGCTCCGGCTTTGGCCGGTTTGGCTGGCGGCTTGCCCAGCGCCTTTTGCCCTTTGGGCGCTGGAGCAGGCTCCGGCAGTTTTTCGCCGCGCAGGAAGGCGAAGAGTCGTTTCCTTTGCTGAGCATTGGAGAGCGGATACTGCACCATGCTCACGAGGTTGGAAACGATGAAGTAGATTGAAAGGCCGGAGGCAAATTGCAGTGACATGAACCCGAACATGACCGACATGCTGATGCCCATGCTCTGAGTCATTTGCGTGGTTTGTGTGTCGGCGCCGGGCTGAGGGGGCGGGGTGATCAGTTTTTGCGAAAGCCAGGTGGTGGCGAAAACCAGCACCGGCAACACGTAGAACGGATCGGGCAGGGCGAGGTTGAGCCACAGGAAGTGGCTGTTCACCGGGATCAGTTTGTCGAAGTTGGGGAAGAAGGGGTAGATGGCGTGATACAAATCCACCAGCGAGAGAGGGGTGACGGCCATGGCGTGGGTGATGGATTGGTAGAGGCCGATCATGATCGGAAACTGCAAGAGCATGGGCAAGCATCCACCCACCATGCTGAAGGGGCTGAAGCCGATGGCGGCCAATTCGGCGTTGAGTTTTTCAGGCTGGTCTTTGTACTTCTCTTGTATCTCTTTGATCTTCGGCTGCATCTCGCTCATGCGCTGTTGATTCTTCTGCCCGGCCATTGTGAACGGCACGGTGATGAGCCGCACGAGCACGGTGAAGATGGCGATGGCGAGGGTGAAGTTGTTGCCGACCAGCGTGTATAGAAATAGCAGGGCGTTGGTGAATGGATAAAGGATGAGGGTATTCCACATAGACTGCTCCGTTACGGTTTTACGGCCCACAACTCTGCGCCGCCGCCGAGGCTGAGCGCATAGATGAGTTTCTCGGCATTCATGGGCACGATGAGCGCGGCATCGTTTGCGATCACGGGATTGGCGAGCATTCGGTCAGCGTTGCGCTCGTCGATGATCTTCTGCCAGCGGGTGGAGCCGTCGGCGGCATTGAGGGCAACCACGATTCCGTTGGAGACGTCGTCCACGGGCACGATCAATGTGTCGCCGGATAGGGACGGGGCGCCGCGCACCGCTCCGCCGACTTGCGATTTCCAATGAATGCCGCCACTGAGGGCATCCACCGAATAGACGTTGCCGGCCAAGTCGCCGAAGTATAGCGTTTCGCCGACGACGAGTGGCGTGCCCCACACCCAGCCATCGGCTTTCACCGTCCACTGCTCCGAGCCGTCGGCCATATCGAGGGCGTAGAGCGTGTCGTTGAGTGAGCCGACGTAAATGACTCCGTCGCCGAGCGCGGGCGCGCCGGCCAACGCGCCGTTGAGGGTGACGGCCCATAGTTGGTTGCCGGTGGCGGCGTCCACCGCGTAGAGGTTGTGATCCATCGAGGGCACGAACACTTTATCTTCAGCGGGCAGGGCCGCGCCCCACAATCCGGCGGTGGCTTTGTCGAATGTCCATTTGAGGTTGCCGCTGGCGAGGTCGAGCGCGTAGAGGGTATTGTCGGCGGAGGCGGCATACACCGTGTCGCCGAACACGGCGGCGGGGGCGATGTAGCGATCTTTCGATTGGGCGAAGGCCCACTTCTGCGCGCCGCTGTTGGCGTCGAGGGCGTACACCGATTTGTTGTAAGAGGTGATGATGAGTGTGTCACCCGCCAGCGCCGGGTCGGCGTAAAACGGGCCGATGTTGTTGTCGTTGTCGGGCGGGAATTGCCAGAGCGTTTGACCGCTGGCTCGGGTGTTGAGGGCGTAGAGGTGTGTGGAGCGGGTCACGTAAACGGTGGCCGCGTCCGCCGAGATGGCGACGCCCGACCACGATTGCGCCGGGGCCGTTCCGCACGCGGCGAGCGCGAGTGCGGCAAGAGCAAGGAGAATTGCGAAACTCGTTTTCTTCATCGGACTTTTGGACCTATGACGGGCGACCAATGGCGAATGACGAAAGCCATTCATCCTTCATCGCTCATCCTTCATCCTTTTCACGGCACCGGGTCGTGCCCACCGCGCGCAAATGGGTGACAGCGCAGGATGCGGAGCAAACCCATCCAGCCGCCGCACAGAACGCCGTACTTCTCGATGGCTTCGTAAGTGTACTGCGAGCAGGTGGGGTAATAGATGCAGCTCGGCGGCAAGAGGGGCGAAATGAAACGCTTGTAGAAATGGATCAGGCCGAGGGCGATTTTTTTCATGTCACCCTTCTCTCAGAAGTTTGGCCCGGCGCAACAATTGCGAAAGCGACTGAGTCACATCGGGCCATTTGGCCTTCGGCAGATCGGGCCGGGCGACCAACACAATATCCCAGCCGTTGTCGAGGGTGGGCGCTGCCCGCCGCGCCGCTTCGCGCAATCGCCGTTTGGCCCGGTTGCGAGCCACAGCGCCGCCCACCGATTTGCTGGCCGCGACGCCGATACGGGTTTCGTCGAGACCATTGGCGCGGGCGATTAAAACAATCAGCGGGTGAGGCCATGACCGACCTTCGCGCCGCACCCGCTGGAAGTCGCTGTTCGCTTTCAGTGGCGACACTTACACGTTGCTGTTGCTGCCCTTCGTCTCGTTCCAGTTCACCTTTTTGACGTGGTTGCGTTTGACGGCGAGGCTGTGGCGGCCCTTGAGTCGCCGCGCCTTGAGCACGTTGCGGCCATCGGCGGTTTTCATGCGGGCGCGGAAGCCGTGCACACGGGCGCGGCGGCGAATTTTTGGCTGATAAGTTCTCTTTGGCATTTCTAGTCTTCCTCACAGATCGCGGCCTCGATAGGCCGCAGAGTATTGCGCAGTAGATTTCGCCACTGGCGAGGCGGGATTATACCAGAAGTAATTGGTAATTGGTAAATGGCCATCTGCCGGTCTGCCGGGACACTTCGCGGATGCAGAAAACAAAACCCCGGTTCGACACCGGGGTTCGCGTTTTCTGTTGCGCCAACTTTACGCGCCGCTCGGCACGGGGAGCGGCCAGCCCTCGGAGGGGGTTGGCGACTCGGGTGTGGGGCGAGTGGGGCGCGGGGCAGGCGGCGTGGGGCCGCTGCTCTCCGATGGCGGCGTTTCGCCTTTCATCACCGCGTCGAATTCGGCCTGATCGAGAGTCTCCACTTCCATCAACTTCTTCGCCACCGAGTCGAGTGTGGCGCGATGCTCACGCAAAATTTCCAATGCCTTATCGTGGGCCTCTTGCACCAACCGCCGCACTTCGGCGTCAATCTCCTGCGCCACCGAGTCCGAATAGTCGCGCTGTTCGCCGAGTTCTTTGCCAAGGAACACTAGCTCCTCTTTCTTGCCGAAGGTCATCGGGCCGAGTTTTTCGCTCATGCCCCAGCGGGTCACCATCGTGCGGGCAATGTCGGTGATCTGCGAAATGTCGCCGCTCGCGCCGTTGGTGATCTCGCCGAAGACCAGTTCTTCGGCGGAACGGCCGCCCATGGCCGAGGCCAACATGGTTTTGAGTTTGCCCCGCGTCATGAGATTGTTATCCTCGTTGGGCAGATACCACGTGACGCCGCCAGCGACTCCGCGCGGGATGATGGTGACTTTGCGAACCGGATCATGGCCGGGCAGGCAATAGGCGACGACTGCGTGACCCGCCTCGTGATACGCGATCACTTCTTTCTCTTTCGGAGTCATCAACCGGCTCTTGCGTTCGGGGCCGAGAATGACTCGCTCGACAGCGTTTTCTAATTCGGCTTGGCCGATAGATTTTTTGTTGCGGCGAGCGGCGAGGATAGCGCCCTCGTTGACGAGATTCTCGATGTCGGCGCCGACGAAGCCGGGCGTGCCTTTGGCGAGCGCGTTCACATCCACATCGGGGGCCATGGGCTTGCCGCGCAGGTGAACTTTGAGAATGGCCTCGCGGCCTTTCACGTCGGGGCGGTCGAGCACCACGCGGCGGTCGAAACGTCCGGGCCGCATGAGCGCCGGGTCGAGGATGTCGGGGCGGTTGGTGGCGGCGACCACGATCACGTTGGTGTCGGTGTCGAAGCCGTCCATCTCCACCAGAATCTGATTGAGGGTTTGTTCGCGTTCGTCGTGGCTTCCGCCGAGGCCGGCGCCGCGGTGGCGGCCCACCGCGTCGATTTCATCCACGAACACGATGCACGGGCTGTGCCGTTTGGCTTGATCGAAAAGATCGCGCACGCGGCTGGCGCCCACGCCCACGAACATTTCCACGAACTCGGAGCCGGAGATGGAGAAGAAGGGGACACCGGCTTCGCCGGACACGGCCTTTGCCAGCAATGTTTTGCCGGTGCCGGGCGAGCCGACGAGCAACACGCCTTTGGGGATGCGCGCGCCGAGCGAAATGAACTTCTCCGGCTCTTTCAGGAATTCGACGATCTCTTTCAGTTCTTCTTTGGCTTCTTCGGCTCCGGCCACGTCCTCGAACGTCACTGTGGGTTGATCGCCGGTGAACATGCGGGCGCGGCTCTTGCCGAAGGAGAGGGCCTGATTGTTGCTGCCCTGCGCTTGGCGAAGCATGAAGTAGATGAGCCCCATCACGAACACGGCGGGGAGGATGTAGCCGATGATGGGGATCCAGTTGGCGAAATCACTGGGGCGGGCGACTTCCCATTCCACTTTGCCGAGCGCTTCGGGGCTGGCGCCGAGCGCGGCCAGCTGTTCTGCGCCAGTGGAGGTGGGTTCTTTGCGCGCGGTGGCGGCGCCCAACGCGGTGCGATCGCTGAAGGTGATCGTCATGTCATCGCCGGAGACGGAGATTTTTTCGACGTTGCCGTTGTTGATGGCGGCTACCACTTCGCTAAGGCTGATGGGTTTCGACTGCTGGCTTTGGTTGCGCACCGACCACAGGATCGCGCCGATGGCTACCAGGATCAGCACATAGACGAAGATATTTCTTACACGGGGGTTGTTCACAGAGGGCCTGCCTTTCTTATCAGCCACAGTACCATCCTCTCTATTATAGAACCATATGAGCGGATTATACCAACCAGATTCAATTTTACCATCTAGCCATTTGGTTCGATGCGCGCTAATCTGGCTCTAACGAGGAGCGGTGAGGGGCGGTGAAGATCGCGCAACAGTGGCTGCTATCTCATTGTCAGTAGATCACGAAAGCGTCCTGAGCGGAGGCGGGTGCGTTCCCGCCGCAGTCGAAGGACGCGGATTCGCCGCTGAATCCGCACTCTTCGACTACGGCCTGCTTCGCAGGCCTCCGCTCAGATTGCTTATTTCGTGATCTACTGATTGTCACAAAGGCGCGAAGGCACGACGACTCCAAGAAAACAGCCCTTTGTGCCTTTGAGTCTTGTTGTCTTGGTGGTGAGATACGGGCAACGCGGCCTGAATGTTGCGCGCGGTTTCTCGGAGGCGGGCTTACCGGATCAGGCCGGGGTTGTATTGCAGGAGGACGAATATCCAGAGGGGGATGAGGCCGAGCACGGCCACCAATGCCACTGCGCCGAGGAGGATCGCCAGCCAGTCGGCGCCTTCCTCTTCCTCGTCTTCGCCGTAATACTGCTCTTCGGGCGCGGCAGCGGGGACGGGCGCGGGGCGAGGGCGCGGCTGTGGGCGCGAGGGCGCGGTGACTCGTTCGGAGGGAGGAGTGGCGGAGTCCGGGCGGGAAGGGGCTTTGCTCACGGCGGGGCGTCCGGCGGTGAGTTCTGCGCCGCGATCTTTGTACGAGAGGAGAATGTGTCCGAGTTGATCGGCGGTGCGGTATCGGGCCGAGGGTTCTTTCGCCAACACCTTTCGAGCGATGCGTTCGATGGCTTCGGGCACCGAGGGATTGTAGAGGGTGAGCGGCGGCGGCTCGTCGCGCAGGTGCATCATGGCCAGCGCCTGCGGGCTTTCGGCTTGGAAGGGCAGCCGCCCGGTGAGCATTTCGTACAGCACGATGCCGATGGAGTACACATCGGAAGCGGGTGTGGGTGATTCTCCGGCGGCCTGTTCCGGCGAAAAGTATTGCGGGCTTCCCCATACCACCTCGTTCATTTCGTTGGGCTTGATGGTGATGAGGGCGCGGGCGATGCCGAAGTCGGTGACTTTTACTTTGCCTTCGGGAGTGACGAGGACGTTTTGCGGTTTGATGTCGCAGTGCACCAGCCCGGCGCGGTGGGCGTATCCCACCCCGGCGCAGATTTGGGTGGCGAAGTCGAGGGTGCGGTCGATGCCGAACGGGGCGCTGTTGTGAATGATGGTTTTGAGATTCTCGCCCTCGATGAATTCCATCACCATGTAATATCGCCCGCCGTCTTCGCCGAAGTCGTGTACGGTGACGATGTTGGGATGGGTGAGGTTGGCGGCGGCGCGGGCTTCGTGCAAGAAGCGGTCGAGGAAATGGCCGTCGCCGGTATATCGCTCGCGCAAAACTTTGACCGCCACAACGCGCCCCAGCGACAAATCTTGCGCTTTGAACACCAGCGCCATGCCGCCAGAGCCGATCTGCGAGATCACCTTGTAGCGTTGGTTGAGGAGCGACTCTCCGGCCATGACGCACATTTTACTCCGGAGGCGGGGCGAAGGCAATTCGGGTTCGGCGGCGGCCGCCTCATCAGTTATAATCCGGCGGCGCGCAGTTGGTGGGCGCCAGCCCGTAGCGCAAATTGCCAATTTGCGTCACAACACTGAGGAGATAGCATGACTTCGACGTTGAAGACTCTACAAAAGACGGGCTTCAATTGGATACAGATTCTGTTGATCGGCCTGCCGTTGGCATTGGCAGGCGAATGGCTGCACTGGCCGCCGGCCGCTGTGTTCGGTTTTGCCTGCGCGGCGCTCATCCCGTTGGCGGGCCTCATCGGCGAGAGCACCGAAATGCTGGCCGAGCGCACCGGCCCTAAGATCGGCGGACTGCTCAACGCCACGCTGGGCAACGCGGCGGAACTCATCATCACCATTGTCGCCATCCGCGAAGGCTTGCTCGATTTGGTGAAGGCTTCCATCACCGGATCGATTCTCGGCAACCTTTTGCTTGTATTGGGGGCCAGTCTTTTGTTCGGCGGATTGAAGAACGGAAAGCAGTCGTTCAATCGTGTAGTCGCCGGGCAGAACTCCAACCAGCTGCTCATGGCGCTCATTGCCCTCGCCATCCCCTCGTTGTTCAGCGCGGCCATCGGCCCGGATACATCGCTGAAGGTCGAGCAGTTCAGCATCGGCGTGGCGGTGTGCATGATTCTGATTTATGCGTTGGGTACCCTGTATGCGTTCCAAACGCCAACGACGGAAACACCGCTCACTCGTCCCTCGGCAGAGCACGGCCGCCCCGAACATTTGTGGTCGGTGCGAAAGTCGGCGGTGGTGCTGGGCCTGGCCACGCTGGGCGTGGTGGTGTTGAGCGAACTGCTGGTGGGCACAGTGGAACCGATACTGCACGAGTTCCCCTTCATCACCGAATTCTTTCTCGGCATCATTCTCATCCCTATCATCGGCAACGTGGCCGAGCATCTCGTGGCCGTGCAGGTGGCTATCAAGAATCAAATGGACCTGAGCATGGAGATCGCCGTCGGGTCGAGTTTGCAGATCGCGCTGTTCGTCGCGCCGGTGCTGGTGTTCGCCAGCCTGCTGTTCGGCCAGCCGTATCTCAACTTGCACTTCAATCAGTTCGAGCTGATTGCTATGATGGCCGCCTCGATCATCACCACCTTCGTGAGTCTCGACGGCGAAACGAATTGGCTCGAAGGCGCGCAATTGCTGATGGTGTACGCCATTCTCGGGCTGGCATTCTTCTTCCTGCCCGCGTAGCGATTGGCGATTAGCAAATGGCTGACCGCTGACTGCTGATCGCTATGTTATAATCCGCGCAACATCTTCAAGGAGCAACATCGTGAGCATCTATGTCAACGTCGTGCAAATCATTCTTTCCGTCGCGCTGGTGACGGCTATCGTTCTCCAAAGCAAAGGCGCAGGGTTGGGCGGCCTCACTGGCGGCAGTGAAGGCGGCGGCGTCTTCCGCGCCCGTCGGGGCGTTGAAAAATTGCTGTTCAACATCACCATCGGCTTGGCTATTGCTTTCTTTGCCACTGCGATCATCAACGTGATCGTCACCAATCAGGGCCAATAGCAATCGCGCGCACAGTCAAATTCTGACGAAAGACGAAGGCCGAAGGACGACGCACCCGTCTTTCGCCCTTCGTCTTTCGTCGTTTATTTATGCGTTACATCCGCACGCAGGCCATCATCGCTCTCATCGGCCTCGCGCTCGTGGGCAGCCTGCTCTACCTCCAATCGCAGGGACTGATCACCACCGTCGCTCCGGCGTGCGGCGGCACGTTCACCGAAGCCGTCGTCGGCGAGCCGGAACGATTCAACCCGTTGCTGGATTCCGGTAACCCGGCGGAGCGCGATGTGAACCGGCTGATCTTCAGCGGGCTGATGAAATTCGATTCGGATGGATTGCCGGTGGCCGATCTGGCCGAGTCGTATGCAGTGAGCGCCGACGGTTTGACGTACACGTTCGTTTTGAGAGATGGCCTCCACTGGCACGATGGCGCCCCACTGACCGAAGCCGATGTCCTCTTCACCGTCGGTCTCATGCAGGCCCCCGACTTCCCCGGCCGTTCCGACGTGGGCGCGTTGTGGCAGAAAGTTGCCGTCTCCTCGCCCGGCCCCAACACCGTGCGCTTCGTATTGCCAGAGCCGTTCGCGCCCTTCCTCGACTACACCGCCGTGGGCCTCTTGCCCGAACACATATTGAGCGGGCGCGCGCCAGCGCAGCTGCTCGACGACCCCTTCAATCGCAACCCCATCGGCAGCGGGCATATGAGCTTCGCGGCAATGGAGACTGCCGACAACAGCATTGTGTCGGTGACGCTCCAAAGCCACGAACCATGCACGGGCAACGCGAACTACCTTCATCAAATTCGCTTTCGCTATTACCCCGACGCCGAAACTGCTTACGCCGCATACACCGCCGGTGAAGCGCTGGCGCTCAACCAGTTCACGCCCGACACACTGCGCGCCGCGCTCGGCGACTCGCGCGTCAACCTCTTCGCCAGCCGCTTGCCCGAATACAGCCTCGTGTTCTTGAATCAGAAAATCGAATCAGCGAGCTTCTTTCAAGAGAAAAAAGTTCGGCAGGCGTTGCTCATGGGGATGAACCGGCAGTGGATTGTGGACAATTTACTGCAGGGGCAGGCATTGGTCGCGACTGGCCCGATCCTGCCGGGGACGTGGGCCTACAACAACAACTTGATTCCGGTGGCTTACGATCCCGATCGTGCCGCCGCCCTTCTCAACGACGGCGGCTGGGCGCTCCCGCCGGAGGCCGCCCCCGGCGCGCCGGACTATGTGCGCACCAAAGACGGTGTTTCACTTGAGTTCACCTTCCTTGCGCCGGGCGATCCACTGCACATGGAAATCGCCAAAACCATCGTCACCAATTGGGCCGCGCTGGGCGTGAAAGCCCAAGTGGAATTTTTGTCGGCGCAGGAGATCAAAACCGCGCTCGCCAATCGCACCTTCGAGGCGGCGATGATCGACCTCAGCTTCTCCAACTCGCCCGACCCCGACCCGTACCCCTTTTGGCATCAGACTCAAATCGAGAGCGGGCAAAACTTCAGCGGTTTCAACAGCCGCGACATCAGCGAGATTCTGGAGCAGGCCCGCACCCTCCCCTCGTATCACGACCGGGCCAAGTTCTATCGCGCCTTCCAATCCAAATTTGCCGATCAGACTCCGGCGCTGTTGTTGTACTATCCCGTTTTCACGTACGCAGTGGATAGAAAAGTGAACGGCGTGCAGCTCGGCCCGCTCGTCGATCCGAGCGATCGCTTCAACAGCATGGCAAACTGGCACATCCTCACCCGGCGGGTGATCGAGAACGTGTCGCCGTAGGGTTACGGCCCAACTCCGTACAACCCTCGATAGATTTCATAAAACTCATAGATCGCCCTCACGTATCGGCGCGGCTCGTCGAGGCGGATGATCTCGACGAATAGATCAGGATCGTTCTGGCTTTGAGCCAGCCACCGTTCGGCGTTGCCCGGCCCGGCATTGTAGGCGGCCAATGCGGCCAGCATATCACCGCCGAGATAGTTGCGCTGATAGTCGAGATAGTATGCGCCAAACTCGACGTTGATGAACGGGCGATAGAGATCGCTGTTGGTGTAATTCGGCCAGTTGAGTTTGCCCGCGATCCATTCGCCGGTCGAGGGGATGATCTGCATCAGCCCCTGCGCCGCCGCCGACGACGTGACGCTGCCCTCGAACAAACTCTCCTGCCGCACCACCGCATACATCAGAAGCGGATCGATGTTGTGATCGCTGGCCGCTTTGAGAATCAGATCAGAATAATACGGGGCGAAACGCAGATGGGTGAAGAAGGCGGGCGCGGCGAACGAGTCGGCGAGGCCGGCGGCATCTACGCTGGCGCGCGCGGCGCGAATGGATTGCGAATACGCGCCGAGTTCGCGCAGGGCTAATGCGATCTGATACAGCGACAGCGCGTCGCCGGCGAAGGCTCGGCGCAATTCGTCGAACTCGGCTTTGGCTTCGGCGGTGAGGCCGAGCGCCCACAGTTCGCGCCCGCGCACCCAGCGCCCGTCGGCGGCAACGGCGGGCGACATCACGCCGAGAGCGCCGGTGTTTTTGACGCCGAGCGTTGCGGCCAGCCACGCTTCGGCTTCGGCTTTCTCTGCGTCGTATTGAAAACTGAAATCGTAGCCGCGCGTGGGCGGAAAGGGAAGCAGGCTGTCGCGCAGTTCGACGGCGCGCAGTGAATAGTAGCCGCCGGGATCGGCGGCGATGGCCGATTCGAATGCGGACTCCGACTCTGCGGTGGCTCCGCGCAGGCGTTGTGTTTTGGCGGCCCACAACCACGCCGCCGCCCTTCGCTCGGCGGAGGCCGCCGCATGTGTGGCGGCGGCGGTGAACTGCCCAACCGCCGACTCATAGTTGCCCGCGCGATATAAGGCGATGCCGGAGAAGAATGCGCCTTCGGGCGCTTCGGCGGAGTTGGGATACAGCGCGTTGATGCTCGACCAAACTTGCGCGGCGCGAGCCAGATCGCCCTGCCGCTCGGCGATGCGCCCGGCTTGAAAGAGGGCGGGGGGCGCGGCGGGGTGAGCGGGCGCGGCGGCGGCAAATGTTTCGAGCGTGGTGACGGCGCCCCCGTAGTCGTCGGCCCACGCCCATTGTGTGTACGCTTTCTCCGTCCATGCGTCATCCCACAGATCGCTTTCGGGATAGTTGTCGATCACTACATCGAAGTTAGCGATTGCGCCGACGGGTTGATTGAGCGCGCGGCGGGCGAGCGCGGCGAAATAATAGGCGCTGGCGTCGGGCGACTCGGTGGACTCGATATAGCGGTTGAACGCGGCGAGGGCGAGATCGTATTGCTCGGTGTGATAGTTGACGATGCCGCGCTGGAGTTCGCTCACCGGCACGCCCGCATCCACCAGCGCGACGAGCGATTGATAGGCGTCGAACGTGTCGGGATAATTTTCGACGGCGTGCTGAAAATACGTGTAGGCAGGTTCGATGTTGCCGCGCAGAAGTTCAACTTGCCCGCGCAGAATATCCATGCGAGCGAGGGTGAGATGCGAGTCGGTAGAGACGGCGACAAGATCATACAGCGCCACCGCGCCATCGTAATCGCCGACGACGCGCAGGGCTTCGGCCTTCTTTTCAACGAGCGGCGTGAGGCCGCCAGCGCGGTTGCCGAGGATGGCTTGCTCGTACGCGGCAATCGCATTCGGATAGTCGCCCCATTCGAGATAGCATCGCGCGATGCGTTCCCACACATACGAGTCGATCACGCCGGGACGAAGCGCGAGATATTGCTGATAGTTTTGAATCGCCACGCCCCACGTGCCCTGCGCTTGGGCGATGCCGCCGAGATGAAAATAGGCTTCGGGGATGCGCGGGTCGGTGGGGTAGGCTTGCAGGTAGAGGGTGAAGCCGCCCGCCGCGCCGTCGAGGTCTCCGGCGCGGAGTCGAGCGAGGCCGAGCCCGAATCGGGCGGCGGCGGCGATGGCCGGGTCGGGCTGTTGATCGAGCGCGGCGCTGTACAAAATGGCGGCCTTCTCCCAATCGCCGTTGAAGAGTTGGTGATCGGCTTCCTGCACCCGCGCGATGGGTTGAGGGGTGGGGGAAGGAGTCGGGGTTTGCGTTGGGGTCTGAGTTTGAGTGGGCGTGTGGGTGAGGGTGGGAGTGGATGTGGCGAGCAGAGTCTGAATCTCAACCGAGTCGCAGGCGGAGAGAAGGGCGACGGCGGCCAACAGAACCGAAGCGGTGATTAACCGCAGAGACGCCGAGAGCGCAGAGCGGCCACAGAGAACAAGTTTGTATTTCTCCGCGTTTACTCTGCGTTCTCTGTGTCTCTGCGGTGAGAGGGAGCCGATAGGTTGGAGTCGGTGGCGCATCGAATTTCTCTTTGACAATGCAGAATGCCTATGTTACCATGACGCCACGTGGTAACCGATCGCTCCCAAATTGTCGGGGGCGTTTTTTGTGTATGAACGACTCACTTCCTGTCATTCTTCTCGTCGGCGGACTGGGCACGCGCATGGGGCCGGAGGCCGAAGGGCGGCCCAAAGCATTGGTAGAAGTGGGCGGGCGGCCCATCGTGTGGCACATCATGAAATTGTATGCCCACTACGGCCACACGCGCTTCGTCTTCCCGCTCGGCTATCGCGGCGATTGGTTTCGCCGCTACTTTTTGGATTACGAGGCGCTCACACACGATCTCACCTTCACGCTCGGCAAATCGGGCGAGCGAATGTACCACCGCCCCAACCGCGAGGCGGAGTGGGAGCTGACGATGTTCGACGCGGGCGTGCCTACCAACAAAGGCGCGCGGGTGCGCGCGGCGATGGAGCGCACGAATGGAGCGCGGGTATTCGCAACCTACGGCGACGGGATCGGCGACGTGGACATCCACGCGCTGTTGGACTTTCACTGCTCGCACGGCAAATTGGCGACGCTCACCGGCTACCGACCGTATTCGCAATATGGCATCGTGGACGTGGAGGCCGACTCTCGGATCACTGCCCTGCGCGAAAAACCGCGATTGACCAACTGGGTGAACGCCGGCTTTTTCGTTTTCGAACGCAGTGTGCTCGATTACATGAAGGGCGACGACTCGCTCGATCTGGAAAAAGAGGTACTGACTCGGCTGGCCGAAGATGGGCAATTGATGATGTATCGCCACTCCGGTTTTTGGGCTTCGATGGACACATTCAAAGAGGCGCAGACTCTCAACGAGTTGTGGGAGAAGAAAGCGCCATGGAAAGTTTGGGATCAGTAGCTGGAGTTGGAGATTGCATGATTGATCGAGGTTTCTGGCGAGATCGCAGGGTGTTGGTCACCGGATGCACGGGCGTACTCGGCTCGTGGCTCACGGCCAAGTTGGCGGCGCTGGGCGCAGATGTGGTGGGGTTGGTGCGCGATTGGGTGCCGCAGAGTCACGCCGTTCGCTCGGGCACGTTGGATCGGATCAAAGTGGTGCGCGGTTCGGTGATCGACGAGGACATTGTCAATCGTATCTTTGCCGAGTACGAAATCCAAACCTGTTTTCATTTGGCGGCGCTCACGGTGGTGGGGGTCGCCAACCGCGCGCCCGTGCCCACCTTCGATACGAACATTCGCGGCACGTGGCTATTGCTCGAAGCGGCGCGGCAGTGGGGCCGGGCGGAGCAAATGGTGGTGGCCTCCAGCGATAAAGCGTACGGCTCGCACGAGAAACTGCCATACACCGAAGACGCTCCCCTGCAGGGGCGGCACCCCTACGATGTGTCGAAGTCGTGCGCCGATCTGATCACTCAGGCGTATGCCCACACTTACAACCTGCCCGTCGCCGTCACTCGCTGCGCCAACATGTACGGCGGCGGCGATCTGAATTGGAATCGGATCGTGCCCGGCACGATCCGCTCGGCATTGCTCAACGAGCGGCCTATCGTGCGCTCGGATGGCACGATGAAACGCGATTACATTTACGTGAAGGATATTGTGACGGCGTATCTTTCGCTGGCGCAGGCTATGCGCGACGGCGCGCACACCGGAGCGACGTTCAACTTTGGGATGGATGCGCCGATCACCGTGATCGAAATGGTGAACAAAATCGTCGGCCTTTCGGATCATCCCGATCTTCAACCGATTATTCAGAACATCGCCGCCAACGAGATTCAGGATCAATATCTGTCGTCGGAGAAGGCGCACAAGATTTTGGGTTGGAAGCCGGAGCACACGTTGGAAGAAGGCCTGCGCGAGACGATGGCGTGGTATCGAGAGATCGTGAAATGACTTCAACCTCAAAGACGCCAAGCCGCAAAGGTGCACAAAGCAGAATCGTTTCTTTGCACGACTTGGTGTCTTTATGACTTTGTGGTGAGGAAAGTGCCAGCCGAAAGAGTCCTCATCACCGGCGCGCGCGGCTTGGTGGGCCGGGCGCTGACGCGTCGGTTGGCCGCCGATGGAGCGATGGTGTTCGCCCTCGACCGCGAGATGCCGGGACGCGCCGACCGCAGTGACATTCCCGATGGGGTTGAGTACAACGAGATCGATTTGAGATACGCGGCGGGGATCAAGAGAGTCGTCGAGTCGGCCTCCCCGGCGTGGGTGGCGCATTTGGCCGCCGTTGGCGTCACCGATCCGTTTCTCCCAATCGGCGAAGCCCTGCGCGGCAACGTTGAGGCGACGATCAATTTGCTCAGGGCGGTCGCCGGCCGCTGTCGTGTTGTGGCGGCGCGCACGCCGGGCGAGATTGAGGCGATCAATACTTACGCGGCGTCGAAGGCGGCGGCGTGGCAATTCTGCCGCATGTTTCATCGCACCGAAGGGTGGCCGGTCGTCGGCGCGATGCTCTTTCAAGTGTATGGCCCCAACCCTTCGGCGCGCACAGTGCTGGGCGCGGCGTTGAAAGCGGCGATGGCCGGTGAGAGTTTCCCGATGACTTCGGGCGAACAAAAGCGCGATTGGATTTACATTGACGATGTGGTGAATGGAATCATTTGCGCGGCCCGCGCCGACTCGCGCGTGGACGGCGAGACCGTCGAACTGGGCACGGGCATCGGGATTGCAGTGCGCGACGTAGTGGCGCGGCTGTTCGAGATCGTGGGCAAAGGGAGGCCGATGATCGGCGCACTGCCGCAGAGGCCGGGCGAACCGCCGGAGCAGATCGCCGACGCGGATCGAGCCGAGCGGTTGATCGGCTGGCGGGCGAAGATCGGGATCGATGAAGGGTTGCGGCGGTTAACGTCAACGGATGTATCGGATGGAACGGATTGAACGGATTGAACGGATTGAACACATAGTTGCCTTTGCAATGAAAACGAATGAGTGATGAATTGATGGCGCTGCGCGAAGAAATCTTCGCCAAAGTAACCGAATACTACGAGAAGGCGCACGCCAACAAACCGTTCGTGCCGGGCCAGAGCCGCGTGCAATATGCTGGCCGCGTTTATGATCAGCATGAGATGGTGAAGATGGTGGACGCCGTGCTCGAGTTTTGGCTCACCGCCGGGCGGCACGCCGAAGAGTTCGAGAAACGGCTGGGCAGGTTCATCGGCGCGCGCGAAGTGATTCCGGTGAACTCCGGCTCGTCGGCGAATTTGGTGGCGATGACAACGCTGTGCTCGCCGCAGTTCAAGTACCGGCTTCACCCCGGCGACGAAGTGATCACGCCTGCGGTAACCTTTCCCACCACGCTGGCGCCCATCGTTCAGAATCGGCTCGTCCCGGTTTTGGTGGACGCCGAGATGGGCACATACAACATTGATCTCGATCAACTCGAAGCCGCCCTTTCTCCGAAAACGCGCGCGCTGTTCATCACGCATACGCTGGGCAACCCCATTGCGATGGATCGCGTGATGGAGTTCGCGAAGGCGCACAATCTGCTGGTGGTCGAAGACACGTGCGACGCGCTCGGCTCGAAATACGACGGGCAGTCGGTGGGCACCTTCGGGCATCTGGCGACACTGTCGTTTTATCCGGCGCATCACATCACGATGGGCGAGGGCGGGGCGGTATACACCCACAGCCGCCGCTTGGCGCGCATTGCCCGCACCGTGCGCGATTGGGGCCGCGATTGTTGGTGCGGCTACGAGAATCCGGCCAGCGGCAAGTGCGGCATTCGCTTCGAGCGCGAGATTGATGGCATCGAGGGCTATTACGATCATCGCTATTACTTCACCGAGATCGGCTACAACTTGAAGATCACCGATGTGCAGGCGGCGATGGGCTTGGCGCAGTTGGACAAGCTGCCGGGGTTCGTGGCGGCGCGCAAACAGAACTTTGCCAAATTGTATGAGGCGATGAAGCGATGGGAGGAGTATTTCATCCTGCCGCGCTGGCTGCCCAAAGCCGATCCGTCGTGGTTCGCCTTTCCGATCACCGTGCGGGACTCCGTCCCCTTTGATCGCACGGCGCTCACTCGTTACCTCGAAGAGCGCAGAGTGGAAACGCGGATGCTGTTTGCGGGCAACATCCTCAAACAGCCGGGCTATCAAAACATCGAGTGCCGCGCCATCGGCGGTCTGCCCGTCTCCGATCAAGTGATGCGCTCGACATTTTTTGTGGGTGTGTATCCGGGATTGACGGATGAAAAGATCGATTACATGCTGAATGTGCTGGAAGATTTCTTGAACAGAGGCCGATGAAACTTTCCGTCATCATTCCCGTGTACAACGAGCGCGAAACGATTCTCGAAATCATCCGCCGGGTGCAGGCGGTGAATTTGGGCGACGATTGGGAGAAAGAATTGATCGTCGTGGATAATTGCTCGACGGATGGGACACGCGATCTTTTGCAAACGGTGACGGCCCCCAACGTGAAGATCGTGTATCAGCCGCGCAACATGGGCAAAGGCACGTCGGTGCGAACGGGCATTGCCATGGCCTCCGGCGACTTCACGATCACGCAGGACGCTGATCTCGAATACGATCCGGAAGAGCACACGCGCTTGCTCGACAAAGCAGTGAGCGAAGGGCTCGATGTGGTGTACGGCTCGCGGGTGTTGGGCGGCAAACGCTACCATCATTATGCGGCCAACTATTGGGCCGTGCGTCTTTTGACCCTGCTGACCAACCTTCTGTTCGGCGCGCGTTACACCGATGTGGCGACGAATTACAAACTGGCGCGGACTCCGATTCTCAAATCGCTCAAACTCACGTGTTCGGGATTCGATTTGGATTTTGAGTTGAGTAACAAATTGGCGCTGGCGACGGACCGCATTGGCGAAGTGCCTATTTCGTTCAGCCCCCGCACGTATCAGCAGGGCAAAAAAATCCGCTTCACCGACGGCTTACATGCCTATTGGATCATCTTCCGCGACCGATTCATTCCGCAGGCATGGCATTGAGGGGATGATGAGCCATGAGCGTGGAATGTGGGATCAGAGTTCGGGGCGGCGCGGGTGAAACTCTCGATCATCGTGTGCGTTTACAACGAGCGCGATACGATCCTGGCTGTGCTCGAGCGCATTCGTGCAGTGGACTTCGGCCCCGACGTGACCACCGAGATCATTGTGGTGGATAATTGCTCGACCGACGGCACGCGCGATCTCCTGCGCGGAGTCACTGCGCCCAACATGAAAGTGATTTACCAGCCGCGCAACATGGGCAAGGGCATGTCCATTCGCACGGCGGTGGAACACATGACCGGCGATTACGGCGTGATTCAGGACGCCGATCTGGAGTATCATCCGAGCGAACTGCCCAAACTGTTGGCCGACGCGCGCGCACACAACGCGGCGGCGGTGCTCGGCAGCCGGGTGCTGGGCGGGCACGCGAAATACAAATATGCTCATGCGTACGTCGGCGTGCGCGCGTTGACGGCAACCACCAACCTCTTATTCGGCAGCCGCCTCACCGATGTGGCGACGGCCATCAAAATGGTGCGCGGCGACGTGTTCAAATCACTCCATCTCGTCTGCACGGGATTCGATCTGGACTTCGAGCTGGTGAACAAGATATTATTGGCGGGTTACCAGATCCGCGAAGTGGCGATAGACTACTCGCCGCGAACTTACGAAGAAGGAAAGAAGATCAAAGTGAGCGACGGCCTGCGCGGCCTGATGGTGATGCTGCGCGATCGGCTGGGGTTGTCGCCTGCTCTGAAAACATGACACGATGACATGATGACAGGGTGATACGATGCTGGCCGATCACCTTGCCACCCCTTCATCTTGCCACTGCCGCCAATGCGAATCGTCTTTTCCGGCTCCATTGCCTACGACTACCTCATGACCTTCCCGGGATACTTCCGCGATTTCATCCACCCGGAGAAGATGGAGTCGCTCAGCCTGAGTTTCCTCGTCGACTCGCTCTCGCGGCATTACGGCGGCATCGCTCCCAACATCGCCTACACCTATGCTCTGCTCGGCGGCCGGCCCATGGTGCTGGGCACGGCGGGCGACGACTTCGACGACTACCGCCGCTGGCTCGACTCGAAAGGCGTGGACACCAGCGCCGTCAAACAGATCGATGGCGTGAAGACCGCCTCGTTCTTCGCCAACACCGACAAAGCCAACCTGCAAATCGCATCCTTCTTCGCTGGCGCAATGGCTTACGCCGCTCAAGTGAAAGTTTCTCACCTGCCCTTCAAACCCGACCTTGTCGTGATCTCGCCCGACGACCCCGCCGCCATGCGCGGCCGCATCCGCGAGTGCGCCGCCTCCGGCATCCCCTACCTTTACGATCCCAGCCAGCAGCTGGCGCGAGTGAGCGAGGACGACATTCGCGAAGGCGTGCAGAACGCGAAAATGATCGTGGTCAACGACTACGAAGCGCACCTGATCGAAACGCGCACCGGACTCAAAGAAGCCGACATGGCCTCGAACGATCGGATTCTTGTGGTGACCTGCGGAAAGGATGGCGCAACGATTCACGCCAACGGCGACCGACTCTCCATCCCGGCCTTCCCCGAAGTTCACATCATCGATCCCACCGGCACGGGCGATGCCTTCCGCGGCGGCTTCCTGCGCGGGCTATCGCTCGGGCTGAATTGGCGGTTGTGCGGCCTCGTCGGCGCGTTGGCGGCCACCTACTGCCTCGAACAAAAGGGGACTCAGAATCATTCGTACACACCCGCCGAATTCGTCGCCCGCTTCCGAACCGTGTTCGACGACGGCGGCGAACTCGACAAACTTGTGCGATGAGCGCATGACGCCATCGCACCGAAACCCAAGGAGAACTCAATGAGCCATACCCACGACATTAAGAACGAACGCCTCGCCGAAGGAGGCCGCCACCGCATCGAATGGGCCGAACAAGAAATGCCCGTCCTGCGGACGATCCGCGAGCGCTTCGCCAAAGAGCAGCCGCTCAAAGGCTTGCGCCTGTCGGCCTGTTTGCATGTGACCACCGAAACCGCCAACCTCATGCGCACCCTGCAACTCGGCGGCGCCGACATTGTGCTGTGCGCCTCCAATCCGCTGTCCACGCAGGATGATGTGGCCGCCTCGCTCGTGGTCAACGACGAGATTCCGGTGTACGCCATCAAAGGCGAAGACAACAAAACTTATTACGATCACATCACCGCCGCGCTCGATCACAAGCCGCATATGACGATGGACGACGGCGCCGATCTGGTGAGCACGATTCACAAATCGCGCACCGGCCTGCTGGGCGACATCGTCGGCGGCACCGAAGAAACCACCACCGGCGTGATCCGCCTCAAAGCGATGGCCAGAGACGGGGCGCTCAAGTTCCCCATCATCGCCGTGAACAACGCCATGACGAAACACTTCTTCGACAACCGCTACGGCACCGGGCAATCCACCATCGATGGCATTGTGCGCGCCACCAACATTTTGCTGGCGGGCAAAACGTTCGTAGTGGCTGGATACGGCTGGTGCGGTCGCGGCCTCGCCAACCGTGCGCGCGGCATGGGCGCGAATGTGATCGTCACCGAAGTGGACCCACTGCCCGCGCTCGAAGCAGTGATGGACGGCTTCCGCGTTCTGCCGATGGAAGCGGCGGCGAAGGTGGGCGATATTTTCTGCACCGTCACCGGTAACAAGAACGTGATCGACAAGCGCCACTTCGAATCGATGAAGGATGGCGCTATCGTCTCGAACTCCGGCCACTTCAACGTCGAAGTCAACATCGAGTCGTTGGAGCAACTCTCTGGCGGCAACAAACGGCGCGTGCGCGAATTCGTCGAGGCCTACACCTTGCCCGATGGCCGCAAGATCAATTTGCTGGGCGAAGGCCGGTTGATCAATTTGGCCTCCGCCGAAGGCCACCCGGCTTCGGTGATGGATATGTCGTTCGCCAATCAAGCGCTCGGCGCGGAGTTCATGGCTCGCAACGCCAAAACCATGAAGCCCGATGTGTACGACATCCCGTTGGAAATCGATCGCGAGATCGCTCGTATCAAATTGGCGGGCATGGGTGTGGCCATTGATCAGTTGACCAACGAGCAGGCCAAGTATCTGAATTCGTGGGAAGAAGGGACGTAGGGCAGAAGTCAGAAGCCGGAAGTGTGCGATCCGCAGATGGCGCAGAGGCGCGCAGATAAAGTTCCAAATCAATCGGCGCTGATCTGCAATGTCTGCGGATTGTTTTTATGAACTGCCACTTTCACCCCGAACGCCTCTCCGTTGAAACGTGCGAGGTGTGCAGGCGCCCCATGTGCGGCGAGTGCTTGTGGTACGCCGATTCGGGCGAGCGGCTGTGCCCGGTGCATGGCGAGGTGTGGCAGGCGCAGGGCAAGGCCGTGTATCCTCCGCAGCGATACGCCGAAGGCATCGCCTTCAGCCAAGTATCGGCGGCCAACCCGCCCAAACCCCACGTGCCCTATCAAGGCAACAGCAACGACATGATGGCGTTGGTTGCCATCGTTCTCGGCCTGTCGTCACTGCTTGCATGTTGGGGGCTGTGGTATCTTCTGCCGCTGGTGGCTTTTCTGTTGGGGCTGGTGGCGTGGCTGCACGCTCGCGATGCGCTCAACCCCAAACGCACCCGCTGGCTCGCCAGCGGCGCAATGGCCGCCGGCGGCCTCTTCCTCCTCATCACCTTTGGATTCATTTTGATGTGCATGATGTGTTACATCGTGACTCTCACCACCAGCACACGCTCCGGCGGTTTCGGGACTCCGACTCCGTTCTTCTTCCCCACTCCCACACCGTAACGGGGCGCCGACATGCGGCCCAAACCCATCCGCCTCATCACCGGTTTTGTGTTTCTCGTTTTGCTCGGCTCGCTGTGGGTGGTTTGGGAAGGCGGCGAGACTCGGAACGCGGCGAACATTGAACGGCGCATTGACGGCGACCGACTCGCTCTGGCGTGGACGTTCGACGCCGCAGGGCCGCTCAATCAGTTGCCTGCGCGAGTCGGCAAGGTAGTGTTGGTTGCGCCTCCCGGCGGGCCGCTGATCGCGCTCGATGTCGAAAGCGGCGCACTGCGCTGGCAATACGATCCGCCCGAGGGCCTATGGGAGCGATCCTACGCCGCCGACGAGCGGCGAGTATTCGTCGGCTTGCCCGGAGGCCGAATGGCGGCGCTCGATTCGGAAACGGGCAAAGTGCAGTGGGAACGCGATCTCGGAATCGATATTCAATCCCCGCCGCTGATTGCGAACGGTGCGCTCTATGCGTCCACCACTTTCGTTGGGCCGGGGCTGGCCGGAGACGCAAACGGCAAAGCAAAACTGTTCGCGCTGGCCACTGCCGATGGGCGCGAACTGTGGTCGTTCGAGACCGACAATTACATTTTGCAGACTCCGGCCATCGGCGGCGGCACCTTGTATGTGGGTGGAAGTTACAGGGGGCCCGGCGGCGTCGAGGAGGGCGGCCACACCCGCATTTATGCGCTTTCGATCAGCGACGGCGCACTGCGCTGGGTTTACGAATCGACGGATGGTTTCGTGAAGCGGATTTACGCGACAGAGTCGGTGGCGGCCTTTGTGGCGTATCAAGATTTTGTGAGTGGGTTGGATGCCGACACCGGCAACTTGCGTTGGCGAGTGGAAGCGGGCAACTGGGTGCCCTCCCTTTCCGGTTCGGGGGACACGATCTATTTTGGATCCGACAACACGATGTTGCAAGCCCGCGACGTGAACGATGGCCGTTTGCTTTGGGAGCACAACATCGCCGAGGGGGCGTTCAATTATGTGTTGAACGCGCCAGCGCGCATCGAGGATGATTTGTATTTTCTCACTCAGCGCGGCGATATTGTGGCGCTCAATGCGTTCGATGGGATTCTGCGCTGGAGAATCTCGACGGGGATCAAATCGCGCGCAGGGTTGACGGTGGCCGGGGGTTGGGTGTTCATCGGCGGGGCCGATGGGCGAGTGAGCGCGTTCACCGAGTCGCCTCCCCCGTGAGATCAAAGTTAGCCGCCCATGATCCAGCCACGGGCGCGGGCTAGCGCGACGGCTTCATTGCGATTGGTTGTATCGAGTTTTTCGAGGATGCGGCCGACGTGAGTCTTGATGGTGTTCTCGGACACGCTGAGGCGGGCGGCGATCTCGCGGTTGATACAGCCTTCGGCGATCAGTTGCAGTATCTCGGTTTCGCGGATGCTGAGGGGCGTTTCAACTTTGGCTGGTTCGATGGGGGCGTGGGCAAGCTGCCGGAAGACGGTGGGGACAAGCGACGGGTCGAGCGCGGCGTGGCCCAGCGGGGCTTTGCGTAGTGCGTCGAAGAGTTCTTCGGTTTCGGCGTTTTTGAGAAAGTAGCCGCGCGCTCCAGCGCGAATGGCGTCGAGCAGATCGGCGTCGCTTTCGGAGATGGTGAGCATGATGACCGGCAGAGAGGGCATGGTTTCGCGCAATTGCTTCAACGCCTCCACTCCGTTGCCGCCGGGCATGTGAATATCCATCAGCAACACATCGGGGCGCAGTTGGCCGGCCAGCCGCACGGCTTCGGGGCCGCTGGTGGCCTCGCCAACCACAGTGAATTCGTTGCTCTCGTTGAGCAGGCTGATCAGCCCTCGGCGGAAGAGGGTGTGGTCGTCGGCGATGAGGAGGCGGATCATGGTTGAGGAGAGGTAGCAAGTGGCAGGTGGCAAATTGCTGATTGCTGATCGCTATCTGCTACACGGGCCACTCCACACAAACGCGCGTGCCTTCGCCGGGCGCGCTGGTTATTTGCAGGTCTGCGCCGAGCAGGTCGGTGCGTTCGCGCATGAGCCGGAGGCCGTGCCGGGTGTCGGGCATGTCCTGCCCGGCGTCGAAACCCTGCCCGTCATCTTCGATGCGCAGGCAGGCGCGGTTGTTTTCGACGGTGAGCCGGATGGCGATGCGCGAGGCGTTGGCGTGCTTGCGAATGTTGGCGAGCGTCTCTTGGACGATGCGCAAGAGGTGAGACTGCGCCGAGACGGAGAGCAGGGGCGCGGCCTGCGTGTCGAGCGCGAGCGAGACGGCGAGACCGGTCTGTTGCTCGAAGTCGGCGGCGCACCGTTGGAGCTGCGCGGCGAAGTCGCCGTTATGATGGGTGTCGAGGGAGAGTCGGAGCCCGTCGAGGGTGGCGCGCAGATCGAGGTAGGCGTCGTTCGCGTTTTGAGCCAGATCACGCATCGCGCCCACCGATCGTTCCGAATGCCCGGCTTCAATCCAGTGAGCGATTTGCCCGGCGCGCATCTTGATGAAGCCTAGCGTTTGCGCCAGTCCATCGTGCATCTCGCGGGCGAGGCGGCCCCGCTCGGCGAGGATGGCTTGGTGTTCGAGCTGAGCATACAGGCGGACGTTGTGCGCCAGCAGGGCGGCCTCGGCGGCTATGGCCGATACGAATCTCACCTGCGCTTGCACAAAGGCGTCGTGTCGTTGGCTACCCAGCACGATTACCCCCAGAGGCCCCTCGTCTGCCATCATCGGCGCGCACAACACCGAGGCGGCCTCCGCCTTCGACTCGGGAATCCCTCTCGGCGAGAGGGTGGCCACAATAGGTTCGCCGTTGGCCTGCCGCAGTGCGCCGGCGGCGAGGCTTTCGATGAGCGGCATGTGCCCGATGCTGTTCCAGTCTCCGGCGGTGGCGCACGTGTCGAGCGAGCCGTCGGCGTTTTGCAGCATCATCAGCCCGGCGTCGGCGCGGCTGGCTTCGAGCGTGCGAGCGAGGATGCGCGACATCAACCCGTCAAAGCCGAGCCGCAGTTGCAGTGATTCGTTGATCTCGTACAGCGTGGTTAGCTCGCGCGTGCGCAGGCGGGTGTTCTCGAAGGCGAGGGATGTTTCGTTGATGACGGCTTCCAACAGAGTCTGTTCGTCCTCGGTCAGCGCCACGCCTTCGGCCAAGAACACTCCCAAAATTCCAAACTCGCGGCTGTTGCGCTCCAATGAAAAGCAGGCGACGCCGCCAACAGCCGGAGCAGGGGTGTGCGACAGAAGCGGGCATGCTTTGTTGCGCATGATCTGCGGCGAACGCACGCCGCACGATTCGCATCGTCGGCGGATGGCGCGCGATGAAAGATGCCGATGCCATTCTACCAGCGCCGCTTCGTCCACCTTGCCGTGATACACGACGGGCATGGGTTGATGGTGATCGTCGAAGCGGATGAGCGAACACCCGATCACCGACGGCGCGATCTCCTCCGGCAGCCGGAGCAACAGAGAGGCGAGTTCCTCCTCGTTGGCCGCCTCTCCGAGCCGCTGACTCACGCCGAGCAAAAAAGAAACGCGCTGGTTGAGGCCGGTGAGTTGATCGTGCGCCTGAGCCAGATCGACTCCGGCGGCTTCGTTGAGGGCAATCTTGCGTTTGATCCACCCTAACGCCAGCCACAGCGCCAGCGGGCCGCCCAAGCCATACACCACGATCTCGCTGGTGATGTTGAGGCTTTCGGCTTGGGCAAACCACACGTGCTCGATAGTTTGGTGGGCGAGGACGAGCAGCAGAGCGGCGAGCGGCACTTGCCAGCGCAGGTGGCCGATCTGTTCACTGAGCAGTTTACGATGGCGAATCAGACGAGGCCAATGCACGATGTCGGCGATGCGCCGGAGAGACGGTTGAGTGTGGCGTTGAGTCATGATGGCGGCTGGAATGATATAACAGCCGCCGAGAGTTGGCAATCAATCGGGCAGGGGTGTGGATTGCAGGCGGCTGAGAGCGGCCACTGGCGGCGCAAAGGGTATATGCGCGGCATCGGTGTATTTGCGCAGAAGGTGGTAAGTGAGCAAGAGTTGCGTGAGCGCCAGCGGATGGCTGTGCCTCGTTTCGGTGCGATCTTGATAGTCGCCGAATTGGTCTTCGCGCACGGGACGAAGGTCGGGCAGGTGTTGCCAAATGGCGTCTTCCATTTGCTCGGCGTGCTCGGCGGTGACGTTGCCATCCACTTCCAAAAAGTCCACCGGGCGGCCGCCGTCGCGGCCCAGTTCCAGCCGGATGCCGGGAGTGGGGTTCGCGCCATCCACAAGATAGGTGAGGTCGGGGTGAGGAATGGTGGGGCGGAGGACGAGTCGCACGTTGAGGTGGGGCCCGGCTTGTTCGGGCGCGGCGCCGAGCGGCGGGTAAAAGCGGACGGCGATGTCGGCGTGATCGCGTTGGGGGCGGATGAAGTTTTGCGAGTCGGCTTCCCGTTTGTCGAGCTCGGCCAGCACTTGATCGGGAGTGTAGCCGCGTTTGGTCGTGTCGCGCTTGATCTTCCACACGCGGCGCAAGTCTTCGGGCGGGTCGAGATACACCTTTACGTCGTAGAACTGGCGTAACACGGCGGAGTGAAATCCGAGCAGGCCCTCGACGATGACAAACTCGCGCGGCTGGATGTAGTGGGGGCGGACGAGTGAGCCGGTGGAGTGATCGTACACGGGCTTGAGGATGGGCTGGCCGTAATGCAGGCGCTCGAGGTGCAGTTCCATCACGTCCATGTAATTGCAGTCGGGGCGCAGGGGCGTGATGCCAATAGCGGCCCGCTCTTTGCGGTCGTAGCGGTGGTAATCGTCGGTGCAGACGTGAGTCACGCGCTCTGCGCCGAGGATGTTCACCAGCCCGCGAGCGAGGGTACTCTTCCCGGCAGCGCTGTCGCCAACGATGCCGAGGATGATGGGGCGGCGTCTCGTCATGAGTGATTTCAGATCTGAGATTTCAGATCGCGGATTTGCAATCTGCGATCTGGAATCTCAAATCTGCAATGGGGCTACTCGGATACTTCAAATTCGACACTGCCCCACAGATCGATGGCTTCTCTCAGCTCTGGGCAGGCGCCCGCCGCCTGCTCAATCGTTTGGCCGGAGACGACGGCTTCGATGGCGACTCGGTTGGCGCGCGCCCCGGCGCGGCTGCCGCGTGGGTGGCCGTGTGTGCCGCCGCCGAATTGCCAGATCGAGTCGTTGCCGTAGATCCGGTGCAGTTCGGGGATGTGCATGACGTGAATGCCGCCCGAGGCCACCGGCCAAATCGTCTTCAGCCCGGCGAAGTCCTGCTCGAAGCACAAGCCACGCTCCGGGTTGGCAGGGGTAACGCGCTCGCGCAACAAATCGATGATGCCGAGCGTTTCGACTTTCGAGCCTTCGAGTTTGCCCAGCACCGTGCCCGTGTGCAGATGATCGCCGCCCGTCAGCCGCAGCCATTTGGCGAAGACGCGCATGTGAATGCCGTGATTCTTTTGGCGGCTCATGACGGCGTGCATGGCCCGATGGCAGTGGACGATGAGGCCCAGTTCGGTTGCGCGCTTGAACACATCGGCAGAGGCGGCAAAACCTGCGGTGATAAAGTCGTACATGATGAATCGACTGCCCTGCGCGGCGGCGTACTCCATGCGTTGCAAAGCCTCGCTGGTGGAGCCAGCCGTGACATTGAAGAAGTGGCCTTTGGCTTCGCTCGTTTCGGCCTCGGCGCGTTTGACTGCATCCATCCCGTACAGGAAGCGATCTCGCCAGCGGTTGAATGGCTGGCTGTTCATGTTTTCGTCGTCCTTGCTCATATCCATCCCGCCCATCAGGCATTCGTAAATGATGGTCGAGTAGTCTTTGGCCGAGAGGCCGAGTTTGGGCTTGACCGTGCCGCCCAATAGAGGCCGGTTCCATTTGTTGAGTCGCGCTCGCTCGTCGTAGATGCCGACACTGGGGCCGGGGAATGTCTTGACCAGCGCCACCGGGATGCGCATATCCTCCAGTCGCAACGCGGCCACGGCTTTGAACCCGAAGACGTTGCCGACGATGGACGACATGATGTTGACGACGCTGTTCTCCTCGAACAGATCCAGCGGATAGGCAATGTAAGCGATATCGCCTTCAATGCGATACACCTTTGCCTTGTAGAAGTCGAGGTTGATCAGATGCACGCCCCAAACTTCCGTCCACGTGCCGGTGGACGATTCGGCGGCCACGGCGGCGGCGGCTTCGATCATGTCCACACCGTCTTTGGGCGTGATGCGAAAGGCGCACAGCAGATCGGTGTCGAGGGGAACGTAATCGGGGATGTAATAATCGAGCGCGTAGGGGCGCACTCCGGCTTGATATTTTTCGCTCACTTCGGCGGGTGGGGCGGCAACGGTGGTCACGAGTCGTCTCCTTGAGTGGTGCGTCCAGCATAGCCGCTTCGGCCACGCGCCGAAACATGCGTGAGGGTGAAATGTGAAATTCGCACGGAGGAGGATGCCCACCCGAATGGGTGAGGTGTGGCGATGCGGCGCGATGGGGCGCAAATTGCCAATTTGCGCTATCGGCGCTACGGGCGCTGACGATATTTCGCGGCGGCTTCGGTGCGGTTGCCCACTCCCAATTTGGCGAACACGTTGCGCAGATGAAACTTCACCGTGTTCTCGCTCAAGTTGAGAGTCTGAGCGATGAGGGCGTTGCTCTTGCCTTCGGCCACCAATGCCAGCACGGCGGCCTCGCGCTCGGTGAGCGAGTCGGGGTCGGGCGTGAGCGGCTGGGTGAGCCAGCGGCGCGCGGCTTGCGGAAAGACCATTTGCCCGGCGGCCACTTGGCGGATGGCGCGCAGTGTGGCGGCGGGCGGATCGGTTTTGAGGGCGAAACCGTCGGCGCCGTTTTCGATGGCGGCGCGCAAAGCGTGCGCGTCGCCAAAGGCGCTGAGCACCAGCACGCGCGCGGGCAGGCCTTCATCGCGAATGCGCCGAAGGCAAGTGGGGCCATCCATGTACGGCATTTGCAAATCCATCACGGCCACGTCGGGGCGGAAGCGGTGCAGGGCGTCGAGCAAGCGCTCGCCGTCGGTGGCGGTGGCCACCACCCGCAGATCGCTTTCGGCGGCCAGCAGTGCGCTCAGCCCTTCGAGCACGAGGGCATGATCATCGGCCAGCACAATGCGCACGAGTTTGTCGTCAGCCATGGATCGGAATCTCCGCCCGCACTCGTGTGCCTTCGCCCGGGCGGCTGTCCACGCAGATGTCGCCGTTCACCAACGCGGCGCGTTCGCGCATCCCGCGCAGGCCGATGTGCTCGTGGCGCTCGGTGGCTTCGGGGCCGCTGAGCGGCGGCGGCTGAAACCCACGCCCGTGATCGATCACCTCGAGGCATAAACGATCGCCATCGGCCCACACTCTCACGGTAGCCGAGTCCGTCCCGGCGTGGCGATGAATGTTGGAGAGGGCCTCTTGCAAGATTCGATACACGGCGATTTTAATCGGCAGGGAAACATCGGGCAGTGCCGGCGCGATCTCAAGGGACGCCGTCCCCCCGGTGAGGGCTTCGTGCTGAACGGCGAGGTCTTCCACGATCTCGCCGATGGCGCGGCGGGCGAATTCCGGCGCATGAAACGCGCCGAGCAAATTGCGAATGTCGTTGAGCGCCAGTTCGAGCAGAGCGATAGCGCGGTTGAGCGCGGGGTCGGAGTCGGCGGGCAGGCGTGCGCGCAGGAGCGAGAGTTGGCTGAGGGCGGCAAACATGTTCTGCACCGGGCCGTCGTGAATGTCGAGGACGATGCGCTGGAGTTCCTCTTCGGCGACTTCGAGCAAACGCCGCGCGGCGAGATCACGATCGGGCATGGCGGCAAGTATAACAGGAACGTGTTTGACAGGCATCCTTCCTCCGGGCGATAATCACGCCATGACTCGCAAAGAAAAGTTGGCGGCGCTTCTCGATCAGGTTCGCGCTTGCCAGAAGTGTTTGGAGGCCGGATATTGGATTGCGCCCGGAGCGGTGGTGCGCGGCGCTCATTCGGCGAAGGTGATGACGATTGGGCAAGCGCCGGGCCCCACCGAAGCCGTGACCAAACGACCGTTCAATGCCGGGAGCGGGAAGCGGTTGTTCGAGTGGCTCGGCGAAGCCGGATTCGACGAAGACTCTTTCCGGGCGATGCAGTACATGACTTCGGTGACGAAGTGTTATCCGGGCAAAGGCAAGGGCGGGCATGGTGACCGCGTGCCGACGAAAGAGGAGCAGGCCTTGTGCCGCTCGTGGCTCGAAGAGGAAATTGATCTTGTGAATCCACGGCTGATCATCCCTATCGGCAAATTGGCGATTGGGCTATTCTTCGAGGCGGCGCAGACGCTGGAGACGATCATCGGCAAACGCTATGAGCGCGACGGGCGGGCGATCATTCCCCTGCCGCACCCTTCGGGCGCGAGCACGTGGCATCAAAAGCCGGCCAATCGCGCGCTGGTGACGAAGGCCATTCGTTTGATTGCGAAACAGCGCGAGGCGTTGGGGTTGTAGGGCGATCACAGAAGAACGGAGCAAATCCATGAACATCACAGTCACTCAAGGCGGTATTGTCGAGCAGTCGGCGGCGGCGTTGGTGGTGAATCATTTCGAGGGCCTGCAGAGCCCCGGCGGGGCGACGCGCGCGCTCGACAGCAAACTCGGCGGCGCGATTCGCGCGTTCATTGCCAGCGGCGACTTCAAGGGCAAGTTGGGTGAGACGGCAGTGTTGTATCCGCACGGAGAGATTTTGGCGACGCGCGTGATTGTGGTGGGGCTGGGCCGGTCGGATGAGTTTTCGCTGGATCGGGCGCGGCAGGCGGCGGGCGCGGCGGCGGCCAAAGCGGTGGGGTTGGGGTGTCGGTCGATGGCGACGGTGGTGCACGGCGCGGGGGCTGGCGGCCTCCCCCCGCGATCGGCGGCTCAGGCAGTCGCCGAAGGATCGGAACTGGGCGCGTATCAGTTCGGCGAGTACAAATCCAAATCGCCCAGCAAAGTTTTGTCGAACGTGGCGCTGATCGAAATGGACGCGGAGAAGGTTGCCGAGATGGAAGCCGGAGCGCACGAGGGGCAGGTGTTGGGCGAGTGCGCCAACTTCGCGCGCGATCTGGTGAACCAGCCGCCGAACGTTTGCACACCCTCGTACCTTGCGGCCAAAGCCGAACAGATTGCGGCGGCCTTCGGACTGAAGAGCAAAGTGTTCGGGGTGAGCCACATGCGCGAACTGGGCATGGGCGCGTTGTTGGGCGTGGCCGAAGGCTCGCGCGAGGCGCCGCAGTTCATTGTGCTCGAATACTGGCCGGGCGCGACTCAAATCGGAAGCCGAGCGCCGGTGGTGCTGGTGGGCAAGGGCATCACTTTCGACACGGGCGGTTATTCGATCAAGCAAGCCAACGATATGCCGGAGATGAAAAGCGATATGGCTGGCGGCGCGGCAGTGTTGGGCGCGGTGCGCGCGGCGGCCATGCTCAACTTGCCTCTGCCGGTGGTGGGGCTGGTGCCGGCGTGCGAGAACATGATCAATGGCAATGCGTATCGCCCGGCAGACATTCTCACGGCATTGAACGGCAAAACGATTGAGATCACGAACACCGACGCCGAGGGCCGATTGATATTGGCCGATGCGTTGGTGTATGCCAAACAATATAACCCCGAAGCGGTCATCGATATGGCGACTCTCACGGGGGCGGCGATGATCGCATTGGGGCGCGGCGGCGCGGCGGCGGTGTTCAGTGAACACGAACCGTTACAGCAGAGGATTGTGGAGGCCGCCGAATCGAGCGGCGAGCGCGTGTGGCCCCTGCCGCTGTATCCCGATTACCGCGAATGGATGAACTCGGATGTGGCCGACATCAAAAACAGCGCTGGGGATCGGTATGCCGGTGTGGGCGCGTCGGCGGCGTTTCTGCGTGAGTTCGCCGAAGGCTACCCGTGGGCGCACATTGACATTGCGCCGATGGCCTATGCCGTTGCCGGGCAAAAGGTGAAACCCTACGGACTCGGCGCAACGGGCTTCGGTGTGCGGCTGATGGCGACGCTGTTGAAGGGTTGGGAATGATCTTCTCCCTCCCCCGCGAAGCGCGGGGGAGAGTTGGGGTGGGGCGGGGCTACGGCTCTTCGATGACAAACGATCCCGTTTGCGCGAGATGTGAGTTGACGTACATCTCTATCGTGTAGAAGCCGGGACGGAAGATGCTGGCGTAACTGTATTCGAAACCGAGCGGCTTCTCGGCAGTGCCCGACGCGCCAACGACCATTGATCGATGAGCCGCCACGACGGATCCTCCTCGCCGTCCACATAAACCTTGAAGACGACATCCTGCCCATCCTGCATCGCATCGTAATCGAACAACACCGACACCGCGCTCGTGCCGTATTCAAATGAGTCGGCGACAGCGTACTCGGCGAAGTTGCCCTGCTCATCGTACAGCGGCTCGGCGAAGATGAACGGGCTGATGCTCGCCGTCAGACTCCCCGAGGGCGGTTGGCCGGTGTATTCGAGCGCCACCGAGAATCCTTTAAGCTGCGCGCTGAACTCACCGGCGGCCTCCCGCACGGCAGAGGGGTTGGAGATCGACTCGGCAGAGGGCGGGCCTTCGTTAGTGTCCAGCGTGAAAACGATCGAGTCGAGACTCGAGGCCGCGTCTTCGAGACTCCACCATAATTCCGACGACGGCTCTTGACCAGCGGCTTTGGCATCGGCCACTTGTTGGGCCGCGGCGCTCATGCCGTTGGCGTACTCGGCTCTCGCTCCGTCCACGTTGCCCGAAGCCAGCAGGCTGAGCGCGAGATCGTATTGCACTCACAGCACGGTGGGGTCGGCGGCGAGCGCGGTGCGATTCATCGCCGTCGCATCGTCGAATCTGCCAAGAAGGTAGTACACCCACGCCAGTTCTCCGGCGGTGGAGGCGCTGGCATCGCCGCTGGCCCGCGTCGCCTCGTAATCGGCGGCGGCGGCTTCATAATTGCCCAACGCGGCCTGCGATTGGGCGCGCGCGTTGAGGGCGTTGGTGTATTTCGGCTCGCACGCGAGGGCCAGATCGAGCTCGGCGATGGCGCTTTGATATTGGTTCTGATAGGCGAGGCCGACACCGTTGGCATAGGCATCAATTGCGGCGCGGCCATCGGTCGTTTTGGCGATGATGGCCGTGACGACGGCAATGAGAACGGCGATAATCTTTTTGAATCGCTTTTCAGTCATGGCAATGCTCCTTACCGCCCAAGTTCAAAAAAGATGGCCGCCGCCGCGCCGCCGATGAGAAACAGTGTGCCGAGCGCGGCCATCGCAATTTGGAAGCGCGGCCCGGCGGCTTCGACCAACGTGTAGAACACCAGCGACATTGCCACGACGGCCAGCGCCGCCAGCAGTTGATTTGTTTTACCGCGCAGTTTGTCGGCTTCGGCGTAATGCGGATCGGGGTAAAGGTCTTTCTCGCGCGAAGCGTCGGCCCACTGTTCGGCGATCTCGCGTTGGACGTTGTACTCTCCGGCGCGGTTGAGGAATCGGTTGGGGAACAAATCCTGATTGGCCTTCGCCAGATCATATGCATCGCCGCGATCGCGATCCAGCCGGAAGGCTTCTTCATCGCTGAGGCTCGCGTCGCTTTCGAGGTCTTGGCCGATGAGGTCGCCGAGTCGGCTGTAGTGGGCATAGGCAGTGTACGCGCCGTAATGCTCGTAAGCGTTCACGAAATTTCGCGAACGAGTCTCTTCGGCGTTGAGGCTGGCCTTGAGTCCGGCAAAGTCGGCGTCGCCCGCGCCATCGGCGGCCACCGAGGCCCGCCACGCTACCACTGCGCCGATAACGGTAGCCACGGCGATGAGCAGGGCAACGGCGGTTTCAAGGTGGCTGGGTTTGTCGTTCGAGTCCGTTTCCATTGGTGATTGCTCCTTTGAGGCGAGGGTTGAAAAGGGAAGGCGGCGCTTTGGTATACTGACGCGCAACTGAATAGGAGGCCGCAGTGTTGCCATATGATGATACCCAATCCGCGCCAGCACGACAACTTGATTCGCTCAATTCTATCGGCGTGCTGAGACGGCGCGAGATCGAGGCGCGAATTGTAGCGCCGCTGCTCGAGGCGCTGGGCAAAGAGTTCGGGCGCGAGCGGGTGCTGGAGATCGCCCGCGAGGTGATTATCGGCGTGGCTCGCGGGCAGGGCGCGAAACTGGCCGAAGGCATGGGCGGCAACAGCCTGCCTCATCTTGCCGAGAGCATGGCGGCGTGGAAACAGGATGACGCTCTGCAAGTGGAAGTATTGGAAATGAGCGAGGCGCGGTATTCGTTCAACGTCACTCGCTGTCGATACGCTGAGATGTATCGCGCGCTGGGCATCCCCGAACTGGGCGAACTGCTTTCGTGCAGTCGCGATTACTCGCTCATCGAAGGCTTCAACCCTGAAATCAAACTGGCGCGCACGCAGATACTCATGCAGGGCGCGGCTTGTTGCGATTTTAGATATGAAGTGAAGACACCGGAATGATTCTTGCCACTGAGAACACAGAGAACACTGAGTTTTGATAGAGACCTCTCTGTGTTCTCTGTGGTGAGTCAAAGGAATACTCTCATGCCACTCGCCGCGGTGATGACCGCCCCCCACAAACCCATTGAAGTGCACAACCTGCCCGCCGCCAAAATCGAACCCGGCGGGGTTCTGCTCGAAACGATCTTCTCCGAAGTGTGCGGCACCGACGTGCACTTGCATCATGGCCGCCTCGCGGGCGTGCCGTACCCGATCATTCCCGGCCACGTATCGGTGGGGCGGGTGATCGAAACCGGCGGCGCGGTGAGCGACGTTGACGGCAACCCGATCACGGTTGGCTCGGTGGTCACGTTCCTCGATGTCCATGAAACGTGTCACGCTTGCTGGTATTGTCTTGTCGCCAAAGCCTCCACCCGCTGCCCGCACCGCAAAGTGTACGGCATCACCTATTCGGCGAGCGATGGATTGCTCGGCGGATGGTGCGAACACATTTACCTCAAACCGAAAGTGAAAACGATTCTGCTCCCGGCCCGCGTGCGGCCCGAACGATTGATCGCCGCAGGGTGCGGGCTCCCCACCGCCGTGCACGCCATCGAACGAGCGGCCATTGCGCTGGGCGACATCGTCGCCGTGCAGGGGAGCGGCCCGGTGGGATTGAACGCGGCGATCCTCGCTTTGCTTTCCGGCGCGGGCGGAGTGATTGTGATCGGCGACCCGGCGAATCGATTGCAGGCCGCGAAAGAATACGGAGTCGATGAAGTGATCTCGGTGGCCGAGACGACTCCGGCAGAGCGAGCCGATCGGGTGAAGGCGCTCACGGGCGGGCGGGGCGCCGACATCACCATCGAGGCCACCGGAGCCCCGGCGGCAGTGAAGGAGGGGGTGGCGATGACGCGCGACGGCGGGCGATACGTGATCGTCGGGCAATATACCGATGCGGGCGAGGTGTCGATCAATCCGCACACCGAGATCAACAAAAAACATTTGGAGATTCGCGGCTGTTGGGGATCGGACTTCAGCCACGTGTACCGGATGGTGAATGTGTTGGCGCGGCATGGCGACCGCGTGGGTTGGGAGAAGATGATCAGCCGCGAGTATGGGCTGAACGAAATGAACACCGCCCTGCAAGATGTTGCGGCAGGGCGGGTGGTGAAAGCGGTGGTGAGGCCGAAGGGTTGAGCCAAGCCGACGCGGTCTTGCGAAACAGACCGCGTCGGTTTTTTTGATCAGGGGGCTGCCGTTGCCGTTTCGGTGGGCTCGGGGGTGGGCGTGGGCCGCGAGTTCACCACGTCTTCAATCGTCGGGCGAGAGGGAATGAGTTGCTGCCAATCGTATTCGGTGACGAGCGCGGTGTCGTTGTGTTTCTCGCGCAGCCAGGCGTCGAAGGCCTCGCTCTGTTTTTGAGCCAGTTCATCTTCGGTGAGGGGGCGCGTGGTGCGTTCGAGGACGTCGATGACGTGATAGCCGAAGGTGGTTTTCACCGGCTGAGGGTAGAGGCCGATGGGCGCGTTGAAGGCCACGTCGTTGAACTCGGTCACGAAGAAGCCCTCGGGTTGTGAGCCGAGATCGCCGCCCAAATCTTTGTTGCTGGTGTCGGTGGAATACTGCGCGGCGAGATTGGAGAAGTCGGCGCTGTTTTGCAGTTGGCTGATGAGGTCTTTGGCCAGCGCTTCGTCGGCGACGAGGATGTGCCGGGTGTGGGCGAGGGTGATGTCGCGCGGCGCGTCGGCGCCGATGGACTTTTGCAGTTCCTTGCGAAGCAGATCGAGTTCGAAGATGCGGCGGAGGTCGTCTTCGGTGAGGCCGGTGTTCTTCTTCAGGTCGGCGAGGAATTCGCTCTGGCGCGTTTGGTAGCCCTCGAAGGTGTATGGTGTGGCGGTGGGGAAGGGCGTGGGCGAGGGGCCTTCGGTGGGAGTGAGCGTGGGCTCGAGGGTGGGCGTGGGTGTTTCGGTGGGTGCGCCGGTGGCGGTGGGAACGGGTGAGGTGGTGGGGGCCGGGGTGAAGGTGGGGAGCGGTGTCGGAGTTCCGTTGGCAAAGTAGCCGAAGGCTTCTTCCATCGCGGCGTCCACTTTGTCGGGGGCGATGATGATGCCGCGCGCGGCGGCTTCCTGCCGGATGATTTCTTCGTCGATCAGATCGTCGAGGGCGCGGCGGCCCAAGGTGTCAACGTCGTTGAGTTGAGCGCCGAGTTGTTCGGCTTGCGATTGATAATACTGAATGGTGGAGGCGTCGGAGCCGAAGGCTTGCGACAGCTGCGCGAACTGAACGACTTGCAGGTATTGCTGGATGATTTGGTAGCGGCTGTAGCGAACCGACTTTTGGAATCGCTCGGCATTGATTTCGACGCTGCCCACTTTGGCGACGGGGCGGCGCAGTTGAAGGATGTTTTGATCGAGCCAGCCGTAGCCGAGCAGGCCGACGACGACGGCGGCGACGCCGATGGTGACGCCGACGATCCATTTGCGCATGAGGGCTTCGCGTTCGGCGCGGGCGAGGTGTTTGCGGGAGAGGCCGGGTTGCGGCGGCCTGTTTTTGCTCATGAGTGATGCTCCTGATTACATGGCAACGGGCATAGGAGGGTTCCTATGCCCGAAGTTTTCCGCGGGCGTCGGGGTGGCGTGGATGGCCGCCCCGACGGAAGGGTTGCAGTGAGTTTAGAGGGTTCCGGCGCTATAGGGAAGCAGGGCCATGTGCCGCGCGCGCTTGATGGCTTCGGTGACCATGCGCTGATGTTTGGCGCAAGCGCCGGTTTGGCGGCGCGGGCGGATCTTGCCCCGCTCGGTGATGTAGCGGCGGAGCAGATCGGCCTGCTTGTAGTCGAGCGCCCGAATCTTCTCGGCGCAAAACTGGCAGACGCGGACTTTGCGGACGAAACGCCCTCCGCGCTCCTCGCCTTCTTCCTCTTCGCCTCGTGATGAGCGATAATCTTCAGCCACGTGTCGTTACTCCTTGCGCCGGGTTCGCGGCGAGCGTTGTGCTTGCGGCGCGGGCGCCCGGCGGAACTTGCGCGCCGATCTCAGAACGGAAAGTCGTCGTCGGAGTCGGCGCTGGTTTCGGGCGCTTGCTCGGGGGCGTGCGGCGCTTTGCTGCGGTCGAGAATGATCATCTCATTGGCGACCAGCTCGGTGCGCGAATGCTTTTTGCCCTCGTTGTCTTCCCACGAGCGCGTTTGCAATCGCCCCTCGATATACGTCAGCGACCCCTTTGCCAAAAATTGTTTGCAGGTCTCGGCCAATTTTCCCCAGGCCACCACGCTGAACCATTCGGTCTCTTCGTGGCGTTCCCCTTCGGAATTGTTCCAAGCCCGCGAACAGGCTACTGTAAAAGTGGTGACCGCGCGGCCACCCGGGGTGTAGCGCATTTCCGGGTCGCGTCCGAGGTTGCCAATGATCATGACTTTGTTCAATCCTCTGCTCATGGGCCACTCCTCTCAGTAGTGGTGATCAGAATCTTATGTGGTTGGTTCGGTTTGCGCGGCCGGTTCGGCAGGGGCCGTCGGCGCGGGGGCCTCGTCGAGCCGTGTGACCATGAAGCGCAAAATCTGCTCGGTGAGGCGCAGATTGCGTTCCAGATCCAGCGGGCCGCCAGCGTTCATTGTAGCGTAAATCAGAACGTAGTGCCCGTCGCGCTGTTTGCGGATCTCGTAAGCCAGATGTTTCTTGCCCCAGCGTTCGATCTTTTCGACCGCGCCGCCGGAGGAAGCGATCCAGCCCTTCACTTTTTCGATGAGGGCCAAAACGCCGTCCTCATCCACTTCGGGATGGACAATGTAGGCGACTTCGTAATGGCGCATTGAGGGTGTCTCCTTTCCTTGGGATATGCCCCGGCCGGTCTGCGAAGGGCAGGCCGCCTGGAGCGGAAAGGGCGCGGGGCGCAGAAGCCCCGGCCGTTTTCACGAGCGCAAGTTTACCACAGGATGAGGGAATGAGGTTGAGAGATTCTCTTCGGGCTCGAACAGAGGCAATGGAGATTGAACAAGCCTCTTCTCCGGCTCGTGCAAATGTTGCTCACGAAAAGCATACTGCGCTCCCAGCCACGAAATCTCCGGGCTGCTTCGCGTGAAGCGTTTGCCGTTCAACCCATCTTCGACCATGCCCTTCACGAAAGAGATTGCTTCGCGCTTGTCTGCGCTCGAAACCCAGAAGGGATAGGGCAGCCTCTCGAAATCTTTGCTCTGAATGTTTTTTGTGTGATTGATCACTTCCTTGAGAAGGTAGTTGCACGGCGGCGTCAGCGTCCATCCCAAGATAAAGTACAACTCGTCTCGCGGCACGCCCTGCCGCAGAAAAGCGCAGGGGGCGCCGCTGTCCAGAATATACCCCTCCGGCAAATATCTTGTGTGCAGACTCTGCGCTATGAGTTGCCAGGTAAGCCCTTCGCGTTTGAAATAGGGCTGGCCGCCCACTCCGTGCAAATACCAATTCCCGTTTTTCTTGAAAGTGATCACAGCATCGCCATCATCTTTCCAATAGATCACGTGGGTTGGCGGGGTATAGACGATCTCGTTAGCGCCTTTGTTGTAATAGCAGTAATCCGGATGGGGGATTTGCACCTCAATGGGAGTACTGCGCCGCAGAACTCGCACATTGCGCCGTGATGCGCCAGATGCTTGTTGTTGGCGAATCTCGGCCACTCTCTTTTGAGAGAGTTTGCCCAGCCTTGCGCGGGCGATCTCCTTTTTTAAATCGATGGGATCGTCGAAGAATTCAAACTCGCAGGGCTCGCTTACGTTTCCGCCAACGATCTCACGAATGAAGTATTCGTTTTTGCCGACCGTCATGCCGCTGGAAGCGATCATGTATTGCCCCACAGTCGGCCCACTGAAATACTTTGCAAGATCGTCGGTGACTCTCCACGAGAAGTTTCCGGTGAGTTCTATCTTCTCTCGCGGCAACACTCTGCCATTGACCTCGATGTTGTTGGTGTACCCGTTTTTGACGAAACTCAGCACCACCATCGGATGGCTGGTTTCATCCGAGAAATACTCCAGATCGGTGATCTCGACCTCGCCTTGATTCATCAGCAATCTTCGCAGGCCGCGCATGGTCTTGATGGTCAGGAACGTGTCGGAGCAGATAAACAGCAATCTGCCGCCTTTGGGCAACAAGTCTATGCTCTTCACAATAAAGAACGAGTAAGTCTCTTTTTTGATTTTCTCCCCGTTCCTGAAGCCGAACTCGTTATCGAGTTCATCCTGTATCTTTGGGTCGAGCGTTCCCCCAAAAGGCGGGTTGCCTACGATAAAAGTAAACGGGATGGTGGCTTTCCCCTTTGCCAAACTTGGCGTGCTTTCATTCGCCGATAAGAAATGGCGGCGAAAGAAATCCGCGTTTTGGAAGTTGTGGCGCTGAGGCAGATGCCCCCATCTGCTCTTGATGTTGGCGAGACATTTTTCGTGCAGTTCCCGGTCGAGCTCCACCCCATAGACGTTATTCGCCAGCACTTTTTCCAGACGAGTCTGAATCGAACCTGAATAGAGGCTCAGAAATTTTTCGATGATCGGAATGACAAAGGAGCCGTCGCCCATGCTTGGCTCCAAAACCTTGTCATCGCGCGTGAATGACAGATTGGCGATAAGTTGTTGGGCAATGGGTGGCGGGGTGAGGAATTGCCCCAACTGGCGCTTCTTCTCCCGTTTGGTTCTCGCTATGCTCATCGCAGATTCAATGCTTCTTGAGTCTTGGCGGTGACGAGATGTTGGGCGAGCAACGAATAGTCCTGCGCTCGTTTGCGGTAGTTGAGCAAGACACGCTTTCTGTTTTCCGCTAATCGCCGTTCACCGTCCTCCAGCAGATCAAGCAGTTTCTCTACCTTTTGTTTGACCGAACGCTTTTCAGGGATAACTCCAGTAGCCCTCGCCGAGAAGAATGCTCTGGCCTTGAGCATGATCTGACCCGGTCCGGAGTCGAAGGTGACGTAATCCAAATGATCGAGCATGTCAACAAAATGAACGGCGCACCGTATCGGCTTCTGAATCTCGATTTTGACGACGAGCAGGTAGTAAGAGTCAATTTGCTGAAGCAGTAGAGCGGTCAGAAGTTTTTTCAACGATACCATATTCGGCTGGCCGTTTGTGGCCGACACGCCCGTTTTCACGTTGATGGGATGATAGATATTGCTATGCTCCAGCCAAATGTCTCCCATAGATCGAGGCAGGATACTACCGCGTCGGTCGCGCTGGTATTTCGTAATGTAGTTGACCGCCAGCCACCCCGTTGTTTTGTCGTCAACGAGGTCTGCAATTCGATGGCCGATTTCTTTGCCCTGCGCCAACTGAGCAAAGTAATCTTTACGCACCTCTTTGTCCCAGAAGGATTGCACCTCTCGTTGTATCTGTTTCACAATGTGGTTATCAATCATGGGGCAATTTCCGCGACGCGGAGATCGGGGCGCTTCGTGTGGTCAATCTTCGATTCACACTGGGATCGAAATGTAAAACGTGCTGCCCTGCCCGAGTCGGCTTTCGACCCAGAGGCGGCCGCCGTGCCGATCCACGATGGATCTGACGATGGCCAGCCCCAGCCCACTGCCTTTGATGCCGAGCGTGTCGCGCTGTTTGACGCGGAAGAATTTCTCGAACAGCCGCGCCTGATCGGCGGCGGCGATGCCAATGCCGTTGTCTTGCACGGCGACGACGATGCTGCCGTCTTTCAGATCGCCGTACACTTTCACCTTGCCGTTGTTCGGCGTGTATTTGATGGCGTTGTCCACGAGGTTCGAGATGGCTTGGCGGAGGAGGGTTCGATCCCCGGCGACCGTCGGCAGGGCGGGGGCGAGGAGTTCGATGCTGAGGGCGATGCTTTTGTTGGCCGCGTTGTTGCGGTGGTTGTTCACCGCCTCTTCGATGATCTCTTTCACGAAGCACGGCTCGCGAGTGATGCCCACTCCGGCCTCGATGCGGTTGAGGCCGAGCAAGTCTTCGATGAGCTCGCTCATCTGCTCGATGCCGCCGACGATCTTCGTGGCGAACTCGGTCTGCTTGGGGTTGAGCTGGCCCACCATCGGCAGCATGGTGGCGTAGCCGCGCATGAAGGTGAGCGGCACGCGCAGATCGTGACTCACGGTGGCGACGAATTCCGATTTGAGTTCGTCCAGCTGCTTGAAATAGGTCACGTCGCGGAGCACGGCCACTCGCCCGAGCAAGGAGCCGTCGGCGGCCGCGATGGGCGAGGCCGAGGCGTAAAAGGTGCGCCCATCGGCCAGCGGCACTTGACGCGGAGTCGCCATTTCATTCGAGCGCATCAGTTCGATGAGCTCGGGGCGATCCATCACTTCGCGCAGTAGTTTGCCCTCGGCCGCCTCTCCGCTGATCTCGAAGATGGCCTCCGCCGCCGGGTTGATCAGCAGAAGGCGCTCGCGGCTGTCGGTGACGATGACGGCGTCGGGCGAGGAGGCGAGGATGGCTTGCAGTTGCTGGCGGCCGCCCTCGCTCGCTTCGTAGAGGCGGGCGTTGCTCACGGCCAGCGCCGCGCGCCCGGCCAGCGTGGTCACAAAATTCACTTCGGTTTGCGTGAAGGGGTGCGGTTGATTGAATCCGATCCACAACGCGCCGAGGTGCCGCGCCTCCTGCCGCAGAGGCAGGGCGATGAGCGCCTGCACCGGCCCCGCGCTTTTGCCAACATTGAGCACCGTGCGCGCTCGCGACAGATTCTCGACCACGATGCGCTCTTCGGTTTGCGTGAGTTCGAGCAAGTCTTTGTCGAGCGCGGCCATGGCCGCGCCGAGCGGCCCGGCAGAATACGCATGAGGCGGAGTCCCCATTCCGTTGAGGATGACAAGCCGCGCCCCGCCGCCGTTGGTGGCCGCCAGCGCTCCCTCGAGAACCGGCGGCAGGGATTGATCGAGATTGAGGCTTCCAGCGATTCCTTGACTCACCTTCAGGAGCAAATTCAATTCGCCGATGCGGGCGCGGAGTCTTTCGCGCATGCGCTCGATGGTCATGCCCAGCCGCCCCACTTCGTCTTCGCTGTCCACGCTCACGGGCCGGTCGAACTCGCCCTGCGCGATTCCCGCTGTGGCTTCGGCCAGCGATTCGAGAGGCCGTATGAGGCGGCTGGTGATGCCCAGCATAATGCTCCCGCCGAGCAGGCCGATCACCACCAATAAAATGGTCAACGGCATGGTGATCTGTGTGGATTGAGTCAGCACAACTTCGTTGGGAGTCACGATCACTACTGACCACGGATATCCGTTCACTGGCAGATAGTAAACGAGGGTGGGGTTGTTGTTGGCGTCGGTATCGCGATACACGATTGCGCCGGAGACGGCGGTGGATAGGATCACGGCGGGCTGCTCGGCGGGTTGCCAAGTTTGTGTCAACTGCGCGCGGTCGGTGTGGAAGATGATCGTGTCGCGTTCGTCCACGATGAACCCTTTGCCCCTGCCCGACGCGAGGCTTTGCAATTGCTCGATGGCCGGTCGGAGCAGCGGGTTGTTTTCGATCTCGGTGCGCCCGATCAATGTGCCCAGCGGCGCGCCGCTCTGCACATCGGCGATGGGCACGACGAACGACAGCACAACTCCTTCCACTTGCGGGTCGGCGGGATCGAGGGTGACCGTCTGCGGGACGCCGAGTTCCATTGCCGACCGTTCTTCTGAGGTGACGCCGACCGCCAGCCCGCCGTCGAGCGGGTATGCGGCCACCAGCGCTCCGTTCTGATCGAAGAAAGCGATATTGCGGAAGAAGGCCACGGCCCGTATTTGCTCTTCGAGCCACGCGCTGAGCGCGAGCGGATCATCGGCTTGCTGAATGTGCGCGTCGGCGCCGAGCGCGTTGAGGACGCTTTGGCCTGTTTGGGCGAAGAAGGGCACGCTGTTGGCAACGCCCTGCGCACTGCGCCCCATTTGATCGACGATGAGATCGGTGGCGACGGCGTTGGCAACACCCTGTGAGGCCCAAATGAGGAAAAGCAGCAACAGGAAACTGATCGGCAGGAGGGTGAAGAGCAATCGGCGGTTGAGGCTGGTGGAATAAGGCGGGGCGCGGTTGCCGAATGTCGGCGCCCACGCGGCGGGAACGGCCAACTGAGTCAGGGAGCCAAGGATCCCGGCAATGATCAGTTCGCCGAAACGCGGCAGGACACTGCGCGTCCATTCGGCGGTCACAAATTCGAAACCGATGAGGCCAAGTGTGGCGCTGTTGGCGGCATAGGACACATAGGAGATCAGCCAGATGATGAGCGCGGTGACAAGGCTGGCCACGATGGGGATGCGAGTGGTGCGCGCCGCCGGGCCGCGATAATCTTGCCGAATGAGCCAAGCCATGAGCGCCGCCGGGAAGGCTGTCTCGAAAATTGTGGTGATGCGATACGTCTCGAACCCGGCGCGGGCCAAACCTGCCGCCAGTCCGACGATGAGCGCCGGGCCGGTTCCCAACAGGCCTCCGGCGAGGAGGATGGGCGTGAAACCGAACAGGGAGAGCGTGGGGCCAAGGGGTTCGATGGGAACGCCGGGCGGGGCCGCCGCCCCCGGCCAACGAATTCGCAGTGCTGTGATCAGCAGGGGCGAGGCGATGAATAGGGCGGCGAACACTGCCCATTGCGTGGCTTTGAGTTTGCGAATGCTGGGGATGGCGCGCACCGCCAGCACGGCCAACAGCAAACCCTGCAGGCCGACGACGGCATATCCAAAGTAGTTGGCCGGCAGCAGAAAAAAGGGAAGGCCAGTGATGCCCCAGAGTTCAAAGGACATGGCGGGGATTATAGCATCGGGGTCAAATCAATGCGCGCACACTGAGGCCTGTTGCAAATTCCATTCCGCTTTGCCTAACAGACTCCAATGTGCAGGTTGCGTTAAGGCATGGCCACCTCCAGTTGTGGTCATTGGGCAGATATGCTAAACTCGTGGCGCTCTGGATGCGTATTGGAGCGGCGGGCTATCGTGCCACATCACTCCCTGAGGTTTCTGCTATATGGCCGAGAAAATTCTGTATCGTTGATGATGATCTTGATACATTGAAACTGGTGGGGTTAATCTTGCAGCGTCAGGGGTACGAGATTGTTGCGGCGAACAGTGGCAGTCAAGGTTTGGCGAAGGCCGCCGCCGAGCATCCCAACCTGATCTTGTTGGATGTGATGATGCCCGACATGGAAGGCTACGAGGTGGCTCGCCGTCTCCGCGCCGACGCCGATCTGTCGCGCACACCCATCATCATGTTCACCGTCAAAACGATGGTGGACGACAAAGTGGCCGGGTTCGAGGCGGGCGTGGACGATTACATGACTAAACCCCACACACCCCGCCGAGCTCGTGTCGCGGGTGAAGGCACTGTTGGCGCGCGCGAGCGCCGCGCAAAAAGCCACGCCCTCCACCGGCTCGCTTCTGGAGCGCGGCAAACTGATTGCCATGCTCGGCGCCAAAGGCGGACTCGGCGTCACCACCCTGGCCCTCAACACTGCGGTGGCCATGGCCCAAACCGGCAACGATGTCATCCTTTGCGAACTGCGCCCCGGTCAAGGCTCGCTGGGCCTGCAGCTCGGATTCAGCGCCAGCAAAGCGCTGGGCAACTTGCTTGGCCGCCCTGCCGCCGAAATCAGTTCGCACCTCATCGAGGGCCAATTGGTTTCGCACGGCTCCGGCGTCCGCCTGTTGCTGGCCTCGTGCGAGCCTCACGAAATGACGATGGAGGCTCACGCCGCGCAGGCCGAACAATGGGTTAAGCAGTTGTCCACGATGACCAAGTTTCTCATCCTCGATCTCGGCCCTGGCCTCACCGAGATCAACAAGAAAGTCTTGCCGTTATGCGATCGCCACCTCATGGTGGTCGAGCCCATGCGCGTCACACTGATCATGGCCAAAGCCATCCTCGACGAGATGGAAAAGATGGGCATCAGCGCCAACCGCTTCGAGATGATCATGCTCAACCGCGTGCGCTCCAGCCTGCAAATGCCCTGGCAGCAAGCCGAAGCCATCCTCAACCATTCCATCGCCTCCATCGTCACCCCTGCCCCCGAATTATCCTATCAAGCCGCCGAAGCCGCTGTGCCCATGATCCAAATGCAGCCCGAAAGCCTGACTGCCGATCAGTCTCGCAAATTGGCTGAGATGTTGACACAGAAAGGCAAGTCGGCCGGCAAAGTGTAAGAAGGGCGCTCGCCGAGCCAATGGACACGCAGGGGATTCGTGACGCCGCCCGCCTCCTCCGAGAGTCTCGATCCACCGTTGCCCTGACGGGAGCCGGAATCTCGACTCCGTCGGGCATCCCCGATTTTCGCAGCCCGCGCTCCGGCCTGTGGGCAATGGTGGACCCGATGGACGTCGCCTCCCTCGACGGCTTCCGCGCCCGCCCCCGCGCCTTCTACGATTGGTTCAAACCGTTGGCGCGCAAAATGTTCGACGCCCGGCCCAACCCGGCTCACCTCGCCCTCGCCCAAATGGAATCGGCCGGCCGTCTCGCCGCCGTCATCACTCAAAACATCGACATGCTGCACACCCGCGCCGGATCCAAAACTGTGTACGAAGTGCACGGCCACATGGGCGAGGCCGTTTGCATTCACTGCCGCCACACATTTCCATCCGATGCCTTCCTCGATGGCTGGCTCAACCGCGACGAACTGCCGCTGTGCCCCGACTGCGGCAGCCCGCTCAAACCCGGCATCACCTTCTTCGGCGAAGCGCTCCCCGCGCTGGCTTTCGCCCAAGCCTCGACAGCGGCGGCCCAATGCGAGGTGATGATCATCGCCGGATCGTCGCTCGAAGTCACGCCCGCCGCCGACCTCCCCGCCCACGTTCTGCGGCGCGGCGCAAAACTGATCGTCGTCAATCGGGAACCGACCTACGTTGATCGACACGCGGCGGCAGTGTTCCGCGCCGACGTGGCCGAAATTCTGCCTGCCCTCGCCGATGAGGTGACTCATGTCGTTGTATGACGGCCCCGAGCGCCGCCGCAACTACCCTCTTCTCTTCAAGTGGTATGAGCGATTGCTGGAAGTCACTCACACCCTCACTTCCACGCTCGAACTGCCCGTGCTTCTGAAGACGATCATCGACGCCGCCGCCGAGCTGACCGACACCGAAGCCGCCTCCATTCTCCTCGTGGACGCCGCCACCGGCCAATTGCGATTCGAAGCCACCACCAACATGGACGCCTCGCAATTGGATGACATCATCGTGCCCATCGAAGGCAGTGTAGCCGGAACGATTTACACCACGAGGAAGCCCATCGTCATCGCCAACGCCGCCGTTGATCCTCGCCACTACACCAAAGTCGATTCGCAGACCGCGTTCGTCACCCGCTCCATTCTCGGCGCTCCGCTCATCAGCAAAGATAAATGCATCGGCGTTCTGCAAGCCCTCAACAAGAAAGACGCCGAGGAGTTCACCGACGAAGACGTTTCCACATTGGAGACCCTCGCCGCGCAGGCCGCCATCGCCATCGTCAACGCCCGACTCTTTCAACAGAGCGACTTCATCGCCGAAATGGTGCATGAACTGCGCACACCGCTGGCCGCCCTCACCGCCACCAGCCACATTCTTCTGCGCTCCGATTTGCCTTCGGAACAGCGCAGTGAATTCGTGGCCACCATCCGCGACGAAACGAATCGCTTGGCCAAGATGACCACCGAGTTTCTCGATTTGGCGAAACTAGAATCGGGGCGGGCGCGGTTCGACAAACAACCCTTCGACATCGCCGATCTGATTCACGAGTGCGCGGGCGTGGTTCTGCCGCAGGCCGATAACAAGCACGTGGCGATCCACGAACACGCCCTCGGCTTGCCCGATGTGGTGGGCGACCGGGGCAAAATCAAACAAGTTCTGCTCAACCTGCTCACCAATGCCATCAAATACAACCGCGAGGGCGGCAGCATTTACATCACCGGCGAAGCCGCCGCCGACCGGCTGAGGGTGTCGGTGCGCGACACCGGCAAAGGCATCCCCGCCGAATCACTGCCGCGCGTGTTCGAGAAGTTTTACCGCGTGCCCGACAGCGAAGGGTGGAGTTAGGGCACGGGGCTGGGGCTGGCTATTGCCAAAAAGATTGTGGAGAGCCACGGCGGCAAGATGACGGTGGAGAGCGCCGTCAATTCGGGCACGACGTTTAGCTTTACCCTGCCGGTGGCGTGAGGGTTACGCTGGTAGTTTGATGGTTAGGGGAGGTCCAATCCAGCCATTGATTGTTGGCTGGCTTAAGAGCAACAATCAAAGCAAATGGTAAATCAATGAAACCGATTTTCACGATACACGTAGGCGAATACCTTGTAGCATCTCACCTTGAAGAAAAATTCAAAGGTCTGCAAATTTGGTTGCCTTCAAGTGATACAGGTATTGATTTACTCGTTACCAATCCAAAAATAAGTTCCCAAAATTCAGTTCGTTCGGTTTCTTTGCAAGTAAAGTTTTCAAAAGACTTTTTGGGCAACAAGAGTGTAAGTTCTAAAATTAAGGCGGGCGGCTGGTGGACATTCAAGTATGACAAGATTGAGAAATCACAAGCAGATTTATGGGTTTTAGTTTTGTATCGTTTCAGCCATCGAGATTATGACTTCGTGATTATTGAGCCGAACAAATTACTTGAGCGATATAAAAGTTTAGGTAAAACTTCTGGCACAATCCAAAGTTATGTTTGGGTTACTGAAACTGGTAAATGTTGGGAAACTCGTGATTTACGAAACGCAGAAAAAGAAGCGATTGCAAATGATGTTTTCAGAGACCCGATTCGAGATTTGAGTCAATTCCTAAATAATTGGCAACCTTTGCAGAAAAGAGTCGGGCTATAATTTCGGCGGGTTTGCGGTGGTTCTGTTTTTTAGGCAAAGAGTCTGGCGCAACAAGAGCCAGCCAACAAAGCGTCCTGAGAAACCATCACTAGATCAGGTTGGGGTCAGAGCAAGGGTCGGGTCAGGTTGGTCAATAAACATCTGACCGTTGAATTGCATCGAGCGTTCTTGGGCGAAATCAAGAATGAAATCTTCGAGTATGAGTTCGGCAACTTCCCCAATGCCGAATCGACAGTGACAGACGCAAAATTTTTAGAGAGCCAGAAGCTGATGGGCAAGATTTATCAGAGCTATTCGGCTTTGCTTTCTGGTTTGGGCGGCAGGCAATCGCTCGCCAGTCTCCCGGCGGAGAAGATGGCAAGCATCAAAGAGCAATTCGAGAATCTGAAGGAACTGATGAGATCGATGCTGACATTCCGCAGTCGGTTGCAAGGCAATAACGACAACCGCGAAGACATCGAAGCAGGCTGATATTGCAGGCAGGCGATGGAACTTCACCCCTGCGCCACCTTTTCCACATCCAACTTCAGACTGATCGCCTGACTCGCTGAGTCGGCGCCCATGGGGATGCCGTACACGGTGTCGGCGGTTCTTGCCAGCGCCCGTCGGCGAGTGGGCGTATTTGCTGTAGCACGACTTCCATGCTATTATACCGACATGATAGTGTCTTTCAAGGACGAAGGCACAGAGGATATTTTCAACGGCAAAAACACAAAAGCGGCGCGCGCGATCTGCCCCGAGTCGCTGTGGAAAGTCGCTGTTCGGAAACTTGACCAACTCGACTCCGTGACCGCCTTGAACGAGCTGCGGATTCCACCGGGCAACCGGCTCGAAGCCCTGACCGGAGACCGCAAAGGGCAGCACAGTATTCGCATCAACGAACAGCACCGAATATGTTTTGCGTGGACTGCTTCCGGTCCCGATAAAGTTGGAATTGTCGATTACCACTAATCAACCCACAGGTGCATTATGATACGCGTTCCGACCCACCGCCTTCCTACTCATCCGGGCGAAATGCTTTTGGAAGAATTCTTGACGCCAATGGGTTTAACCCAACGCGACTTGGCCGATGCGATTCATGTGCCCTATCAGCGGATCAACGAAATCATCAATGAGCGCCGGGGCATTACGCCCAGCACGGCTTTGCGGCTGGCAAAGTTTTACGGCGTGTCGGCAGATTTTTGGATGAACGTACAATTACGCTGGGATTTGTATCATGCTCAACAGGCCGAACAGGATGAATTGAAAAGCATCCGTCCTCATGTTGCCGTCGCGGGGTAAACTCAACTTGAGGGCGATGGAACTTCACCCCTGCGCCACCTTCTCCCCATCCAACTTCAGACTGATGGCCTGACTCGCTGAGTCGGCGCCCATGGAGATGCCGTACACGGTGTCGGCGGCTTGCACCGTGTTGCGATTGTGGGTGATGATGACGAACTGTGTGGACTGGCTGAGTTCCGAAAGCAGATCGCGGAAGCGGCCCACGTTGGCTTCGTCGAGCGCGGCGTCCACTTCGTCGAGCATGGCGAACGGCGGCGGGTTCACGCGAAGCAACGCGAACAGCAAGGCCGAAGCGGTGAGCGCGCGCTCGCCGCCAGAGAGCAAGGCCAAGCCCTGCTGTTTGCGCCCCGGCAAACGGGCGATGATGTCGATGCCGGTTTGGGTGAAGTTATCCGGCTCGGTGAGGATGAGTTTGGCCGTGCCGCCGCCGAACAGCCGCGAGAACGTTTCTTTGAATTGCTCGGCCACCGCGTCGAACGTTTTGCGGAACTCGCGCTCCATCAGCGCGTCGAGCTCAGCGATCACTTCGCGCAATTGCGCGGCGGCGGCTTCGAGATCGGACACCTGCGCTACGAGAAAATCGTGCCGCTCTTTCACTTCGGTGAACTCGTTGAGCGCCTCGGGGTTGATGGCCCCCATGCGTTTGAGTTGAGCGCGGCGGCGATTGAGCAAATCTTCGAGGCCGTCGGGCAGGGTTTCCACTTGCGGCAAATGCTCCACCACGCCTTCGAGGGGCAGGGGAGTGGGGCCGGGCATCTCCTCACTGTAATCGAAAGCCACCAACCCGAAGTCGTCCGTCACTTGCCGCCGCAGGGCTTCGATCTCATCTTTCTTCCGCGCATAATCCAATTGCAGATCGGCGTGCATTCGCTCGGCGGCATGCAGGCTGGCGTGCGTCTCCGTCTCCGCGCTTTCCACTGCCGTCAGTTCCGATTCGAGATGCGCCAACGTTCTCAGTGCGGGTTCGGTTTGAGATTTGAGATTTGAGATTTGGAGTTCGAGCGCCGCGAGTTGCGCGCGGTCGTCGGCGAGGCTGGCGAGAAAACTCTCGCTTTCGGAAACGACCGACTCGATTCGCGTTTTGCGAATTTCGATGACGGCGGTGACGCGCTGGAGCGCGGCTTGCATGTCGCCCAGCCGCATCTCCGAATCGGCGGCGGCGCGCGCGGCCACCGCGGCTTTGGTTTGCCACTCGGCGATTCGCCCGGCCAGTTCATCGCCGGTGAGTTCCAGCGTTTGATTGGCGAGAGCGCGGGCGGCGGCCTCGGCTTCGGCGGCAGTGGCGGCGAGGGCGGAGATTTCGGAATCGAGCGCAGTTTCAGAGGAGTGAGTCTGAGAGATCAGCGATTGGTAATTGGAGATTTGATCGCGGTGAAGGCGCACTTGAGTTTCGGCGCGTTGCAGATCGAGGCGGGCCGAGTCGCGGGCGGCGGCGGCCGCGCGCTCGGCGGTTTGGAGTCGGCGCGCGGTTTCAGTGGCGGCGTCCCGCTCGGATCGGAGTTGCCGCAGTTCGGCCTCGAAGCGATCGCGTTCGTTTTCGAGATCATGCCGTTCGGCTTGAGCGCGGCTGATGGCGAGAGGCAGTTCGCGCTGTTCGCGGGCGAGGGCCAGAGCGGAAGCCGACTCCGTTTCCGAGTCGCGCCCGGCGATGATCGCGCCACTGGCGAAAAAAAGTTCGCCGTCGAGGGTGACGGCAAACGCGCCGGGCGGCAGGGCGGGCGCGATTCGTTTGGCGGCCTCGCGCGTGCGAACGACGACAACATGCCCGATCGCAGTTTCGACCACGGCGCGGTGGCGCGCATCGCTCGACACGAGTTCGGCGGCGATGCCGATGAGATCGGGATCGTACAGTGGTGTGTTGATCGGAGTCGGCTTGAGTTTGGAGAGGGGCAGGAGCGCGGCGCGGCCTTCGGTTGCGCCGAGGAGGTCGAGCGCGGAGTCGGCCTCGTCGATCACGGCGGCGTTGATGAATTGCCCGAGCGCGGCGGCCACGGCGGCGTCGAGTTCGGGCGGCACAATAATGATGTCGGCCAGTTCGCCGCGCAGATTCAATTTGTTGTCGCGGGCGGCGAGGCGCAGTGCTTGCAGGCCGCCGGAACTGCCGCCCGGCGCGGCGCGCAGTTGAGCCAATGCTTCGGCGCGGGCGGTGAGTTTGCCTTCGGCGGTCATCGCCCCGGCGAGGCGGGCGTGCAGGCTGGCGAGTTCGCTTTCGGCGCGGGCGATGCGTTCGGCGATGCGCTGGAGTTCGGAGTCGGAGTCGGCGATGCGGGCCAGCGCGGCTTGCGCTTCGGCGTCGCGCTCGGCGAGGGTGTTTTGCTTTTCGGCCACGATGGCTTCGGCGGCGGAGAGCGAATGCGATTGTTCGGCGGAGGCCGCGGCCAGCCGCTCGCGCTCGTGAGTGATGGCGGCCCGGCGCGCGGCGCGTTCGTTGATCTGCGCGGCGATGGCGGCGGCGCGCTCTTTGGCCTCGGCGACTTCGTCGGCCACTCGTTTGCGCTCGGTTTCGCGGCGGGCGCGCGAGCCTTCGAGGGCTTCGAGTTCGGCGCGGGCGGTGTTGCGCTCGGCTTGCAGTCGTTCGAGTTCGGCGCGGGCCGCATCGAATTGCTTGAGTTGAGAAGCGTGATCGGATTCGAGCGATCCCAGATCGGCGATGAGCGATTGGCGCTGTTCGTCAAAGGAGCGCAGGCGCTCGTCGGCGACGGCGAGGCGGCGGCTGAGGGCTTCGGCGTGTGAATGCACTTCCGACGACTCGCTTTGCCAGCGGTTGAGTTGGCCGCGCAAAGCGTTGAGGCGGGCGCGCAGATCGGCGAGCGCGCGGTCGAGGGCGTGCTGTTCACTGCGCAGGCTTTCGACGGTTTCGGATTGCGTCTCGGCCATTTGGCGGGCGGCGCTGAGGTTAGCCTGCGCCGAGTGCCAGTGGAAGCCGTACCAAATTTTGAGCACGCCATCGAGTTCGGCTTTCACTTGATTGTAGTCGCGCGCGCGTTGCGCCTGCCGCTCCAGCGTTTTGAGTCGCGGTTTGATCTCGGCGAGGATGTCGTGCACGCGCTCGAGGTTGTGCTGGGTCTGTTCGAGTTTGCGGAGGGCGTCTTCGCGTTTGCTCCGATAGATTCCGATGCCTGCCGCTTCCTCGAACAGGGCGCGGCGCTCTTCGGCGCGGAGCGAGAGGGCGGTATCCACCATGCCTTGCCCCACCACCGTGTAAGTGCGTTCGGCCAGCCCCACTTTGCCCAGCAGTTCGGCAATGTCGCGCAGGCGCGTGCGCTGGCCGTTGAGCAGATATTCGTTCTGCCCGTCGCGGTACGCGCGGCGGGCGATGCTTACTTCGGCGAAGTCGATGGGCAGCCAGCCGTCGGAGTTGTCGAAGGTGACGGTGGCCTGCGCCATGTTGGCCCGGGCGCGCAGTTCGCTCCCGGCGAAGATCATGTCTTCGGTTTTCTTGCCGCGCAGAAGCGAGAACGACTGCTCGCCCAGCACCCAGCGGATGGCGTCGGCGATGTTGCTTTTGCCGCTGCCGTTGGGGCCGACGATGGCGGTGATGCGTTCGCCGAATACAAAGTGCGATTTGCTGGCGAAGGTTTTGTAGCCGATGAGTTCGAGGGATTTGAGGCGAGAGGGCATTTAGCGAATGGCGAATGGCGGGTGGCGGTGCTCCCCTCTCCAAAAGCGTTTTCCTTTTGGGGAGGGGTTGGGGGTGGGGTCAATTGGACGCCGCGCGATTATAGCATGGGGGCGGGTTGCGGTTTCTGCCGCTCGCGGCCATACTTTGCAATCGGCCTGAGATGTTGACCCGGCGGCAAGTTGCTACAATGCATCGGCACGGTAACAGCGAAGTTGCTCGACTGTCATTGCTTCGCCGCTCCCCGGCGGGGGCGGCGAAGCAATCTCAAACATAGCCCGTAGATTGCGTCGTCGCTGCGCTCCTCGCAATGACAATTCGCAATGTGGTTGCTTTGCAGCAGCTGCCATGCGCCGGGAGGAGTCTCATGCGCGCTATTCAATTTGCTCTATTGCTCTCGTTGCTTCTTGCGCTGGCTTTGCCGGGCGCGGCGTTGGCCGATGACATCATTCACACCGTTCAGCCCGGCGAGAATCTTTTTCGCATCGGGCTCAAATACGGCGTGCCGTGGCAGACGATTGCGGCGGCCAACGGAATCGACTCGACAAAGATTTATGTCGGGCAACAACTGAGAATTCCCGTGAGCGGCGAGACGGCGACTCAAGTAGAAGCCGCCCCCGCGCCGTCAACGGAATCTGCGCCCCCCACCGATTCCGCCGCCTCCGCTGAATCAACCTCTATCCCCTCGACATACACCGTGGCGCGCGGCGAAACGTTGAACAGCATCGCCCGGCGCTTCGGCCTCACCACCGGCCAACTCGCGGTGGCCAACAACATTGCCAACCCCGACCGAATCTTTTACGGGCAAGTGCTGGTCATTCCGGGCGGCACGGCATCGGCCCCCGTCGAGCCATCGGCTCCGGCTGTGCCTGCGGCCAGCAAACTGATTCTGGTGGACATCTCCGAACAGCACATGTACGTGTACGAAAACGGGAACGTGATCTGGTCGTGGGTGGCTTCCACCGGAGAGCGCGGGCGCGACACTGCGCCCGGCAACTACAGCGTGCTCAACAAAATTCCGAATGCGTACGCTTACACTTGGAATTTGCAGATGCCGTATTGGCTTGGCATCTATTGGGCGGGGCGGTTGCAGAACGGCATTCACGCCCTGCCCATTCTCTCCAATGGGCAAAAGTTGTGGGCCGGTTGGCTGGGCACGCCGGTGTCGTATGGCTGTGTGATTTTAGACGACACGAACTCGGCCACGCTTTACAACTGGGCCGAGGTCGGCACACCGGTCACGATTCAGTGGTGACGAGCGCACGGATCAAAAAACAACAGAATAATCAGTAGATCACGAGAGAAGCACTCTGAGCGGAGGCCCGCGTAGCGGGCCGTAGTCGAAGAGTGCGATTCTCGCGCCCGCATCCTTCGACTACGCGCGGGACTACGCCGCGCTTCGCTCAGGATGCTTTCGTGATCTACAGAACATCCGTGTTCATCCGTGTACAATAAACTTGCCCGTCATGCCGAATTCAGGCTAAACAGTTCATTCACAGATTCGAGCACCACATCAGCCAACGGGGAGAGCATCTCCGCCGAGCCGACTCCGGTGAGCACCCCCACCACCCAACGCACTCCGGCGGCGCGGCCCATGCGCATGTCGTGAATCGAGTCGCCCACCATCACCGTTTGCTCCGGCGGCACCCCCAACCGATTGCAGATGGAGATGATCATATCGGGCGCGGGCTTCACCGGCAGGCCGTCGTCGGCGCACACGCTGGCATCCACGAACTCGCGCAGGCCGAATCCGCCGATCATGGCGTCGGTCGGCTCGCGGTCGTCGGTGGTGGCAATGGCGATCTTCACGCTCGCGCGTTTCAACTCTCGGAACAGCATCGGTATATCTGTGAGCGGTTTGGCTAAGGCCATTGCGTCGGGCATGAACCACGCGGCGGCGACGGCTCGCTCGGCTTCGGTTGCGTTCAGCCCGCGTTCGAGCATCACACCCACCGTGAGTTTGCGGAGAACGGCGAGGGGCGCGGTGGCGAGTTGGCCGTGGGTGAGCACTCGCCCGCTCGGGGCATCGTAGCCCATGGCTTCGAACAACGGGCCGCGCGCGGAGAGCCCCGAGTCGGCGTCCAGCCGGTCGGCCAGCTCGGTCACCCATCCACCCCACATGGCGTCGAAATGAATCAGTGTGCCGTCTTTGTCGAAGACGATCAGCGCCGGATCGAATCCCGGCGGCCCCGATCTCAAAATGGACATTGTTTTGGGTTCCTGTTCTTTAGAAAAAGTGGCATGGCTCTTGCAACACTCAAATTATGACCCTCACGCCGTCACAGCGCGTCGATGCTTTTCTTCGGAGCCTGATCACGCACCTCTATGCGCGGCTCTATGCCTGGCGGGAGCGGCGCGGAGCAGTGCTGGCAAAACGCTCCTCGTTCTCCGGCGGATAAATCGGGCGCGGTCACCGATTGAATCCGCGAAGCCACACGAAGTGGCACGAAGCCTTTGTATTTGGCAAGGGACTCCGCAACTCGTCTGCCTCGCCGGGCGCGTCTAATGATACACTTGGGGGCAATCTTCGCACAATCCGTTTATAAGTTGCCCCACTCATGATTCCAGAACCCACTTCTCAACCCACCGACTTCATCCGCGCCGCCGTCGCCGAAGATTTGAAATCGGGACGATACACCAGAGTTCACACACGCTTCCCGCCCGAACCCAACGGTTATTTGCACATCGGCCACGCCAAAGCCATCGCCGTCGATTTCGGCATCGCCGCCGAGTTTGGGGGCCAGTGCAATTTGCGCTTCGACGACACCAACCCGGTGAAAGAAGAGCAGGAATACGTGGACATGATCATGGCCGACATTCGCTGGCTCGGCTTCGATTGGGAAGATCGTTTGTATTACGCTTCGGATTATTTCGAGCAGTTGTACGAATGGGCCGTGCAGTTGATCAAAAAGGGCAAAGCCTACGTGTGCGATCTCACTCCCGACGAGATGCGCGAGTATCGCGGCACGCTCACCGAGCCGGGCAAAGACAGCCCGTATCGCAACCGCTCAGTGGAAGAGAATCTCGATCTGTTTGCTCGAATGCGCGCCGGTGAGTTCCCCGACGGCGCGCGCACCCTGCGCGCCAAAATTGATATGGCCTCCGGCAACATCAACCTGCGCGATCCGGTGATGTACCGCATTCTGCACGCCGCCCACCACCGCACTGGCGACCAGTGGCGCATCTATCCGCTCTACGATTTCGCGCACGGGCAGTCGGATTCCATCGAAGGCATCACTCACTCGTTGTGTTCGCTCGAATACGAGATTCACCGCCCGTTGTACGACTGGTATCTCGACACGCTCGAAATCTATCACCCGCGCCAAATCGAATTTGCCCGCCTCAACCTCTCGTATACGCTGTTGAGCAAACGCCGCCTTCTGCAATTGGTGAAAGAGGGCCGCGTGCGCGGCTGGGACGATCCGCGCATGCCCACCCTTTCCGGGTTGCGGCGGCGCGGCTACACCCCCGAATCGATCCGCGACTTCTGCGCCCGCATCGGCGTCGCCAAAAACGACAGTGTGGCCGACGTGACCCTGCTCGAACACTGCGTCCGCGAAGACCTCAACAAACGCGCCGCGCGAGTGATGGGCGTGCTCAAGCCATTGAAGGTGGTGATCGAGAATTATCCCGAAGGGCAAGTCGAGGAGATGGAGGCGATCAACAATCCCGAAGACGCCTCGGCCGGGACTCGCAAAGCGCCCTTCAGTCGCGAACTGTATATCGAGCAAGACGACTTCCGGGAGACGCCGCCGCCGAAATACTACCGTTTATCGCCGGGGCGCGAAGTGCGCTTGCGATACGCTTACTTCGTCAAATGCGTGGGAGTGGTGAAAGACGCCAATGGGCAAATCGTCGAACTGCGCTGCACATATGATCCGGCCACGCGCGGCGGCGACGCCCCCGATGGGCGAAAGGTGAAGTCCACCATTCACTGGGTGTCGGCGCCCCACGCAGTGCAAGCCGAAGTGCGGTTGTACGATCGGCTGTTCGCCAAAGAGAATCCCGACGACGTACCCGAGGGCAAAACCTTCCTCGACAACCTCAACCCCAACTCACTGGAAGTGTTGCCGATGTGTTTTGTGGAGCCGAGCGTGAAGGGCGCGGCCCATGGCAGTCGCTATCAGTTCGAGCGCAGCGGCTACTTTTGCGTTGACCCCGACTCGGCCAACGGCAAACTTGTGTTCAACCGCACGGTGGGGCTGAAAGATTCTTGGGCGAAGGTTGAGAAGAGTCGGTAGGTGGATTCAGGATGAAGGGGTGAAGTCTTTTTCGTGCACGGATGGACACAGATAAACACGGATTCTCTTTTTCCCGATCGCGTTCATCCCCAAGAATCCATATACTCAATTCGTTAGCATCAACGCCGCTGGAGCGGCTTGTTGGGCGCCAGCGCGCGCTTCAATGCGAAAAATTTAGACCCTTAGCGAGCCGCGGAATCCCCTTGCGCCATAGTAAGAGTCTGCGCCGTTGTGATACACAAAGACATGGTCGTAGCGACGATCGGCAAAGATGGCGCCGCCGAGTTTTCTGATTTCAGAAGGTGTTTTCAACCAGCTCGACGTTTTCGTGTCGAAATCTCCAAGTTTCTGCAGCTCTCGATAGTGTTCTTCCGTCAAAAGCTCGATGCCCATGGCCGCGGCCATATCCATAGCGGTATCTTTTGGCTTATGTTCTTTCCTCGACTCCAGCGCTTCACGGTCGTAACAAACACTTCTGCGGCCTTGAGGACTTTCCGCTGAGCAATCATAAAAGATGTATTCGCCCGTCCTTTTGTCATAACCAACAACATCCGGTTCGCCGCCGGTTCTCTCCATTTCATTGAGCGACCACAGTTTTTCAGGATTGGCTTCCAGCTTGGCCTGTACTTTAGCCCATTCGAGACCTTTATGGCGGTTCATGTTTTTCTCGAAACGGGCTTTCAATGCTCCGAGTAGTTCTTCACGTTGTTTTGCTTTCAAGCCTTTTGCTCTTTGCATCTCTGTCTTTGCCTTTCTGCTTTGTTTCATTTACGTGAGAGATTTCATCGGAATGACTATCTCCCTCACCAAGAGTTTCCTCAACCCTTTTTTTCCACACACCTCAAAATGCCCCTTCGGCAGCGCCGAGGCTCTCCTCGCTCACTAATTGCTTCAGTTTGGATACTGTTTCAATTTAGAGAGGGCTTGGATCAGTCACAAATTTTCTCAACATATGCTACTCCTATGATTTCTCTTTGGCTGCCCCGTTGAGCGAATAGTGTGCACCCACCGAAGTTTTGTTGCCCCTCTCGCCCTACAACACTTTATCCATCATCGAGCCGACGGGCGAATCGAAGAGCGGCGTGGACATGTACTTCTCGCCGCCGTCGGGGAAGACCACCACAAGCGTTCCCTCGTTGAGACGGCTGGCCACTTTCAACGCCCCCCACATCGCCGCCCCCGATGAGATGCCCACGAACAGCCCCTCCGCTTGAGCCAACTCGCGCGCGACGCGGAAGGCCTCGGCATCGTCGAGCATGATTCTTTCGTCCAGCAATTCTTCGTGATAAATGCTGGGCACGTAGGCGGCCATGTTCCGCAAGCCCTGAATTTTACTTCCGGCAATCGGCTCCAATCCCACGATTTTGACTTCGGGCTTGCGCTCGCGCACGTAGCGATGCACACCCATCAGCGTGCCGCCCGTTCCCATCCCGGCCACAAAGTGCGTGATCTCCGGCACGTCGCGGAGAACTTCCGGCCCGGTCGTTTCGTAATGCACCTGCGGGTTGGCCGCGTTGTTGAACTGATCGAGCATGAGGTAGCGGCCATCTTCTTTGAGGAGTCGGTGCGCCACCTCGATGGCCCAATTCGTGCCTTTGGGGCCGTCGGTCAGAATGAACTTCGCGCCGAAGGCGGCCATCATCTTGCGCCGCTCGACGCTAGTGCTTTCAGGGATCACGGCCACGAAGGGGGTAGCTGCGCGCCGAAGCGATCATCGCCAAGCCGATGCCGGTGTTCCCGCTGGTCGGCTCCATGAGAATGCGATCGGTGTCCGGGCCGAGAATCCCATCGCGCTCCGCCGCCTCGATCATCGATTTGCAGATTCGATCTTTGACCGAGCCGCCGGGGTTGCGGCCTTCGAGTTTGGCGAAGATACGCACTTTGGGGTTCGGATTCAAGCGACGGATTTCGACGACCGGCGTGTTGCCGATCAACTCCATGAACTCGGCGGCTCGAAGCTGGGGGGAGGGGGCGTTGGTCATGATGTCACCTGCGAATGAATTTGATTGATGTGAGATCACTGCGCGGCGACAGCCGCGATATACGCAAACACCCAACCCCGTGTGTGTTACGGAAATTGGGTGTTTTGCCCGCCCCAAGTTTTTGGGGGGCATACAACGGAGTATCGTTGAGCGCCTGTTGGCTGAGGGACGTGGATTCGAACCACGGTTAACGGAGCCAGAATCCGTCGTTCTGCCGCTGAACTATCCCTCAGAGTGACGAAATTTTACCACAAGAGTCCACTCCCTCCGACTTCTGACCTCAGACCTCTATTTCATATTCAGCACTTCCCGGATCGCCGGGAGCGCCCAATCAATCGTGGCCTTATCGATCACCAACGGCGGGGCGAAGCGAATCACGTTGTCGTGCGTCTCTTTGCACAGGATGCCGCGATCTTTCAGCGCTTCGCAAAAGCGGCGCGCGCCGCCCGCTTCGGGCTTGAGCTCGACTCCGACGAACAACCCTCTGCCGCGCACTTCCTGCACGTGCGGGCTGGGGATTTCGGCAACCTGTTCGAGAAAATACTCGCCGAGCGCCGCCGAGTTTTCCACTAACTTTTCTTCGACGATCACTTTGAGCGCCGCGCGGCCAACGGCGCAGGCCAACGGGTTGCCGCCGAATGTGGAGCCGTGTTCGCCGGGTTTGAATAGGCCCATGATCGCGCGCGACGACAACACCGCCGACACCGGATACACCCCGCCGCTCAACGCTTTGCCGATCACGGTGAGATCGGGGCGGACGCCCTCGTGCTCGCAAGCAAATAATTTCCCGGTGCGGCCGAGTCCCGTTTGAATCTCGTCGGCGATGAGCAGAACGTTGTTGCGGTCGCAAATCTCGCGCAAGCGTTTGATGTATCCGGCGGGCGGGATGACGACTCCGGCCTCGCCCTGAATCGGCTCGAAGAGGATGGCGGCGGTGTTCGCGGTGATGGCGTCTTCGACAGCGGCGGAATCGCCATAGGGCACGGTGACGAAGCCGGGCGTGAACGGCCCGAAATCGTTTTTGTATGAAGGCTCGGTAGAAAACGAAATGGTGGTGATGGTGCGCCCGTGAAAGTTTCCGGCCACCGTGATGATCTCGGCTTCGTGTCTCGGCACGCCTTTCACTTCATAGGCCCACTTGCGCGCAAGTTTGATGGCCGTTTCCACCGCCTCGGCGCCGGAGTTCATGGGCACGGCCATTTCGTATCGGGTGAGTTCGCACAGTTCGCGCATGAACGGGCCGAGTTGATCGTTGCGGAAGGCGCGTGAGGTGAGAGTCACTTTGCCCGCCTGCTCGACGAGAGCCTGAATGATCTTGAGGTGGCAGTGCCCCTGATTGACGGCGGAATATGCGGCGAGGCAGTCGAGATACTTTTTGCCGTCAACATCTTCTACCCAAACGCCGTTGGCTTGGCTGATCACAACGTCCAGCGGTTTATAGTTGTGCGCGCCGTATTGGTTTTCGAGGTCGATGTAAGTCTGGGAGTTCATCTGTGTCGTGGGGCGTGGAGCGTGAGGCGTGGAGCGAGTCGCTTCACCCTCCACGCTTCACTCTCCACGGAGATAAGTTTCCGCCTTTGCCAGCCGCGCGAACACCGTTTCGCGATCCAGCAAAGCAATGGTCTCGAACAGGGGCGGGCTGATTTGCTGGCCGGTGATGGCGAGGCGAAGAATGCCGAAAAGCTGCGCGGGTTTGAGTTTGAGTTCGGAGGCCAGCGCGCGCATCGGCGGCTCGGTGGTGGGGTGGGCCAGATCGGGCAGGGAGCCGAGGAGGTCAATTGAACGATGGAGGGCGGCCAACGCGCTAGCGGCGTCCATTCCTTTCGGGATCAGTCCCGCCGGGTCGTAGTCTATCCTGTCGCGGAAGAAGAATCCGGCCATGCTCACCGACTCGTCGAGGGTGGCGATGCGAACTTGAATGAGGGGCACGATTCTGAGCAGGGCGCTTTCGTCGGCGTTCAGCCCGGCTTGGTCGAAATAGGGCTTGATGCGTTTGGCGAGCTCCTCTGGAGGCAGGGCGCGAATGTGCACGCCGCTATAGTGATCGAGTTTGTCGAAACTGATGGCGGCGGGGGCGGGGTTGAGCCGCTCGATGCTGAAGCCGCGAATCATTTCGTCGAGAGTCAGCACGTCAGTTTTGTCGTCGAGGCTCCAGCCCATGAGGGCGATCCAGTTGAGCACGGCTTCGGGCAGGTAGCCGAGTTCGCTCATGTCGCGCACGAAAATGGAATGGCCCTCTTCGGCTTTGAGGTTGGCGGTTTCGCGCTTGCTCATTTTGCCTTTGCCGCTGGGTTTGAGGAACACCGAGAGATGCACCCACTGGGGCTCGCCCCAACCGAAGGCGCGGAGGATGAGGGCGTGTTTGGGCAGTGACGGAATCCACTCGGAGGAGCGGATGACGTGGGTGATGCCCATGAGGTGATCGTCCACCATCGCCGCGAGGTGATAGAGGGAAAGGCCATCGGACTTGAGGATGATGAAGTCGTCGAGGGTGCTGTTGTCTACCGTGATGCCGCCGCGCAGAACGTCATGCACGGTGGTTTTGACCTCGGTCGGAACTTTGAATCGAATGACGCACGACTCGCCTGCGGCTTTGCGCGCTTTGGCTTCGGCGAGCGGGATGTTGCGGCAGTGGCCGTCGTATCGCGGCTGGCGTTTGAGCGCGAGTTGTTCGGCGCGCAATGCCTCAAGCCGCTCTTTGGCGCAGAAGCAGTAATAGGCTTTGCCCATTGCGACAAGCTGCTCGGCGTGCGCGCGGTGAATCTCTGTGCGTTGGCTTTGGATGTAGGGGCCGCAGGGGCCGCCCACGTCGGGGCCTTCATCCCAATGCAGGCCGAGCCAGCGCAGGCCGTTCATTTGCTCTTCCATTGCGTCGGCCACGAGCCGGGCCTGATCGGTGTCTTCGATACGCAGGATGAACTGGCCGCCGGTTTGTTTGGCGAGGAGGTAGTTGTAGAGCGCGGTGCGCGCGCCGCCGATGTGTAGGTAGCCGGTGGGCGAGGGGGCGAAGCGCACGCGGGCAGGGGAGAGGGTCATGGTGTGGTTTGAGTTGAAAAGCGGAACGCAGATGAACGCAGATAAGGCGGATGAACGCTGATGGCTTGATGTGATGTGACGAAAGAAATGCCGGTGGCGACCGGCGCGGGGAATTATACCAAGCCTATCGCACGTCCAAGTTGGCGATTTGAGCGCGGTTGTTTTCGGTGGGCACGTTGGCGGAGAGGATGTTGAGGCGCGCGCCGAGCGTCGGATCGTAAACGCCGATGCGGATGTCGTAAGCGTCGGGCGGCGAGTCGGCGGCCAATGCGAGGTGGCGCGTTTCGATGTAACGGTATCCTGCCTGCCATTCGGATGAATCGAAGCCGGGGCACAGCGGCGCATCCATTTGAGCGATGAGAGGCTGACTGTTCGCGCCTTTGCCGATGTGTACGAATGCGATGAGGCCGCCCGGCAGTCCGGACGCCGCCTCCCAATAAAGTTTGAGCGCAACATCACTGCCGGGGTGTGCGTCGGTGATGAGATCGTATCCCATCAATCGCAAGCCGCCGTCGAATTCGACGTTGATGGTGTGTGTCGGCGATGGGGCGAGAGTGTGCGGCGGAACTTGAAGGAAGAGGGAATACGGGTAGCCGTCGGGGTGCATGACGGTGGCGGTTTCCATTCCGGTTGGGTACGCGGCTTTGAGCGCCGCGAGCGAGGAGCGGTCGAACACTAAAATGATTCCATAGTCGGTTGCGCGTGATGAGTTGTTGGCGAAGGGCAAGCAATCTGGCGCGGCGTCGAATGTTTTGACTGACGCGCCGCCGAGCAAAAGATCGAATTGCATTCGCACGAACTCTTGCGATTGGGTGGTGATGAACACATCGTCGGTTGCGGCGAGGGCTAAGGCATTGTCGGCGGTGAGGCGCGCGCCTGCGTATCGCGCATCGAAGAGGCGCGGATCGTTTGCCCATTCCACAAAGTAAGCGCGAATGGATGAGAAGCCGTCGGCGATCAATCCCAACGCCAGCAGTGCGCCAACGGCCCAACGCGCCTGGCGTCCGCGATGCGAAACCGTTTGCCAAACGGCGGCGGCGCCCATTCCGGCGAATGCCGCGAGGCCGGGGGCCATGGGCAACATGCGCGGAAAGGCGGGGGGCGCGTCCGACAGCGCCGACGGGAGGGACATGACGCCAATCCAAATCAGAAGGAGTTGCGCGGCAGGCAGTCGGCGCATCCGCCAAACGACGGCGATGATGCCCAGCCACAAAAGGATGGATGAGATCGGGCCGAACAATGGCCGCCCGGCCAGATTGCGGCCCGGCATCACGTCTCCGCTGAGCGAAACGCCCGCCCACACTTTCCACAATCCTGCCAGCGCTTCGGCGATGAAAGTTGTGAGCGCTCCGTCCTTTGCGGTTTGAGTTTGGGTGAAGTGCAGGAAATAGACTTCGGGGCGCCGAAGGTAAAACACGAGCAGAGGTGAATAGGCCAGCAACGCCGCGCCCAAAGTGATCGCACCGAGAAGAAGAATTCGCGAGCGCGGTTGATCGGCAGGCCAAAGGAGGCGCGCGCCCGCGTACGCGATCACGGCGATGACGAGCGCTGCCGCCGCTTCGTAAGTGGAGAGCGCAACAGCGAGGGCGACGCCAGTGGCGATTGCCCATTTCGGGCTGGAACGCTCGAAGGTGGAGTGAAGGCTGGCGAAGACTCCGACAGTGGCGAAGGTGCAGGCGGCGTTCTGCCCGCCGTCGCGGCTGTAATGCAGTCCCGCGAACAATGTTGTCGTGACAACCGCGCCGATGAGCGCGGCCCCGACTCGCTGAGTGGCGGGCAAGAGATTCTTGAAAAGGATGAGCAGTGCGGGATAGAGAATGACGACGGTGAGCCAGCCGGTGAGGGCTGAGGCGGCGCGCGAGGAATACGCCGCCGGGACTCCGAGCGCCTGAACAAAACCCGACGCATAAATCTGAAATGGAGAGTTGCCGACGCCCAACGAGGTCGGCTCACGAAGGGGCAAGAGATCGATGCCGCGAATCACATCGCGGCCTCTCAGCCCGAACCACGATTCATCCACCCACAGGGTGCGCGGTATTTCGGTCAGATTCCAGAAGCGCAAAACGGCGGCAATGAAAACGATGAGGCCGTAGAGAATAGCCGATGAGGGCAAACGCAACGTCGCCGGGCGCATCTCGTTTCGGCTTCCTGCGAGGGGATCGAGTCCGGTCGGGAGCGGCGGTCGGCTAACGCTCGAGTTCTTTGTGCCTCAGCGCGACGCTTTCCACCAATCCAATCGCAAACATATACGTCACCAACGCACTGCCGCCGTAACTCACGAAGGGCAGGGGCAGGCCGGTGACGGGCAGGAGATTCATGTTCATGCCGATGTTGAAGAAGGATTGGTAGAACACCAAGACGGCCACGCCGTAGCAAATGAGCGCTCCGAACGGATCGGTGGCGGCCCGGGCCACGCGCAGGATGCGAATGATGATCAGCGCGATGGTGATCATGAGCAGCGCCGCGCCCACGAAACCGAACTCGGCCGAGAGGGAGGCGAAGATAAAATCGGTGTGCCGCACTTTGAGGAAACGCAAGTTGACTTGAGAGGCGTGATTGTAGCCCTCGCCGAACAGCCCACCCGACCCGATGCTGATGAGCGCCTGCAACACGTTGTACTGCGCGTCGGGATCAGCGTTGGGGAAGATGAAGCGGACGATGCGCAGGCGCTGATAGTCCTCCAACGGGAAATTGGGAATGGTAACGACTTGGAAGGCGACCAGCAGCACGACGAACGCGCCAATCGCCGCCAGCACACCGAGCGCTGCCATATATTCCCATTTCAGCCCGGCGGCGAACATGATGGCGAACCAGACGATCATGATCATGATCGCCGTGCTGAGATTCGGCTCGGCCAACACGAACGCGGCGGGCATTCCGGCAAAGGCCAAAGAGGCCAGCACCCATTTGTAATTCTTCAGTTTCTCGCGGTTGCGCGTGGCGAAGTCGGCCATCCAGATCACCGTGCCGATCTTTGCCATCTCCGACGGTTGGATGTTGAGCGTGCCGAGCCGCACCCACCGCTGTGCGCCGAAGGAGGCGATTCCGGCGGCGGCCACCGTGAACAGCCAGATCAACACGAACACATACATCGGACGGGCCAGCGATCGCAAGTAGCGGTAGTCGAAAATGGCCGCGCCGAACAAAATGACCAGACCCACCAATGCCCAACGGATTTGGACGAAGGGGTAGTTCGCCAGTTCGGGGCTCTCGAAGGTGGTCGAGCGGATCATGGCGATGCCGACGATGACCAGCAATGACACCAGCGCGAGCAGCGACACGTCGAAGTGCTGCCAGATCTGTCGGCGGTGAGTTTGGAGGATGGCGGTCATGGAATGAGATCAATGACGAATGGTAAATGACGACTGATGAAAGAGGGAGTAAACCTTCGTCTTTCGTCAGTCGGCTATCGTCTATCGCGCGCGGCGGCGAGGGCTTTTGAGGATGGGGATGTCGGCGACCAATCGGTTTTCGTTGTCTTCCTGCTGAAGTTTGATCTCCACGCCATCGCGGTCAATGTCCACATGCTTTGAGATGACGGTGATGATCTCGTCTTTGATGTTTTCGATGATGGCCGGAGAGACATCGGTGCGGTCGTGGATGAGCACGAGTTTCAAGCGGTCGCGGGCAACGTCTTTGCTGGGCGGCTGGCTCCGCCCGGTGAGGCGGCGAAAGAAGTTGGTCATATCAGCCTCCGGGCCGGATCAACTTGCCCAACCGGGAGAAGAAGCCATCCTGCTTGTCGAGATCCATGAAGGGGACTTGCTCGCCTTTGATGCGGCGGGCGATGTTCCGAAATGCCTGGCCGGAGCGCGACTTCTCGTCGAGCGCCACCGGGTTGCCGCGATTGGAGCCGATGACGATCTGCTCGTCTTCCGGCACCACGCCGATCAGATCAATCGCCAGCACGTCGAGCACGTCGTCGATGCTCAGCATGTCGCCGCGCTTCACCATTTCCGGTTTGATGCGGTTGATGATCAGTGACGGCGGCCCTTTTTGTTCGCTTTCTACCAGCCCGATGATGCGGTCGGCGTCGCGCACCGCCGACACTTCGGGGTTGGTCACGATCACCACTCTGTTGCTGGGGGCGAGGGCGTTGCGGAAGCCGCGCTCGATGCCCGCCGGAGAATCGAGCATGATGTAATCGAACTCGGCGCGCAGTTCATCGCAGATGCGAATCATATCCGACGGGGCGACCGCCGACTTGTCGCGAGTCTGCGCGGCGGGGATGAGGAAGAGGTGCGGCAGGCGTTTGTCGCGGATCATGGCCTGCTTGAGTTTGGCCGCACCCTCCACGACATGCACGATGTCGTACACGATGCGGTTCTCCAGCCCCAGCACCACGTCGAGGTTGCGCAGGCCGATGTCGGCGTCGATGCACACCACCTTTGCGCCGTCGGCGGCCAGCGCCGCGGCGATGTTGGCCGTCGTCGTCGTCTTGCCCACGCCGCCTTTGCCCGATGTCACTGTGATGACCGTTCCACTCATGCGTTGCTCGCAAACGATGAACGATGAACGATGAACGATGAATGGGACACAAAGGACTCATCGTTCGCGGCAAAGCCGCCCTTTAGGATCATTCCGCATTCATCCTTCATCCCTCATCCTTTTTCATTCGGCTTCCATCTTTCCGCCACAATCTGCCCATCTTTAATTCTCGCCATCTCCGGGTCGGCCTTGCCTCGCCGCTTTGGCGACGTGGCAATCGCGTTGGCGATTCTCAACTGTGTCGGCGCGAGATCGAGCGCGCACACCACTGCTTCGGCATCGCCCTCCGACCCGGCCTGCACCGTGCCGCGCACCCGCCCCCACACTATCACGTTGCCGCCGGCCACCACTTCGGCCCCGGCGTTAATATCGCCCACCACAATCACGTGTCCCGGAAAACGCACACTCTTGCCCGACCTCAAAGTATGATTCACCAAAATCGCAACACTGCCATCTTCCGATGGGCTGATGGGCGGCAGTTCGGGCGGCAGAGCCTGTGGTTTGGGCAGAGCGGTTTCCAGCCCCAGTGCCCGCGCCGCGTTCTCGGTGAGCGCAGATTCGGAAAGCACCGTCCACAAATTGATCTGCAAGTCGCCGAGATCGTCGCGCAGTTTTCCCAAATCGGCGGCGCCCATGGCCCGCCCGCCCAGTTGCAGAACCAGCCGCGCGCCGCGAAAGAAATCTGCTTTCTCGCGCAACTTCTCCAACAGCGTGCGCGAGGCCTCCTCCCACTCGCCATCGCCCACCACAACGAGCAACCCTTCTTTGATTCCTTTGATGGTGACAGAGACAGCCATGAAGCGAATAACAAATAGCGGTTAGCGGTTGGCGATTAGCGATTGGCCGGAGATTATACATTCACTAATCACCAATTACCAATCACCGATCACTGATCACCGATCACCAACCCTCAACCCCTCGATCACAAACTTGTCATCCACCGCCACGCCGCTCGCCGTCACCACCGGCAAACGGTCGAGTGTTGCCAGCAGATACCAGCCCACCTCAACTTTGTATTCGCCGCGCGGCGCGTCATCGGGCACACGCACCTCAAACCGATCGGCAATCGGCTGATTGATCGGCCACTGCGTTGTGGGCCGCGTGCCCTGCACCGGCCAGCTATCCACTTGCCCGTGCACCACGCCATCGGGGCCGAGCAGATGCACGAACACCGTATAGTTTTCATCCATCGGCGCCAGCCCGCGCCACTGCGCCGAGACGATCACCGTTTCACCGGGCGAGGCTTGCGCCGTTTCGATGCGGATGGTGTCGAGCACAATTTTGTTGTCGAAATTGATTGCGTTCGGGGCCAGCGCCGCTCCCTCGACAGAGAGGCGCGCGAGTTCGCAAGAAGGGGCGGGCGGCGCGGGCCACCACCCGCACTCACCGTTCTCTCCGGCGACGCCGACTCTCAGACTCATCTCCCCGCCCTCATTCGGAGCATCGAACACCACCCGCGAAACCGTAATGTGATTCCCTCCGCGCACGGTCACCGGCCTGCAGTTTTGCTCCGCGCACCATTGCGCCGTTGTGTCTTTCGCGCTCATCCAATACAGAGTCGCCGTCACTTGCGAACCGGGCGCGGCGGTGTCGGGCGCATCGTACCCCATCAGCCACGCCTCGCCGAATCGCATCCGCACCGGATTCTGAATCTGCGGCTCGGTCGTCGGCTCGGTCAGAGTCACATCGGCCAACGTGATCCACATGCCGCCCGATTCGTTCTTCAAGCCGTCATTGCTGAATGGCGGGAAGAGCCCGACCTGCAAAAAGTAGCCGCCCGGCGCGAGCGCGAGATCGAGGGTGAAGTTGTGGAAGTCGGCCACCACATCGTTCGTGGGCCATGCGGCAGTGGGATACATTTGCCCCACCGGAACTTCCGGTGGGCTGATCAGAGTCGGCGCCCCAACAGAGTCAACCAGCCGCAGAATGACGAGGTAGTTTTCGGGAGGCGGCTCGACAGCTTGCCAGTAGAGGGTGATCGGGAGTTGAGAGTCGGTGGGGGCGGTGGATGAGTCGAGTGTGAATCCGAGCAGTCGAATCGCGCCGACAAAGTTTGTTCCCGGCGGGATGACATGATCGGGCAACGGGCTGGGCTCAAGTTTTGCTTTGGTGAGCGGGCCGACGGAGTGAAGGTAATAGGCTTCGGCGAGGCGCGGGAGATAGCGTCCGAGATACACTGTTTGCCCGGCGCTCGCCCGCGCATCGAGTTCGGCGCGGTAATACTCTTCGGCGGCGAGCACAATGATGTCGAGATCGGGGCGGAGGCCCTCGGCGACTTGCAAATAGTAGAGCGGGGCGATCAGTTCGCTGTCGGCCAGAATGGCCGCGCCCTCATCGAGCGGCTGGCTGAGGATGGTTTGGCCGAGCCGGTATTCGCGCCAATCGGAAGACTGATCGACTTTCGCCAGGTTGATCCAAATAAGAGAGGCGGGGAGGAAGAAGAATGAACAATGAACAATGAACAATGAACAATCAAGAATTAGGTTTCGTGTGAATTCGTGTCCTAGCGCCTTCGTGGTGAAAAGGGCCGTTGCTTCAACGACGGTGTGAATGCCGAGCGCAATCCACACGACCTGCACGAGGTGCGCAGGCAGAAGAAACGATGAGTAGTCGGGGTCGGGGACATAAAACGAGAGGCCGAAGAAGGCGAATGCGCCGTAGGCGGCGAGGGTGACGAACGCGGCGGAAGGGCGTTTGCGAAAGAGGGCGGCGAGTCCGAGCAGGGCAGTGATCGCGCCCGGCCAGCCAAACTGATCGAGCGCCTTTCGCCCGACGATGGCATATCGGCTGAAGTCGGTGAGCCACGCATCGAGCCGCAGTGCGCCCTGCGCTTCTTGCCCGGTGATGAAGTGGCGAAACATCTCCCACGTCATGATCTCTCCGTTGTTCACCGCCGGCCAGCGGAGGGGGAGGTAGAGGTAGAGGGAGAGGCCGAGAGCGAAGAGGAGCGGATAGAGAAGAGCGTGGAGCGTGGGGTTCCTTCGGAGAGCGTGGGGCGTGAGGCGTGGGGCGGGGAGGGCGGGGAGGAGGGCCACTGCGACGGCGGGCGCGAGCAGAATTGTGGTCAGATGATTTGTCATTGACAGCCCGAAGACAAAAGCCAACCAATATCTCTGATTGCTGATTGCTGATTGCTGATCGCTGATTGCCAGCCACAGCAACACTCCGATCAGCGTCACATGCAGTGTGTACACTTCGGCTTCGACGGCGCGCGACCACAGGCCGATGGATGCAGCCAGCGAGAGGCCGCCGACCCACGAAGCCGGGCGGGGTGCGCCGAGCGCGCGAGCGAGAGCGTAGGCCATGAGCGCGGCGGTCACTCCGAAGAATGCGGAGGAGAGGTTGACGCGAAAGGCCGCAGTGCCGCCGGCGGGCAGAAGGCTGAACAGTTTGGCGAGGAGGAGGTAAAGCGGGTAGCCGCTGCCGTGAGAGACTCCGAGCCGGATGGCATTGACTTGAAACTCGAACGTATCCGCTTCGCCGACGGTGGGGGCGAGGGTGCAGAGGTAGAGGATGGAGGCGATGAGGCCGAGAGAGAGAGGATATAAAAATCTGGTGGTTGGGTGGTTGGGTTGTTTGGTGGTTAGGGCGATGGCGGCGATACCGCCCATTGCGCCGAACAGAAGCGCCCAATCGCGCAAAGGGTTGCTGACGGGGTTGAGAAGAGTGATGGCGGGGATGAGAAGCGGAATGCAGTTTTGGGGTTTGAGGTTGGGGGCTTGGAATTGGAGTCGGAGTCCTGCGGCGGCGAAGGCGAGGGCGGAGAGGAGGGCGAGCGGCCAGCGAGGGAAATTCCCGGCGAGCGCCGGCCACGTGTCGAGTGCGGCGCGAGCCATCGAGAGTCCGAACAGTCCCCAACAAATTGCGAAGGCGAACGATTTGAGTTTATTGCCCACGCGAGGCGTCAACTGCTTTCAGATCGAAGTAGGCTTGCAGAACGCGCTGGACGATGGGCCCGGCGGTGAGCGAGCCTTCGCCGCCGTTGTAAACGAAGGCGACGACGGCGACTTCGGGGTTGTTGGCCGGAGCGTACCCAACGAACCACGCGTGGCGCGGCCATGCGCCGAAACGGCAAATGCCTTTGCGTTGGGCGATGTTGTCGCAGTATTCGGCGGTGCCGCTTTTTCCGGCGGCGGGAATCTGCTGAAACTGTTCGGGGCCGACTTCGATCTCGATGGGGTCGAGTTCGGCGATGTAGGCCGTGCCGCTGATGTACACCTCTTCCATTCCGCGCCGCACAATGTCGAGCCATTTTTGATCGACGGCTACCGGATCGATCTCCGGCGTTTCGGGAAGCGCGTCGCGGTATTTGATGGCGAAGGGGCTGAGTTGATAACTGCCCGGCGTGCCCACCGGCACGAACTCGCGCAGAGTGTCGGGCAAATGTGATTGAGCGATGGGCACGACGTTGCCCTCGCCGTCCACAACTTCTTTGATGAGCGTGGGTTTGATGAGCCAGCCGTTGTTGACGAAGGGCGTGACCGAATCGAGAACTTGAATGGGGGTCGCCAGCACGTACCCTTGCCCGATGGAGGCGATGTACGTGTCGCCCGTTGACCAGTTCTCGCCGATGTTGATTCGTTTGTAATCGCGGTCGGGGATGAGGCCTCTCAGTTCGCCGGGAAGCTCGACGCCGGTTCGGCGGTGGTAGCCGAACATGTTGCCGTAATGAAAGATGCCTTCGATGTCGATGCCCCGCACGTTATCCGGCTCGTAGCCGCCGCCGATTTGATAGAAGTACACACTGCACGATTGGGCAATGGCGTGGAGCATGTCGATGTCGCCGTGGCCTTCGCGTTTCCAGCACACCACCGTGCGCGCCTGCCCGGGGTCGTTGGGGAAGTAGCGGTTGGTGATCACAATCTGGCCGGGATCGAACAGCGTGCGATTCGGATCGACCACGCCCTCCTGCAATGCGCCCGCCGCCGGGATCAACTTGAACACCGAGCCGGGCGGGTGTTGCCCACTGATGGCCTGATTGAGCAGCGGCTTGGTGGGGTCCTTGAAAACTTGATCGTAGTACTCGAATGGAATGAATCGAGCGAAGCGCTGATTGTCGTAAGTGGGCCACGACACCATCGCCAGAATCTCGCCCGTCCTCGGATTCATGGCGATGACGACGCCGTTTTGCGAAACGGTGGTGTTGCCTCGGCGGTTGAGGTCTTCGATCATGCGCGTCAGCGCGGTTTGCGCCGCGGCTTGCAAGCGCACGTCGATGGTGAGATACACGTTACTGCCCGGCGCCGGGTTCACCGGCTCGCCGATGGTGCGCAGTTCCAGCCCGGCCACATCCTCTTCGATAAACTTGAAACCGTTCTTTCCGGCCAACACATCCTGCATCCACGACTCGATGCCTGCGTAACCGATTTTGTCGCGCGAGGGATCGAAGCCCAAGCCAGAGTAGAACTCGGCCACCTGTTCGGTGATGGGGCCCATGTAGCCGACGATGTGCGCCGTGAGCGGGCCGGTGGGATATTCGCGCAGTGGAATCACTTGGACGTCGACTCCGGGCAATGTGCGCTGACGCTCGCGAATGACGAACGCGATCTCGGCCGGGACATCTTTGGCAACCGCCACCGGAGTGTAGGGCGCGAGGCTTTCCTGCTGAGCCACAAGTTCGGTGATGCCTTCGGGCGGCTGCGTGTCGCCGCCCACCGCGCCCACATCGAGCGGCGGCGTGTTCACCGGCACGCCGGTGAGTTCGGAAACATATTGATAGATTTCCTGCAATCGGATTGCATCGTCGGGCGAATAGGCGGGGGTGATGGTGATGTTGTACGACGGCACGTTGCGCGCCAGAAGCACGCCGTTGCGATCATAGATCACCCCGCGTTGGGCCGGGATGTTGATTCGGTCTTCGCGGTTGTCGCGGGCGCGGATGTCGTACTCTTCGCCTTTGACGAGTTGCAGGAAGACGAGCCGCGCGGTGAGCCCCAAGACGGCAAAGACCATCAGCGCGTAGAATGGCAGGAAGCGCGTGGGGTCGAGCGGCCCCTGCTTGTTGCCGTTGGGCGCGGCGTTGCTTTCGCGGTGAGGAATTTTCAGCGGGGCTTTCACGTCAGCCGATCTCGACTTGAGGCGGAGCGATCTGGGCGGCTAGCCATTTTGCCGATTGATACATGGGCAGCATGAGCAAAAAGTTGAGGATGGACGAGGGCAGGGTGACGAGCGTGAGTTGATCGGCCAACTGCACCGGGCGGCCAGAGAACGCCAGCACGGTTAAGTATATCAAGTGATGCATGAGCGTGCCCAGCACGCTAGCCAGCATTGCCACCGGCCAATTGGCTTTATAGAATCGCCCTTCGGTGATGATGATGAGCGCGGCCACGCTCACCAAGCCTAACGTCATCGCGCCCATCGGTCCGCCCGACAGCGTATCGGCAAAGAGGCCGCCGACGAATCCCCACACTGGGCCTTCGTTGCCGTGCTGAGCCAGACTCCAGGCCACGACCGCAATCAGAATCAAGTCGAAGCCGCCGTTGAGAAAACGCACGTGATTGAACACGGCAGATTGCAGAACAGCGGCAACCGTGAGCAGCGGAACAGCGAGGAGCAAAGCGCGCACTACGGCCCCGGGGTTGCTGTGCCCAACAGCGGCTGAAGCTGCGGCGGCTCGAAGTTGGTGATGATGAGCACCGTTTCGAGTCGGTTGAAGTCGATGGCCGATTGCACGTCGGCTTCCTGAAACACGTCGAAGGTTCGTTTGCGAACCGAAGCCACCGTGCCCACCACGATCCCTTGCGGAAACTGCCCGCCCAACCCGCTGGTCACGATCCGCGTGCCCGTCGCCATCTCCACATCCACCGAAATGAAAAGCAGACGCAGCTCGCCGGACTCTTGCCCCACCACCACGCCCTCGGCGCGCGAATCCTGCAGGCGCACATTCACTGCCGACGAGGCATCGGTGATGAGCAGAACTTTGCTGGCATTGGCCGTCGCTTCGGTGACTAGCCCCACCAGCCCCTGATCGGTGACGACCGGCATATCGCGGGTGACGCCGTCGTTCGTTCCTTTGTTCAGGAGAACGTAACGCAGAAACAGACTCTCGTCGCGCCCCACCACATCGGCCGTGAGGTAACTTTGCTCCGGGTTGTCGCGAGCGTAATTGAGCAGAGCCGATACCACTCTGAGCTGCGCTTCGGCCTCGCGCAGTTGAACATTCTCGTTGGTGAGCTGCGCCACTTGCCGTTCGAGTTCGTCGTTGCGGGCGCGCAGTTCTTCGAGATCGGAAGGGGCAAAGAGGTTGTTGTAAACGGTGTTGTAAATTTGCGTGGCGAAGGTTTGCAGGGGAATGAGCGGCGTGAGCAGTGCGCCGCTGAACGCGCCGCGCTGGCCCAGCACAATCACGCCGATGCTCAAAATGAGCAGAAGGGCGGCCAGTCCGAGCCGGTCTCCCAGCCAAGAAGGAGGCTTGAAGCGATGCATGGAGGGAAAGATGAAGGATGAATTATGAAGGATGAATTTCTGCCTTCATCCTTCTGCCTTCATCGTTTAATGTGAGGTGCTTCCCCGCTGCAGGCCGACGAGGAAACGCTTGAGGTGTTCAAGGTCGTCGAGGATGTGGCCCGCGCCGCGCGCCACGCATGTCATCGGGTCTTCGGCTACCCACACGCGCACTTTCAATTCATCCGACAGCCGCTCCGACAGCCCCTGCAACTGCGAACATCCGCCCGCCATGCAGATGCCGGTCTCCATCAAATCGGCGATGATCTCCGGCGACGTCTCGTCAATCGTTTCTTTCAGCACGTCCACAATCGTCTGCACCGAGGTGGAAAGCGCCTCGCGCAATTCAATGGACGACACTTCCACTGCTTCGGGCAGGCCGGTCACCAAATTGCGCCCGCGCAGAGTCATCGTCTTTTCTTCGCGCAGTGGGTAGGCCGAGCCGATGGCGATCTTCACTCGTTCGGCCATGCGCTCGCCGATGAGCAGGTTGTATTTGTTGCGGGCATAGGCCACAATGTCGGAGTCCATTTCGTCGCCGGCCACCCGCAGGGATCGGCTGACAACGATGCCGCCCATCGAGAACACGGCCACTTCCGTCGTGCCGCCGCCGATGTCCACCACCATCGTGCCCCGGGCTTCGGCCACCGGCAGCCCCGCGCCAATGGCCGCCGCCATCGGCTCTTCGATGAGATATGCCTCGCGCGCCCCGGCGGCCATCGCCGCGTCGTACACCGCCCGTTTCTCGACTTCGGTCACGCCGGAGGGGATGCCGCACACCACGCGCGGGCGCGGGATGGGCACGATGCTCTGCTCGTGGGCTTTGGCGATGAAGTATTCCAGCATGGCCTGCGTGATCTCGAACTCCGAAATCACGCCGTCACGGATGGGGCGCACGGCGATGATATTGGCCGGAGTGCGCCCGGCCAGTTCTTTGGCCTCGGCCCCGATGGCTAATGGCTTGCGGGTTTTCTTGTCAATCGCCACCCATGACGGCTCGTTGATGACAATGCCTTTGCGCCGCACATTGACCAGCGTGTTCGCCGTGCCGAGGTCAATGCCAATATCGAGCGAAAACTTGCCCAGAAGCCAGTCGAGCGGACTGAGTGCCAAAGGTCTCTCCCAAATCAACACAGAAGGCAGTAAGCAGATAGCAGAAGGCTCACCTTTCTGCGTTCTGCGTACTGCCTTCTATCTCGCGGGCGATTATACACTATAATGTTTTTCGTGCTTCTCAACCGCGTTCGAGCTTACGCCACAACACATGGTCTGCTCAATCGCGGCGAGCGGCTGGCAGTGGGAGTGTCGGGCGGCCCCGACAGCATGGCCCTCCTGCACATTCTGACTCGACTGCGCTCCGAGTACGATCTCAAACTGATCGCCGCCCACCTCCATCACGGACTCCGCCCCGAGGCCGATGGGGACGCCGACTTCGTGAACCGAACGGCCAGCGCGTGGGATGTCGAGTGCATCGTCGAACGCGCCGACGTGGCCGCCCTCGCCCGATCCGAACATCTTTCCATCGAAGAAGCCGGGCGCAAAGCCCGCTACGAATCTTTCGCCCGCGCCGCGCCCAAAGTTGCCGTTGCCCATAACGCCGATGACCAAGCCGAGACCGTGCTCATGCACTTTCTGCGCGGCAGTGGCACAGCGGGACTGCGCGGCATGTTGCCAATCAGCCATCAGTCGCCAGTCGCCAGCCGCCCGTTGGCGGTCATCCGCCCGCTGTTGTCCATTCCGCGAATCGAAATCGAAGCCTACCTCTCCGCGCACGAACTCGACTATCGCATCGACTCCACCAACGCCGACACCACATTTTTCCGCAATCGCTTGCGGCACGAACTCATCCCCTTTCTCGAAACCTACAACCCCAACATCCGCCAAATTTTGATCCGCGCCGCCGATGTCATCGCCGGCGAACACGAACTTCTGCGCGCCCTCATCGAAACCGCGTGGAACGACACTACCCTCCCTCCGCCCTCCGCCCCACCCCCCACGCCTCACGCTCCTCGCCCCCCGCTTTCATTCGACCTCTCCCGCTACCGCTCCCTCCCCCTCGCCCTCCAGCGCGCGCTTCTGCGCGAAGCCGTCCATCGTCTGCGCCCCGACGCTCGCAACGTTGACTTCGCACCCATCGACGCCGCCGCTCACTGGGCGCAGTCCGCCGAGTCGGGCCACACCGCCGATTTGCTCGGCGGACTCTGTCTGCGCATCGTCGGCTCAACCCTCAGTGTCGCCTCATGGGATTCAGCGAACCACCCAACCACCCAACCACCCAACCACCCAACTACCCAAGCACTCTCCCTTCCCGGCACAACCGCTTTTCTCTCCCACGCCTTCACCGCCACCTTGCTCGACTCCGTTTCCCTCGCCGACATCGAATCCAACCCTGATCCTTTCACCGCGTTCCTCAACGCTGACCTCGCGTCGTTCGCACTCCGCACTCGCCGCCCCGGCGATCGTTTTCGGCCGCTCGGAATGGATGGCTCAATGAAACTTTCCGACTTCATGATCAATCGAAAGATTCCGGTGGATGAGCGCGACTCGTGGCCGCTGGTGTGTTGCGGCGAAAACGCCGAGTCCGTGTTGTGGGTGTGCGGGAGCGCGGTGTCGGAAATGGCGAAGGTGAGTGAAGGAACAAAGAAAGTGATCAGAATAGAATGCCGCAAACTGAACGACTAAAACTCATGACTGCCAATGTGCCTCTGCTCATGGCCGCCCTGCTGTTGATCGACGGCCTGCATTTCGTCTTCGCCCGCGCCCTGCGCGATCACATCCACCCGGTCACATCGGTGATGTTCGTGTTGGGCACAGCGGCAGTGCAAGTGGCGTTGTTCGCGCGAAGCCGCGGACTTCTGCGTTGGGAGACGTTTCGCCGCCACGCGGTTTTCTTTTTGGCTATCGGCGCGCTCATCGCCATCACCACGACAACGAATTACACGGCGGTGGCCTTCGTCGATCCGGGCACAGCCTCTCTGCTGGCGCAAACTTCGATTCTGTTCGGAGTGGGATTCGGAGTGTGGTGGCTGAGGGAACGGCTGACCCGGAATCAGATCATCGGCGCGGCGGCGGCGATCGTGGGGGCGGCCGTCATAACCTTTCAGCCCGGCGATTACTTCCGGCTCGGATCGTTGATGGTGATCGGCTCTTCGGCGCTGTATGCCCTGCACGCGGCCATCGTCAAACGCTATGGCGGCGGCATCGGCTTTGTGGAATTTTTTCTGTGGCGGCTGATTTCGACGGCGGGCTTTCTGTTTGTGTCGGCGGCGGCGCAGGGGTTGCTCGCGTGGCCCTCGCCGACGGCGTGGGCATTGATCCTCCTTACCGGAACGGTGGACGTGGTGATCAGCCGCGCGCTCTATTATCTCTCGCTCCGGCAGATTCCCATCTCGATCCATTCGCTCGTTCTCACCCTCAGCCCGGTGGTGGCGATCCTATGGACGGCGGCGCTGTTCGGAGTCGTGCCCGCGCCCCGCGATCTGATCGGCGGCGTGGGTGTGCTGATCGGGATTGCGATTGTGACTCGCAGGCAATGAGGAGCGGGCGATTGCGAGAATCGCCCCTACGAAATTTGCGCCCGCACCCGGCTGTTTCGCCAATCCAAAATGGCAAAGGGAATGTAAAGGATCGCGCAGGTGAGGAGGCCGACGGCTTCCAAACCGAGAATGTACCACGGCCACGGGCCGAGCACGTCAATGAGGCTGGGCGTCTCCGGTTTGTGGGCGATGAAGAGATAATTACTGCCGATGAGCCAGTTGATTACGCCGACGAATAGCATATAAATGTTCGCGCCGACGATGACGTTGCGAAACGATTTGAGGGTGGGGCGATAGCCCTCGACCACGGTCATGTAAATTGCGGCGGTGACGATGAGGCCGTGCGAAATGAATGTTTGGAAAAAGCGAAAGTGCGGGAAGCCATACAGGCCGAGATCGGGGGTGAAGATGGCTTGAATGGCCGCGCCGATGCCGAGAAAGTATAGCGGCTCGTAGATCGCATCACTGCGTGTGACTAGCATGTATGCGCTGAGGAAGACCATCACACTGCACAGATGCAGGGGCAGCATCGTCTGGATCGTCCAGTTGCCCACGCTCCAATTCCATACATGCCATGCCGCTTCGTTGGCAATGAGCACGGCGGCCATTGTGTTCCGCAGTGTCTTTCTCAAGTCGGGGCTATCTACCTGCCGCAGTTGGATGAACGTGAGGTTGATCAGCGCGATGATGATGAGCGCAGTCGTGTGCGCCGCGCCGAGAAACACGAACGCGCCGCCGGTAAAATCTTTTGCAAAGAATTGATCCATCGCTGCCTCCCGGTTCTCGAAAGGACCCTTCGGGTTTTACGAACCCGACGGGTCTTGCGCCAGATGCGTTTTTAGAAATGCAGTGATTTGCGGCCACACCTCATCGTAGCGGCTGATGAAGAATCCGTGATCGGCGCCGCCGCCGTAGGTGATCAACTGCGCGCCGGGAATGAGGCTGGCCGCAGTGCGGGCATGAGCCACCGATGCCAACGGATCCTGCTCGCCGTGCAGGATGAGTGTGGGCGCGGCGATCGATTCCATCGGCGCGGGGCGAAGATGCTCGATGCGGAACAGATCGTTCTCCACGCCGACCCAGCGCGGGCTGGGCGGAAAGACGCTGTTGAGAAAGCCCTCGAACATTGCGTGCTGCGCAGTTCCTCCGGCAGCGGCGCGGCGAATGTTCGGATCGCCCATTCCGGCAAGCGGCGCAAAGCGCCCGGCCTTGAGACCCAACCACACTGCGAAGTCGTGCCGCAGAAGATTCATGATCGTCCGCGCGCCCGGAACGGCGTACATTTCGCTGGCCGGAACTTGGTGAATGATGGCGCACATCAGAATTAGCGCGCGGCATCGTTGCGGGTGGCGAATGGCAAAATGCAGCGCCGATATTCCCCCGGCAGACGCGCCGAGAATGGCGGCGCGTTCGATGCCGAGCGCATCGAGCAGTGCGTTGTGCGCATCGGCTTGCGCTTCGGGGGCGGGGCCGGTGGAGAGGGGGGTGCGAAGGTAGCCGGGCCGCGAGACGGCCACCACCGTGAAGCCCGCATCGGCCAGCGGCCGGCCGAGCGCCAATCCCTGATCGTATCCGCCCAGTGCGCCGTGCGAGATCAGCACGGCGGGGCCTTCGCCCATCACCGCGCATTCAACCGGGCCGCGCGCCGTTTCGATGAGTGTGCTGCCCCAACGCAGTTTAGCCTCCGCTTCGCGTTTCTCGATCTGGAATTGCACGACGGCGGCGGCAGTAGCCGCTCCGGCGGCGGCGGCCAACACGAAACCGAATCGATTCCTCTTGGGCATGGGCTGATTATATACTGAGCGCGGGTGCATTTAGAATCCACGAAGGCACACGAAGGGGCACGAAGCCACTGCGATTCTCGCGCAAGCCGTTGGAGCATATTACATTCTGAATTTGCGAACGCGCACGAAGGAACGCGAAGCCTTCGTGAAACTTCGTGTTTCTTCGTGGAAGAAATCGCTACTCAAAACAAAGTCGAATCGGATTCACCGCGAGCGCAGATTCTTTTCGGCGAGCCAGCCCGTGCCATCCCACTCGTCGGTGGCCGATTGAGGGAAGGACACGAGATACCACCACTCACTGCCACAGACGCGGCGCTCCGTCACCGTGCCCATGTCGCCGTTGGCGGCCAACCCCACGACGCCGAGCCACACGGTGCTGGGGCATCCGCGCAGCACGCTGGTGCTCGCGCCGCCGGGCACGACCACTCGCACTTGTGTGTGAGTGGAAAACTTTGGCGTTGCGCCAATCGTGTCTGCGTTGGCGTCGGGCGCGATTAAGACGATGGCGATCACAATGGCGATGATCGCCGCCATCACTCCGGCCATGCCGAACCACGTTCGCGCCGACATGCCTTTGCGCTTTTTTGCAGTGATGACTGAGGGTGTTTGGCCGAGACGTTTCGATAGGCTCGAATAACCCACGCCGCTGTAACCCGCTGAGTAGCCGCCGCTCAACCCCGTCCCGGATCGTTTCGCTTCCGATGGCGCTGAGGCCAAACGTGATCTCGCGGCTCCGGCCTTTGCTTCGGCGTTGGCCCCGTCGCGCGATTTGCCGCCGAGGCTGGCGCGGAAGGCTCGCGCCAGTTCGCGCGCCGAAGGGTAACGATCTTCCGGCTTCTTTGCCAGCGATCGCATGAGCACGCCTTCGGCGGCGGAGGGGAGTCGGCGGCCATATTCGCGGGGAGAGGGCGGCGGCTCGGAAACATGTTTGAGCACGACGCTGATCACGTTGCCCTGAAATGGTGTGTAGCCGGTGATCATTTCATACAGAATCACGCCGAGCGAATACAGATCGCTGAAGGCATCACCGTGCGAGCCGAGCGCTTGCTCCGGCGAAAGGTAGGCAGGCGTGCCGGTGATGGAATTGCTTTCCGACAATCGCGGGTGATCCATGAGATAGGCGAGGCCGAAATCGGTGAGCACCGGCTCGCCCGTGTCGCGGAACATGATGTTGGCCGGTTTGAGGTCACGGTGCGCCAGCCCGTGTTCGTGGGCGCAGTCCACCGCGCCGCCGATGGCTTCGAGCCAATCGGCGATGGCCGACAGCGGTATCTCGGCGTTGTTTTCTCGGAAGCCTGCCAGCCGCACATCGAGCGATCCGCCGCCGAGATATTCCATGATGATGTAGGCCATGTCGGGCGTGCAGATGGAACTGTACACTCGAACGATGTTGGGATGATCGAGATCGGTGAGCACGGTGGCTTCGCGCTGGAAACGTTCGAGGAATCCGGGTTGGCCGATGAGGTGGGGGTGGATCACTTTAACGGCGGCGGCTTCCCCCGTGTCTTCTTTGGCCGCCCGATACACCACTGCCATACTTCCGTGCCCGATCAGTGAATCGATCCGATACCCTTCAATCACATTGCCAATCGCGATAGTCATTCCGTTCACCGTTTGTGCGGGGCGTCGATGCGCGCTGATGCGCGAGTTGAGGTGGTGTTCGCCCGAACCCGCCGAATAGATTATCGGCGTCGGGCGCGGAGGCATGAGCGCCGCGCCTGCCTCTTCACGGCCTCCTCGGCATATTTTTATGAGCGGTTTACGCCGGGCGGCCGATTGGCTATACTTTCTGCATGTTTCGTTCGCGCCTTTCGGCCTTCCCTCGCGCCCGGCTCGGCCAGTATCCCACGCCGCTCGAACCCATGCCGCGCCTCACCGCCGAACTCGGCGGCCCGGCGCTGTGGGTGAAGCGCGATGACAGTGTGGGCCCGGCGATGGGCGGCAACAAAACGCGCAAACTCGAATACCTCTTTGGCGAGGCGCTCGCGCAACGAGCGACAGCCGTGTCAACCTTCGGCGGTTTGCAATCCAACTTTGCCCGGCTCATGGCGGCTTCGGCGCGCGCGCTCGGCCTCGAGCCGCACTGCTTTTATTTTGCGCCGCGTCCGCGCAGGCTCGAAGGCAACCTGCTTCTCAACGCGCTTATGGGCGCGCGCCTTCACTTCGTTCCCTTCGCCCAAGACGACGAGCCGACGATGACCATCGACGAGGCCACGCGCCTCGTGCGTTGGATGGTTCGCCTCACCCCTGCGTGCTGGGGCAAACGAGTGTATTTCATGCCGGTGGGCGGCCACACCACCACGGCCTGTTTGGGGTGTGTGCAGGTGGCGATTGAAATCGAAGATTAAGGCGCGGCCTATGCCAAACCCACGCCCGAGTCCGTCGAGGCCGCTCGCCTCGTCGCCCGACGCGAAGGGCTCGTGCTCGATCCGGTGTATTCATCGAAGGCAATGGCCGGGCTGTTCGATTTGATGAGACAGGGGAAGTGGGGCGCAGGCGAGAACGTGGTCTTTCTGCACACCGGCGGTATGCCTGCGTTGTGGGCGCATTTGTAACGGCGCTACAGCGACTCTTCGCTCCCCAAGTTTACTTCCACTTTCACGATTCCGGCTCGCTGATGTTTGGCGATGATCTTCACTGCGCCGCCCTTCGGCGCTTTCACTACCCATTCCACTTTCACCCGGTCGTCGGTGGGGTCGGCCACCCACACGGTGGGCGCCGAGTCTTTGTAGGCGCGGCCTTCGAGCTGCCCCGTCTCGATTCGCTGTTGGCCGCTTTCAAGCGCCGCTCCATCGGGTAGTTCGATCTCGCACACCACACCGCGAATCACTTTTTTCTTCAGCGCGATCTTGGTCACGTACGTCGGCAGCCAGCCGGTGTTTTGCGCGACGAAGCGGACGCGATAGAGTCCGCCCCCCAACGGAGTGGCGGTTGCCTCCAGCGATTCGAGTCGCGGCGAGATCAGCAAGTGCCACACGATCCATTGGGGGAAGAGGGCGATCTCTTTTTCCAAAAATTGCGGCGGCGGATTCGTCCACGCATAAAGGTGATCCCATCCGCCCAATTCGATGGGGCCGAGCTGCGGATGATTGAATGGATACCAATCAACGTATCCTTTGCCGCCGAGCGCCTCGTCGCTCCATTTGAGCATTTTGAGATCATCTTCCAATGGATGCTCGCGATACCACTCGATGAATTTGTATTTTTCGATTCCGGCCTGTCTGTGCGGACTCCAAATCTCCACCGTCCACGCGAACACGCCGATGTGATCGACGAGCCAATCGTCGAACGCGCCGGTGGTCACCTCTTTGGGGTGATAGAGGAAATCGTGAAAGGTTGAGATGTTGGGGTAGCCGGTGAGGTCGGTGCCCTTCTGCCCGATCTTTTGATACGTCCACAAATCTTCAGCGGGGAAAGTTTCGTCGCTCTTGTCGGCGTATGGGCGCAGAAGCACGCCGCTGTACGTGTGGAAGGTGACGCCGCCGGTGATGTTGGGATGCTCGACGACGAACTGAGCGATGTTGCGGGCTTCGGGCTCCGAAGTGGGGTACGGCCCCGCGCCTTCTTGTTCGCCCTCCAACCGCCACGCCACCGGAAAGTTGCGATTGAGATCCAACCCCTCTTTTGTGGGCGGCACTTTGAGCGTGATGCCGTCGTAGTTTTCGAGCACGCCTTCGGGCAAGACTCGAAAATACTGACCGCCCGCTTCCGCCGGGTCGCGCCGCACCAACAGGCGCGGCTCCTGTGGGCAAACCTTCCACGGGCCGTTGGGGTCGGCGATTCGCATGAGCAGCAGCCGCCCGTCGCCGTCCACATCTTCTCGGCGCAAGCCTTCAATCGGCTCTTCGTCGAACGGATAGGGGCGGGTGCTCGAGCGAATGATTTTCGGGCTGTCGGCCAGCGCCCACTCTGCGCCGTCGGGGTTCACGCGCGGGCAAATGTAAAAGGCGCGGGTGTCGAGACAGCGGGTGATGTCGGCGTCCTTTCCGTATTCGGCCACGAGTTTTTGGATCAGATACAGGCACGCGCTTGACGGCGACACTTCGCTGGCGTGGATGTTGCCGTCTACCCACAGCGCGGGCTTTTCTCCGTCGCCGCCCGATTCAAAGTTGGTGACCGTCACCAGCCACACCTCGCGGCCCACAAAACTCTTGCCGATGCTTTCGAGCCGCACCAGTTTTGGATTCTCGTCGGCCAAGCTGCGCAGGATGCGAGTGAGATCGTCGTAGCGATAGTAGGTGTCGAAGCGAATGTCGGGCATGAGGGTTATCCAGTGTCAGTTGAGGTATCCCAGCGATTTCAGAACTTGCAGTATCGGCTCTTTCGTCTTCAGCACCGGCGCGTTGGAAAAATACTCTCCGCCCCTTCCCAAAAACACAATCGGCCAATCGGAGTGGCGGCCAGTGATGGGGAAGAGCATTTGGGTGGGGTGGCCGGTGAAAAACCATGCGTGTAATTTAACCGGGTGGTCGAAAAACGCCTCGACACTGCGATAGCGAGTATAGGCTTCTTCGCGCGACACATCCGACAACCCCGTATTCGATTGGGTATCCACGCCGGCGGCAAGGCTGGCGCGGATGGCTTCGGCCAAGTCGTCGAAGCCGGGCTGGCCGGGCATCAGTTTGGTTTGTTGTCCGTCATGATAGATCACAATCCGGCTCGGCAAATCGTCGAATCCTTTTTTGTGCCATTCCCAATCCTGAGAGGTCGAGGCATTGGACATGAAGATGGTGAAGAGGATGAGGCAGACAAAGAGGATAATGAATTTGACGAGGTTGACGATGGGGTCGTCGGATACGGCGAGGCGAATGATCTTTGAGAACATGGGTTTACCGATTCGACAAGTGTTTCACCAATCGTTTTCCCAGCCCAATGATCGTCAGCACGGTTGGCCGCGCCAACGACTCGGGGAAAGCGCTGGCATCGCACACGTACAGGTTTTCGATTTCGGTTTGCAGGTTGGCGTCGAGCATTTCGCCAATGCGCACGGTGGCGCACGGATGTGTGCCGCGCATGGGCGTGACCAGCAACGTGTTCGGGTCGGCTCCGGCTTTGATCAGAATCTTGTTGGCGATCTCGGTGGCGTGCGCCAGCTTCTTTCGGTCGCTCTCAGTGATTGGTTTGCTGATGTCGCGCTCGGAAGCCACTCTGCCGGAGAGGTCGTCTTTCAATTTGATCATGATGCCAAGGGTGTGATTCCACCGAGTCCACGTTGCCAGCGCGGCGGGCCCTTTCAAACCCATGACGATCGGGTAATTGAGCCACGGGTCGATGAGTGTGCTGAGAAGATAGCCCACCTCGTCGTTGGCCCATTCGTAAGTCATTGGCGGTTCGTGGCCGTTGCCGCGCTCCCCGAATCGAGACGCGCCGTACACCATCACTGTCGTGTCCATCCCGATCCCCTCTCCGGCGCGCGCCAGCCCGGCGCGTTTGAGAATCATCGGCGTGCCAATGCCGCCAGCGGCCAACACCACGATCGGCGCTTCAAAACTCCAACGTTCGATTTTTGACTCGCGCCCTCACGCCGCGCACGTTCCGATTCTCCACGATTGCTTCTTCGACTCGCGCGTCGGTGATGAACTGGCAATTGCCGGTGGAGGCCGCCTCATCCACCCATTCGGCGGCGTTCCATTTTGCGCCGCACCGACAACCCAACATGCACTTCGCGCCGCAGTCGAAGCGAGCGGTTCGGGCCGGGCTCATGAATTTGGGCAGGGGAGTCCAATCGTAGCCGAGCGCGTGCGCGGACTCGGCGACCCGCGTGGAGGCTGATCCCCTCAGTTCGGGAGGCAGGGGCGCGATTCGCAATTCGTCAATCGTGTCGTCGATGAATCGATCCAGATCGAGTCTGTATTTTTCTTTGAGCCACGCCGGGGGCCGCGCCGAGCAGCCGCAGTACATGCTGGTTGCGCCTCCGGCCATGAGCGGGCGGATGAGGTTGAGACCTTCGCGGGTGAAGAGCAGGGCGCTGCGGTCGGCGTAGAGGAGCGCGCCGGGGTAGGTGCCGTAGAGAGGCGAACGCCGCCAGTCTTTGCCGCGCTCGAGCAGAAGCACGCGCTTGCCGGCGCGGGCGAGGCCGCGCGCCACCGTTGCGCCGCCGGGCCCCGAGCCGACGATGATGAAGTCTGCGTGAGCTGAGAAAACCATGGTTGATTGCAGATCGCAGATTACAGATTTAGACGTTCAATCTGCAATCTGAAATCTGCAATGGAGTATAGCACTCTGCGCCGCGATCCACATCCGCTTCACCGTTTATAATTGCCGCCTATGACTGTGAGCGATACATTCTTGATTCATCTCGCGCAGGCCATTGGCCTCGGGCTGGGCGCGAGCTTCCTGCTGTGGTTGTTTCGCGGCTACGCGCCCGTGCGCCGCGTGCGCCTCTCGGCGCTGTTGAGCGTGGCTATGGGCGGGCTGTATCTCGTCGTCAGTGGATCGGGCATCTACCGCGAAGAGACGATTGCCCGCGTTGTCGCCGCCATTGGAGTGATGCTGGCCGCCAACACCGTTCTGCATTTTGCTGTGGGATTACCTTCTGGTGCAGAGGCGGCATGTTGTCGTGCCGCGATTGCTGGTCGATCTGTTCAACGTCATCGTCATGTTCGCGGCGGCGTTGGCTGTGCTCAACATCGTCTTCGGCGTGCAGCTCGGCGCGTTCCTTGTCACCTCCACCGTTGTGTCCGCCGTGATCGGCCTTGCCCTGCAAGATATGCTGGGCAACGTGGTGGCCGGGCTCGCCCTGCAGATCGAGCGGCCCTTCTCGGTGGGCGATTGGGTGATGGTGAGCGATCAAGAAGGGCAAGTGACGCAGATGAACTGGCGCACCCTTACCGTGCGCACCCGCAATAATCATCACGTCATCGTGCCCAACAGCCGTATTGCCAAGCAGGAGATCATCTAATTTTTCGCGGCCCACGCCTCTGCAGCTCATTCACGCCACCGTGGGTATCGCCTACGGTCACCCACCGGGAGTGGCGAAGGAATCGTTGGCGCGCGCGGTGGCCGAAGCCGACGGCGTCCTTCGAAGCCCTCCGCCCGAAATTTTCGTCAAAGAGTTCGGCGAGTCTTCCATTCATTCCCCATCATGCCCACCTTTTTTCTTCGCTATCGTGGAGCGCTCCTCGCCCTCGTTGCCACCACTGCGTTGGCCACCACGGCCATATTCATCGGCTACCTCTATCAACACTACAACATCAAACCGCTCACGCTGGCTTTTTGGCGCGATCTATTTATGAGCGTCACACTGCTCATCGCCCTGCGATTCCTTCAGCCGATTGCGCTTCGCCTTCGCTTCCGCGATCTTCGATTCCTTTCCGCCTTCGGATTGATTCTGGCGGCGTTCAACGGGCTGTGGTCGTACAGCGTGCAATACAACGGGGCGGCCGTCGCCACCGTGCTGGCCTATAGTTCTCCGGCCTTCACCGTGCTCCTCGCCCGGCCCATCCTCGGCGAACGCTTCACCGCGCGCAAACTGATCGCCATTGTGCTCAGCCTTGCCGGGTGCGTGTTCGTGGCCGAAGCCTATTCGGTGGAACAGTGGCGTCTCAATCCCATCGGCATCGCCGTGGGGTTGGGCACGGGGGTGATGTATGCCGTTTATAATTTGGGCGGGCGATGGAGCGCCAAACGATTCGACAGCGCGTGGACAGTGACCGCCTTCGGGTTTCTGTTCGCCTCGTTCGCGCTTGGCCTCGCCATGCTTTTTATTCAAGGGCCATCCTCGGCGCTCAGTTTGGGAACGGCGTGGAGCGGCTGGCTCATTCTTGCCACGCTGGCCGTCGGCCCCACCATCGCCGGGTTTGGCCTCTACACGTTAAGCCTGCGATATTTGCAGGCCAGCGTGGCCGGGCTGATCGCCTCGTTCGAACCGGTGCTCACGGCGATTATGGCCGTCGTCGTTTTGGGCGAGTGGCTCAATGGATGGCAGATGTTCGGATCGGCGCTCATTCTGTTGGCAGTGATATTGGTGCAAAGTGGCGACGTTGAGCAGGGAGAGTGACGCCTCACGCTCCACGCCTCACGCCCCACGAATTTTCATGCAAGCCTTATTCAACCTCTGGCTCGAAAAGAATGACGAAGTGGTGCTGTCCACGTGGCGGGCGGCGCTGCTCCGAGCGGTGGCCGACACCGGATCGATCAGCGCGGCGGCGGAGCGAATGAAAGTGCAGTATCGCACCGCGTGGCAGAAGATCAACGAAATGGAAACGCGGCTCGGAGTGAAACTGGTGGAGACTCAAATCGGCGGCGTGCACGGCGGCGGCGCGCATCTCACCCCCGCCGCGCGCGATTACCTCGACAAGTTCGATCGCTTCAGCGCCGATGTCGAAACGGTTGTGCAAACCAAATTCCGCGAGACGTTTGGACGACAATGACTCTCGCTTCGCGCAAAACACCACCTGTAGAATCGTTGGGGCAGGGCTTACCCCCGCCCAGCCGAGGGCGACCGCACAATGGGCGACCGCAAGGGTTGCCACTACTTTTGCGCTTGTGTGCCCTCGCGCCGATTCTCCTCTCCGCCTGCGCCGCCTCCCCAACTCCAACTCCAACTCAAACCCTCACCATCTTCGCCGCCTCCTCGCTCCTCGGCGCATTCACCGAGATGGGCGACTCATTCGAGTCGGCGCACCCCGCAGTGTCCGTTGCCCTCAACTTCGATGGTTCACAAAGTTTGCGGGCGCAGATCGAGCAGGGCGCAATGGCCGATGTGTTCGCTTCGGCCAACGCAGAAGAAATCGAAGCCCTCGCCGCCCAATCATTGATCGCGACCAGCCAACCCTTCGCCGCCAACTCCCTCATCGTGATCCTCCCTTCCGCCAACACGGCGGGCATCCAATCGCTGGCCGACCTCGCCCGCCCCGGCCTCTTTCTCGTGCTCGCCGCCAACGATGTGCCGGTGGGCCGCTACTCGCGGCAGGCGCTCGAAAAACTCAACGCCCAATTCGGCGCGGACTATTCGACGCGTGTGCTGGCCAATCTTGTATCGGACGAAAGCAACGCCAAACAGATCGTCGCCAAAGTGCAGTTGGGCGAAGCCGATGCGGGGATCGTGTATGTGTCCGACTCCGTTGCCGCGCCCGATCTGCTCACCCTCGCCATCCCGCCCGAATACAACGTGACTGCCGAATATCCCATCGCCGCGCTCGCCAACGCTCCGCATCCGGAGCTCGCCGCCGAGTTTATCGCCTTCGTCCTTTCCGCCGATGGGCAATCGATTCTGGAAAAGTGGGGCTTCAGGCCGGTGAAGTGATTCACCGCGAAGACGCAAAGAGCGCGAAGAATTGGGTGTTGCCCTTTGCGCTCTTCACCCCTTTGCGGTTTCCTCTCGATTGAATTCCAGTCCATCCCCTCGCCGCCTTCATATACGTGGCCGCTCGCTGTGGGCATTCATCGTGCCGGGCAGTGTGCTGGTGAGTCTGCTGGCCGTGCCGCTGGCCGCGCTGTTGTGGCGCGCGCTCTCGCAAAATTTCGCCGCGCACATAATTACACACTCGGCCTTTGCCGCACTGCGCATCAGCCTCGTCACCAGCACACTGACCACCTTCTTCACCATCATCATCGGGACACCGTTAGCGTACGCCCTCGCCCGCTGGCCCTTTCGTGGCCGCCCCCTCATCGAGTTGATCATTGACCTGCCCATCGTTCTGCCGCCGGCCGTTGCCGGGCTGGCTCTGCTCATCGCTTTCGGGCGGCAGGGAGTCTTCGGCATGTGGCTCGGCGCATTCGGAATCACGCTCCCGTTCACGACCACTGCTGTCGTCATCGCCCAAACGTTTGTCGCCGCGCCGCTGTACGTTCGCACCGCGCGAGTCGGCTTCGCCGCAGTGGATGTTCAACTCGAAGAGTCGGCTTACGCCGAAGGCGCGACTCAGTGGCAGTTGTTTCGCCACGTCATGCTTCCGCTCACCGCCCGCTCGCTCCTCAGCGGCGCGATCCTGTGTTGGACGCGCGCGCTCGGCGAGTTCGGCGCGACGATTCTTTTTGCGGGCAACCTCGAAGGCCGCACGCAGACGATGCCCCTCGCCATCTATCTCGGCTTCGAGCGCGATCTCGGAGTGGCGCTCGCCCTTTCCACACTGCTCATCGCAACTTCGATTGTGTTGTTGGCCGTGTTACGCTGGCTCGATCATTCCACTCCCGATCAGTGACAAAGATCATTTGACGCCGCCACCCTTCTGCGTTTATACTGCCCGTTATGCTCGACAATCATAACGAGCCGCCCTTCACTCTTTCACAAAAGAACACATTTCCATGAAACGAACAATTCTTGTTTTCCTTGCATTGGCGTTGCTGTTTTCGACGTTCGCCATCGGCTCGGTCGCGGCGCAAGACGGCGGCACAACTTACACCGTGCAGGCCGGAGATAGCTTGTATCGAATCGCCGCAAAGTTCAACACGACGGTATCAGCCATTCAATCGGCCAACGGCCTCACCGGCTCGGCGATCCGCATCGGGCAAGTTCTGAAGATACCCGCCAGTGCCCCCGCCACTCCCACCGTGCCCAACACGCCCGCCGATCCGTCTACCCTGATTCTGGCGACCACCACTAGCACGGCGGACTCTGGTTTGTTGGCCGCCATCTTGCCATATTTCGAAGCGCGCGAGAATATCAAAATCAAAGTGATCGCGGTGGGCACCGGCCAAGCCCTCGCCATTGGCGCAAAGGGCGACGCCGACGTGGTGCTCGTGCACGCGCGATCGCAGGAAGACAAATTTGTTGCCGACGGCAACGGCATTGATCGGCGAGATGTAATGTACAATGATTTTGTGATCGTCGGCCCGCTCAACGATCCGGCGGGCATCGGCGGCCTGTCGTCGGCGAAGGATGCGTTCGCCAAAATTGCGGCGGCGGGTTCGCCGTTTGCCTCTCGCGGCGACAACTCCGGCACGAACACAAAAGAGACCAGCCTGTGGACGGCGGCGGGACTCAAACCCAAAAGCGGAGCGAACGGTTATGTGGCTCTCGGGCAAGGCATGGGTGAAACTCTGTTGTACTCGAATGAGACCGGCTCATACACCCTCGCCGATCGCGGCACGTGGCTGGCGTTATCGGCCAAACTGCCCAATCTCACCCTGCTGGTCGGCGGCGCGTCGGTCAAAAAGAATCCGGACCCGGCGCTCTTCAACCCCTACGGCGTCATTGCCGTGAACCCGGTCAAGTTTCCGAAGGTGAATTACCCCAAGGCTAAACTGTTCATCGAGTGGATCACCTCTCTTTCCATTCAGCGCCGAATCTACGAGTTTGGCCGAAGCCTGTACGGCGAGTCGCTGTTCTATCCTGTCGCCAAAACCCCGTGATGCTGTACTGCGCGACTGGGCAAAGGCAACCACGGCTTACACGGATTTCATTGATGAACTCACCTTGCGCACCCTCATCCCCAACCCTTCCCCCGAAGGGGGAAGGGAGTCCCCTCTCCCACAGGGAGAGGGTTAGGGTGAGGGACAATGGGTGTTCTTTGCATACTGCGTAAGGTGAGTGATGAAGGTGGAACGTTCGGTGTAATCTATGCAATCTGTGGTTCCTGCCCGCCTGAACTGCGTGCGCTCTGTCCTCAAAAGATGTTCGGCGATCTCCTTCCTATCATTCTTCTCTCCCTCTACGTTTCCGGCGCGGCGCTGATCATCGCCGCGATCATCGGCGTGCCGCTGGGCGCGGGCATGGCGCTCAAACCCCTGCCGGGCCAGCGCCTCGTCGATCTCATCATCTACACTGGCATGGGCCTGCCGCCGGTCGTCGTCGGCCTCGCCGTGTATCTTCTCCTCTCGCGCAGTGGGCCGATCGGTTTCCTCAATTGGCTGTTCACGCCATCGGCGATGATCACCGCGCAAGTGATCATCGCCCTGCCGTTGGTGATCGGGCTGACGAGTTCGGCAGTGCAGGCTGTTGACCCGGCCCTGCGATTGCAGGTGCGAGCGCTCGGCGCGACTCCAGCGCAAGTGATGCGCACGGTGCTGTGGGAAGCCAAAGCCGGAGTGACAGCGGCCATCGTCGCCGCCTTCGGCGGCATCATCTCCGAAGTGGGCGCGGTGATGCTGGTGGGCGGCAACATCGAAGGCAGCACTCGCGTGCTCACCACTGCCATCGTCCTCGAAACGCGGCAGGGCAACTTTGGCTTGGCGCTCGCGCTGGGCGTTGTTCTGCTGACATTTGCCTTCGCTTCTAATTTTGTTCTGTTGCGATTGCCGGGCCGCAGGTCGTGAGGGCGATTCGTGAATCGCCCCTTCTATCGACTCGCCAACGTCAAACAAATCTACAATGGGCGCGCCGTGCTCGATGTGGAAAACCTTGCCGTCGAGCGCGGCGAGATTCTCGCTATCGTTGGGCCGAGTGGGGCGGGGAAATCGACTCTGTTGCGACTGCTCAACTTTTTGGAAACTCCCACCGAAGGCGAGATCGTTTTCGACGGGACTCCGATTCCGCGCGACCCGCCGCTCGATCTGATTCGGCGGGCGACCACCGTGTTCCAACGCCCGATGCTGCTCAATCGCTCGGTGCGCGATAATGTTTCCTTCGGGCTGAGTCTGCGGAACATCGCTCCCGATGGGCGAGTGGCCGATGTTTTGAATCGGGTGGGGCTGGCCGGGATGGAAACGGCGGCGGCGCGTGAATTGTCGGGTGGGGAGATGCAGAGGGTGGCGTTGGCGCGCGCCCTCGTCATCCGCCCCGATGCGTTGCTGCTCGACGAGCCGACGGCCAATCTCGATCCCTACAACGTCGGGCTGATCGAATCGATTGTGCGCGAGCAAAACGAATCGCAGGGCACGACGATTGTGATGGTGACGCACAACGTGTTTCAGGCGCGGCGATTGGCTCATCGCGTGGGCTTGCTGCTCAACGGAAACCTGATCGAGTTATCGCCGACGGCAGAATTTTTCGATTCGCCCCGCGACCCGCGCGCGGCGGTATTCGCGCGCGGCGAGATGGCTTATTAATCCTCACCCTGATCGCTATGACTCTCGACTCTTTCATTCGCGCCATGCCCAAAGTGGAACTGCACGTGCATCTCGAAGGCTCGATCCGCCCGGAGACGTTGCTCACCCTGTCGCGGCGGCACAACGCGCGGTTGCCCGCCGACTCGGTGGAGGGCTTGCGGCAGTGGTACACCTTCACCGACTTCCCGCACTTCGTCGAAGTTTATGTGGCGATGTCGCGCTGCCTCAAAACGGCGGACGACATCGAATGGATCACGCGCGAGTTTTTGGTTGGGCAGGCCGAACAGAATATCATTCACAGCGAAGCGACGTACACCGCCTACACCCTCTGGCAACTGCATCGCCTCCCGTTCGAGGATCAATTGGCGGCGATCAATCGCGCGCGCGAATGGGCAAAGGAAACGCTTGGCGTCACGATGACGCTGACGATTGACATTGCCCGCGAGGTGCGGCCGGAAGATGGAATGATCACGGCGGAGTGGGCCATCAGCGGGTTGGGCCGCGGCGTGACCGGCTTCGGGTTGGGCGGCAACGAAGTGGGCAACCCGCCGGAGAAACACGCGAAGGCTTTCGAGCGGGCGCGGGCGGCGGGGCTGGCGAGCGTGCCGCACGCGGGCGAGACGGTGGGGCCGGAGAGTGTGTGGGGCGCTCTGCGTTCGCTCAAGGCCGTGCGCCTCGGCCACGGCGTGCGAAGCATCGAGGATCTGGCGCTGATCGACGAATTGCGCGCGCGGCAGATTCCGCTCGAAGTGTGCCCCACGAGCAACGTCCGTCTCAAAGTGGCGCCGGCACTCGCGGAACACCCCTTGCCCAAACTGATCGACTCCGGCGTGTGCGTGACGATCAACTCCGACGATCCGCCGATGTTCAACACCACACTCACCGATGAGTGGCTGCAACTTGCGCGGACATTCGGCTGGGGATTGGATATGATTTATGCGTTGTCGCGCAATGCGGTGAAAGCGGCGTTGTTGAACGGCGAGGAAAAAGCGGCGCTGGAGAGGCGGTTCGATGAGGAGTGGCGGAGGGCGAAGCTGGAGAATCAGTGAAGGCGCAATAAAGGACTCCGGAATGAGAAACATCGTTGCAGTCAGCGTGTTGGTGATCTCAATTCTGCTCATCGCCGGGATCGTGTTTTGGATTGCTCTGACTCTCGGCGACAACCCTGCCACTGCTCAACCGCCAACCGCTGCCGCAACCCCCACGCTTCCGCCGCCGCGTGTGAACGCTGGCATTCCCACCTCGTCGTCCGCCGCATTGCCCACCGCCGTTTCACTGCCGCCCACTGCCGTTCCCTCAACCTTCACCGCCGCGCCGCCGCCGACAACTCTGCCCACTGCAACGCCCGCGCCCACCGCCGCGCCCGGCCCCGATTGGCTGCAATACCTCAACCTCTTCCGCGCCGAAGCCGGCCTGCCCCCGGTGATCGAGAATCCAAATTGGTCAGCCGACAGTGTTCTGCACAGCCGCTACATGGTTTATACCGGCCAACTCGGTCACATCGAGGAGCCCAACAGCGAATACTTCACGGCGGGCGGCAACGAAGCGGCCATCAACGGCAACATCGCGGCGACGGTGAGCGGAATGCTGCCGAACCGATGGGCGTTCAATTATTGGATGTCGGCGGCATTCCACGCCGTGCCGATGATCGATCCGGAATTGGGATCGGTGGGATTTGGCGAGTATCGCGACGATGCCGGGATCGAATCGGTGACGGCGACACTGGACATCAAACGAGGACTCGGCGCACTGCCGCCGTCGATTCGTTTCCCGATCATGTTTCCGAAGGAAGGCGGGCGAACGTGGGTGCTCCGTTACTCACTGCCGGAGTTTCCCTTTGTGCTCACCACGTGCCCGGGCTTTCAACAACCGAGCGGCCCGCCCGTCATTTTGCAGATCGGCAGTGGTGATCAGATTCCGCGCGTGACGGGGACGGCCTTCATGGATAGTGGCAAGTTGTTGCCGCACTGCGCCTTCGACGAAACCAATTACTTCAACCCGGATTCTCGATTGCAAAGATCGGGCCGGAGCATTTTGGATGCGCGCGACGCGATTGTGATTCTTCCGCAGTCGCCGCTGGAGTTGGGGAAGACTTACACGGTGCGGGTGGATGTGAACGGCGCATCGCACAAGTGGAGTTTCGAGACGGTGCGCGATGCCCCGCAATAGAAGCCTTATTCTCCCTCCACCAATTTTCTGATTCTTTCTCCGGTTTCCCGCCACTGAATGGGCGAGAGGCCCAACTTCCTTCGCAGGGCTTCCGCTTCCATTCCGCTTTTGTGATCGCGCACGGCGCATGTCCAACGCATGGCGTCGAACGATACGCTCTTCTCCAATCCGGCGCGCGTCCCAACTTCGCCGAGCGACATTTCGAGTTTGCGCACCGACCACGGGAAGACGATTTCTTTGGGCGCGTGGTCGGCGAGATAGTCGCGGTAAATCTCAACCCATTGCGGCGTGAGTTTGAGTCGGCGCTCTTTGGGCCAGTCTTTCTTTTCGGGATAGCGGACGAAGAGAAAAGGGTCGGCGGGGTTGGAGATGTCGATGTGTTCGCGCTTGAGGTTGGCGACCTCAACCTTTTTCATTCCGGTGTCGAGCAGCAGTGTGAATAGCGTCAGCGGTCGGATGTCGGGTTTTTCGCTGTGGCGCAGAATCTCTCCGGCGGCGAGGCATTTCTCCACTTCGTCGTCGGTGAGAATTTCGGGCAGGGGGCTGCGCACCGAGAGCTGAAGAACGGCTTCGGAGGGATCGGCGCGGAGCTGCGCGAGCGGTGTGGCCCAGCGGAAGAAGGCTTTGAGTGAGGTGACGCGGCGGCCATAGGTTTTATCGGAGCAAGGTTTGCCGCGTTCGTTGCGCATCCAATCGAGGAAACGGTTGAGGCTGGCGGTGGTGATGGTGTTGAGGGGCGTGGCCGGGTCGAGGTGTTCGAGCAAAATGTTCACGTCGCACTTGAAGGCGGTGAGGGTGTGGAACGACGTGTCCTTTTGGCGGAGATGGTCGAGCCACAATTCAACGGCGGCGCCCAGCGGAGTGGAGGGGTCGAGATGGGGTGGCCGGTTCGGCGGCGCAGAGGCCGGAGTGGGCGCGGAGGGAGGGTTATCGAAGAGGGAAGGTTGTTCGGGGGACACGGCCAGTTTCGCTACCCCAAAAGGTGAACGTGCTCCTGCAATTGCCGCTGGTTGATTTTCGTGAATTTATCTTTGATGATCTCGTCCATCTCTTCTGGGCTGAGACGGTACGAGAGAATCTCCAGCGCGTCTTCGGGCGATTGGCCGTAGGCCAGTTTCTTTTTGCCGTTCTTCATTTCGAAGAGGTACATGAAGTGAGGATTGGAGAAGCTGCTCATAGATGGAGATTAGAGATTGGAGATTGGCGATCGCTGGCTAGGCTTTGGCCAGCGCGTCGGTGTAAACGGCGCGGCGCTGCTGGATGAGGCCGGGCAGGTCTTTGTTGATCTCGGCGTCGAACTTTCCGGCGAGGAGTTCGCGGTAGAACTGATAATCAACGCCGATCACTTTTTCGTCGTCGGGGAAGCGGTGATAATTTTCTTTGGTCATGCGGCTCTTGCCTTCGGCGATGAGTTGATGGCCGAGCGCGGAGCCGGGGTAGGGGGCGTAAAACGAAATGGAGGGCAGGATGCGTTTGGTGTATTTCACCATGCGCATCGTTTTGATCGCGTCTTCGCGAGTCTCGCCGGGGATGCCGAGCATGATGTTGCTCCAGAACATGGGCGGCTTCTTGCCCTGCTTTTCCATTTCGTCGCCGATGCGGGTGAGCAGATCGATAGTGAAGTAGTTGTCCTCTTCGGTGCACTCTTTGTTGATGATGCGCAGGACGCGGTCACTGCCCGACTCGAATCCGATGGACACCGTGTTCCAATGGGTTTCTTTGATCAGCGCCTCGAACAGTTCGGGCCACTGGCGCACGGTGTCGGCGCGGCCGGCGGCCCAATAGGGCCACAACTTTCGCGCCTTGCGCGGATACTTCTCCACCCATTCTTGCAGCCACGATGGATTCTGAAAGAACATCGAGTCGTGAATGACGACCGAGCCGACGCCGTATTTTTTGTCGAGGAAGTTCAGTTCGTCGATCACCGCCTCGACCGGGCGGCGGCCCATATTGGGGATGTACGAGTTTTCGTTGCAGAACACGCACTGCCACGGGCACACCCGGCTGGTGATGATGGTGGCGACGGGTCCGGGTCCCCAGCCGCATTCGGGTTCGAGCGGCCAATTGAACTTGCGAGCGAGTTTCCACGAATTGGGTTTGGGCCACAGGGTGCGGTCAATCATCGGCCACTCGGCCATGCTCTTCGCGCCCTGCCCAAGAATCATGCGCGGGAACGAGGCCGGGTCGCGCACGAGATCGACGATGACATTCTCGCCGGGGCCTTGGCAAATTTTGTCGAACTCGGCGATGGCTTCCATTTCGTCGGGGGCCACGGTGGCGTGCATGCCGCCGGCGAGAATGAGTCCGTTGGGATTGACTTCTTTGAAAATTTTCGCCGAGCGATAGGCTGATGGAAACGTGTAACTGCGCACGTTCATGATCAGTATGTCGTAAGCGGCGATGATTCGTTTCACCTCATCCCACGTTTTGCAGGCGCGAGTGGAGGCGAGATCGGTGAGCAGATCGTTTTGATGGAGGAGGGTGCGCAGGAGTCCGAGCCCGTGATCCTGCCATTGCTCATGCGGCCCGGAAGGGTTGACGAGGTCGCCCAAGTCGCCGAGGTCGAGCCAAAGCCGTTTCGGCCCGCCGTTGGAGGATGGTTTCGACCACAAGTTTTTTAGCATGAGTTTTCCGTCTTGATCACAGAGGCTGCCGCCCGGCGAACCCGGCATCGAGTTCGTGCCAGTGGGCCACGCTCGCTTCGCCGAGCCGCCAGCACAAGTATACAACGCGCCCCTCGCGCTCGGCGGGGAAATCGATCAGCCCGGCGCCGATGTCTTTGATCTCGATGCCCAAACCCGTAATGGTTTGGACGTTGCGTTGAATGATCTCGAAGTGGGGGAGGACGGCTCCGGCCTTTTTGCCGCCGCCGTTGCCCATGGCCTTTTCCAGCACCGGCCACAGGTCGGGTTCGGCTTCCACAATTTTCTTGCGGGCCTCCACCATTTCCATGAGCATGGGGCGGAGGGTGGGCAGCAGCGCGTTGGCTTCGTCGAGGGTGAAGAGGCGACGGGCCATAATAAAGAAAAGGGGCGACCGGCTGGCCGCCCCCGATGAGGCTAGTGCCCGCAGGCGCAGCCGCCGCCCGAGGAGGCCGGAGCGGCGCCGCCCGAGGTGCGGAACGAGTGGCCGCATCCGCAGGTGGAAACGGCGTTCGGGTTGTCGATCCGGAATCCGCCGCCCATGATGTTATCCACGTAATCGATCGTCGCGCCGCCGAGATACATCATCGACGTGGGGTCGATCACCACTTTGACTCCGTCTTGCTCGATCACCGTGTCGAATTCGCGCGGCTGGCCTTCGAGAGCCATGCCGTATTGCATGCCGGAACATCCGCCGCCAGAGACAAACACGCGCAGGCTGTGGTTGGGCGCGTTGCGTTCGGCGAGAATGGAGCGAACTTTGGCCGCCGCGCCGTTGGTGAGGGTGACGGTGGGCGTTTCGACTTCGTCAGAAATGAAAGTTAGATTATCAGCAGGCGCTGTCATGCGAGTCTCCTGTGTTGATTGTGCGCGTCAGATTGTAACAGCAGTTTCAAGCTGCGTCAATAATTACGATGATCGTCTTGCAAATCAGCGGGTTTCAACGGCAACCTCTTTCACCATGTACGCGCAAGAATTGTCGCCGTCGGGCATGTGGCACACGCGCTGGAGGGTGATGCCCATGAGCGAGGTGAGCAGAATCAAATCCATCGAACACAGTTCGGGATTCTTCCCGGCCAGCGCCTCGAAAGGGCAGTTGCGAGTCTGAACGAAGAATCCATCGGGCCGCCGTTCCCAGTGAGCCACATATCCTTTTTCGTTCAGAAAGTTAATGGCGCGGTCGAGCCTTTGCTCAATCGGCTCATCGGGAGAGGGGCGGGGGGCATCGGCCAATAAACGGTGGACGACTCCCTCGAAGATCACGTTCACTTCGCGAGTGTCGAGTCTCGACTTCACTTCGTCGAGGAGCACTTGCGCGAGTCCGTCGTAATTGCGCGGAAAGAGCTCTTCGGCTTTGGGCGTGAGAGAGAAGATGTGCTGAGGCCTGCCCGAACTCGAGCGATGCCGCACGGCAGGCTCGCTCACCAATCCCTCCGAACGCAGAACGTCGAGATGATGGCGCACCGTCACCGTCGTGATGCCGAGCTCTTTGCTCAACTCATCCACAGAGGCGTTCCCGCGCTGTTTGAGGACGTTGATGATCTCTTGCCGCTTGTGTTGCATGATTCGATTGTAGATACCGCGAGGCAATTTGTCAAACGCAAATCAGCAAAACCTTGACAATCATGATCTCCCTCCAATATAATCGCACCAAATTTGTGAAATCCGTCATAAAACTCGCGCTCGTTCGCGATAGAGTAAAATGTCTGCAATGAAATTTCAGAATTATATCGGCGGCAAATGGGTTGATGGCGCGAGCGGCGCGATCTATCACAGCGTGAATCCGGCCAACGAAGAGATCGTTGGCGAAGTTGCTCAAGCCGAAGTGGCCGATGTGGACTCCGCAGTGGAGGCCGCCTCCGCCGCATTCCATTCGTGGCGGCTCACCCCCGCTCCGCGTCGCGGCGAGATTCTCTACCGCGCCGGCCAAGTCCTTAAGGATCGAAAAGAAGAACTGGCCCAATTGCTCACGCGCGAGATGGGCAAAGTGATTGCCGAGGCCCGAGGCGATGCGCAGGAAGCCATCGACATGGCCTTTTACATGGGCGGCGAGGGGCGCCGACTGCTCGGATACACCGCGCCGGTGGAGATGCCAAACAAGTTTGGCATGGCCGTGCGCGAACCCATCGGCGTGTGCGCCATCATCACTCCGTGGAATTTTCCCATCGCTGTCCCTTCATGGAAAATCTTCCCCGCGCTCGTCGCCGGGAACACCATCGTCTACAAGCCCTCGCCCGAAACCCCCATCCTCGGTATCGAGTTCGTGCGCGTGTTCGAGGATGCGGGATTGCCGCCGGGCGTGATCAACGTGATCACTGCGCCGAGCGTCGAGGTGGGGCAGGCGCTCGTTCGCCATCCGAAAGTCCGAGTCATTTCGTTCACTGGCTCCACCAAAACGGGCACGGCCATCGCCGCCGAAGCCGGAAAGTTCGGCAAGAAAGTTGCGCTGGAGATGGGCGGCAAGAACGCCATCACCGTGCTCGACGATGCGAACTTCGATCTGGCAGTGGAGGCGATCTTGTGGTCGGCCTTTGGCACAACGGGCCAGCGGTGCACGGCCTGTTCGCGGCTCATCGTGCAGAAGGGCATCGCGCCCAAACTGAAAGAAGCATTGACCGAGCGCACTCGCGTCCTGCGATTGGGCGACGGTTTGTTGCCCTCCACTGACGTGGGCCCGTTGATCAACCGCCCCGCGCTCGACAAGGTTCACAAGTATGCGGGCATCGGGCAAGCCGAAGGCGCGAGACTGTTGATCGGCGGTAAAATTCACTCGGCCACCGGCAGAGGATTCTTTTACGAGCCGACACTCTTCGACAACGTGACGGCAAACATGCGAATCGCGCAGGAGGAAATCTTCGGGCCAATGCTGTCCATTATCGAGGTGGCCTCGCTCGAAGAGGCGGTCGAGGTCAATAACAACTGCAACTACGGCTTGTCGTCGTCTATCTTCACCGAGAATGTGAATGCCGCCTTCCGCGCCATGCGCGATCTCTCGACCGGCATCGTGTACATCAATCACGGCACGACCGGCGCGGAAATACAGTTTCCGTTCGGCGGTACGCGCGGCACGGGCAATGGACACCGCGATGCCGGGCAGGCCGGGCTGGAGGTGTTCACCGAGTGGAAATCGATTTATGTGGATTATTCGGGCCGCTTGCAGCGAGCGCAGATTGACACAGACGCGATTCTGGGAAACGCTAATTAAGGGTTGAAGGCTTTCGGGATTGGCATGAGCACAGCCACTGCTTCCACTGAAGTGACATCGGTTGATGCGCCGCGCAAGATGACTTACGCAGAATATCGCGCCATGCCTGACGACGGGAAGCGATACGAATTGGTAAAGGGGGCGCTGAGAGAAATGCCGTCACCTTCGGTTCTGCATCAGCGAACGCTTGGCAAGCTGTTTCTGAAATTGCATGGCTTCACCGCCGAACGAAAACTGGGAGAGGTGTTCGTTGCTCCTCTGGATGTTCACCTTGCCGATGATTTGAGTTACCAGCCCGATATTCTGTTTGTGTCGGCTGGCGGCAAGGCCAAAGTGACCGAGAAGGACATCGATGGCGCTCCCGATCTGGTCGTCGAGATCGTTTCGCCGAGTTCGAGCAAGACGGATCGCAAGGAGAAGTTGGAGAATTACGCGGCGTTCGGTGTGAAGGAATATTGGCTGGTTTATCCCGACTCGACGTTGATCGAAGTGTACGGCTTGAGAGAAGGCAAATACCAACTTGCCGGGCGGTACTTCGAGGGTGAAACCCTGCGCTCCGAAGTGCTCGCCGGGTTGGAATTCTCTACCGAGCCGCTGTTCGAGTAGTGGCCGAGTTGTATTGGGATGGCGCGTACGAAATCGCTCTGCGATTGAACAAGACTCATCCCGGCATGGATCTGGCCGAAGTTTCATTGCAGAAGATATTCGAGTGGACGCTGGCGCTGTCCGACTTCGCCGACGACCCCGCTCTGGCAAACGACGAAATTCTTTCCGCTATTCTTCAGGAATGGTTTGAGGAGACCCACCCGTTATGACCGATCCGAATCCGGTTCAAGATCTAAATTATCAAGTGCCCCCCGAGATGCAGTCGAATGTGATCGTCACGTCCATCGACAAGATTTACAACTGGGGCCGGCGCAACGCCATCTGGCCGATGATGTTCGGCCTGGCGTGCTGTGGCATTGAAATGATCTGCACGGCGGCTAGCCGCTACGACCTGGCCCGCTTCGGCATGGAAGTAATGCGCCCCAGCCCACGCCAGTCGGACCTAATGATCGTCTCCGGCACGGTGACGAAGAAGATGTTGCCGGTGATCGTCCGCCTGTACAACCAGATGCCGGAACCCAAATACGTGATGGCGATGGGCGCGTGCGCATGCGGCGGCGGCCCGTTCAAAGAAGGCTACAACGTGGTGTCGGGCGTGGATAAGTTCGTTCCGGTGGATGTGTACGTGCCGGGCTGTCCGCCCACTCCGCAGGCCCTGCTCAATGGCCTCATCAAGTTGCAGGAAAAGATCGACGGCCAATCCTTCCTCACCTCGCCGTGGTATCAAAAAGGATCGAGCGAGCCGATCCCTCTGCCCATCCTCGGCCCCGATCTCATCGACCCTCGCCAAAACGCGATCTTCCATCAGCTGGCGCAGAAGCAGAATGAGCCGGTTGCGAACGCCTGAAAGGGATAGTAAATGACTGACGCTGCTCCTACCGCAGAAGCCTCTGCGACCACCCTCGACGCGCGCTTCCCCGGCGCGGTCACGCCCGACACTCGCGCCGGATACTCCGGCTACCTCGTCGCCCCCGACAAACTGATCGAAGTGGCGACCGCCGTGCGCGACGAAATGGGTTACGACTATCTTTCGTCGGTGACCGGCGTGGATTACCTCGCCGATGGAAAACTTGAAGCGGTGTATCACTTCTATAAGACATCGGGCGGCACGGCGCTCACGCTCAAGGCGCAGACTCCGCGCGACAACCCGGTGATACCGTCACTCGTCCCGCTCTACCCCGGCGCCGATTTTCAGGAGCGCGAAGCGTACGACATGTATGGCATTCGCTTCGCCGGGCATCCCAACCTCAAACGTATTTTGATGTGGGAAGGATTCGGCGGATGGCCTCTGCGAAAAGATTGGAAAGAAGCGTATTACGAGCAGGACACCAAACCGTTTGACTCTCGTTGGCCCGGCGGCCACTTCCGCCGCTCCGAAGAAAAGAGTCCCTTTGGGCACAACGTTTCCTTCGCCGACGGCTTCACGCCCGAAGGTTGGGTGAGCGAAGCGGAGGCGGCGCAATATCCAGACATCAGCGAATTGCAGACGGGCAATGGGCGCGGCTTGCACACCGATAAGATTGTCGTCAATCTCGGCCCGCAGCACCCCAGCACGCACGGCGTGTTCCGAATGGTGGTCACGCTCGACGGGGAAACGATCGTCGATCTGCATCCGGTAATGGGCTATCTCCATCGCAATCACGAAAAGATCGGCGAGCGCAACACGTGGCTGCAAAACATGCCTTTCACCGACCGGCTCGATTATCTTTCGTCGATGTCCAACAATCTCGGTTATGCGTTGGCGGTTGAGAAACTGCAAAAAGTGAAAGTGCCGGAGCGGGCCGAATACATTCGCGTGCTCATGGCCGAGCTCACTCGTATCTGCAATCACATGTGGGCTGTCGGCTTTTTGCTCAACGATCTCGGCGCGTTCTTCACTCCGGCGCTGTATGCCATTCGCGAGCGCGAATTGATTCTGGATTTCTTCGAGGCCACCGCCGGGTCGCGGATGATGTGCAACTACATGCGCTTCGGCGGCGTGGCCCGCGACATTCCGGAAAAGATGCGCGACGAGAACACGATGGACTTCGTGAACGACATGGTGTTCAACCGCCTGCCGAAGGCCATTGACGATCTCGACGAGTATCTCACCGAAAACGAAATCATCCGTTCGCGCTGCATCGGCGTGGGCGTTCTGCCGCCGGAGCAGGCCATTGCCTACAGCGCCTGCGGCCCGCTGCTCCGCGCCTCCAACGTTCCTTACGACATTCGCCGCGCCGAGCCGTACAGCATTTATGACCGCTTCGATTTCAAGGTTTGCACGCGGCCCAACGGCGACATTTATGATCGCTACCTCATCCGCATGGACGAGATGCGCGAGAGCGTGAAAATTTGCCAGCAAGTTTTGCGCGATATGCCGATCGGCGGCGAGATCATGGCCGGGAAACCGGCATACAACGTCCGCGTCCCGGCGGGTGAGGCCTATGGGCGGGTGGACGGCCCGAAGGGCGAACTCGGTTACTACATCGTATCCACCGGCAAAGCCAACGCCTATCGTTATCACGTTCGCGCGCCGTCGTTCATCAACCTCACCGTGCTGGGCGAGCTGTGCAAGGGCGCGAAGGTGGCCGATGTGGTGGTCATTCTCGGAAGCATCGACATTGTGTTGGGCGAGACGGATCGATAGTTGGAGTTGAGAGTTTGAGTTGGGTGACGCCACAAACTCCGACTCAAACTCAATCTGGAGGACAGATGTACGGTCTTGGAATGATCAAAGGGTTTTGGGTAACCCTCAAACATTTTGTGAACAGCTATACCGAAGATGTGCAGTGGCTTGGCCGCAACTACATCGATCCGGAGAAACTGCGGCTTCGCCAGTCGTCGAAGGGTAAGGGACTCTTCACTATTCAATACCCGAACGAAAAGCTGGAAGTGCCGGAGCGATTCCGCTACATCCCGTTTCTGATCTACGAAGAGAAGGATGGCAAGCAGGAAGACCGATGCACCTCGTGCGGCATCTGCGCCAAAGTGTGCCCGCCGCAGTGCATTTGGATTGTGCGCACCGACGACCCGGTGACGAAGCGCCCCGTTCCCGCGCCGAAAGAGTTTTACATTGACACCGACATTTGCATGAACTGCGGCTACTGCGCCGAGTTCTGCCCGTTCGACGCGATCAAGATGGATCATAATTACGAGTTAGCCTCGTATGATCGCACGTCGGCGCACGTGTACGACAAAGCCAAGTTGTCGAAGCCGTTGAGTTACTACGCGAGCATCCGCCCCACCGATTACGAGGCCGAGGAGAAGGCTCGCGCCGAAGAAGAAGCAAAGAAGGCGGCCAAGAAAGCGGCCGCGGCCAAGAAGGAATAGCGAGCCAAGGGCGAGCGCAGGCTCGCCCTTATGTGTTTACCGCAGAGAGCGCGAAGGGCGCAGAGATGTTCCGAAGTCTCTCTGCAAATTCGGCGCACTCTGCCGCAGGAAAACGCAAACGTAATGATAACCAAAGAAGCGGTTCTACGGGCTCTCGGCAAAGTGAACGAGCCGGAACTTCACCGCGACCTCGTGACGCTGAATATGATTCGCGACCTGGAGATCAACGGCGGCGCGGTCAGTTTTACGGTGATGCTGACCACTCCGGCCTGCCCGCTCAAAAATGTGATGGAGCGCGATTGCCGCAATGAAGTGATGAAAGTTCCGGGTGTGGAGTCGGTCTCCATCAAATGGGGCTCCAACGTGCCGGCCGACAATCGCATCCTTGGCCAATTGTCGCTGAAGGTGAAGAACACCATCGCCGTTGCTTCAGGCAAAGGCGGCGTGGGCAAATCCACGGTGGCGGTGAACGTGGCGGTGGCGCTGGCGCAAATGGGCGCGTCGGTCGGGCTGATGGACGCCGACATCTACGGCCCGAATGCGAACATCATGCTCGGCGCGCGGCGGATGCCGCCGCCCACCAACGTGAACGGCGAACCGAAGATGGTTCCGGCGCAAGCGCACGGCGTGAAACTCATGTCTATGGGCTTCCTCGTCAAACCCGATCAGGCGTTGGTGTGGCGCGGCCCCATGCTGCATTCGGCCATCCGCCAATTCTTGAGCGATGTGGAATGGGGCGACCTCGACTATCTGATCGTCGATCTGCCGCCGGGCACGGGCGACGTGCAGCTCTCACTCACGCAATCGGTGCCGCTCACCGGCGGAGTGATTGTCACCCTGCCGCAGGAAGTGTCGCAGGCCGATGCGCTGCGCGGCATCACCATGTTCAAGCAGCTCGATGTGCCGATGTTAGGTGTGATCGAAAACATGAGTTACCTGCCCATGCCCGATGGGACGATGATGGATTTGTTCGGGCGCGGCGGCGGCAAGACGTTGGCCGAGCAGGCCGGCGTTCCGTTTATCGGCGAAGTGCCCATCGACCCGAAGGTGCGCGTGGGCGGCGACTCCGGCGTGCCCATCGTCGTCTCGAATCCAGACTCCCCGGCGGCGCAGGCCTTCATCGCCGTTGCCAAAGAAGTGGCGGCCAAGGTCAGTGTGCTCACCCTCAGCCGTGAGCAAAGCAATCTGATTCAGATTCAGATGATTGATTGAAGAGGCAAGTAGCAGGGGGCAGGTAGCAGGTTCGCTTGCCACATGTTACTTGCCCCTTGCTGCCTGCCACCTGCTATATGATCATGACCCCTGTTGCCGAGTCCGACACGCTCATTGTGGGCGTGCGTTTTTCCCGCATTGGCAAACTGTATCATTTCGACGCCTCGAGTTTCGCGGGTGTGAAACCGGGCGACCGCGTGATCGTGGAAACCAAACGCGGCGCGCAGATGGGCGAAGTGGTGAAGTTCGTCGAGTCGGCCTCCCTGCCCGATGGCGGCTTCCGGCACATTCAGCGCGTCGCCAACCCGCGCGATCTGTTGATGGCCCAGCAGTGGCAATCGAAAGAACTCGCGGCGATGATCCACTGCCGCGCCCGCGCCGCCGAACTGCGGTTGGCGAGTCTCAAAATCGTCCGCGCCGAATACAGCTACGACGGATCGCGGCTCACCTTCTTTTACAACGCCGACACCGACGACAACGGCAAAGGCGACGCGCGAGTGGACACGAAAAGTTTGCAGAGCGATATGGCCTCTGCCTTCGCGCCCGCTCATGTTGAACTGCACCAAATCGGCCCGCGCGATGTGGCGAAACTGCTTGGCGGCCCCGGCGCGTGCGGCATCGAAGAACGGTGCTGTTCCAAGTTCCTCACCGAGTTCAGCCCGGTGTCGATCAAAATGGCAAAGGAGCAAGGCATCTCACTCAACCCGGAAGAGATCACCGGGATGTGCGGGCGCCTGCGCTGCTGCCTCGTGTATGAATATGAGCAATATGCCGAAGCGCGCAAGACTCTGCCCAAAATAAAGAAGCGCGTGGGCACGCCGAGAGGCGAAGGCAAAGTGATCGATCTCAACCCGCTGAAGCAAACGGTGATTGTGGCGGTGGAAGATGGCCGCTTCGAATTTTCCAAAGATGAGCTGACGCCGCTCGACGAATTGCAGGCCCTCGCCAAAAAAGCCAGCCAGCCGTGTTCGCGCCACGAAGGTGGCGGGTGCGATTGCGGCAAAGGGAAGAAGAAGTAATTCCCGTGGCGGACGCCCTCCAGCTCCAAACCCCGACACAAACTCAACCCGAGCCTCTCTCCCAACGGCGCATCCTCGCCTTTTGGTTTCCATTGGCGGCCAGTTGGCTGTTGATGACCACCGAGATGCCGTTCGTGAGCGCCGTCATGGCCCGCCTACCCGAAGCGCAAACGATGATCGCCGCGTTCGGAATCGTGGCCAGCATTTCCATCACCATCGAGAGTCCGGTGATCATGTTGTTGGCGACCGCCACCGCGCTGGCTTCGCACCGGCAGGCTTATCTCACCCTGCGCCGATTCACCATTCATCTCCTGTGGCTCGTCACCATCGTGCAGGGGTTGGTGGCTTTCACTCCGTGGCACGATGTGGTCGTGCGCGGATGGATGGGCATTCCTGCCGCAGTGGCCGACGCAGCTCAGCCCGGTTTGCAGATCATGCTGTTTTGGAGCGCGGCAATCGGTTGGCGGCGCTTCCGACAGGGGGTGATGATTCACTTCGGGCAGACGCGCCCGATCGGTGTTGGCACAGTGATCCGACTCATCGCCTCGGCGGGCACGGCCACTGCGCTCGGCGTGAGCATCGCCGCCGGTTGGCTGAATCTCAGCGGAGTGGCGCTCGGCGGCCTGGCGCTCTCGGCGGGCGTGCTCGCGGAGGCGGCTTACGCGCATTGGGCTTCCTCGCGCGTCGTCGCTCAAATCCCGAATCCGACTCCGCAATCTACGACTCTTTCGTATGGTGATCTTCTCAAATATCACACGCCCCTCGTCGCTGTGTCACTGCTCACACTGCTCGGCCAGCCATTGGTGGGCGCGGCGCTGGCCCGCGCAACCAACCCCGAACCGTCGCTGGCCGCGTGGCCGGTGGTGTACGGACTGATCAGCATCTTCCGCAGTGGATCATACGCATTGCCCGAAGCCGTCATCGCTCTCGAACGCGGCCCCGACACCCTGCCGCCACTGCGCCGCTTTTGCTACAACGTCGGCTGGGTCACATCGGGCGCGTTGCTCATCATCGGCCTCACGCCGCTGGCGGCGCTGTACATGAACGGGGTCATCGGCATCGCTCCGCATCTCACCGCCATTGCTTTGCCGGGCGTGCTGTTGGGCGCGGCCATGCCGTTCATCAGCTCGATGCAGAGTTACCAGCGTGGTGTGCTCATGGGCAAACGAGCCACCAATGCCGTGTATCAAGCCATGATGATCAATCTGCTTTCGTTGGCGGCGGCCCTCGCCGCCGGCGTGTGGCTGAAAACACCCGGTGTGCCGTTGGCGATCATCGCTCTCACCCTTTCGCTCGTGATCGAAAGCGCGTTTTTGGGCTGGCGGGCTCATCGGGTGGCGGCGTGAACTATCGGCGCGTCGTGTCTCTCGTGCCGAGCGTCACCGAGTCGCTGTGCGATCTCGGCCTCGGCCACCGGCTCGTCGGCGTCACCGATTTCTGCGTTCGCCCCGCTGAGCAACTCGCGCACCTGCCTCGACTCGGCGGCACAAAACAATTGCGCGTGGCCGACATCATCGCCCTCAACCCCGATCTCGTCATCACCAATAAAGAAGAGAACGTTCGCTCCGACATTGAATCATTGCAAGCGGCGGGACTGCCGGTGTGGGTCACCTTTCCGAAAACGGTGCGCGACGCGATTGATTTACTGTGGGACATTGTGCGCCGCTTCGACGTTCCGGCGCAGGGGCGTCGACTCGTGGCGCTGGAAAAAGTGTACGAGTGGGCGGCCGCCGCCGCGTCGAACACGATACCGACTCGAGTCTTCTGCCCCATTTGGCGCGGCGATGATTGGTGGATGACCGCCAGCGGCAACACGTATTTGAGCGATCTCATTTCGGTGTGCGGAGGCGCAAACGTGTTTGCCGCGCGTGAGCGGCGCTACCCCCTCGCCGCCGATCTTGATCCTGCACAGCTCGCCCGCCCCGACTCCGAGCGCGACACCCGTTACCCGCGCGTGACTGTGGAAGAGATACTCGCCTCGCGCCCCGAAGTCATCCTTTTGCCCAGCGAGCCGTTTGCCTTCACCGAAGCCGACGCCGAATTTTGGATGCAGTTCGCCGATCTTCCGGCGGCGCAAACCGGCCGCATCCATCTTGTCGATGGCTCGCTTCTCACCTGGCACGGCACTCGGTTGGCAAAGGCGTTGCAGGAAATCCCGGTGTTGTTGAGCGGCGGCTAACGGTGAATTACTTGCTGGCGCTTTCCACCACTGCAATCTCATCCGCCGTCAAGCTATACAACTCATAAACCAGCGCATCAATCTGTTTGTCCGTCGAATCAATCACCCTCTGCAAGCGCGTTTCTTCAGCGGAGTCTTTGGCCCCGGCTTTGCGCTTGTGCAACTCCAGCATTTGCTCCACAAGCGAAACCATCCGGTCATGCCGGGCTTTGTCCGCCGGATCATTGAAGTTGATGGGGCGGATGGGGAGTTGTTTTACCTTTGCCAATTTGACTTGAGCAAACACACGCCCAGTCTCTTGTGCCAAACTGTCATACAGCCATTTGAAGTATTTGGAATTCAACAACCCCAGAAAGTATTCAACGCGGTGTGCGGCGGCGGGCGCGACAAGTATTGCAATGATGCTTCGCCCGAACCATACGCCTTTGTAATCGATTGTCGAAATAATGCGGTCAGCAGTTTGTCTAAGAATAATCTTGGGGGCAGTTCCGTAAACTTCATTGTTGAGTCGCACAACCTCGCTTGCTCGGATGAAGTCTTTATAGTTCGGTCTACAAAACCGCTCCGTCGTATCTGCTATCCAATAACGGTCAATATCTGCTCCTTTCCAATACATTTGGTCGCGAGAATTTTTGCGCTTGCCTTCGTATAGAAGTCGGTCAGCTAAATCGCTCTTGCCTTTGTCTTGCATCCCTGAACCGACTCTTTGGTAGTTGATACCAGCATCTTTGCATTCCAACTCATCAAACTCGCCCAGTGCAACAACCGAGGCGTGATGGAATTTTCGTGTCACCACGAAATCCAAATCCGGGCTGTTTTGGAAATCACGTTGTTTTACTTGTTCGCCTAACCGCACACCCGTCAGCAAAGCCTCAGCTTTTTGGACGTTTGATGTTCGAGCAAGGTTTGCGATGCGAACTTGATTTTCGGCTTTGGGCAAACTACGCTGTGCGACGAAAATACAGGATGGAGCAACGACACCTTTGAAAACATCCTCGCCCAAGTCAATCAAAGAGGCGATTTGATTTTTCAAAAGCAACACGCGAACATCTTTTAATCGTCTTTGGCGCAAAATTGTATTCGGCACAATCAAAGCCGATAAACCGTTCGAGCAAAGTAAATGGATGGCTTTCTCAATGAACAACTTGAAGCTGTCAGTGTGATCTTGAGTGGTGTCTGGATACCGTGAGTGAAAGTAACTCAAATCTTTGTCGATATCGCCTCCCCAAGGCGGATTGCCAATCACGCAATCGAAGCCAGTGGAATCGCCCCTCACCCCTAACCCCTCTCCCCGTTGGGGAGAGGGGGATGTTGACTCCCTCTCCCGGAGGGAGAGGGGTGGGGTGAGGGCGAAGACCTGCGGGAATTCCGCCGCCCAATCGAACGGGTTCACTCGGCGCAGTTCCTCCGGGTCGGCCATCAACTGGCCGGAGAAGTAATCCGGCCCAATCAGGCTGTTGCCGCATTTGATGTTGTGGTCGAGGTTGGGCAAGGCGCGTTCCTGAAATAGCCGCAATTGCTGGCCCAACGATTCATCGCTCTCGCCCTCCAGCACCTTCAGCAACAAACTCAGTTTCGTCACCTCCACCGCCTGCCGGTCGATGTCTACCCCGAAGATATGCTCGGTGAGGATGCGCTTCTTCTCGGCGGTAGTCAAACGCCAAACACCGTTCACCAGCCTCAGCGGCTCATCCTTTTGGGGATTTGAACTTTGAAGTTTGGAGTTTTCCACATGCCACTTGTGGTAATAGTCCAGCAAAAACGTGAACGCGCCCAGCAAAAACGAGCCGGAGCCGCAGGCCGGGTCGAGCACGCGGAAGCCTTTGAGCTGCATGGGGCTTTTGCCTTCGATCTGCTTGCCCACCGTGTGCTTGACGATGTACTCCACGATGTAGGCGGGCGTGTAGTAGACGCCGCCCGCTTTCTTCACTTCCGGCTTTTCTTCCACTTTCGCCTGATGCGAAGCGGTGAGCCGAATCGTCTTGCCCAGAAACTGCTCGTAGATGTTGCCCAAAATCTCGGCGGGCAAAACGCTGAACTCGTACGGCGATTGTGGGTAATACAGCGCGGCCAGAATCGGGCGCAATGCTTTGTCGTCCACCGTCAACTTGGGCGTCACCGTGTCGCCTGTCTTCGAGAAGTCGAACAACCCGGAGTTGTATTTCGCGTCGGCTTTGCGGGAAAGTTTGAGCAGTTCGGCGTAGATTCCCTCACTCCCTTCCCCTCTCCCGGTGGAAGAGGGTGGGGTGAGGGCCAGCCGTTGCAGCTGGCCGTAGTCTTCGATGCCCCGGTCTTCGGCCATACGCAAAAAGATGAGGCGGTCAATGGTGCGCTGAACCGCGTCGTTCAATTCGTCAATGGTTAGGCGCGCGTTGCGGAGGGCGATGTTCTTCGCCAGCGCATCGCGCCAGCCCTCAATCTCTTTGAGAAACTCGGCGTCCACTTCCGATGTGCCGCGCTTGCCTTTGCTGGTTTGCGTGTATTGGTCGAACGAGCCGCCCCACACCGCATCTCGCGAAAACACCTCCCAAACCTCGCGCCAGCGGTCGGCGTATTCTTCGCACTGGAAATAGTTCACCCGCGCCACGCTCGGCTTGTCTTTCTCGGCAGGACGAATGCGGCAGTCGTACACCGCCAATTCTTCGAAGTCAGTGAGAATCGAGAGCGGGAGTTTGGCGCTCCACGCGTAGCGGCGCAGTTGGTAGGCCGGGGCGGCGGCGGTTTTCAGATCCACGCCGGGCTTTTTGGCTTCGGCGAAGAATTTGCGTTCGCGCCCGACGCGGAAAGCATAATCGGGCGCTTTCCGTTGGCCCTCGATGTCGAGCGAATCTTCGGCGACCACTTCGCGGTAATCGGGCGCGGCGTGTTGGCGGTTCTGCACGTCCCAGTTAAGCGCCATGAACAGCGGGTCAATGAACTCTTGGCGCGCGTGGGCTTCTTTGTAGGCTGGAGCAATGTATGTTGCCTTGTTGGCGCCGAAGTGCTTCACCAGTTTGGCGATCTCGTCTTTGGCTTGCTCGAAAGAATTTAGCATAGGTCAGCCTCACGGTTGCGCCGTAGTCGTTGCCAACGGGATGACGGTGATTTTGATGAACAGCACCGGCCCGAACGGCGAACCGTTGGGATCGCGCAGTTGCCAGCGGCCCGTGTATTCGCCGGGCACATCGGGCGCGATCATGTTCACTTGCAGTACGGCCTCACTTCCCGCTTTGGCCGGGAACAGTGCGTGTTCCCCCGCCGCGCTCATTTGATTGCCCTCAATGAATGCCAACCGATAGCTGCTGTTCCAATCGCACGAGCCGGTGTTCTTCACTGCCCAGCGCTTGTCGATGGTTGCGCCGGGCGCGAGTTGCGAAAAGTCGGGCACGGTGACATCGCTGAGGAAGGCGGCGTCGTTCACGCACGGCGTGGGTGTGGGCGCCGGAGCAATGGGGGTGGAGGGGAGCAGGGTGAAGCCCGGTTGAGGAGTGCGAGTGGCGATGACCACTGCGGCAGTGGGTGTGGGCCGAAGCGTGGGAGCGGAGGCGGTGAGATCGGGCGCAGAGGGGGAGGGGGCGGCGCAACCGACCAGAATCAAAATCAAAGCGAGGGGCAGGAGTCGGATCATCGATCCGAATTATATTGCAAAACAAAACGGGCTTGCGAAGGCAAGCCCGTCTCTGTCATTGTTGCTCGCTCTTCACGAGGCCGACCATGTGCCCTTCGGGATCGGCAAAGAGAGCAAAGGTGACTTGCCCCGGCACCTCGGTGGGCGGCATCAGCGTTTTGCCGCCGAGACTTTCTATCGCCTTGAGTGTGGCCGCCAAATCGTCCACTTCGACGTAAAAGGTGACGTGGCCGCTGCCTTCGGGGTCGGCGCCAATGCCGCCGCCGATGCCGCCCTTCTCGGCGTGAACGAGGCCGTAGTCCATCGGCGCGTCGTGAATCGTCCAGCCGAAGACTCCGGCGTAAAACTTTTGCAGTTTCTTGCCGTCTTTGCCGGTGACTTCCCAATGCACGACTGGCTTGCCCATAGTGAATCTCCTTTTCTGATATTAGGCGCTCTCATATGCCTGCTTGAGAATCTTGATGTTGATCTTGTCCATCTTGAGCATCGCCTCCATCACCCGGTTGGATTTCTCTGGGTTGGGGCCCTGCATCAACTCGCCCAAAGCGGTGGGAACGATCTGCCACGACACGCCGTATTTGTCTTTGAGCCAGCCGCACTGCTGCTTCTCGCCGCCTTCGGAGAGCTTCTCCCACAAGTGATCCACTTCTTCCTGCGACTCGCAGTTGACGACGAACGAGATGGCTTGCGAAAACGTGAATTGCGGGCCGCCGTTGAGCGCGATGAACTCTTGCCCGAAAAGTTGGGCGGTGACGATCATCACCGATCCTTCCGGGCCCGGCCCCGCCGCTCCGTAGCGGGTGACGTTTCCGATCTTTGAATCCTTGAACGTGGAGACGTAAAGATTCATCGCCTCTTCGGCTTTGTCGTCGAACCACAAGAACGGCGTAATCTTTTGCATGTCGTTCACTCCTACTTTGAGTCCCTACACTTCTTCGGTCTCAAGTTCCTCCTCGGCCTTCTTGGCTTCATGGGCCTCTTCGGGTTCAACGCGCGCGAGCGGCACGGGCGCACTGCCGTTGAGGCTTTGAGCGCGGATGGCCAGTTCGATCTCGTCGGCGAGATTGGGGTTGTCTTTGAGATATTGTTTGGCGTTCTCACGCCCCTGCCCAAGCCGCGTGTCGTTGTAGGCGAAGAACGCGCCGCGTTTGGTGATAATCTCCAGCGCCACGCCCATATCCACCAGCTCGCCCACTTTGCTGATGCCTTCGTTGTACATGATGTCGAACTCGGCTTCGCGGAACGGCGGGGCGACTTTGTTCTTTGTCACCCGCACGCGCGTGCGGCTGCCGAGAACATCCTGCCCGACCTTGATGGCTTGAATGCGGCGCACATCGCACCGCACGCTCGCATAGAATTTTAGCGCGTTCCCGCCGGTTGTCGTCTCCGGGTTTCCGAACATCACGCCGATCTTCTGCCGCAGTTGATTGGTGAAGATCACCGCTGTGTTCGATTGTTTGATCGCCCCCGACAGTTTGCGCAGTGCCTGACTCATGAGCCGGGCCTGCAAGCCCATGTGGCTGTCGCCCATCTCACCTTCGATCTCGGCGCGAGGCACGAGCGCGGCCACCGAATCGATGACCACCACATCCATCGCGCCGGAGCGCACCAACGCTTCGGCGATCTCCAAAGCCTGTTCGCCAGTGTCGGGCTGGGCAATGTACAGGTTGTCCACGTCCACCCCGCACTTCGAGGCGTACACCGGATCAAGAGCGTGTTCCATATCAATGTATCCGCACACGCCGCCGCGCTTCTGCGCTTCGGAGACGATGTGCTGGCACAGTGTCGTTTTGCCGGAAGACTCCGGCCCGTAGATTTCGGTGACGCGGCCTCTCGGCATCCCCCCGACTCCGAGAGCAATATCCAATGCCAGAGACCCGGAAGGGATCACTTCGATTTGCATGTGTTGAGCCTCGCCGAGTCGCATGATCGATCCATCGCCGAATCGTTTGGTGAGATCGCTGAGGGCTTTGTCGAGGCTGTGGCGGCGGGCGGTATCCAGTTGGGGTTTGGTTTCGACAACTTCGGGTGGGGGCGCAGAGGCCGATTTGCGGGGCATGTTTCAAATCTCCTATGGGTAGTGTAGCCAGCCGCCATTTCAGCGGCTAGAACGAATGTCTGAATAATAGATTATTTGTTCTATTAAGTCAAGAATCAATTTTCGAGTGAATTGGGCAGGTTTTGGGCTGGCAAATGAGCAACGCTCGCCGGTAAATTGTGAGCATTGGAGAATCAGGGAGGATGACTCAAATGGTTCGGCGACTGGTGAACGATTTAGTGGCGGCGTGGAATGCTCACGACTCGGAGAGGGTGCAGAGTTTTTACGCGCCCGACTGTGAAGAGGAAGATGTGGCGATGCCCGCGCCCCAGCGCGGCTCCGGCACTATTCGGCGCACGATGAAATACTACCTTCGCGCCTTTCCCGATGTGCAAGTTTCTGCTGACGAGATGGTGTGCGACGGCGACCGCGCGGTGCTGTTGTGGACGTGGCGCGGAACGCATCGCGGGCGGTTCATGAACATTCCCCCAACGGGACGTCGGGTGACGGTGCGCGGGACGACGATCATGAAAGTGTGCGACGGACGCATCCACCGTGTGGTGCGCGTGTGGGACGTGGCCGGTTTGTTGAGGGCGCTCGGCCTCCTGCCCGAATTGTGATCTGCCTGCCAACTCAATATCTCGAAAGGAGAGATTGCTGTGACACTCATCGACAATGCCCCAATCATGGACTCCGCCGCCGTTCTGCGCGACGCAGCTCCGGCGCAGCTCGCCGATGCGGTGGAAGCGAATTACTATTCGTGGTTTCGCAGTATGGTGGGGGCGTTGAACGGCGAGCTGGATGAGACTCCCCAACTGAGTCGCTATCACTGCCATCCGGGCAGCCCCATCTTCAAAGGGGTGTGGGGCGCGCGCCTCGCCCCGCACGACGCCGACGACGCCATTGAGGAGACCATTGCGTGGTTCACGGAACGCGGCGCTCCGTTCATCGGCGATGCGCCGGGCCTTGCGCGCTGGTGACCGTCGGTGTATCTCGACGCGCAAGAGTTGGAGTCGGGCGAGCGGAACGGACTCGGCAAAGTGGTGAGTCTGTTCACCAAAGGTTGGCTGCCGTACACCCTGCGCTGGCAATTCCGCGTGACCGATGTGCGGCGCCCGGACGGCTTCACCCTCGAAGCGTGGGGCGACTTTGTGGGGCGCGGAGTTTGGGCGTTTGAGCAAGACGGCGACTCGGTGAACATTGTTTACGATTGGAAAATCAGCGCCGAGAAACCATTGCTTCGCTACCTCTCGTTCATCATGAAACCGATCTTCTCGGCCAACCATCGTTGGGCAATGGCGAAAGGCGAAGAGAGTCTCAAACTGGAACTCGCCCGCCGCCGCGCGCGCACCCGCGCCGAACTGGCGGTCATCCCCGAACCGCCCGGCCCCACGTTTGCAGTCCTCTTGCCGAAAGAGCGACGCGCCTCCTCAATGAAAGCAATGTGAGCCGGGACACTCCAACGATGACACTCACACCGCCGCTGCCAACCGATCTGGATCCTGTGATTCGCCGCCTCCATCGCGCGTGGAACGATCATGATCTCGACGCCGTGATCGCCTGCTTCCATTCCGATTACGAAAGCATCCATCCGTGCCGCCCCGAACGCGGCTTCCGCGGGCAACGGGGAGTCCGGCTCTGCTGGGGAGCGCTCTTGGACTCCATTCCCGATTTTCGCGCCGATCTGCGCCGCTGCGCCGCATCGGGCAATACAGTTTGGTGCGAGTGGCGCTGGGAGGGGACGCACGTTGACGGCTTCCCCTTCGAATCCGTCGGGGTGATGATCTTCGACATCGAAGGCGATCAAATTATTCGGGCGCATGTGTATTCCGAAATTCTGCAAACCGACGGGCCAAATTGGGATAGCGTGTTGGCCGCATTGCTGGAGGGCGAAACAACGCGCGGGCATTGAACTCGATATGGGGGCAACAATAGCAAAGCAGTTTGGAGAATCCGATAGCAAGGAGGTGAATGCTATACGACGATAAATTGACTCTTCCTCTACCCCGTCATATCGCCAACCGTGTGGCTCGCATCAAACCAGCAGCGGTTTGCTCGGCCACCCTACATCATGAAAGGATATTCTCATGTCTACCCAAGAAAACATCAAACTGGACGAGGAGTTCATTGCGGCCTGGAACGCTCATGACCCTGATCGCGCCGTGGCCGTGTTGTCCGAGGACATCGTTTGGCGAGACGTGGGCGCTCCGGAGCCCTTGCGTGGGAGGGCGGCCGCTCGCGAATTCGTTCAGAGCTGGTTCACTTCCTTTCCAGATATGAAGGTGGTGGTGAAGAATCGCGTCGCCTCTGATGATCAAGTTGCCGCCGAGATGGAATTCGTTGGCACCAATAATGGCCCGCTGCAAATGGGGCCCGGCGCGCCGGCCATTCTTGCCACAGGCAAAAGAGTCGTTGGCACGGGAACGTACTTTGTGCGTATTCGGAACGGCAAGGCAGTGGAAGTGCATAGCTACCCCGATGCGGCTGGCCTGATGATGCAGCTCGGGTTGATGCCGATGCCGGCTAATTAATAGTGCGATAGCACATGGCCGGAAACCGGCGCGGTCGTGAAGCAGACCGCGTCGGTTTTTTTGGCCCCTGTGGCTAATGCGAGACCTCGCGGCTTGATCACACAACTCGTGACACTGGCGGCGAGATGGTGTACCATCGGCGGCGATGAAGTTTGGCCCCCTCCCGCTCGAGCGCGCACAAGGAAAAATACTCGGCCACAACATCGCCGGGCCCGATGGCAAGCGCGCGTTGCGTAAAGGCAAGCCGCTCACCGCCGAGGATGTCTCGGCCCTGCGGGCGATGGGGCGCGCGGCGGTGTACGCCGCCGAACTCGAGCCGGGCGATGTGGCCGAAGACGCCGCCGCCCGCCGTGTGGCGCAATTGGCGATGGGCAGGGGTTTGCGCCCATCGGGGCCGGCCTCGGGGCGGGTGAATTTGTTGGCCGAGTCACTGGGGATCGTGAGAGTGGATGCGGAGAGGCTGGCGCGCGTCAACGATTGTGACGGCGTCACCGTTGCCACATTGGCAACCTACACCGTTGTTCGCCATCGGCAAATCGCCGCCACCGTTAAGATCATTCCGTTTGCCATCCCCGATTCTATTCTTCAACTCGTCGAATCCATTGGCGGCCCCCTCGTTCGAGTGGACGCGCTCACTCCGAAAACCGTGACTCTGATTCTGTCGGGGTCGCCGTCGGCGCGCGAGCGGGTGATGGCCGATTTCGACGCGCCGCTGAGGGGGCGCATTGAGTCGCTCGGCTCGACGGTGACAGCAGTGGAATATGTGCCGCTGGAAGACGAGCGGGGCGAGGCGGCGCTGGCCGAATCGTTGGCGCGGCACTCCGCGGCGGGCATGGGGTTAATTGTCTTGGCGGGCGAAACGGCGATTATGGATCGGCATGACATTGCGCCGCGAGCGATTGAGCGGGCAGGGGGCGAGGTGACGTGTTTGGGTGCGCCGGTGGACCCGGGCAATTTGCTGATGGTGGGCTACGTTCAAGCCATGCCGGTGCTGGGCGCGCCCGGCTGTGCCCGCAGCCGAAAGGTGAACGTGGTGGATTGGGTTCTGCCCCGTTTGCTCGTCGGTGACCGGCTGACTCGGAAGGATGTGATGGCGCTGGGGCACGGCGGCTTGCTGGATGAGATTCCGGAGAGACCGATGCCGAGAGGCAGGACGGCGGACGAATGACGAAGGACAATGGACAGCAAAATCCCTTTTTGCGAAGTTGACATTTCGCTCCAGATCGAATAGAGTTTCACCGTAACAAGCGATATAATTTCACTGCGGGGCTAATGGCCGATCTCGGATACTTCACCCAATGTCATGATCGAGCGCAGTTCTCGATGAGCAAACGGGTGAGCAGACTGATCGGCGTATGTGAAATTTGCAACGCAGGTTGTTCCCGGAACTCCAGCGATTTGCCTCGCGGCACGCTGGAGTTCTTTTGTTTCGCAACCGGGACGGTATCCGAGCACATTTCATCTCACGGAGGAGGAAAGGTATGAAGCAGTCTGTATCCATCACTGTCAATGGGGTTGAGCACACCCAGGAGGTTGAGCCCCGACTGTTGCTCGTGCATTTTTTGCGCGACACGTTGGGGCTGACCGGAACCAATGTAGGCTGTGACACCAGCCAATGCGGCTCATGCACCGTGTTGTTGGATGGCGCCGCGGTGAAGAGCTGCACGGTGCTGGCGGCGCAAGCCGACGGCTCTGAGGTGACCACCATCGAGGGCTTGGCGAGAAACGGCACACTCCACGCGGTGCAGGAGGGCTTTTGGGAGAAGCACGGTTTGCAGTGCGGCTTCTGCACGCCCGGCATGATCATGACGGCGGTGGATTTGCTCAACCGCAACCCGCACCCCACCGAGGAGCAGATCCGGCACGGGTTGGAGGGCAACATCTGCCGTTGCACGGGCTATCAAAACATCGTCAAAGCCATTCAGTACGCGGCGGAGAAGGCGGGATAGTAGATGGCAAGTGGCAGGTAGCAGGTAGCAAGTGGCAAGTAGCAAGTGGCAAGTTTGCGCCAATGTTATCCGCTATTCGCTAACAGCCATCCGCCATTCGCTCATATCGGAGGACACTATGGCTAAATATGTCGGAACCAGCATGAAGCGGCGCGAAGACCCGCGCTTCATTCAAGGCAAGGGCGGCTACGTTGCCAACATCAGCCTGCCCAACATGGCCTATCTGGCAATCAAGCGCAGTCCGTACGGTCATGCCCGAATCAAAAAGATCAATACGAAGAAAGCGGCCAAACTTCCCGGAGTGATCGCCGTGTTCACCGGGCAAGATTTGATCGATGGCGGCGTGGGCAAACTGCCGTGCGGCTGGAACGTGCCTAATATCAAAGTGCCCACGCGATGGCCGCTCACCATCGACAAAGTTCGCCACGTGGGCGACGGTGTGGCCTGCGTGGTGGCCGAGTCGGCGTACATCGCGGCGGACGCCGTTGATTTGATCGAAGTGGAATACGAATCGCTCCCGGCAGTGACCGATGCGAAGCAGGCCGCCGAGAAAGGCGCGCCCGTCGTTCACGATGAGGCGCCCGACAACGTGTCGTACACGTGGGGCATCGGCGACAAGGCGGCGATGGAAGAAGCTTTCAAGACTGCCGATCACATCGTCCAACTTGATCTGGTGAATCAGCGGCTCATCCCCACGGCGATGGAGCCGCGCGCGGCGGTGGCGCAGTGGAATGCGGCCACCGAGGACATGACGCTGTGGACGACCAGCCAGAATCCGTCTCCCATTCGGTTGCTGCTCAGCGCCTTCACGCTCGGCATCCCCGAACACAAACTGCGCGTCATCTCTCCCGATGTGGGCGGCGGCTTCGGTTCGAAAATCTTTCACTACCCGGAAGAGATCATCACCCCGTGGGTGGCGCGCAAGATCAACCGCCCGGTGAAGTGGGTGTCCACTCGCACCGAAGCCTCGACCACCGATTCGCAGGGGCGCGATCACGTGACGCATTGCCGCATGGCCCTGAAGAATGACGGCACGATCACTGGCATCGACGTGAAAACGTGGTCGAATCAGGGCGCGTATATTTCCACCTTTGCGCCGCTCATCCCCACCGCGCTGTATCTCACACTGCTCTCCGGCCTCTACAAAGTGAAAGGCATTTGGGGTGAGATGGTGGGCACGTTGACGAACACTGTGCCGGTGGATGCGTATCGCGGCGCAGGCCGCCCCGAGGCAAGTTACCTGATCGAGAGACTGGTGGACATCGCCGCGCGCGAGTTGAAGATCGATCCGATTGAAATCCGGCGCAAGAATTTCATCCCCAAGAATGAGTTCCCGTATCAGACTCCGGTGGCTTTCGTGTACGACAGCGGCGATTACGGCGCGCTCTTCGACAAAGTTGAGCAGATGGCGAACTACAAACAGCTTCGCGCCGATCAAGCCGAAGCGCGCAAGAAGGGCAAGTTGATCGGCGTGGGCGTGGCGGGGTGTATCGAGGCTAGCGGCCCAGCGCCGTCGGCGGTGGCCGGCTCGCTCGGATCGGCGGTGGGCTTTTGGGAGAGCGCCAAACTGCGCGTGCATCCCACCGGCAAAGTGCAGGTGTACACCGGCTCGCACGCGCACGGGCAGGGGCACGAAACCACGTTCGCTCAAGTGGTGGCCGATGAACTGGGCGTGAAGCCCGAAGATGTCGAAGTGGTGCACGGCGACACGGCGCAAATTCCGTTCGGCATGGGCACGTATGGGAGTCGCAGTATTTCGGTGGGCGGCAGCGCCATCGTTCGCGCGTCCGAAAAATTGCGAGCCAAAGCGCTCAAGATCGCCGCGCATCAACTCGAAGCCGCCGAAGAGGACCTCGTTTACGATCAAGAGACTGGCAAGGTTTACGTGAAAGGCTCACCCAACAAAGCGAAGGCGTTTGGCGAGTTGGCCTTCGCCGCCTACACCGCCCACAACCTGCCCGCTGGCCTCGAACCCGGCTTCGAAGAGACTCACTTCTACGACCCGGCCAACTTCACCTTCCCCAACAGCGCGCACATCGCCCAAGTGGAAGTGGACGCCGACACCGGCGAAGTGAAGATTCAGAAATACGTGGCGGTGGACGACGTGGGCAAAGTGATCAACCCGCTCATCGTCGAGGGCCAGATCGTCGGCGGCATTGTGCAGGGCGTGGGGCAGGCGCTCACCGAGCATGGCGCATACGACGAGCACGGCCAGCTGCTCACCGCTACCCTCATGGAGTACGCCGTGCCGCACGCCGATATGTTCCCGATGATCGAAACGGGACGGATCGAGACGGCTTCCCCCCACAACCCGTTGGGCGTGAAGGGCGCGGGCGAGATGGGCACCATCGCCGCCACCGTCACCATCGCCAACGCAGTGATGGACGCTTTGGCTCCGCTGGGAGTCCGCCACATCGAAATGCCGCTCACGCCGGAAAAGGTGTGGAAGGCGATGCAAGGGAGTAAGTAGTAATTGGTAAGTGGCAGTTACAAATTACCGATTACTAATTACTGATCAGGAGAACCCTATGTACACACCGACGTTCGACTACTATCGCCCGAAGACTCTCGACGAAGCGATTGCACTGCTGGGCAAAAACAAAGGGGCCAAAGTGCTGGCCGGCGGCCACAGCCTTCTTCCGGCTATGAAACTGCGCGTCGCGCAACCGGCGGCGCTGGTGGACATTGGCCGCATCAAAGGACTCTCGGCCATTAAAGCGGGCAAGAAGGAAGTGAAGATCGGGGCGTTGACGACTCATGCGGCGGTGGCTGCCTCTGCGGAATTGGCGAAGGCTTGCCCCATTCTTTGCGAAACTGCGGCGATGCTCGGCGACACACAAGTGCGCAACCGCGGCACCATGGGCGGCTCGCTGGCCCACGCCGACCCCGCCGCCGATTACCCCACGGTGATGATCGCGCTCGAGGCGACGATGACCGCGATGGGCAAAAAGGGTGAACGCGACATCTCCGCTGGAAAGTTTTTCAAAGACCTGCTCACCACCGCGCTCAAAGCCGATGAGATTCTCACAACGATCACCGTTCCGGCCTACCGCAACTTCCCGAACATGGGCGGGTGCTATCTCAAGCATCGGCATCCGGCCTCGTCGTATGCAGTGGTGGGCGTGGCCGCAATGGTTGGATTGGTGGATGGCAAGGTGGGGCGGGTGAGCCTTGCGGTTGGCGGCGCCACCGTGAACCCGGTGCGCTGTTCCGCCGCCGAGTCCGCCCTCGTCGGCTCGGCTCCCACCGACGATGCCATTGCCGCCGCCGCCGCTAAAGTGGCCGAGGCGATTGCGAATCCGATGAGCGATCTCTACGCCACCGCCGACTACCGAATTCGCCTCGCCACCGTGATGGCGAAGCGCGCGCTGATGACTGCGGCCCAACGCGCAATGTAAGTTGCGCCCGAATCGATTTTGGGGGAAACTATCGGCGGCCTCCGAGCAGAGGGGAGGCCGCCGATAACGTTTTTAGAATAGTAAACATGATCACCATCCTCACCGGCAAAGGCGAAAGTCTGGCGAAGACCAACGAGTGGGCCGACGGCTGTTGGGTGAACGTTGCCGCCCCCACCCACGACGAGATCGAAACCCTCCGGCGCAAACTGCCCGCGCCGCAAGACTACTTCACTCATGCCCTCGACCTCGACGAGCGGGCGCGCGTCGAAAAGGAAGATGGCGCGTTGTTGCTCGTTCTGCGCCTGCCCCACTTTCAGGGCCACGCCGCCGACATCCCCTACATCACCGTGCCCGTCGGGGTGATCATCGCCGATGGAATGTTGGCCACCGTCTGCCCGGTCGAAAGCGCGATCATCCAGTTGCTGGCCTCCGGCTCGGTGCGCGATCTTTCCACAACACAGCGCAACCGATTCGTGCTTCATCTGTTGCACGACACCGCCGTAAAATATCTCGACTACGTGCGGGAGATCAACAAAATTGTTGATAAACTTGAAGACAGACTCCAACGCTCCCTGCGCAACGAAGAAGTGCTGGAATTGCTCAAATATCAAAAGAGTCTGGTGTATTTCACCACCGGCCTCAAATCCAACGAACTCATGCTCTCCCGCCTCCAGCGCGGCCACCTCTTCGACGAACACACCGAAGATCAAGAATTGCTGGAAGACGTGATTACCGAAGTGCAACAAGCAATTGAAATGACGGCCATCTCCGAAAGCATCCTCAGCCAAATGATGGACGCCTTCGCTTCGATCATCTCCAACAACCTCAACGTGGTGATGAAGTTCCTCGCCTCGATGACCATCATCCTCAGCCTGCCCACCCTCGTTGCCAGCATCTACGGGATGAATCTCGGCTTGCCGCTCAGCGGGCATCCGTTTGCGTTCGCCATCGTCATGGGATTCTCTCTGCTCATCTCGATCATCGTCGCCATCATTTTTTGGAGAAGAGACTGGTTCTGAACCGAGAGGGACATGTGACCTTCAATTCAATTGATGAACTTCAAGCCGCATTGCGCGCGCAAACCTATATCGCCGATCGGGGGTTGGCGACTTCCATTTACCTCGCCCTCAAACTGGGGCGGCCCCTCTTCCTTGAAGGCGAAGCCGGAGTGGGCAAGACCGAAGTCGCCAAAGTGATCACCCGCCTGCTCGACACCGACCTTATCCGCCTGCAATGCTACGAAGGCCTCGACGTGCATCACGCCGTGTACGAATGGAATTACACCCGGCAGATGATGCACATTCGATTGGTGGAAGCGCGCGGCGAACACGCCACCGACTCGGAACTGTTCGGCCCCGAATTCCTCCTGCGCCGCCCGCTCCTGCAAGCCATCGAGGCCGCGCGCGCCAAGCCGCCGGTGCTGCTCGTCGATGAACTCGACCGCAGTGACGAAGAGTTCGAGGCCTTCCTCCTCGAAGTCCTCTCCGACTTCCAAATCACCATTCCCGAAATCGGCACCATCCGCAGCGACTCGCCGCCCGTCGTCGTCATCACCTCCAACCGCACCCGCGAAGTTCACGACGCGCTCAAGCGCCGCTGTCTCTATTATTGGATCGACTACCCCTCCTTCGAGAAGGAATTCGAGATCGTTTGCGCCAAAGTGCCGCAGGCCTCCGAAAAACTTTCGCGGCAGATCACCGGCTTCATTCAAGAACTGCGCCGCGCCGATCTCTACAAAGTGCCCGGCGTGGCCGAAACCCTCGACTGGACGACCGCTCTCGTCGCCCTCGATCAGCGCGCGCTCGATCCGGGCGTCGTCGAAGAAACGCTTGGCGTGATCCTCAAATACCAAGACGATGTCGAGAAAATCCGAGGCGAGAACGCCAAAGCGATATTGAACAGAGTGAAGGCGATGGTGTAGCCGTTTGAGTTGGAGTTTGCGCCCACCCCAACTCAAACTCAAACTCAAACTTGAACTCCAACCTCCTCCACAACCTCCTCCTCTTTGGCCGCCTCCTGCGTGGACTCGGCCTCGACGTGAATCCGGGCCGGATGATCGATCTCGTCAACGCCCTCGACATGATCGAGATTGGCCGCAAGCAAGATTTCTTTCACACCGCCCGAACCCTGCTCGTCCACAGCCGCGACGATCTGCAGCTGTTCGACGAAGCCTTTCACTTTTTTTGGCGCAAGCCCGAAGAAGGCTGGCTGATCGACCTACCCTCGCTTCAACAGAAGGTGCGCCGCAAGCCGGTGGTGAAGCCGCCCGATTTGCGCGCTCCCCAATCGTCGCCCGATGGCGGCGACGGCCTCCCCGACCCCAACCGCCCGCCGATCATCGAGATGACGCTGACGTACAGCGCTAATGAAGTTTTGCGCCACAAAGATTTTGCTGAACTCACGGGCGAAGAACTCACGGCGGTTAAACAGATCATGGCCGCGCTGGTGTGGCGGCTGGGGCAGAGGCGCACGCGGCGGCAGAGGCCGGGGCGCGGTCAATTGCTCGATCTCCGGCGAACGATGCGCCGCATCATCCGGCACGGCGGCGAACTTCTGCACCCGGCGCGCAAAGAGCCCAAACACAAACCGCGCCCACTGGTTATCGTCGCCGACATCAGCGGCTCGATGGAGCGATACACGCGACTGCTTCTGCAATTCATTTACAGCCTCAGCGAGGGGCTCGATCAGCGCGTGGAAGCGTTTGTGTTCAGCACCCGACTCACGCGCATCACCCGCCAATTGCGCGGGCGCGAACTCGACCGCGCTCTCCGTGAGGTGTCGCGCGCCGTGCCCGATTGGTCGGGTGGGACGAGAATCGGCGACGCGCTGAAGACGTTCAACTTCGAATGGGGCCGCCGCGTGTTGGGGGGCGGGGCGGTTGTCGTGCTCATCAGCGATGGTTGGGATCGCGGCGACGCGAACACCCTGCGCGAAGAGATGTCTCGCCTTCAACGCAATTGCCACCGACTCATTTGGCTCAACCCATTGCTCGGCTCGCCCGATTACGAGCCGCTCACGCGCGGGATGCAAACGGCGCTCCCCTTCATCGACGACTTTCTGCCGATGCACAACCTCGCCAGCCTCGAAGACCTCGCCGACAAGTTGTCGGCCATCGGCGAACAGCGCGCGGCAAGAAAGCAGATTAGAGTTGGGAATTAGAGTTTGAGTTCAACAACTCCAACTCGAACTGAACTCCAACTCCAACTCCAACTCCAACTGACTACCCCATGCGCGATATTCTCCCCGAACTCGAACAGTGGATTGCTAACGGCGAGCCGATTGCCCTCGCTACCGTGATTCAAACGTGGGGGTCGTCGCCGCGGCAAGCGGGCGCGAAGATGGGCATGGCCCCCGGCAACAAAATCACCGGCTCGGTCAGCGGCGGCTGTATCGAAGGCGCGGTGTACGAAGTGGGCATGGAAGTGTTGGAAACGGGCCGCGCTCAACTTCTGCATTTCGGTGTGGCCGACGAGACGGCGTGGGAAGTTGGCCTCGCTTGCGGCGGCAGTGTGGATGTGTTCGTCAATCGATTCGACCCCGCTCTCTTTCAAGCGTGGCGCGCCGCTCTCACCGAAGATAAACCGTTCGCCGTTGCCACCGTCGTCTCCGGCCCCGCCGATGCGTTGGGGAAAGCGATTCTGATTCACGATGATGGCGGGGTCGTTGGCGAGATCGGTAGCGGCCTTCACGATGCCGCAGTCGCCGCCGCGCGCTCTGCCCTCGCCGAAGGCCAGTCGAAACGATCCCCCCCCCCTGTCGAAGACGGGGGGGACGTAGAGGGGGGGCTCGAACTCTTCATCGAAGTCAGCCTCCCTGCGCCCACGCTCGTCATCGTCGGCGGCGTGCACATCGCCATCGCCCTCGCCTCGCTCGCCAAAACCCTCGGCTATCGAACGATCATCGTCGATCCGCGAAGCGCATTCGGCAGTGAGACTCGCTTCCCGCACGTGGATCGCCTCATTCAAGAATGGCCCGACGACGCGCTGAAGCAAATCGCCATCAATCGCGGCACGGCCATCGCCATGCTCACTCATGATCCCAAACTCGACGATCCCGCGCTGATGGTCGCTTTGCCCGGCCCGGCCTTTTACATCGGCGCGCTCGGCAGTCAAAAGACTCAGGCCAAGCGCCGCGCCCGATTGCTCGAAGCCGGGCTGACCGAAACGCAAGTGAATCGCATTCGCGGCCCCATCGGCCTCGACCTTGGCGCGCGCGCGCCCGAAGAGATCGCCCTCTCGGTCATGGCCGAAATCGTCGCCGCGCGCAACGGCAAGTGACCTTCGATCCGCACACCGCGCTCGCTTATGCGCGCGCCATCGCCCGCCCGCGACTCGTGGGCAGCGGCGAAGAAGAAAAAGTCGCGCAAGAGATTGCCGCCCGCCTCGAGTCGTTCGGCTATCGAGTCGAACGCGAGCCGTTTCAATTCACCCGCGCCTTTGACATCGCCCTCGCCGCCGAACTCGCCCTCGCCATCTTTTTGATATTGCTTTCATTCGTCGTTCCTCATTCGTCATTCGTCATTGGGCTTTCCCTCCTCGCCCTTCTTTCCATCGCCCAACCGTTGAATCGCATCATTCACCGCCACGCCGTCGCGCCCGATTCGGACTCGCGGGGCGCCGCCGCCCTACGGATCCAAAATCAACGTCCCCCACGTGGTGGGGTTTGCCAACTTGCGCGTGCTCGCCGACGAGATCAGACTTTCCTGATCGGCGGCGTTCCCGTTGTCGTTGTCCGAAACCGAGAGAATGAAGCCGTAGCGAACATCTCCCTCCGGCGCAACGCCGAACACGGCCCACGGGATGGCGGCTTCCATCGTGAAGCCCTCTCCACTGCGTTTGGCCGCCACCGTGATCCCCGATGGCACACCGGACTTCGACGCCGGGAACCACAGCCACGCTTGCGGCGCAGGATCACCCGTCGCCAAATTTCCCGGCGAGAGCCCCAACTGAAAATCGTCATCGCTCAAATTGAAATCGGTGTAATCGCCGCCGAGATTCGCATCGAGCAGAATCTCGATGCTGTCGCCTTTGTAAATGAACTCGTTGCGCTGAGTCTGCTGATGATGATCGTCCACGACCGAGGCGGCGAGATACAGATTGGCCGCATCCCAACCCAACGCGAACGTTGCGCCGTTGTCACTCGGCCCCGACCAATTTGTAGGCTTGAACACAACTTGATCGACAGTGTTCGCCAACACACCCCACTCGCTGGGGTCGCCGTCGATGGTGGGGGCAACGGGCAGACGCGCGACGTGAACGGGTGCGCCGTTGGGGCGGGTGAGCGGCCCCGCAGTAACGACAGACATTGGAGTGCTGGTGGGGTTTGAGGTTGGGAGTTGGGAGTTGGAAGTTGGAGAGGGCGTGTCGGTGGGGAATTGCAGGGTGACGCTGATGGGCGGCGCTTCGGTGGGCGAAGGTTCGGGCGTGTTCGTCGGCGCGGGCGAGGGGCTCGGTGTGGCTCCGGCGGTTTGTTGCGCGGCGACGGTTTGCCGCACGGCGGCGTCGAGAGTCGCGGCGGGGTCTGCCGGGTTTTCGCCCCCGCATGCGGCGATGGCAATGAGCAATGAACAATGAACGATCCTAAAGGACGGCTTGGCCGTGAACAATGAAAGTCGTTTGATCATGGGCTGACTCACGGTGAAAGGAATCGGTATCCGCGGCCGGGCACGGTGTGAATGAACTTGGGGGACGCCGGATCGGGTTCGATCTTTTCGCGCAGGCGGCGCACGAGTTGGGCGAGGCTGTCGTCGCGCACGCCGCGCTCGAAGATTTTATCTTCGGGCCACACAGCGCGGACGAGATCATCTTTTTCGCAGACGACATTGGGGTGAGCCCATTGGTCACAAGTTAAGGCTCGCCGAACACCGTCAAGGGTGAAAGTTTAGGCGGCGAGGGGCGGGTCTGACGCTTGCGCTTGATGATCCCCAGCCCCTTGGCATTAGCAGCGAGATACACGACCAC